>CADALZ010000080.1 GCA_902788865.1 uncultured Bacteroidales bacterium | reverse complement strand
ATCATCATGGAGCCCTTCAACGCGCTCGATGCCCCGCAAGTAGCTGCCGACCTCTTTATGAAGACGCTCGGTAACAATTCGAAGATCAAGACTTTCAGGACAAAGCGCCTGCATATCAAGCGTAGTGAACCGGGAGCAATCCATTACGACGGCGATCCCATCATGACAGGCAGGGAGATCGACGTACATATCGAGCCGCAAGGCATCCGTATCCTGACTAATCCAGAGCAGAAAGAGGATACCTGCGAGGCCAACTTCGTGTTGAATGCCTTCAGCGATCTCTTTAATAATATAAATAATGTACGTGAGGACATCGAGAAGACAGGTCATAGGATGCTTGTCATTAATAAGGTGCTGCTCCGCAGACTCTCTAAGTTATAATGCAGGAAACATTAGTTGCGGTAACAATTCTGGCGGCTGTAGGCTATGGTTGCAGGCGTGTCTATGAGGCGTTCAGAAGAGCTGGAGATCCCTGTTATGGCTGTTCCGGATGCCCGTTAAAAGCACAGAAACAAGCTGAAAAGAAGAAAAAAGCAGATTGCTGGCATAAAAAGTAGTCTAAAAATTTGGCTATCTCGAATATTATGCCTACCTTTGCACCCGCATTCTAGAAAAGGTTATTATAATGGTGCCTTGGATGAGTGGCTTAGTCTACGGTCTGCAAAACCGTCTACGGCAGTTCGAATCTGCCAGGCACCTCTAGAAGAAGCAAAAGGCTGATGGGGATTTCCATCAGCCTTTTTACTTTATCATTTACTCATTGTTATCTTTGAATATATCCTGAATATCACAGATTTCTTCTTCATCAAACCACTTGGAGAGTTTCTCCTTAGCCTGTTCGATGATGGAAGGATCAATGTCGGTCCACACCTTCTTCAGCACATAGATCAGAACGGCGAAGTCGTCGGTGAGACCGGCAATGGGAATAGCATCGGGTATGACATCAAGCGGACTAATCATATAACCCAAGGCACCGATGATGATGGCCTTGTCAGTCTTACTGATACGGTCGCTCTGAAGCGTGTAATAAAGGATCAGGGCAGCATACACTAGTTTGGATCCCGCTCGCTTAGCAATGCGTGAGATCTTCTCTACAAATTCCGACTGGGAGAATTTGTTGGCATAACTCATAAAATCAGGTAATTCCATAATTCTTTCTGGTTAAGTTATTTTAATATTCTGATAATTCTGATACCGGTATGGGTACTGTGCTTCTGCAGATACTGGTAGAGCGTCATGGGCTCCTCCACCACCTTCTTGTGCAGCATAGAGGCATTGAGCAGGTGCAACCCGTCGGACTGCCATACGGCAAAGCCGAGATGGGCAATGTCGAGACCAGCCTTTTTACAGGTGATGGCAATGATGTCACCATCTTTTACGGCCTGACGAAGCAACGCCTGATTCTTCACCATCTGCTTCGGGATATAACGGAAACTTCCACCCGTAATGCTTTGCTCCATCTTACGGATGGCAGCCACATATTCCGGATGTTCACGAAGTGCCTTGTAGCTTTTCGGATGCTGACTCATGTAATTCACGTTCACATGCTGAACGGCAGAGAACGGCGGATTAGGCGCCTGGATCTCCCTCACGATGCCAGCTTCCGTATTCAGCGTGATCCACTCAGTAAAGTAATGGATTCGGCTGGTGTAATCATCAATCTGTCCATAACGATAACGCATGGCAGAGAGCGCATTCAGATAGTCGCGCCAAGTGAAAAGATGACGATAGACACAAAGTGTCAGCGCAGTGACTGTCTCCACAAGTGTTGTACAATCCAGTTGACGGGTATTCACCACCAGCTGTTCGCTATCATTCACTTCAAGCGTATGGGCCACATAGGGAATACCCAGAAACTTCTTGGCCAAGAAAAGCGGGAAGTTCGTGGTGCGAGGCAGACCATGCGCCTCATCGAGCAATTGGCAGATTGTCAGACTATCACTTTGCTGATAGCATACCCCACCCTCTTCCCGGGCATATCCAAGAAGCGGCAAGATTGTCATCAGCAATAACAGATATCGTTTCATTTCTTTTGCTTGTATTTCTTTTTTAACATAAAATTATAACCTATGTAAGCATTCAGCGAACCAAATATATTGTTGGCCCTAAAGCGCGAGGTGCGATAGTTATTTGTGCGCAGGATAGCACTCGCTCCCACATACCAGCGGGTATTGTTATACACAAGTCCGAACCGCCCCACTACATCAGGATTCACCTTACCGATATCGAAACCCTTCTTCTCATCAGCCATCTCTCCATAGCTCGTCTTATAGGCGATGGCCAGTTGTGCACTCGCGCAAAACAGCCAATTCTTGGCAAACACCCAGTTGTAGGCATAGCCGCCTGAGAGCATGAAGTCGTTATACCTGATGTGGTTAATCATCATACCACTGTCAAGCTCCACCGTCTGTCCTTTTGGCATTCTGCTTTCGAGTGCCTCCTTCAATGCCTCGTCGTCCAGGTCAAGCGTGTTATTCGTATAACCCGCACCCGCCAGCCATGAACCACAGCTAACCTTCTGGCAGGTGGACTGGCTGAAGGCAGCAGGATAGGAGAAGTGCCCATGATTAAAGATGTAATAGGCACTCACGCCAGTGATACCCAATGTCATGCCTGAAAAAGGCATATTCTCAAAGAGGTCACTATTCAGTCCCCCCAGTTTCACATCCCGTATCTTATAGTCACTACCAGACCGTCGATAGAAGATATCTATACCGATCTGTGAAGAGTAGATACTGAGATCAAACTCTTTTCGCAGTCCACCACTTCCAAAGCTCAGGTTCTTGATATCGAACGTGTATCCGAAGAAAAACCAGCGCCAACCAAAGTATGGTCCAATCTTTGTCAGACCGTCAGGAGACAGGCGGATATGCTGATTATCACTACTCAGATCGAAGCTCTCAAAGGTGCGCGTCACCTGCAT
>CADALZ010000079.1 GCA_902788865.1 uncultured Bacteroidales bacterium | reverse complement strand
TTCGGACGACCCACCACGGCGAAGCGTGGAATGTTTTCTTCTATCTCCTCGCCTGCATCCTTGCGGAAGTGGCTCACCACGATATCCAGCAAATCGCCTGTGCCACTGCCTGTTGCAGCAGAGATGCACACAGGGTCGCCGATACCCAGTTTGTAGAATTCGGCAGCGTAGTAGCGCTGCTCGTTATTATCAGTCTTATTGGCCACCAAGACAATGGGTTTGTCAGACTTGCGCAGAATGGCAGCCACATCCATGTCGAGGTCGGTCACTCCATTCATCACATCCACCACGAAGAGGATGACATCTGCCTCTTCTACGGCCAGGAGCACCTGCTTGCGGATTTCTCCTTCGAACACATCGTCGGAGTTGACCACCCATCCGCCAGTATCGACGATGGAGAACTCCTGTCCGCACCATTCGCTCTTGCCGTACTGGCGATCGCGGGTGGTGCCTGCCTGCTCATTTACAATGGCTTGGCGCGTCTGCGTGAGACGATTGAAGAGGGTGGACTTACCCACGTTGGGGCGGCCTACTATAGCTACTAAATTTCCCATGGTTACTATCTATTAATATTGTTGATATCCAAAATTACGCAGTTCTTTGTCGGAGCTACGCCAGTCTTTATCTACATTCACAAATACTTGCAGGAAGATGGTTTTTCCGAAAAAGCGCTCCAAACTGAGGCGTGCCTCTGTGGCTACCTTCTTCAGAGCCCTGCCACCCTTGCCTATGATGATGCCTTTCTGCGAATCGCGCTCCACATAGATCACGGCGTTGATGTTGATCTTCTTTTCCGTCTCCTTGAACTGCTCCACCACCACCTCTACAGAGTAGGGTATCTCCTTATCATAATAAAGCAGGATCTTCTCACGGATGATTTCTGAGACGAAGAAACGGGCAGGCTTGTCTGTCCACTGGTCTTTCCCGAAATAAGGTGGAGAGTCTGGCAGGAGTTCCTTCACACGCTTCAGCACATAGTCCACATTGAACTTATTGGAAGCTGAGATGGGAATGATTTCTGCGCCTGGCATTTGCTCTGTCCACTCGCCTACCAGTGTTTCCAGGTTCTTCTGGTCAGTGAGGTCTATCTTATTGATAAGCACCAAGATTGGTACTTTCAGACCTGCCACTTTGGCTATGAAGTCGCTATGCTTATCTGGCTTCTCTATCACATCGGTCACATAAAGCAGCACGTCGGCATCTGTCAGGGCCGACTCTGAGAATTCCAGCATCGACTCTTGCAGCTTATACTGTGGCTTCAGCACGCCAGGGGTGTCGGAAAACACTATCTGCATGTCATCTGTATTATAGATGCCCATGATGCGATGGCGGGTGGTCTGGGCCTTGAACGTGGCGATGGAGATTTTCTCTCCAAGCAGCGCATTCATCAGCGTGGACTTCCCCACATTCGGATTGCCTACGATATTTACGAAACCTGCTTTATGCATTGTTATAAAAAAATTTTTGACCATTGAATATCGCTCTATGACCATTTGGCAACACTGTGTTTCCATCAGTGATGGGAAATGCCCAAAGACCTATATTCAATGGTCAAGCAAAAATATTAACTATTCTGTTTTACTTCTTCTACGCGTTGCTTACCGTCATAGCCCCACTTCAGGAACATAGATCCGAAAGTAAAGCCTGCGCCAAAGGCCGTCAATATGACGTTGTCTCCCTTCTTCAGTCTGTCTTCGTAGTCGCAAAGGCAGATAGGAATAGAGGCTCCACTGGTATTGCCAACGTTCTCAATGTTCACCAGCACCTGGCTTTCATCGAGATCAAGACGCTTAGACACGGCTTCGATGATGCGGAGATTTGCCTGATGAGGTACGACGAACTGAACGTCTTCCTTCGTCAGTGAGTTGCGCTCCATCAACTGGCGCGTCAGCTCCGTCATCTGTGTCACGGCATTCTTATATACAGCTCTACCCTCTTGATAGATGAAGTGCATGCGATTGTCGATAGTATAATAAGAAGGAGGAGAGACTGAGCCACCTGCTTTCATGTGCAGGAAGGGCAGACCCTTACCATCTGTACGCAAGATACTATCTATCACACCTATTTCCTCTGTAGTTCCTTCTATCAGGGCAGCACCAGCACCATCGCCGAAGATAGGACAAGTGGCGCGGTCTGTATAATCTACCATGGACGAAAGTTTCTCAGTCACTACCACCAGCACTTTCTTATACCTTCCAGAGCGGATAAAGTTTGCAGCTGTCTCCAAGCTATAGAGGAAACCGCTACATGCTCCCCAGAGATCGTATGCAAACGCATTCTTCAGTCCCAGCTTATCGCAGAGGATAGAGGCCGTGGAAGGGAAATGATAGTCGGCAGTTGTAGTACCACATATCAGCAGTTCGATGTCATCAGGGTTGGTGTTCGTAATGCGCAGCAACTTCTTACAGGCTTTTCTGCCCATGAAAGAAGCGCCGAGACCTTCCTCATTCAAGATATGACGGTTTCTCACGCCAATATGTGTCATAATCCATTCGTCGTTGGTATTCACCATCTGCGACAACTCCTCATTGGTGAGTATGTAGTCTGGCAAATAGCTAGCGATTCCTGTGATTACAGCATTGATATTTTCCATGAAGTTTTATTTCAATAAAACAGATTTAAAGGTATTTAAAATAGACTTGTTTCCAAATCTAATTTAAAATACCTTCTAAAAGACTATATTTTCAGAAAGAGCTTTAGACTGCAGCTTCTTTCTCAATAGCCAACTTACCTCTATAATAACCACAAGCTGGGCAAACTGTGTGATAAACATGCCATTCACCGCAATTTGGGCAGATTGCCAATGTTGGAGCTACTGCCTTATCATGGGTTCTTCTCTTTGCAGTTCTTGTATTAGACTGTCTTCTTTTAGGATGTGCCATTTCTTTATATTTTAATTGTTATCTAATAAATTCTTCAAGTCATTCCATCTGGGGTCTATGGGCTTCTCGCCATCTTGCATATCGTCCAACATGGCATCCTCATTGCTCAGATGGGCAGAGAGTTTCTTCATCATCTCAGGATTGCACTCTCCATCCGGATGCACATGACGCATTGGTACAGCCAAAGCCATAAACTCATAGATGAACCAAGCTACATTGATCGTTCCTTCATCTTCTGGAATGATAACCACTTCGTCACCTCCATCAGCATAGTCGGAACCATACTTCACGAACAATCTATCAGCTGTAGAGATCTCCTGTTCCATTTCATCTAAGCAACGATCGCAGATTACAACCACATGACCCTCGATCTGGAAGTTCATCTCAAAAGAGTCTGCCAGTCTCTTAATGTCAACAGAGACACGAGCATTTCCCTTCTGAAATTCAGAAGTCTCAAGCAAAGCGAAGAAGCTGTCATCGATGGAATATTCCACGTGCGCAGTGTCATCCTGCAGTGCTTTCAGATCTATAATATATTGCTCTAATGTAGCCAAAACCTATTATTTACATTTCGGGCAGCAAAGATACAAAATATTCTCCTCATAAAACAATAAAAAAGAAGAAATTTGCATCTCAGCACTTATTTCTTTCTAAAAAACATCTCTTTTGTCATATTCATAGGTAGAATAGGACAACTATATAGCAAAAAAGGAGGGACTCCTTATATTAAGGAATCCCTCCCAGGTGAAGACGGCGGCTACCTACTCTCCCACCAACTACGGCAGTACCATCGGCGCGGTCGGGCTTAACTTCTCTGTTCGGAATG
>CADALZ010000078.1 GCA_902788865.1 uncultured Bacteroidales bacterium | reverse complement strand
GGTTGGGGCTGAAAGATGATACTTATGCCCATATCCCTTATCTATTTGAGCAACTGAGCAATCTTTGGCCGAAATAAAGACAAACTAAATTCCAATTTATCTGAATAAAGCGATTCTAGAATTTGTGAAACATATAGTTTTACCATTTGTCTTTGCAATCTTGCTCTTATGCTCATGCCATAGCAAGACTGCTTCCACAGAGTCCACTCCAATAACCTCAGAAATGGCCTTTGAAGGAGTGAACAATTACTGCCATAGTGCATACGACTGGAGCATGGCAGAAGACAATCCTTCCATGATGTCTGTAACGATGGGGGAGGAGACGGAAGCGGAATACCAAGTGATATTCCGCAGCTATACAGGATCTTTTGTGCATTTCTACGTCGATAAAGCGAGCGGAAACACCAGAATGGTGGAAGTGGTCCCCCTGATGAGTATCGAAGAAGAAACTGGAACGATCAACTTGTTTGATTTCTTGGAGAAGGGTGATTAAATTGCGAGTGAGCATTCCACCCTCCCAAAGCCTCTCAATCTCAGCCTGAAGGCGAGCATTCAGAAATAAATAGAAGTTTGAAAAATCAAGAAGTAAGTAAGTTTTTTCTTGAATATTTTGCAATTTGATAGAAATAGACTATTTTTGCCGCCATTAAGATTTGAATAATCTATTTTTAATTGACAAAATGAAAACTAAACAATGTAAACTGAGATGGATGGCTGTTGTGGCAGGGCTCGTGGCAAGTCTAAGCCTTATGGCGCAGCAATCACAAGGTGAGCCCGACTGGATGAAGGATCTCACCTCACGCATCACCCTGAATGGCTATGCCCAGGCAGGATGGAGTTATCAGAATCCTAATGGAAAATCCCAGAACTCATACAACCTGAAGCGCACGCTGCTTTGGGCGAAGGCGAGGATCACAGACAGATGGTCGTTCCTGTTCATGCACGACTTTTCGAGTGTGGTGCAGGAGTTCTATACCGACTATCGCCTGTCGAAGGGTAGTGAGATGACGGTGCGTTTCGGACAGTTCAAGCACTCCTATTCGATGGAGAATCCTTTGTCGCCTACACAACTTGAATTAATTGATGTATATTCCCAAGCTGTACTCTATTTGGCGGGTGAGGGTCCCGACCCACTGAATGGTGTGAACTATGGTCGTGACCTTGGTCTTGAGGTCTATGGCGACTTGGCCAATGGTATGGCTCATTACGAACTTGCCTTGATGAGTGGTCAAGGCATCAATCGCAAAGATCGGAACAATCAGAAAGATTTTATTGCTAAACTCGAACTCCGTCCGATGGATGGCTTCCGTGTGGTGGCCTCTGGCTATTTGGGTACTGGTAATGCTGTGGGAACAGCTGCTTGGAATCCAGAAATACAGGTAGGCGACAATTACAAACGCAATCGTTATAGTGTGGGTGCCGAGTATAAGACTCAGGCATATACAGGTAGTAAATACAAGGAAGCACGTCCTGCCTCCATACGTGCCGAGTGGTTGGGTGGACAGGATGGTAAAGTTGGCTCTCGAGGAGGATATGTGACTGTCTGTGTCCCCATGGCAGATGCCCTCGACATGGTGGCCAGCGCAGAGACTTACAATCGCAATACCAAAGTGGATGGATGGGATCAGAGCAATCTGACCGTTGGACTGCAGTATTGGTACTATAAGAAGTGTCGTCTTCAGTTGCAATATACCCGTTGCCTCTTGGGTGATCAGTTAGGTAAAGATTATGATTGGCTTCAAGCACAAGTACAAGTAGCATTCTAAGATTATGGTAATAAAAGTATTTCTGACAATCGTTTTTCTGGCTGTCATGATTGGGGTAGGTATTTATACCCGTAAGCAAGCCAGTAGTGTAGATGGTTTCGTATTGGGCGGTCGTGCCGTAGGTCCGTGGCTGACGGCATTTGCCTTTGGAACAAGTTATTTTTCTGCTGTAGTTTTTGTGGGCTACGCAGGCCAGTTCGGATGGAAATATGGTCTTTCTTCCACATGGATTGGTGTGGGCAATGCCGTGATTGGCTCGTTGTTGGCTTGGCTGTTGTTAGGTCGTCGCACCAAGTTGATGACACAACACATCGAGAGTCGCACCATGCCCGATTTCTTTGGCACTCGTTATGCTGATCAAGGACTGCGCGTAGCTGCTTCTATCATCGCTTTCGTCTTCCTTATTCCTTATACTGCAGGTGTGTATAAAGGCATCTCCACGCTTTTTGAGATGGGTTTTGGCATTCCTTATGAGTATTGTGTGATTATCATGGCCATTCTTACTGCTGTCTATGTGATTTTGGGTGGCTATAAGGCTACGGCAATGAACGATTTTATTCAAGGCATCATCATGCTTTTCGGCATTGTGGCTGTGATTGTGGCAGTGATAGCTGCTCAGGGTGGTCTGTCAGAGGCTGTGTCAAAGCTCTCTGTTCTCCCTGCTGATGGCAGCACCGAACCTGGTTCTGGCGGATTCACATGGCTCTTCGGACCTGATCCTTGGGGCCTCCTCGGAGTGGTGGTGCTCACCTCGTTAGGCACCATGGGACTGCCTCAGATGGTGGGTAAGTTTTATTCCATTACGGATGAAAGTGCTATCAAGCGTGGTACGGTTATCTCTACCGTATTTGCTTTCATCGTAGCAGGTGGATGCTACTTCTTAGGAGGCTTCGGGCGGCTCTATGATCCTGTGGTGGTCGATGGCAAGATAGCTTTCGACTCTATTGTTCCCTCTATGCTCGTCACCCTTCCAGATGTCTTGATTGCTCTTGTGGTATTGCTGGTGCTTTCTGCCTCTATGTCCACACTCGCTTCATTGGTGCTCACCTCCTCTAGTACCATGACACTCGACCTCATCTATCGTGACAAGAAATCGCTTCCTGGTGAGGTGGAAGAAGGCACTATTGACGATATCGTATCCGAGAAGATTGAGCGTCGCAAAGTAGTGGTGATGCGTGTCCTGATTATGTTCTTTATTGCTATTTCGCTTTTGATAGCTTTAAATCCACCAACATTCATCGCTCAGTTGATGGGTATTTCTTGGGGTGCGTTAGCAGGTGCTTTCCTTGCTCCATTCATGTTGGGCCTTTACTCTCGCAGCGTTACAACGGCTTCTGTATGGGCTTGCTTTATCTGGGGTGTAGGGCTCACAGTGGTCAATATGCTTATGGGCAACCCGATTAATCCTATCAACTGTGGTGCCATTGCTATGGTAGGTGGTTTTCCTGTGGTGTGGATCGTGAGCCTCTTCACGAAGAAGTTGCCTAAGTCCGTTGTGGATACGATTTTTGAGTGTTACAAATAACTTTTTCTATAGCATTACACCAAACTGGCCAAGAATCAAATCAGTTTTGGTACTAAAAAATCACTTCTTGTTGCAACTTTTCTGAAACTGCCTGCGTCTAATTCATAGAAAAGAGAATTTAAAACATTGTGAGTGATGAAAAAGTTATTGATTTTATGCGTGATGGTGCTGGCCTGCCAGTTGGGCGCAGCACAACAGGTAAGTGATTTGTTCAGTAAGTATGCCCATGTGCAGAATGCCGAGAGTGTGAGCGTATCCCCATTGCTCATCAAGTTTGCCCGTCTCTTTGCAGACGGTGATGATGCGAGGGCGCTGAAGGGCATCAACTCCCTCCGTGTGCTCGACCTTGACGACTGTGCCGATGAGGTGAAACAGCGTTTTGCCTCAGATGCCAGTGCGCTGGAAGTCAAGGGCTATGAGTCTCTGATGGAGGCATCGAAGAATGATGAGAAAACACGTTTTCTGCTGAAGATGCAAGACGATGTGGTACGTGAATTGCTGATTGTCTGCGGAGGTACAGACGATTGCGCACTCATCCAGATTAAAGGGAAGATGACGCTGGAAGATGTGGTGACATTGGCAGAAAACAGCAAGAAAGGCGATGGACATGTGCACATATCGTTCTGAAAACTTTCGTTTTCAGAAGATTATAAAATTTTAAAATTAAAAGATTATAAGATTCAAGTATCGCAGGTAGGCTCCGAAGGAGCGATATGCTACAGGCAGGGGTAACGCCCCTGCCTACTTATAATCCCTCCCCCGATGGGGGAGGTTAGGAGAGGGAACGCCTGCTGCATAGCATGAGTGCGATGCTAAGTGTAAGCCCTCACCTAACCTCTCCCAGAGGGATGTGTTTTGGAACTGCCTATAATCCCTCCCCCGATGAGGGAGGTTAGGAGAGGGAACGCCTTCTGCATAGCTTGAGTGCCATGCTACGAGAAAGCCCTCACCTAACCTCTCCCAGAGTGAGAGGGATGTGTTTGGGAACTACTTATAATCCCTCCCCCGATGGGGGAGGTAAGGAGAGGGAACGCCTTCTGCATAGCTTGAGTGCCATGCTACGAGAAAGCCCTCACCTAACCTCTCCCAGAGTGAGAGGGATGTGTTT
>CADALZ010000077.1 GCA_902788865.1 uncultured Bacteroidales bacterium | reverse complement strand
AAAGTCGAAGTTGAGCATCACGTTAGGAGAAACGGCCAATACCTGGTCTGGTCCGGCGGCAAACTCTGGAGTGGCATACTGGAAGTGATTGTGCATGCAGTAGTACATGTCATACTTCTCGGCGAATGGAGCGCAACGCTGAGCGTTCTCCAGAGACATCTCTGAAGTGACACCCTTAGCACCCATGGCCTTGGCCAACTTGAAGGCATAGTCGATGTCCTCATCAGAAGAGGCAGCAGTAGGCTGAGTCTTCACGATATGGATGTCGATACCCTCGGCTTCGAAGCGCTTGCGTACTTCCTCTACCTTGTTCATATCCAGATTTTTACGGAAATCTGCGTAAGCTTTTTGATAATCGGCCAGTTTCTGCTTTTCCTCGTCTGTCATGGCATCCATGACACTAGCACCACTAGACATGGCCTTGTTGCGCTGCTCCTCTGTGAGGCGTGCGAATACGGCTGCGTAGATGCTCATCATAGGGCTTTCAGGAGCACCAAGGGCCGTCTCAAGGTCGTTGCCCATCAGCTCCAGATTGCTCACTCCTGCACGACGGCAGTAGTCCAAAAGGTTCTCCAGACCACCTGGCATGTCACGCCAGCTGTAAGTGATGGTACCAATGTGTACGCCACCGAAATCTGAGTTCACCTTACCGTCAGCAGGCTTAGCTGCTGGCTTAGCAGCCTCACTGGCACAAGAAGTCAGTGAAGGCATCAGTGCCATGCCTGTGAGGGCAGCGGCACCCATTCCAAAGAATTTTCTTCTGTTCATTTTATTGATAAATTAAAGTCACTAATCGTTTTCAATGCCGCAAATTTATGAAAAAAAATCTATCTGATGCACAGAATGCATGGCTTTTTGACTATCATCGCCCACGAAGACGCGATAGCTGCCATCGAGCACCCAGCCGCCAGGCGTCCAGAGATGCAAACTATTTGATACTTCTCAAAATCAAATCATCGAAAAGGACACAATATCTAAATGATAGAACAACTATGGGTGAAATCTTTCCGAGTAATCGTTTTTTTTCTTATCTTCGCAGAATAATTTAGTAATAAACACTTCAAGTTTCGCAAGTGAGTTTATTTGGGAGAGGCTATCAAGCCAATCCCTCTCCCTCTGGGAGAGGTAAGGTGAGGGCTTTCACATAGTATCGCACTCATACTATGCAGGAGGCGTTCCCTCTCCTAACCTCCCCCATGGGGGAGGGATCCAAACTAGTTTCTCTCCCTTTGGGAGAGGTTATCAAGCCAATCCCTCTCCCACTGGGAGAGGTAGGGTGAGGGCTTTGTATCACTTGCGAAACTTGAATTAACACTTTTATCACAATGCTTATTAAACGTTGGCTTTACAATGCGCGCTCTTTCGCGGCGCCTCAAAATCTGATGCCGAGTATCTTGGCAGTAGTGCTGGCCGTGGGAGTGCCGGGATTCAATATTTGGCTGGGCATACTGGCCGTGCTGGGCGTTTGTCTGGTGCATCTGGGAGGCAATCTGCTGGACGACTATTTCGACTGGCAGGATGAGCTGCTCTCCTACCGTGAAGACCTCCGCAAGGAAGGCGAGAAGGCGTTTACGGACAAGTATCCCTATCTGCGTGACGGCTCTACCACTATCCCACAGTTACGCAAGGCTATTGGCGTGTTCTTCGGACTGGCAGCGCTCTGCGGACTGATCATCTGGTGGGCACGCGGTTTCGATAGTTGGATTCTGGGCATAGGACTGGTGGCGGTATTCCTGTGCTACTTCTATTCAGGATCTCCTTTGAAATTGGGCTTCCACGGACTCGGAGAGCTGGTGATAGGCATCTGCTTCGGTCCCTGTCTGATATGCGGTGTGTACCAATCGGCTTGTGGCGCGCTCTATACGCCTGAGACGGGCTTCGCATGGCATATCCTGGCACTGGGATGCGCCATAGGCATGTTTGTGACTAATATCCTCTACACGCACTCTTTCGTGGAGCGCCATGTGGATGAGGTGTCGCACAAGAAGACGCTCGCCGTGCTGCTGAAGACCGATGCTGCCGGACTGACGGCTTATGCCATCTTCCTCTTCATGCCTTTCATCTTGGTGCTGCTCTGTGTAGCACTGGGCTATATTCACTGGGCTTATGCGTTGGTATGCTTGATGCTGCCGCAGGCTTTCTGGCTGATGTGGGCGATGATACAGTTTGCCAAGAAGAAGGAAGTGAACACGGAGCATCCGCATCGATGGCTGGGCCCGATGGACAACTGGGAACAAGTGGAGCCGGAGAATCGGTACTACTTGCTGCGCTGGTACACCATGCGCAACATCAATACGGGTTTCTGCTTCATCTTGGCGATAGTGAAACTGATTTTATTCTTCATCTGATATGATACAGGCAATCAAGCAACTTTCCTATTTAGCAGGGTGGCAAATGCGTGCCATGATGGGCAGACGTACGCCTCTGCAGTCGGTCATCTTCATCTTAGACCAATGCAATCTGCGCTGTAAGCACTGCTCTGTATATGCCATTGCCAAACCTCGCATCAAGACCATGCAGGAGATACGCGAAGAGCTGGAGGACTGCTACAAGATGGGGTCTCGCTTCGTGGACTTCGAAGGCGGAGAACTCTATCTGTGGAAAGACCACACGGCGGATGGCAAGGTGCTGGGTATCAATGATGTGATAGACATGGCGCATGAGATAGGTTTCTGGAACGTGACCATCACCACGAATGCACAGCTACCTTTCATTGGTACGCATGCCGATCAGGTGTGGGTGTCGATGGACGGTGTGGGCGAATGGCACGACAAGATACGTGGAAAGGGCGCCTTCGAGCGACTACAGAAGCACATTGCGCAGTATGGTGCAGAACAGAAGAAATTGATGGGACGCAAGGCTCCGCTCTGCGTGAATATGGTGGTGAACTGTGTGAACTATAAGAATCTGGAAGGTGCGCTGGAGTTTGTGAGAAGCAATCCGAACATCGATCAGATATCGGTGAACTTCCATACGCCATTCGCGGAGACGGAAGAGCTATTCCTGGATCCAGAGATACGCAATGGACTGATAGACAAGCTTATCAGATACAAGCAGAAGGGCTATCACATCATGAACTCCTATTCGGGACTGAAGGCCATGAAGATGGTGGGCGGCAAGACCATCTGCACGGATGAGCACTGCTGGATAACGAACTTCATCTTCTCTGATGGCAGCCGGTCGCCTAAGTGCATGGGATATACGCACCATGTGTGCGACCGCTGTGGATTCTCCATGGGTGGCGAGATGTATGCCGTACGCCACTTCAAGCCCGACACGCTGTTCAGTGGCTTGAAACTGAGGATGTGAGCATAGAGACAAATACAAGTATTATTAACTCATTAAACAAATTAAGAAATGAAGAAAATGGTATTAGTGACTGGTGCCAATAAAGGCATCGGATTTGGTATTGCCAAACATTTAGGATTAAGTGGTTGGACAGTGATTATTGGTGCGCGTCATCAGGGACGGGCAGAAAAGGCTATAGATGCATTGAGGTCTCTAGGTATCGATGTGGCGGGTTGGGTTCCGATAGAACTTGCAGACACAGAGAGTATCGTTAAAGCCGCTTCTATCATCAGTAAGACATATCCTGAAATCACACTTCTTGTGAACAATGCAGGTATTCCAGGGGATATGAGTGTAGATGGCGAACACACTGAACTTGAAGATATCAAGAAGACGATCGAGGTCAACTTCATTGGGACTTTTACCCTGACAAAGGCACTTATCCCTATGCTTGAGAAGAATCACGGACGGATAGTCAATATCACCGTCCCTTCTGATATCAGTCCCTATTGGCATCCTTTAGCCTATGTGACCAGCAAGGCTGCGCAAAATGCCATGATGGGCGTTCTGGCTATGGAATTCCAACAAAAAGAGAGACCTATTGAGATTTTCTCTGTGCATCCCGGTCCTACCACCACAGACTTGAATGGAAACATGAGCCTGCCAGGTTTTCATGACATCGATACAGTGGGATTGAAAATGGCTGAGCTTCTGAATGATGGACAAAGTCACCAAGGAGAGTTCATAGAACTCTACCCCATTGTAAAAGAGGACTAACTATTCACCAAAACAAAGCGGTCTATGCAATCGATGAAAACTTAGCATAGACCGCTTAATTATAGGTCTTCGTTTAATGAAGTGCCCCTATCGCTTGGCGATATTCCAGTATCTTGTTCTGATAGGCGGCATAAGCATCGATATGCTTGTCTTGAGCTTGCTGATAGAGAAGCTGGGCCTCCAGAAGATCGCTCATGGTAGCCGTGCCGGCACGGTAGTAGTCGCGATGGATGCGAAGGTTCTCTGACGACTGCTCTACACTACGCACTGCAATGCCAACCTGCAGATAAGCCTCTTCTACATCGTTCCAAGCCTTCGTCATACGGATTTTCAGCAACTCTGCTGT
>CADALZ010000076.1 GCA_902788865.1 uncultured Bacteroidales bacterium | reverse complement strand
TCCGCTTGCGCGATTTAAAGTCGATATTGGTTATTCAATTGTGGTTTGTATTGCTAGGATGCAGCAGTTTTTCATCCTGCCAGAAGCTCTACAGGAACAGCTTTCTTCATAGCGTATTGGATCGTGTTCCTGGTTCCTCCGGCTTCTCCGTTGAACACTGCTATCACACGGGAAGAATGATTCACCATCCACTCATTCCGTTTCTGGAAAGCATAGTTGGCAAACATGCTCTCGTCAGGCTCAAAGCAGATATAGGTACCGTTTTCTTCATCGGTGCTGCCAGTCTCATCACTTATGAGCTTACCTTGCGAGAACTTCACTTCACGATACTGCCCATCTCTGTGACTACGGGCCGTGAAGTGGATGCTCAGCGCATTCACCGCCTTCAGACCTACACCATTCAGACCTACGCTGGCTATGTAGGTGTCATTGTCGAACTTACCGCCAGTGTTCAGCTTAGAGACCACATCGGTGAGTTTTCCCAAAGGAATGCCACGGCCATAGTCGCGCACTTCTGCCACCTTATTATTTATTATGTTCACATCAATGCGCTTTCCGAAGCCCTCATTGAACTCATCGATACTGTTGTCGATGGTCTCCTTCAGCAGCACATAGATACCATCATCATCCTGTGAACCATCGCCTAAACGACCGATATACATACCTGCGCGTAGGCGGATATGTTCCATATCGTCCACGTGGCGGATGTTTTCCTCGCTATATGTCTGGCTATTTATCTCCTCTGGCCTCATTTTCAATTCTCAATTTTAAATTTCCTTGATGAAGCATCTGCGGCGTTTGTGAATCTCATGTCCGAAGTAGTCCCACTGCGCCTGTACCTTGTCGTTCATCTCCAGTTCTGGGTTACTCTCTGCATAGGTGAACCCCAGCTTAGCGTATGAAGGTATCAGGTCGTAGAAGAGCAGGGCGTTTACACCCTTGTTCTGATACTCAGGCTTCACGGCTACCAACAGCAGATCCAAGCATTTGCCATACTTTTTCAAGTAGAGCACCTTGGCCAGATGCCACCAGCCGAAGGGGAACAGCTTGCCTTTGGCCTTCTGCAGAGCCTCTGAGAGCGATGGCATGGAGATGCCCACACCCACCAACTTCTGTTCTGCGTCTGTGATCAGCGTCACCATGCGCAGATCTACGATGGGCAGAAACATGTCTATATATTGGTTGATTTGCTTAGGCGACAAGGCCGAATAGCCATAGAGTGGGGCATAAGCCTCATTCATCAGGTCGAAGATAGCCTGGCCGTAGTCTTCCTTGATCTTTTTGGCCGATGTATATTTCTTGATGCTCAGATTGTAGCGCTTCATGATCATCTCCGAGATGCGGCGATGCTTATCAGGCACCTTGCCGTCCTCTGGCATGAAGAGCTTCAGCTCCACCCAGTCGGCATCTTTCTGAAATCCCATGCGCTCCATGTGCTGTGGGTAGTAGGGATAGTTGTAGGTAGTAGCCATGGTGCTCAGCTGGTCGAATCCCTCTATCAGCATGCCCTCTGCATCGAAGTCGGTAAATCCCAGAGGCCCTTGAATGTGTGTCATGCCACGCTCACGTCCCCAGTCTTCCACAGCCTTGATGAGCGCACTGCTCACCTCAGGGTCGTCTGTGAAGTCTATCCATCCGAAGCGCACGTGCTTCATGCCCCAGGTTTCATTGGCCTTCTTGTTGAGGATGGCAGCTATGCGCCCCACCAGCTTTCCGTCTTTATACGCCAAGAAATAGTCGGCCTCGCAGAAGTCGAAGGCTCCGTTCTTTTTCTTGTCGAAAGTATTCAGCATGTCCTCATAGAGGTCGGGCACAGAATAAGGGTTTTCCTTATACATCTCATAGTTCAAGCGGATAAACTTCTTTAACTCGCTCTTATTGGAAACTTTTTTTATTGTTACAGCCATAATAATCCTAATTTGCGACAAAGATAAATTTATTTTCGCAAATTAGCAAATTGATTACTGCTGCAGAATCAAATATATGGTGTAGGCCACGTAGCAAGCCACCATGATGATGCCTTCCAGACGTGTGATGGTACGTTTCCTGATGAAGAAAGCCACAATCCACAGCAGCAGGCTGGAGGCTATCAGCACCAGCAAATCGAGTGTAGTGATGCCTGCAGGGTGCAGAGGTGAGATGGTGGCAGTGCATCCTAATACAAAGAAGATGTTGAAAAGGTTGCTTCCTATAGCGTTGCCAATGGCCATCTCTGGGTTTTTCTTCAGCGCAGCTACGATAGAGGTAGCCAGTTCTGGCAGTGAGGTGCCTGCAGCTACCAGCGTCAGACCTATGATGCTCTCGCTTACGCCTAAACCACGGGCTATGCTTGTGGCACCATCTACAAACAGGTTTCCGCCGAAGATTAGCATGGCCAGACCACCAAGAATCCAGAGCAGTGCTTTCCACAGAGGCATGGGTTGTATGACTTCCTCTGGCTCTGTGGCTTGATCTTTATGTGCTATGGCAAAAGTATAGCTGATGAAGATGGCAAAGAATCCCAAGAGCAACAAGCCATCTGCACGACTGATGACATCGAGCGGACTTCTGTCGAGCAGTATGTCGCAGCTACAGAAGAATAGGGCTAAGGAAGCCAAGATACAGAGAGGTATCTCGTGTACCAGTGTGTTTCGCGTCACTACGATAGGAGCCACGATAGAAGTACAACCCACTATCATCAGTGTGTTGAAGATATTACTACCCACCACATTACCTATGGCGATGTCTGCGCTGCCTTTGAGTGCAGAAGATACAGACACGGTGAGTTCTGGGGCAGAAGTTCCGAAAGCCACGATGGTGAGTCCTATCACGATGTCGGAGATATGAAATCGTTTAGCCAGCGCTGCTCCGCCGTCTGTCAGTCCGTTGGCTCCTAAAAGAATAAGGAGTAGTCCTCCTATCAGATATATAATGCTCATGATGATACCTTAATTATATTTTTCTGTAAAAGCCACATGGCAAAAAACTTATCATACACCTCATAAGTTCCCAATGTCATGGTGACAAATCGTTTCTCTATCAGTCCTTTAATAGCTGACTGTACGCTGCTGGCAGAAGTGAGTCTATAGCGGTGTATAAAATCTGCCGATGTGAGGTTGGAAGCTTTTCCTTCTTTGCAGATAGCAACCAGTAGCTCCTTCTGTTTCGATGGTAGCTGGTATAAGATGGACTGGTATGTAAATTCGTTTGTCCTCAGTATGTGCGACACAGCATCTTCCAGTTGGCTCCGTTGACAAGTATTTCCTGGTAATGTAACAGCAAACAATTCGTTCATTATGCGTTGCATATACCATGTGATACCTTCAAAACGCTGATAAGTCTCTTTTATCACTTCTGTCTCAACTGACCTACCTGTTTTTTCGAATAACCGCACGCAAAAGTCTGTATAAGTCTCCAAAGGAATGCATTCTATGTTCATCATAGCAGTGCTTTGATAGAATGGTCTTGCTGGATTCAGAAAGATTTCGCCCATCTTGGTACGCTGCGACCCGGCAAAGATGAAGTGAGTATTTTTGCAGTGTTGAATGAATGTACGTAGTACAGCCTCGGCATTGGCATCTCTATATTCACTTACTGTCTGAAACTCATCTATGGCTACTATACATGGTTTGTCTGCTGCTTCTAAGAACTTGAAGATTTCTTCAAGCGTTGTATTAGGCTGGCGTACGTCACCTATTTCCACATTCCATGAAGGATTTCCCAAGGCATCAAATGAGATTCCTGTTCGCAGAGTACTAAGAAAGTCTGTGAACTTCTTTAATATCGGTGTACCTTTAGATCTTAGCCCTGCCATAATGTTGCTCCCCATAGCCATAATCATCTCCCCCATATTCTTGGTTGCATAAATGTCGATGAGGAAGGTGTAATAGTATGTTGCCACATCTGGTTGGTGAAACAGATGCTGAATGAGACCGGTCTTTCCTATTCGTCTTGGAGCTATGAGAGCCACATTATTCCCATTTGCCAACAACCTTTTCAACTCAGCTGTTTCCTTCTCACGGTCACAGAAATAAGCTGCAGACTCATACCCATAAAGTATAAACGGATTTTGAACCATCTTTATCAAATGCTGTTTTGCACTGCAAATATAATTATTATCTTTCAATTATCATAATATAATAATTATAAAAGAGATAAAAGCCCTAAAAACGGAGCCACAACGGAGGTACATCGGACTTACAGCGGAGGAATATTGGTCTCACGGTCTCATGGTCTCATGGTCTTTTTAATTTGCATAAGTGTGTAAAATAACTGACCAACTGACCTATCTGACCGGTTTTTGAGAGGGATTTCACAAAATGTGTAACACAAAATGTGAAATCTAAACAGTGAACACTAATTAACGTGAGTTCGATGAATTTAGAACAGAGTAAGCTGACAGTCAATGGAACGTTCAACTGCAATGGAGGGCTTCTTTGGGAAAAAGCAATATGCAGCCAAGGCTGCCAGTGTATTGACCACGAAGTTCTCGACGCTTCT
>CADALZ010000075.1 GCA_902788865.1 uncultured Bacteroidales bacterium | reverse complement strand
TCATGGACGAAGCTGATACGCGTGCTGACGCATGAGATCATGAATACGGTGTCGCCCGTAGCCTCACTGAGCGATGCGCTGGCACAGTCGATGGACGAGAACGGACACAGCGAACTGGATGTGAAGGCTGGCTTGGAGACCATTTCCGATAGTTCGAAGAATCTGATTGACTTCGTGCAGACCTACCGACAGCTGAGTGGTGTGGCCCGCCCCATACGCAAGGCCTTAGACTTGAAGGAACTTATAAATAAGGTGATGGCGCTCAACAGCGAGTTCTTGGCTTCTTGCCAAGCCACCTGCAGCTACCACCCAGCAGAGGCCGACCTTATGATTTTTGCCGATGAGGGTCAGATATCGCAGATTTTCATCAACCTCCTAAAGAATGCCTTGCAGGCAGGGGCCAAGCACATAGACATCAGTGCCCAGATGGGGCAAGACGATGAGGTGATCATCCGTGTGGCCAACGATGGTGCTCCCATCCCCGTGAGCAGTCAGGAGCAAATCTTCATCCCCTTCTATACCACCAAGAAAGAAGGCTCGGGCATAGGACTGAGCATCTCGCGCCAAATCATGCGCAATCATAATGGCAGCATCGAGTTGCTGCAAAGTGATGCTCAGAAAACAGTCTTCGAACTGCGCTTCAGATAACCTCGAAAAGTGTAAAGAAAGTGTAAAGGTGTAAAGCGATTTTACAACGCTTTACACCTTTACACTTTTACACCCCTCCTGATAATCAGCGCGTTACGAGTTTGGCACGGTTTATGTTATATCTTTGGCATAAAACGTAAAAAATATCGAAGCAATGAATAAAAAGTTTTTCATGACCGTCTTGATGGTGGCAGCGAGCACCTATGCAGGGCTGACCAAAGCCTGGGCACAGGAAGCCGAAGCGCAGAGCCAGGTGATGACCCTGCACGACTGCATGACGTATGCCATCTCAAACTCTACCAAGATGCGGATTCAGGAAGCAGCGATGGGCGATGCCCGCATAGCCCGACGCGATGCAGCCCTGGCACTGTTTACCCCTACCATCAGTGCCCAGACCTACGCCTACTACAACTTCGGACGTAGCATAGACCCGCAGACCAACACCTACTTCACTACCACCTCGTTTCATAACAACTATGCCGTGAGCGTGGGATACGACCTCTTCGATGGCTTCAAGGCAGTGAACAACTACAAGATCTCGAAAACAGGACTGCTCATAGCCAAGTCGGAAGAGCAGCAGGTAGAGGCCGACATCTGTCTGGCTGTGATGGAGGCTTACTATAATGTGGCCTACTACCAGCGCCTCGCCAAGGTGTATGAGGAGCAGGTGCAGGCAGCAGAGGCTTCCCTGAAACTGGCCCGCCGCCAAGAGGAGCTGGGGCAGAAGGGCCATGCCGATGTGGTGCAGATGGAAGCCGATCTGGCCGACCGCCAGTATGACCTCACCAACACGCAGAACATGTATCAAGACCAGCTGATGACCCTCACGGCCCTGATGTTCTGGCCCGAAGACGAGGAGCTGCAGATAGAGGCCACGGCAGAGGCTACGACGGCAATCCCTCAGGCCGATGCGGAGAGCACCGTGGGCTATGCGCTGGCCAACAATCCCGAAGTGAAGAAGGCCACTTGGGAGCAGCAGAACGCCCGCAGAGAGCTGAACACCGCCAAATGGCAGTTGCTGCCCACCCTGGGCATCTATGCCGGATGGAACACCAGCTACTACACCTATCAAGGTTCAGAGGTGCCATCGTTCAGCAGTCAGTTCCGCAACAACCGAGGTGAATACGTAGAGATGTCGCTCTCCATCCCCCTCTGGGACCGCATGAGCAGAGCCTCCAACATCTCGAAGAAGCGCAATGCCTACAAGAAAGCCACAGCCGAACTGGAGCAGAAGCGCCGTGATGTGGAGAGCGAGGTGCGCCGTGCCATTCAAGACCGCAATGGCAGTGCCACTGCCTACGAGCAGGCACAGCGCAAGTCCGAGGTGCAGGAAGAAGCCTACCAACTGAACCGCAAGAAGCTGGAGCAAGGCCTCATCTCACCTCTGGAATTTCAGACAGCGAGCAACAACTACCTCAAGGCACAGGCCGACGAGATGAACTCGCTCTATAAATACCTCATCAAGCAGGCAGTAGTAAATTATTATAATGGTATAGCATATATAGATCAATGACTATGGATAAGATTCTAGAAAAACAGACAGGCTGGAGGGTGGCATTCACCAAGAAGGCCTTACCTTACTGGGGCGGCGCACTGCTTCTGGCTTTCATCGCCTACCTGATAGCACGCCCCAACAACAAGACCCTGCGTGTGGACAAAGACTCTGTAGTGGTATCTACCACCGAGCAGGGAGAGTTTAATGATTACATCCGCATCAGCGGACGGGTGCAACCCATGACCACCATTCAGCTTTCGCCTCAGGAAGGTGGCATCGTGCAGGAGATTCTCATCGAAGAAGGTTCTGCCGTGAAGGCAGGCGACCCCATCTTGGTGCTGAGCAATGACAATCTGGACCTCTCCATCCTGAACTCTGAAGCCGAACTGGCCGAGAAGGAGAACATTCTGCGCAACACGCAGATACAGATGGAGCAGCAGAAGCTCGATGTGCGCCAGAACGTGCTGGAGTATGGCACGCAGGTAGAGCGCCTGCGCCGCACCTACGAGCAGCAGAAAGCCCTCTATGACGATAAGCTCATAGCCCGTGAGGACTACCTGAAAGCCGAGGAGGACTACCGACTGGCACAGCAGAAATATGAACTTATCCGTGAGCGCTCCAAGCAAGACAGCCTCTATCGCAGCACACAGATAGACCGCATGGAAGAGAGTCTGGACAATATGCAGCTCAATATGCAGATGATTCGCAAGCGCAAAAGCAGCCTCATCGTGAAAGCCCCCATCGATGGGGAGCTGGGACTGCTCGATGTGGTGCTGGGGCAGAGCATAGCCAGCGGCACCAAGATAGGGCAAATCAACTCTGTGGGTACTTATAAGGTAGAGGCACAGATAGACGAGCACTACATAGACCGCGTAGTGGAAGGGCTGGAGGCAACTTTCGAACGTCAGGGAGATACCTTCTCCACCCTGATACGCAAGGTGTATCCAGAAGTGCGCGACGGCAAGTTCAAGGCCGACTTCAAGTTCTCTGGCGAGCAGCCTGACAACATCCGCAGCGGACAGACCTATTATCTGAACTTGCAATTGGGGCAGCCCGAGGAGGCCATCCTCATTCCTCGCGGCTCCTTCTACCAGAAGACAGGTGGCAAGTGGATCTATGTGGTGAATAAAGATGGCAACAGAGCCGTGAAGCGTGAAATCCGCATCGGACGCCAGAATCCGCAGTACTACGAAGTGCTGGAAGGCTTAGAGCCAGGAGAAAAGGTGATTACCTCTGGGTATGAGACTTATGGGGATAGTGATGTGTTAGTATTTTAACTCGTTTAACGATGAAAAGTTTTTGGAATTTTCTGAGAAATAATAAACTGTATGCTGGGATAAACCTTATAGGACTTACGGTATCAATGGCGTTCGTGCTCCTGCTGGCAGTGTATATCCAGCGGCAGCTGTCCACGGATTCTTTCCAAAAGAATGCGGACCGGATCTATGCTGTTGCCAGCGAAGATAACGTAAATATGGGCTATTGGCTGGACAAGCATCTTAAGAACAACTTTCCTGAAATAGAAAAGGGGTGTTGCGTGGCCAACATCGCATCGGCGGCAGCATTCAACATTAACGGAGAACGAGTCTATGGCAGCACGATGGCGGCGGACAGCACCTTTTTTGAGATGTTCAGTTATGATTTGGTGGAAGGCAATAAGGCCGACTGGCTCGTGTCCTGGGACCGCTGCATGGTGAGCCGGGAGTTTGCGAATGCCCATTTCTCAGACAAGGACCCGCTGGGACAGATCATATCTTTAAATTATGAGGGGTCCTTTCAGCTTACCGTTTGCGGCGTGTATGAAGATTTCGGGAATTCCATCCTGAAAGCGCCGGATGTCTTGATACGGGGCGATATAATGCCAAAAATAAATTCGTCACACGACGAATACATGAGCAATGCCGGCGGTGGCGTCTGCTTTGTGATGACCTATCCGGGTGCCGACCTTCAGGCCAGGCAGAGTGACATCCTGGATTGGTGCGAAGAGAATTTCTGGGTGTACAAGAGCCAATACGATAATGTTCGGCTGATTCCTCTCAGGAACATGTATTTCCTGGATGATGGGAATAAAGATTGGACGGAGACCATTCAGTTCGGGAACCGCAGTTTCGTAAACCTGCTGCTGGCGATGTGCATCCTGCTCCTTGCATTTGCAGTGCTCAATTATATCAATATGACCACCGCCCTCACGGGCTTCCGTGCCAAGGAAATGGCCACCAGGCGCCTGGTGGGTGTGCGGCATCTCGATGCTACTGGCCATCCTGCTGGCCGAAGCGCTCTCCCCAGCGGTCTCCCGCATGTTGGAATATCAAGTGTCCATCTTCAAAGCTATTACGCCTGTCAATGTGCTGCTGGTACTGGGCTTTATCGTGATACTCGGAATCCTGTCCGGCATCGTACCGGCCCTGCTGATTCAACAGGCTCAGCCCATCGAGATTGTGCGCGGTACGCTCAGGCTCAAGACCAAGACGGTTTATAGCAAAGTCATCATCATCGTGCAGAACGTGGTGGCTGTGGTGATGCTGGTGAGCGCCCTTACCATGGCACTCCAGATCCGGCACATGATTTCGGCCGACCTGGGATATAATACCAAGGACATCCTGGTAGTAGACAATGCCTTCGGCCAGACCGGGCAGATCCGTCCGCTACTGGATAAGTGGCGGGAGGAGCCCTGCGTGGAGGAAGTGGGCCAAGGTGACGGTATTCCGCTGGGAGGAACGAATAACTGGACGTTGGGTGTCCTTCCAACAAATCCAAGGGGATGACAAATATTTTGACATCCTGGGCTTGAAGGTGAAGCAAGATAACCATCAACCAAACAAATGGTGGCTTAATGAATATGCTTTCAAGCAGATTGGCATTGATGAGAGCGCCATGGAGTTTGTTACAGCCCAAAACGGAACGCAGTCCATCGGCGGCATCTACTATGACTTCAAGATCCGTCCCCTGGAGCAGGACCAGAGCGCCGCGATGATTTACAATCGCGGAGAGAATCCGGATGACGATTATCCTTGGGTGCTCCTGGTGAAAACGACCGGCGACCAGGCCGCTGCCAAGAAGCGGGTGGAAGCCGTGGCCGGA
>CADALZ010000074.1:4726-9032 GCA_902788865.1 uncultured Bacteroidales bacterium | reverse complement strand
ACCTACGTCAGTGGCTTAGGTCCACAACTGGCTAAGAACATTGTGGACTATCGCCGTGAGCATGGCGCATTTACTAGCAGGGCACAACTTCTGAAAGTGCCTCGCTTAGGTCCTGTGGCCTTTCAGCAGTGCGCTGGTTTCCTGCGTATTCGTGGGGCGGAAAACCCATTGGATAACAGTGCTGTACATCCTGAACGTTATGCCCTTGTGGAGCGCATGGCGAAAGAAGCTGGTTGCACAGTGACCACACTGATGACAGATGCCGAGAAGCGCAGCAAGATAGATGTGCAGCAGTATGTCACTGCCGAGGTAGGTCTCCCAACGCTTACAGACATCATGAAAGAGTTGGAGAAACCAGGACGTGATCCTCGTGCCCAGATTGAAGTCTTCAAGTTTGATGAGCGTGTGAACCATTTCGATGATCTGCACATAGGCATGGAGCTGCCAGGCATTGTGACCAACATCACCCGTTTTGGCGCATTCGTAGATGTTGGCGTGCATCAAGACGGACTAGTACATGTCTCTCAGTTGGCCAATCGCTATGTCTCCGACCCTAACGATGTGGTACGCCTGCACCAGCATGTGCGAGTGCGAGTGATAGAACTTGACGAGAAGCGTCATCGCATTGCCTTCACCATGCGTGGCGTGGAGCAGTAGCCTTACCAGCGGAAAGATACCACACTGCGAGCGGGCAATGATGCAGTGAAAGCGTGCGTGCCGTCATTCACATTCAGGATGCGGCTGTCACCCTCGTTGCATACAACCAAGGCCCGTGTGCCGTCTGGATTGATGAATGCCGCCTGTGTCAGTTTCTCTGCTGTGCTGCTGGAGTTTATGCGTACAGCTCCAGGCTTCACCACGGCGGCCATGTGCGCCATGGCATAATAGTGAGAGTTTCGTGTGATGTCCGTATAATTTGTATTATCCACATCCACGGCACCATAGCATGTGGCACATGCCCCCTGTCCGCGATGAGGCCCCCGATCTGTGTCGAGCATCAGGTTCCATACGATAGCCCCTCGGCACCAGCCATTCACGGTATTCAGACCCAGTTCCCGCACATCACGCAGCAGTGCCACCTCCAAGTCTCTTCCTTTATTCCAGGTGCCGATGCTTGCCTCTGTGAAAATCAGCTCCTTGTCAGGCGCTTCCTGCTGGATGCGCAGCAGTTCCGTAGGTCTGCCTCCGTAGTTATGGTAAGCAGCTCCAGCGAAGTAGCGTGCCGTCTCTGCATCCTCATAGATATGCAGCGGATATTGCTGTTGGTCTGGCATGTCGTCATAGTTGTAGTTATGATCAAAGGCATACACCTTAACGTTCAGTGCTGCCCGTTTCAGAGCTGGCCCCAGCGCCTCTTTGGCAAATCTCTGCTGTTCCTGCCACGTCATGAAGAGAGAAGCAGAGTTCCCCTTGTTCAGTGGCTCGTTTTGCAGGGTGATACTATAAATAGGTATGCCAGCAGCCTGCATGGCTTCTATCCACTTCACGAAATAAGCTGCATAGTCTTGGTAGTAAGCCGGATTCAGCTGTCCGCTGGTCCATGAGTCGAAGGGCAAAGGCTCCTCTAAGCTTTTCACCTTCATCCACTTAGGACAGGTCCACGGCGATCCCATAATTTTCAGGGCAGGATTTATCTCCAGAATCTCTTTCAAGGCAGGAATCACATACTTCGTTTCCTCGATGGTAAGTCCGAAGTGCTCCAGTCCAGGTTCATCGCAGAGCGTGTATTCACTCAGTGAGAAGTCTGAACAGCCTATGCTGATGCGCACATAACCAAAGCCATAGTTATTGGGCCCGAAGGTTTCCTTCAAGAACTGATGACGCGCCTCGGCTGGCATCAAGGAAAGGTTGTAAGCCGTAGAGCCTGTGATGGCAGCGCCAAAGCCATCGATGGTCTGATAGCGCACGGCACTGTTCAGCGTGATGCTCACTGTGGCAGAGGCAGAAGTCCCGAAGTTGGCAGTGCCAGGCGTAAGGTCCATTTGGCGGTTGGCTGTAGTTGTCAGCGTCGATACCTGTTCAGATTGTGCCTGCAGATTGGCCGTACACAGCCAGGCTGCTATTCCCAGAAGATAGATTGCTTTCATGTGTTCCTTCATTTTGGTTAACAGCACAAAAGTAAACAACGCAAATGGAATTTCCAAATAATTGTTGGCATTCCACCGAATTTGCACTATCTTTGCACTCTTCGTATAAAAAAACATGCTATGTTGAAACAGATGATAGATCCGCAGAGCATCAGTGAGTTTGCCTCGTGGATAGAGAAATATGAGAAGTTCGTGATAATAGGTCACACCTCGCCCGATGGTGATGCCGTGGGATCTTGCATGGCGTTCTACCACTTCCTTACTTTCAAGGGCAAGAAGGCGCAGGTGGTGATGCCCAATGTATTTCCCGATTTCCTGAAGTGGCTGCCAGGTACAGAAACGGTGGCGTTCTATCGCAATGCCTCACGTAGCCCTAAGAATGTAGAGCGTGTGGAGCAGGTTATCCGTGAGGCGGAGGTCATCTGCTGCCTTGATTTCAATGAGCTTTCACGCATCGATGAGGTAGGGGAGTTGGTGCAGCAGTCGGATGCCAAGATTTTGCTCTTGGATCATCACCTGCATCCAGCCGACTTTGCCGATATCACCATCTCCTTCCCTGAGCAATCTTCTACGTGCGAGTTGCTCTTCCGTTTACTCTCCGACTTGGGACATTATGAAGACATGACTACCGCTGAGGCTGCCTGCCTCTATACGGGTATGATGACAGACACAGGTGGATTCACCTACAACTCCACACGTGGTGATATCTTCTACATCGTGAGTTTGCTGCTCGACAAGGGCATCAATAAGGATGTTATCTACCGCAAGGTGAACAACAACTTCACCTCGGCACGCCTGCAGCTACAAGGAGCGGTGCTCAGTCGCATGACCTACCTTCCTGCTTATCATACGGCCATCCTCACCCTGAGTAAAGAGCTGCAGCAGAAGCTCAACTACCATCGTGGCGATAGTGAGGGCTTCGTGAACCTGCCTTTGGGTATTAAAGACGTGATTTTCACCTGCTTCTTGCGTGAAGACACCGAGCGCAACGAAATCAAGGTGTCCTTCCGCTCTATAGGCAACTTCCCCTGTCAGGAGGTGGCAAAGACCTTTGGTGGAGGCGGCCACCTCAATGCCGCTGGTGCTGAGCGTCCTGGCATCACCTTGAAACAGGCCAGACAGGAAGTCATAACCGTATTGGAGCAGTTCAAGGAACAGCTTGAAGAAGCCTATCGGGCAGAGCAACGTGTGTCTTATCTGCTGCGCAAAAGTTAAATGTTGCGAAGTTTGTGGCACTTTTGATACGGATTACATGAAAATAGCCTATTTTTGCAAAAATTTTATATACAGATGAAGAAACTGATATATTTCATAGTAGCACTCGTGGTGTGTGGTGTGGCTTTTGAGTCTTGCCACGACAATGTGACCTATGCAGACATGCTGAAGGATGAGAACCGCATGATAGAAAACCTTATTAAGGACAGCGGCATTGTGGTAATTTCGCAGAGTGAGTTCTATGCACATGACTCCGTGACCGACCTCAGTCGTAATGAGTACGTGCAGCTCGCCAGCGGTGTCTATATGCAGATAGTGGATAAGGGATCTTCTGATCCAGCTGACACCATCAGAACCAACGACCATGTGCTGGTGCGCTTCTTGGAGTATAATATCTCCGACACCATGAACATCTCTTGCAGCAATGTAACCTATCCCTACTTGGTAGATGAGTTTCGCTACGTGAAGAGTGGTGCGTCTATCATGGGTACGTTCATCAGCGGTGCCATGTATGCCACCTACCAGAAGACAGCCGTGCCTGCAGGTTGGCTCACCATCTTCCCTTATGTTCGTGATGGTGCGCATGTGAAGCTCATCGTGCCGTCCAAGATGGGACACGAGGCCTCTATGCAGTATGTGCATCCCTACTACTATGACTTACGCAGAATAGCATTCTATAAGTAATACCTCTATCTATATGACACTGATAAAATCTATCTCAGGCATCCGCGGAACCATCGGCGGTCAGGCTGGCGAAGGCCTCAGTCCGCTCGACATGGTGAAGTTCACAGCCGCCTATGCCACCCTTATTCGTCAGACTTGCACAGTAAAAAACAATAAGATCGTCGTGGGACGTGATGCCCGTATCTCTGGAGAGATGGTGCGCAGCGTCGTGGTTGGCACCCTGATGGGCATGGGCTGGGACGTGGTCGATATCGACCTGGCCACCACCCCTACCACCGAGCTGGCCGTCACTATGGAAGGTGCCAGTGGTGGCATCATTC
>CADALZ010000074.1:0-4670 GCA_902788865.1 uncultured Bacteroidales bacterium | reverse complement strand
TTCGCACAATCCCAAGCAGTGGAATGCCCTGAAACTCCTCAATGAGCATGGTGAGTTTCTCAATGCTGCAGAGGGCAACGAGGTGCTCCGCATTGCCGAGACAGAGGCTTTCACCTTTGCTGAGGTAGATAAGTTGGGCAGCTACCGCAAGGATCTGAGTTACAACCAGAAGCATATAGATGCAGTGCTCTCATTGCCGCTGGTTGATGTAGATGCCATTCGTAAGGCCCACTTCCGTGTGGCTATCGACACGGTGAATTCCGTGGGTGGCATCATCCTCCCTCAGCTCCTCCAGCAGCTTGGTGTAGAGCAGATCAGCGGGCTCTATACAGAGCCAACGGGCGATTTCCAGCACAATCCAGAGCCTTTGGAGAAAAACCTCTCCGACATCATGGCACTGATGCGTGAGGGCAAGCACGATGTGGCCTTCGTGGTAGATCCTGATGTAGATCGTCTGGCTATGATTTGCGAAGACGGCACCATGTATGGTGAGGAATACACCCTGGTCACTGTGGCCGATTATATATTGAAGCATACCCCTGGCAACACCGTGAGCAACCTCAGTTCTACCCGTGCCCTGCGCGATGTCACAGAGCAGCATGGTGGTCAGTATTTTGCTTCTGCCGTGGGTGAGGTCAATGTCACTACCAAGATGAAAGAAGTAGGAGCAGTCATTGGCGGTGAGGGCAATGGCGGAGTCATCTACCCAGCCATTCACTATGGTCGTGATGCCCTCGTAGGCATCGCCCTATTCCTCAGCCATCTGGCCCATGAAGGCAAGAAGGTAAGTGAGCTGCGTGCCACCTATCCATCCTACTTCATGGCGAAGAACCGCATCGACCTCCGTCCAGATACAGACATCGATGCTATATTAAATAAGGTGAAATCCATGTACGTTTGTCAGACAGGAATCAATGTCAATGATATCGATGGTGTGAAGATAGACTTCCCCGATCGTTGGGTACACCTGCGTCGCAGTAACACAGAGCCTATCATCCGTGTCTATACAGAAGCTCCCACTGCAGCAGAAGCCGATGAGATAGGGCAGCAGTTTGTTGATATCGTGAAGGAAATGATGTGATTTTTTACCAAAAGTAAAGTCGATTTTCAGTAATGCTTGGTGTTTTTGCGGAAATACCAAGCATTATTGTTTATAATAGTGAAGCATTTCTCTAGTAACGCAAGGCTTTTCCGCGGAAATTGCCTGCATTTCTTGTGAACATATAACATTTCTTGGCAATTAGATACTTGGTCTTTATCCTCAGTCATCGTTATGACTGAGGTCCGTCATCGTTTGGCCTAAGGTCAGTCATAGTTAGGACTTAGCTCAGTCATCACCTTGACTGAGCCCACAGATTAACTATCATATTCCCCAAAGATGCCTATTATAGAGACAATACATACTGCGAATTAAAAAACAGACTTCACACTTCACGCGATTTTTCAAAGCCAAGAAACAACCATAATTGAATGTTTATCAGCCGTTTAGATGATAAGTGTGAAGTCTATTTTTAAATTCTTGCTGTGAGATATTAGTTAAGGAATAATTATGAACCAGAATTATTATAAAGTAGAAATATAATAATGTAGAATTATATGCCAGATTTTTGTGTCAGAAATTTGGTGGTTCCGAAAATAATGTGTTACTTTGCACAAATTTTGGAGTTATGATGCAGAAAAGAGTAAGAAACGAGGCTATCACGCAGCTATGTACCACGCAGGCAGGGGGTGACTGGGGGCTTGTTTCCTTTTCTCAGAACGATATTTTTTGTTGGTAGCGCTATCCTTCTTTAAGGGTGGCGCTTTTTTTGAACTGCCAAGTAATAATATAACAAGGATATGGAGAAGAATTTAAAGAAAGTACTCGTCTTAGGCTCTGGTGCGCTTAAGATTGGACAGGCTGGAGAGTTCGACTACTCTGGCTCTCAGGCCCTCAAGGCCCTGCGTGAAGAAGGTATCAGCTCTGTGCTGGTGAATCCGAACATCGCTACCATTCAGACTTCTGAAGGTATAGCAGACAAGGTGTATTTCCTGCCTATCACCACGTACTTCGTGGAGCGTATCATTGAGAAGGAAAGACCAGACGGCATCTTGCTGGCATTCGGTGGACAGACGGCTCTGAACTGCGGTACTGAGCTCTACCAGAAGGGTATCTTGGAGAAGTATGGCGTGAAGGTGCTGGGTACCTCGGTAGAGGCTATCATGAATACAGAGGATCGTGACCTCTTCGTGAACCAGCTGAACCAGATTCCAATGAAGACACCAAAGAGTCATGCTGTGGAGAACATGGCAGATGCTCTGAAAGCTGCCAGCGAGATAGGCTATCCTGTGATGATCCGTTCTGCTTATGCGCTGGGTGGCTTGGGTAGTGGTATCTGCAAGGATGAGGCTGCCTTCAAGGAGTTGGCTGAGAGTGCTTTCACTTTCTCTAATCAGATATTGGTAGAAGAGAGCCTGAAGGGCTGGAAGGAGATAGAGTTTGAGTGCATACGTGATGCCAACGACCACTGCTTCACCGTGGCCAGCATGGAGAACTTCGACCCGCTGGGCATTCATACGGGCGAGAGCATCGTGGTGGCTCCTACCTGCTCACTCACTGACGAGCAAGTGAAGATGCTGCAGGAACTGACCATCAAGTGCGTGAAGCATCTGAACATCGTGGGTGAGTGCAACATCCAGTTCGCTTTCAATGCAGAGACCAACGACTATCGCGTGATTGAAATCAACGCCCGCTTGTCGCGCTCTTCTGCACTGGCATCAAAGGCCACTGGTTATCCATTGGCTTTTGTGGCTGCAAAGATAGCACTGGGCTACACGCTGGATCAGATAGGTGAGATGGGTACGCCAAACTCAGCCTATGTGGCTCCTTCACTCGACTACCTGATTTGCAAGATCCCTCGTTGGGACCTGACGAAGTTTGCTGGCGTGAGCCGTGAGATAGGCTCCAGCATGAAGTCAGTGGGCGAGGTAATGTCTATCGGCCGCAGCTTCGAGGAGGTGATCCAGAAGGGTCTGCGTATGATAGGGCAGGGCATGCACGGCTTTGTGGGCAACGATGTGACCTTCCCAGATGTGGACAAGGAACTGGAGAACCCTACAGACCTGCGCGTGTTTGCCATTGCACAAGCTCTGGAGCAGGGCGAGACGGTGGAGCACATCAGTGAAATCACTAAGATAGACCCTTGGTTCATCAGCCGTTTGAAGAACATCGTGGACTACAAGGTGCTGCTCTCTAAATATAATAAGGTGGAAGACCTGCCAGCCGATGTGCTGCGTGAGGCGAAGCGCTTGGGCTTCTCTGACTTCCAGATAGCTCGCTTCGTGCTGAAGCCGGAAGGCAATATGGAGAAGGAGAACCTGCAGGTGCGTGCCCGTCGTAAGGAGCTGGGCATCTTGCCAGCTGTGAAGCGCATCAACACGGTGGCTTCGGAGCATCCAGAGCTGACCAACTACCTGTATATGACCTATGGTACACAGGGGCACGATGTGACTTACTACCAGAATGAGAAGTCGGTAGCCGTGCTGGGTAGCGGTGCTTACCGTATAGGTTCCAGCGTGGAGTTCGACTGGTGTTCTGTGACTGCCGCACAGACCGCTCGTCAGTTGGGCTACAAGAGCATCATGATTAACTATAATCCAGAGACGGTAAGTACCGACTATGATATGTGCGACCGCCTCTACTTCGACGAGCTCTCCTTCGAGCGCGTGATGGATGTGATAGACCTGGAGACGCCACGTGGCGTGATAGTGTCTGTAGGTGGACAGATTCCTAACAATCTAGCTATGAAGCTCTATCGCCAGAATGTGCCAATATTGGGCACTTCACCACTGAGCATCGACCGTGCTGAGAATCGCGATAAGTTCTCTCGCATGCTCGACCAGCTGGGCATAGACCAGCCAGCTTGGCAGGAGCTGACACACATCGACGAGGTGAAGTCGTTCATCGAGCGTGTGGGCTACCCCGTGTTGGTGCGCCCATCGTATGTGCTCTCTGGCGCTGCCATGAACGTGTGCTATGATGACAGTGAGTTGGAGACCTACTTGAATCTAGCGGCCAAGGTGTCTAAGGAATTCCCTGTGGTAGTGTCAAAGTTTATGGAGAACACCAAGGAGATAGAATTTGATGCCGTGGCTCAGAATGGCGAAATCGTAGAGTATGCCATCTCCGAGCATGTGGAGTTTGCAGGTGTTCACTCTGGTGATGCTACGCTGGTATGCCCAGCACAGAAGATCTACTTCGCTACGGCACGCCGCATCAAGCACATCAGCCGTCAGATAGCCAAGGCACTGAACATCACTGGTCCGTTCAACATCCAGTACTTGGCACGCAACAACGAGGTGAAGGTGATAGAGTGCAACCTGCGTGCATCTCGTACCTTCCCATTCATCAGCAAGGTGATGAAGCAGAACTTCATAGAGACGGCTACCCGCATCATGCTTGATGCTCCTTATACTACACCAGACAAGAGCGAGTTTGACATAGACTGGATAGGCGTGAAGGCTGCTCAGTTCTCATTCTCTCGTCTGCAGAATGCCGACCCAGTGCTGGGCGTGGATATGTCATCTACTGGCGAAGTGGGCTGCTTAGGCGATTCTGTGAACGAGGCTCTACTTAGTGCCATGATTTCTACAGGCTATAAGATTCCAAGTCCAGAGCGTGGCGTGATGGT
>CADALZ010000073.1 GCA_902788865.1 uncultured Bacteroidales bacterium | reverse complement strand
TTGCAGAATTATTCATAAAGTTTATACACTTACCTATGCGTATCTTTGCAAAAACAAAACTACTAAAACGTTAAGATTATGACTACCATCAAGCGAATGACGCGCCGTGAAGCCTTAAAGAATCTGGGCTTACTGGCAACGGGGGCTTTCCTCCTGGGAAGCAGTGACGTGCTGACTTCATGCTCCAGCGACAATGGCAAGAAGCGCATCGTTTTTTATTTCACGGGATCGGGCAACAGCCTCTATGTGGCCAAGCACCTCAGTGAGAAACCTCTCAGCATCCCACAGGTGCTGCAGGGTGACCAGTTTGAATTTGAGGCCGACGAGATAGGCTTCGTGTTCCCCGACTATCAAGGCAAGGCTCCCAGCATCGTGCAGGAGTTTGTGCAGAAGGTGAAGCTGAAAGCCGACTATATGTTTACCATCATCACGTATGGCATGGACAACTGTCTGGTGACTGAGCTCTGGGAGCAGTATGCTGCGCAATATGGCATTAAGTTCGACTACATCAATGTGGTGCTGATGCAGGATGTGTATCTCACCATGTTCGACCAAGACCAGCAGCGCACCTTGGCAGCAGAGAAAGATGAGGAAATTCACATCATCCGCAGGGTGGAAGACATCAATAGCCAGCGTAAGTGGATCTATGAGTTCACGCCTGAACAGCACCAGCGTGGCGAGATGCTGATGAACATGGTGTCACGCAATCCGATCTATCCTATCACCAGTCAGGCACTGCTGCGCGTAGATAGAAACCTCTGTGTGGGCTGCGGAACGTGTGTGGATGTGTGTCCTAAGAAGTGCTATAGTTTCGGAAGCCAAGGTATCACCAACACTGGCGACTGTGCCTACTGCCTGGCATGTGCCAATAACTGTCCGCAGAAGGCCATCAAGCTGGTGCGTGAGGCCAATCCGAATGCCCGCTATCGCCATCCGAAGATCACACTGCAGGAGATCGTAAGATCCAACCGTCAGCATGGTTAATGTTTTATTCAACTTGATTCCCCCTCTTCCCACAGTGGAAAAGGGGGATTAAAATTAAAGGGCTTCACTCTCACAGCGAAGCCCTTCTTCATTACACTAACTTTATACATTAATGATTGGCACGATCGGCACCTGGACCACCCATGCGAGTGGTGAATACGAAGGCCGTGAGCAGCCACTTGCCATTCTCGCGTGTGAAGGTCTGCGTCACAAAGAACGGTGTGATCACGTCATTGCCACCCAGCTCTGCTGTGAGGACGATGGTGCTATAGACAGCCCAGTTGTCTTCGTTGATCTGCTTCACATCCACGCCATAGACATCGGCCTGCTTGTAGTAGATGAAACCACCACCGATGGTAGCGAGCTCCTGCTCTGTGCCCCAATAGCCACCCATGTGTACGAACATGGCATTGGGATGGAAGATCTCCTTCAGAGAGGTGGCATCTTTCTGAGCCATCAAGTCCCAAATCTTCTGACTAAGGTCGGCAAATGGCTGAGCCTCTGGAGTGTGGGTCTTGTTCTCAAAGTTCTGGAACTGAGCAAAACTTGGGGTAGCCATAGCTACCAGCATAACGGCTGCAACGAGCAGCGACTTGAATAATCTTTTCTTCATACTCTTGACAAATTAATTGGTTTTACTGATGCAAAGATAGTATGTTTCTGCCTACCAATGCTTACGAATAATTCGCTTCATCAACCCATTTTTTCGGTATCTTACAACTATGGCATGAACTGATAGTCAGGGACGAGCAACTTCATAAGGTCGTCATCGAAAGCTATGCGCTCTTCACTCTTCTTTCCGAAGACCATCGTAGCACGTCTATCCTTGGCAAATGCACCCCATTTCAGCGTTGGAGTACTAGGGACTCCCGTTCGGGCAAAGTTAATCCATGCCTGGCTCATGGCATCGGCCACTGGCTACCATGCCCTACCCTTCTTCTTCCCTAAGGAGTGAAGAATCGGACAAATTTGTAAGATTATCTGTAATATGTATAATTACCGCTTGGGGGAAACGCCGTACTTTTGTGAACGAAAAAGTAAGATTAAATTTAAGAAAAGAGATATGGAGACAATCAAATTATCAAATGGCGTAGAAATGCCATTGTTGGGATATGGGGTATTCTTGGTAAGCCCTCAGGAGTGTGAACGCTGCGTGAGTGATGCGCTGAGCGTGGGATACAGACTGATAGACACCGCACAAGCATACGTCAATGAAGAAGGTGTAGGTGCAGCTATCGCCAAGAGTGGCATCAAGCGTGAGGACATCTTCCTCACCACCAAAGTATGGATCAGCAATGCGGGTGAAGAGAAGGCCACCCGATCTATCGACGAAAGTCTCAGAAAGCTGAAGACCGACTACATAGATTTGCTGCTTATTCATCAGGCGTATGGCGACGTGTTTGGCAGTTGGCGTGCCATGGAGAAAGCCTACCGTGCTGGCAAGGTGAGAGCCATCGGCGTGAGCAACTTCCAAGAGGCTCGTTTCTTCGACTTTGCCACTTTTGTGGACGTGAAGCCTATGGTGAACCAGCTGCAATGCAACACTTTGGTGCAGCAGAATAGCATTCAGCAACTGCTCAAAGATTTCGATACACGCATGATGGCATGGGGGCCGCTTGGCGGACAAGGCGCTGAGGGCGTGATAAAGAGTGAGCTGCTGGCAAGCATTGGTGCTAAGTATGGCAAGAGTGCCGCACAGGTGGCTCTGCGATGGCTGACACAGCGTGGCATCGTGGCCATCCCAAAGAGCAGCCATAAGGAGCGTATGGCGCAGAATCTAGACATCTTCGACTTCCGTCTCACCGATGAAGACATGAAGCAGATTTCTACGCTTAATCAGAGCGACACGGGCTTCATCAACTTCACCGATGTGCAGTTTGTGAAGCATCTGCTGCAGTACAAAGTATGACAGAGTAACTATGATAATCATAAAGCCCCGAAGGCGGTCCCGTGGATGCCGTTCCTTCGGGGCTTCTTCCATTTTTGCATCTTTTAATTTTTTAATATTATAATTTTACGGCACCGCCGTATTGCATTTTCGGCAGAAAATCGCTATCTTTGCACATATAAAAACACAGTAAAATTCAATAATTTTTGATAGAAAAATGGAAGATAGTAAAATTATCATATACCAGACAGAAGATGGACAGACACAGATAGATGTTCGCTTGGAGAATGACACAGTGTGGCTGAGTACCAGTCAAATGACAAGCTTGTTTGACCGAGAGGAGTCAAACATCCGTCGTCACGTAATCAATGTATTTAAGGAAGGCGAACTCGTTCAAGAGAATAACGTGCATTTTTTACACGTTAATGGCGTGAAGAAGCCTGTGCCTTTTTACAGCCTCGACGTGGTCATCTCTGTTGGCTACAGAGTAAAGAGTAAGCGAGGCGTGCAATTCCGTATCTGGGCAAATCGCATCCTGAAGGAATACCTAGTGAAAGGCTACGCCGTCAATCAACGCATTCACAGCGAGCAGATGGCAGAGCTGCGCCAGTTGGTGGGCATGTTGAGCCGTACCATCCAGCATCAGGAAGTGCTTTCCACCGATGAGACCAATGCCCTCTTTGAGGTGGTCACCGATTACACCTATGCGCTTGACACTCTGGACGATTACGATTACCAGCGGCTTTCTATAGACAAAACCACCAAGGAAGAGCCTTTTCATGCCACTTACGACAATGCCATGGAGGCCATCAACTCACTTCGTCAGAAGTTTGGCGGAAGCTCCCTCTTTGGTAATGAGAAAGACGAATCCTTCAAAAGCTCCATTGGTCAGATATACCAGACATTCGGAGGCCAAGATCTCTATCCCAGCGTGGAGGAGAAAGCAGCCATGCTGCTCTATCTGGTCACTAAAAACCACTCTTTCAGCGATGGAAACAAGCGCATAGCAGCCACGCTGTTCCTCTGGTTTCTCAACAACAATGGCATCCTCTATCGCCCAGATGGCAGCAAGCGCATAGCCGATAATACCCTTGTGGCCCTCACGCTGATGATAGCCGAGAGCCGCACAGAAGAGAAGGACGTGATGGTGAAGGTAGTGGTGAACTTGATCAATCAAGAGAACTGACAGCCATCATCCGTTTGCGTAAATACGATTCATTGCTTATAACAATTATAACAATAACAGTTTTTTTTCTGCCGTATGCATACTTGCACAGAAGACATCTATGAATACCCCCATGCGAAGAGCGTGGTAGTGAGTGGCGACATTCACGGCGACTTTGTGCCCCTGGTGTTCAAGTGCTGCATACAATACGGCATGACCGATACCCTTATCATCGTAGCAGGAGATTGCGGCTTCGGCTTTGAGAAGCCTGCCTATTATGAAAATCTGTACCGCCGCTGTCAAGAGAGACTTGCGAAGTCAAACAACTGGATAGTGTTTCTGAGAGGCAACCACGACAACCCCGCCTATTTCGATCAGCAAGCCATAAACCACCGCAGATGGAAGACCCTGCCCGACTATTCCGTCATCAAAGCCTGCGGACACACGATACTTTGCGTTGGAGGAGCCACGTCCATAGACCGAACATACCGTATGGCGGCCAAGCAATATCACCAGCCCAATCCCGCCGATCCCTTCGCCCCCAATGTCTATTGGAAAGACGAGCTTCCTGTGTACCATGAGGCCAAGCTCGATGCCTTAGACAAGCGCTGTGCCATAGATGTTGTGATCACCCACACCTCCCCCTCGTTTTGCCAGCTTTCTTCACACGTTGGCTTGGCAGCCTGGGCCATGCAAGACGAAGGCCTACTGGATAATGTGAGAAACGAGCGGAAGGTCATGGACGACATCCACGACTATCTCTATACCCACAGCCATCCCCTCGCCTACTGGTACTACGGCCACTTCCACCGAAGCTGGTTTGCCGCCATAGACGGTGTGAACTTCCACATGCTCGATATTATGGAGCTGCGAGAAATACCGCAATGATGC
>CADALZ010000072.1 GCA_902788865.1 uncultured Bacteroidales bacterium | reverse complement strand
TGCGGTTGAACTTGTTCTTGTCCTGAAAGCGGAAGTTCAGCTCCCCATCTTCCAGCGCATCCATCATGTAGGCCACCTTCTGGATGTCTTTGTGGCGCACGATGAGAGCCACTATCACTGCGGTGAGGATAGCCACCACTACGGCCACAGCCACGATATGCCACACGGTGAACGTCATAGGCCGTATTTCTTGAGTTTGGTGTACAGTGTAGGTCTGCTCACACCCAGCATCTTGGCAGCGGCAGAGATGTTGCCCCCCGTGCGCTCCATGGCTTGGCGCACCAAGCGCTCCTCCTCATCATCGCTGATGGCTCTGAGGTTGCCCGCTGGGGCAGAGGCCGCCTGCGTGTGTTCAGTCTTGATGTCTTTGGCCGTAAGCCGAGTGCCTTCCGAGAGTATGACAGCCTTCTCCATGCAGTTTTGCAGTTCGCGGATGTTGCCGCTCCAGCGTTGACTCTTCAGCACTTCGGCAGCCCCATCGTCCAGTCCGTCGAGGGGCCTGTGGTACTTCTCCGCATAGCGTCTGAGGAAGATTTCGGCCAGCGGCACGATGTCGTCCTTGCGTTCGCGCAGCGGAGGCAGGGCTATGTGTACGGTGTTGATGCGGTAGTAAAGGTCCTCGCGGAAGCGGCCCTCGCGCACCAGCGCCTCCAGATCCATGTTGGTAGCACAGATGAGGCGAATGTTCACAGGGATGATCTGACTGCCACCCACGCGCATGATGTTGCGGTTTTGTATGGCACGGAGCAACTTAGCCTGCAGGTGTAGGGGGATGTTGCCTATCTCATCGAGGAAGAGCGTGCTGCCATCGGCCTGCTCGAACTTACCAGCATGGTCGGCATGGGCATCTGTGAATGCGCCTTTCACATGGCCGAAAAGCTCACTCTCAAACAGCGTCTCTGTGATGGCACCAGCATCTACGGCCACCATGGGGCGCTCGCTGCGCAGGCTCTGGGCATGAATCTCCTGCGCCAGCACATCCTTGCCCGTACCGTTCTCACCCGTGATGAGCACGGTGGCATCGGTAGGTGCTATCTTGGAGATAGTCTTTTCTATCTCCCTCATGGCAGGGCTGCTGCCCCAGAACATCTTGCTTTTAGACGGTTTAGAGTCGGCCTGTGGGGCGGCACCCTTCTGCAGCGCTTTGCGCGCCTTGTCCCTGGCCGCACTGAGCACCTCCACCAGCTTCGCATTCTCCCACGGCTTCACGATAAAGTCGAACGCACCGCGCTTCATCCCCTCCACAGCCAGCTGTATGTCTGCATAAGCCGTGAAGAGCACCACCTCCACATCAGGTGCCATGCGCTTGAGCTCCGAAGTCCAGTACAGCCCCTCGTTGCCCGTATTGATAGAGGTGTTGAAGTTCATGTCGAGCAGCACCACATCGGGGTGAAACTGCTGCAAGGCAGTAGCCAACATCGTGGGAGCCGGTATGGTCTTCACCTCTGCGAAGTACAGAGGCAGCAGTATCTCCAGCGCTTTGCGAATGCCAGCGTTGTCGTCCACGATCAGTATTTTTCCCACTTTCTGTGTTGCCATCAGCTCTACATTTTTATCAACTGAGGGCAAAGATATAAAGTTTTTGCTATATCTGACGCATGGCTCTGCAAAAAATGTTGAGGACTGGGGGAAAGAAACTCACTTGTCTGCCATGCAAAACCCACTGCTACGGCAGACAAAAGTCGGCGCTCCGTGAGATAAAGTTTAATCAGCAGTGGTGTCTGTACAGACAGCAGTGCTGATTGTACAGACAACAGTGCTGTCTGTACAGACAACGGTGCTGTCTGAAGTTTGCTACGCTGTATAGGGAGTTTTGCCTGTAGTTTTCATAGCTTTGGTTTCCTTGTTTGCTGATGTTACTCAAGTTTCGCAAGTATGCTAACATCCTGTAAAACAAAGCCCCAGAGGGGCTTAATAGGGTAGCCAGCCATGTCAATGGCTGGTAATATGGATGCTATAGAGAGAAACAGCGTGCCGTAGGTACGCAATAAATATAGGTGGCATACCTAAAGGCACGCATTCAATGGCCGCTATTTATCCAGCCATTGACATGGCTGGCTACCTTATAAGATGCCTACGGCATCACTTGCGGAACTTGAGTAAATGTTTTGCATTTACACCAGAAATACTCCAGCTTCGATTTTTCCTTTCACCTTTCACCAATGTACAGAAAAGTGATGATTTATATCTATAATTTCCCGTGAAAGGATATCGTTTTCCTTTCACCTCCTTTCACCGCATAGCTCGAAAAACGGTGAAGGGTGGTGAAGGGTGGTGAAAGAGAATGGTTTCCCTTTCACGCATGGAAACACTTAGTGTTCAAAGCTTTACGGCACGTTGGTGAAAGGTGAAAGGAAAAAGAGACATCTTGGCATCTGCCCCTGTCTGTAGTCTTCAGTCCCTTTAGGTGCAAAGATAGTTCAAATATCCTTACGGAGCAGAACTTCAATAACAATGAATAATACGGGAAATCACATTACAAGAGAGGGCGTATCATAGTTCTAACGCTTATGATACGCCCTCGCCCTACGGGCATCCTCTCTATACAGGGGGTGAGTTATGCTAAGAGCTTCTTCACCATCTCATTGATGGCACGGCCTTCGGCCTTGCCTGCTAGCTGCTTGGTGGCGGTACCCATCACCTTGCCCATATCCTTCATGCTGGTGGCACCCACAGCCTCGATGATCTGCTTCACAGCTGCTTCCAGCTCTTCGGCGCTGAGCATCTTGGGCAGGTAACGCTCTATGACGGCTACCTGTGCCAACTCTTCATCGGCCAGGTCTTGGCGGTTCTGGCCCACATAGATCTGGGCAGCGTCCTTGCCTTGCTTCACGAGCTTCTGCATGAGCTTGAGGGCATCATCATCGGTCAGCGTATCGTTGGCTCCTGGGGCAGTCTTAGCCTCCAGGAATACTTTCTTCACATTGCGCAGGGTCTCCAGCGCCACTTTATCACGGGCCTTCATAGCGGCCTTGATATCTTCACTGATTTGTTCGAATAAAGCCATAGTCAATTTGAATTATAAATTATGAATTATGAATTTTGCGATTTAGCGAGAGCAGAGCGATGCTTGCATCGCCTCTGCAGAGCGTGAGCAAAATCAACGTAGTTAATTCTTAATGTTTAATGTTCAATGTTTAATGTTTAATGTTTAACGTTCAATGTTTAACGTTTAACGTTCAAAAAGTAATCACATTAGCACTGCCATCGGCATCGGGCTGCTGGCCTCCCTGCGGCAGCTGCGTGGAGTCTTCCTTAGCTTTCTGACGGATGCCTTCCAGTTCGGCACGGGTGCGACTGAACGTAGGGGAGCCTTCTATCATATCGATGAGGGCATCGTTGTCCAGATCTTCGGCAGAGAAGAGGTAGATATAATTGTGCTTATACTTGTTCTTCTCGGCATTGGTGCGCCCATAGATGTGGCTGATGAGGTCGAGGTTCTTGGCTTCCTCCTCGGCATCGGCCTCCTGCTGCTCTTTAGTGCGTTCATCGTGCAGCTTGTCCATGCCAGGGATGCTTGAGGCTCCAAAGCCTGTGGCCAGCACGGTGAACTTCACACTCTTGCCCAGCGTATCGTCTTCGGCCTCACCCCAAATCACCTCAATGTTAGGATCGAGGCTCTCCATGAAGGTGTCTATCTCGTTGGTCTCCTCGATGAGCAGCGGTGCCTCCTTGCTCCAAGAGATGTTGAAGAGGATCTTCTTGGCGTTGGAGATGTCGTTGTTGTTGAGCAACGGCGACTTCAGGGCGTTTTCGATGGCATACTTCAGACGCTTCTCACCCTCGGCAATGCCTGTGGACATGATAGCCACGCCACCATCCTTCAGGATCTTCTTCACATCGCGGAAGTCGAGGTTGATGTTGCCCTCCATGGTGATGATCTCGGCAATGCTCTTGGTGGCAATGGAGAGGATATCATCGGCCTTGGCGAAGGCTTCGCGCATGGTGGTCATGCCGTCGGTATAGATTTCACGCAGACGCTCGTTGTTGATCACCAGCAGGGCATCGACGTTCTTCTGCATCTCTTCCACACCCTTCAGCGCCTGAATAATCTTGCGATTGCGTTCGAAGAGGAACGGGATGGTGACGATGCCGATGGTGAGCATGCCCATCTCCTTGGCGATGCGGGCCACGGTAGGCGCTGCGCCTGTGCCTGTGCCACCACCCATACCAGCGGTGATGAAGACCATCTGCGTGCCGTCTCTGAAGAGGTTCTTAATCTCATCTACGCTCTCCTCGGCAGCCTCGCGTGCCACGTTAGGATCGTTGCCAGCGCCCAGACCGCCTGTGGTCTTGGGACCCAGCTGTATCTTGATAGGAATCTCCGACTTCTTCAGTGCCTGAAGGTCGGTATTGCAAAGCACGAAGGTCACATCGTGAATGCCTTCCTTGAACATGTGCTTCACGGCATTGCCGCCGCCACCACCAACACCTATCACCTTGATGATTTTAGGAGAGTCGGTAGGAAGCTCAAAAGGAACAATCTCCTCGCCCATGAATCCTATAGGGTTTTCTAAATCATTGATATTCAGTTCTTCCATAACTCATTCATTATTTAGTGGTGTTATCTGTCAGATTATCTTCCTCGGCAAAGAGCTCGTTGGTAATCTTACCCAGAGTCTCGGTGAACCAGCCTCTACCTTTCTTCTTCTTTTCAGCGGCCTTCTCTTCCTTCTTACGGAGTTTCTCCTCTTCCTCTCTGCGACGCTTCTCTTCGGCTTCTTGCTCTGCGCGTGCCCTACGTGCCTCTTCTTCCTGGCGCTTCAGATCCTCATCCTCGGCAAACATGTCGCCGGTCTTAGGCTCTTCTTGTACCACAGGCTTCACGGGTTCGGTCTTAGGCTCTGGCTTCCAGCAGTTGTCGTTGCCCATGCAGAGCAGGCCGATAAGGGCGTTGGTGTTTCCATCTTTGTTGATATTTGTTAAATTGTTTGTATTTATTCGTTTAATTACATCTCTTTTAAGGCTTCTCACTTTTGAGTTGGCTTTTTTTTCTTTTTTAAATTCCTCTTG
>CADALZ010000071.1 GCA_902788865.1 uncultured Bacteroidales bacterium | reverse complement strand
TCCCGGTGGCAAGATAGAGGCGGGGGAGAGCCCTGAGGAGGCGCTGAAGCGTGAGATCTGGGAGGAGCTGGAGACCGACATCGAGGTGGGGCAGAGGCTCCAGGTGGTGGAGTGGGACTACCCGAAGTTTCACCTCACGATGCACTGCTTCTGGTGCCGTATCAAAGGGGGCGATTTGAGGCTGAAAGAGCATGAGGCTGCCCGTTGGCTGGCCATGGATGAGATGGACAGCGTGGACTGGCTGCCTGCCGACAGGCAGATCATCGGCACCGTGAAGGAGTATTGGGCTGCCTCAGACCGCTGAGCCGTCACACGTCACGCGTCACAGCGGTTTTAGTTATTTAAGGGGAAATAAAAATATTACAACTGACAGTTGTTTTATTCGAGAAAACTATTTATCTTTGCATAAAAATAAACACATAATCAATTATGACATTCGACAAGATTCTTAGTAATGATACCTTATGGGCAGTGCGCTATGAGGGGGCAGAGGATAATGCTTTGCAGACTCTATTTGATCAATGGAATAATCCAGAGTGGCTGGTCGATTTCTTTTTGGCTAATATGGCCGACTTGGAGTCTTTCTTCAAGATTACGGACATCAATCAGGCTATCTATGACACTATAGATGATAGTCATCGCATCCAATGCCTGATTCTTGATATATCACCAGAGGCTGACTTGGACAAGATCTTCCGTCCTCTGGAGAATAGTCGTACAAGTGAGATGCTATTGAGCAAGGAGAAAGCAAGAATCAGAAATCGGCAACAGCATGCTTCATGGCTGCGTATCTATGCTATCAAATTAGAGCCAGGATGCTATATTATCACCGGTGGAGCAATAAAGTTGACACGCACGATGGAAGAGCGTGAACATACGCTTCAGGAGTTAAGGAAGATGGAGCAGGTGCGCGATTATCTTATTAGTAATCAAGCCATTGATGCAGAAGGCCTGGTCGATTTCTTATCAGAGCAATAATAATGTAAAGGAGGTACAGCCATATGAAAAAGAAAACACTTGAATTCCTCGAAACTCACCAAAGTGAGACATCGTCTAAATGGCGTGAGGAGGCTAAATGGAGGCGTGATAACTGGCCGTGGTTACGTCACTCACAGAGAATTGCCGTCAGGGTGCTGCTGGAGATGAAGAAACAAAATCTAACTCAGAAGGCTCTCGCTGAGCGCATGGACTGTACACAGCAATATGTTTCAAAGATATTGAAGGGCAAAGAGAATATGTCTCTGGACACTCTCACCAAATTGGAGGATGCCTTGGGCATAGGTCTTATTATCGATGGGCCTGTGGCCTATCCAAATTTGGTTGCTGAAGACCCTGTCAGTTGGAACTCATAGAGGTCAATTATCGCTGAGCCGTCACACGTCACGCGTCACAGCGGTTTTAGGAAAGCATACTGCTGAGTGGCGGGAGAAAAAGAGGGGGGTAACGAATCGTTACCCCCCTTGATACTTATATGGGTGTGAGTGTTACTCCCACTCGATGGTACCAGTTGGTTTCGGTGTGAGGTCGTAGAGCACACGGTTCACGCCTGGCACCTCGGTGATGATGCGCTGGGTGATGTGGCGCAGCAGTGGGTAGGGGGATCTCCTCGATGGTGGCGGTCATGGCATGAGGGGTGCAAGTACTACACTGTGCCGAAGTCTAACACGGAGTTTTGGGTGAACAAGGTGAAGCGAAACAAGGAGCGTGACCATAGGCTGGCTTTGGAACTGGTTAGGATGGGGTGGCACTACATCACCATTTGGGAGTGTGAACTGAAGCCTTAGAAGAGGGAAAGTACCTTGCAGTCATTGGCTTACACGCTAAACTCCATCTACTTGCAAGACCGCAGAGTGAAGCCTTATGAGGAGCTGGAAGAAAATATTATGATTGCTGCGGAAGATACTCTTAAATGAAATAATATTCTTATCTTGCCAAAACGATAGAAGGATAATCAGATATGTATGAAATAGATGATCTGTTTCGGGATTCTGTCATCTTTGAAGATTTTCTGGATGATGGCAAGAAGAAGAGCGACAGCCATTCGCAGTCGTCGGATAGCGATTCGTCTTCCTCTTCTTCTGGCTATGATTATGATAGTTCATCATCATCTGAAGGTGATTCTTCTTCATCGTCGTCTTATAGCGGATATCTCTACAAGAAGAAGTCTGAAAGGATAGAGAAAAAGACAGCGACGGAAACTGCCAAGGAAGGAGTTCCTGCCAAAGAGGTTATTCTTGAGGAACCAAAGACTGAGGTAAAGCCTAAGAGTAGGCTGAAAGAGTTTGTTGATAAGCATGGGTTGTTGGTGGCTTTAGTTATTATTATCCTCTGCTTGGATTTAGTTTTTATACTCTTGGATTTCTTAATAAGCTGGTTGAGAAATTATTGATGCCATTAAGCTTCATACTACCTTGAAAGTGTCCCCGCCATAGAGGGGACTTATTTTACACTTGGCGTTGCAGCGTTGCGCGTTGCAGTGGATTTCTTGTTATTTTTTTATTAAAAGCATGCAAGTTATTTGATTTTTTGCATTTAATGAAAAAAAAGTATTATCTTTAACGCGTTAATGACTGAAGATTATGAAATCTAGAATGCTATTATTATTGCTGTTCACCTCACTGATAGGGGTGGGGTGCAGCGACGACGAAGTGGTTAATCAGGAGGTTATCATTTCTGGGAGTGTGTGCGAACCGGAGTTTGCCTCAGAGGGTGGTTCGTACACTGTGACGTTCGACGCTGTGGGTGAATGGGTGGCGAAGACTACCCAGCAAAGGATTCACCAACGGCCCAAAAGTATTTTTGTAGATGATGAGTGGATAAGTGTGGAACCTGCCTCGGGAGGACCGGGATTGCAAACCGTGACCATCCATGCCTCAAAGAGTGTGTTGGAAGACTGGCGCAGCACTCAACTGGTAATCGGTGAAGCCACACAGGTGGAGAATGTAATTAATGAGCTTTCCATACCAACTAATACAGAGGTTGTGGAGCACTTTCCGAAGACTAGTGGAGTATTCAGAGGGACGTATGTGGTGGATGTTTCGCAGGCTCCGTACAGTGATCTGCGTGGTGCAGACTCCTATGTGGTGGGGGCATCGCCCGTGTATCTGGAAATAGATGTGGCAGTTCGTTCCAATCCTTACGATGTTACTATTTCTAAAGAAGCCTCTTCGTGGATATATCCGCCATCGGCTCTTCTTGCTCACACACGTACTGTAATGAAGGGGATGATAACGAATGCTACCCCTATAGATGAAGGCTCTGAGAATGGTTTCCTTAAAATACTTATCAATACGAATGAGACTGGAGTGGAGCGCACTGGTACGGTGACTTTTTCACGTATGGGGGTGACGCATACCATCACTATTACCCAAAAGGCTGATGACCCTGAGCGAGAGGCGCTGATGGATATCTACGAGCGTATGGGTGGTGAGCAGTGGATGCACAATTATATGTGGGGCAGTGAAAGAGCATTGAACCACTGGTATGGTGTCAAGATAGAGCAAGGTGTGGTGACTGAATTGGATTTGTCTATGAATAATCTGAAAGGTGAACTGCCACCAAGTATCAGTAAACTGAAGCATCTGAAGAAGCTTTGCCTGGCTGGTAATAAGGATGGCATCACGGGGGCCTTGCCTGAGAGCCTTGGGGAGTTGACGGACTTGGAGGTACTGGAGCTTAATTATTGTAGTCTCTCGGGCGAAATTCCTGCCAGCTTGGGTAATCTGAAGCACTTGCATGTGTTGTCATTGGGCGACAATGAACTATCTGGGGAGCTGCCTGAAGAGTTGGGGGACCTTGATCTCTGGGACATCTCTCTGAACGACAATAACCTGACGGGTGGCATTCCAGAATCGTTTGCCAATCTGAGCAAATGCAAGACCTTATTGTTGAGCTATAATAGATTGAATGGCCGTGCATCTTCTGCCATCTCTGCCTGGTTGAAAGGTATAGATAATCTTCAAATCAATCCTCAGCAGGAAGGTTTCAGCTACCAATACTAAAAGGAAGGCGTTGCAGCGTTGCGCGTTGCAAAGGATTTATTTAGAGTAGTTTATTGCCCAAAAATTATCATTACCATGGCCTACAGGAATGGGGACGTCACACTGAATTATTGCAAATAAAAAGAAGGGCGAGGCTCCAACAAGGAGTCACGCCCTTTTCTTAATATACCGTCATTATTACAAACCTTCGATGGAAGTAAGAGTTTGGGTGGTATCCAATTTGCCTTTGTTGTCGTATGTTTCCAACTTCACCACACCAATGCCGCGTCCATACCATGTCTTTTGAACACTGCTACGATTCATTCCAAGCACCTTCACTGATGCTGTGCTTTCTACAACCACACAGGGGATGCTATGACCGCTTACCTCTATGGTTTCTTCGGCTACCACCTTCACTCCTGTGAAGCGACTAGTGGTATTGATACCAGCTATTCCCATGGTGATGCTGTAGTCGTTCAAAGTGGTTCCTGTGGTCAGATTGGCAGGCAACATCAAATTTTCGCCGCTGATGTTCAGGCCTTCTACAATCTTTCCTGCCATGGCTTTAGGACTCATAACCACAGTGCCATCATTGATCAAGATAGACATTTCGACAGGCTGCTGCAGAAGGTTTTCTCCTTTCTTGTCTTTCACCATGGTCTTCAAGGTTACTGTAGTTTGGGCACCACTATTCTTGACGCTGACGACTGTGCTCTCTGAGTAACCGTCGACTTTACCTTTCTTATCTGTAATGGTATAACCCAGTTTGACTCCTTCTTTCTGTAGATAGAAAGGCTCTTGTGCCTTTGCTCCCAAGACCATCAAGAGAGCTGCCAATGCAAACATTATTCGTTTCATATGATTCTTCGTTTTGGTTATTGATTGTATCGACAAAGGTACATAATCTTCCTAAGAAGTGTTCCAGATTACTCAATATTTTGTCTTTTTTTTGCTTACCTTTGCAAAAAACTTCACTCTATGAAAAGCATCGAAGTAGTAGCAGCGGTGATATATGACGGGAAGAGCCATGTCTTCGCCACGCAGCGAGGATATGGCGATATGAAGGATGGATGGGAGTTTCCCGGTGGCAAGATAGAGGCGGGGGAGAGCCCTGAGGAGGCGCTGAAGCGTGAGATCTGGGAGGAGCTG
>CADALZ010000070.1 GCA_902788865.1 uncultured Bacteroidales bacterium | reverse complement strand
TGCACTCAACGAATTGTTTGGCGACAATAAGATTGATAAGTTCGAACTGGCAAGAGTTGGTCAGGCTACAGAGCACAACTATTGTGGTGTGAAGTGTGGCATCATGGACCAGTTTGCTTCCATCTTTGGCAAAAAAGGCAGTCTGATGCGCCTTGACTGTCGCTCAATGGAATACAAGTACTACCCATTCGAACCCACTGGCTATAAACTAGTATTGGTAGATAGCGTAGTGAAGCACGAACTTGCTTCATCTGCTTACAACAAACGCCGTGAGAGTTGCGAGAATGTTGTGGCTGCCCTGCAAAAGAAATATCCTGAAGTGCAGTTCCTGCGTGATGCCACTATGGACATGTTGGCAGAGGTAAAGGCAGAAGTATCTGAAGAAGATTACATGCGTGCTGAGTATGTAATAGAAGAGATACAACGAGTGCTTGACGTTTGCGATGCTTTGGAAAAAGGCGACTACGAAACTGTTGGCCAGAAGATGTATGAGACTCACCAGGGTATGAGCAAGTTGTATGAAGTAAGCTGCGAAGAGCTTGATTTCCTCAACGATGTAGCCTTCGATTGTGGAGTAACAGGTTCGCGTGTGATGGGCGGTGGCTTTGGTGGCTGCACCATTAACCTCGTAAAAGAAGAACTCTACAGCACTTTCGTTAATCAAGTAAGACAGCGTTATGGCGAGAAATTCGGCAAGCGTTGCAAGATTTACGATGTAGTGATTGGTGACGGTGCTCGCAAGCTTATCTAAGTATTCTATAATGAAAAGAAAATAGGAATTAGGAAGTCTCCTAATTCCTATTTTTGTAAACAATCAAAGCGATGAAGATTCTTTATATCATGGATCCATACTGCAAATGGTGTTACGCGACGAGCGATGCCATTCAGCAGCTGTTCGACACATTGGAAGGCAAGTTGCCATTTGAAGTGATACCTGCCGGCATGTTAGCTGGTGAGTTCACACAAATACAGTCACCCGAATATGCTTTGGCTCACAGGAAAGCCGATGCCAGTATCACCAAAGAGACAGGCAAGGAATTTGGCGAGGGATATAAGTCGGCACTGAATGAAAAAGAAATGCTACTCGACAGCATGATACCAAGTCGTGCCATCATGGCTTGCCGTGCTACTGCCCCCCAACTTTCCTTACAATTTGCTCACTGCATCCTTGATGCCCGCTATCATGACGGCAAGGATTTAACCGACCATACGGTATATTTAGAAATCTGCGAGCAGCTTGGCATTGACAAGCCTACATTCTTCCAACATTTCTCATCACCAGAGAATGACGAGAACACCCGACAGGCCTTCCTCTTCGCAGAGAAATATGCAGAACACTACCCCACTCTCATCTATGAAGAAGAAGGCGAAATGGATATCCTGACGGAAGGCTTTTCACCCTATTCGCTATTAGAATTGCGCCTCAGTAAAATACTAAAGAGAAGAAAGACAAATGTTCAGGATTAAACATTAGTAATGTCTAACCCTGAACATTAGTATAAGTTGGATGAATCGTTATTAATGTGATTACGGCAATGCTATCAGTTTAGCTTTAGCCTCCCTGTATTCTGCCAGCATCTCAGTCATGACTTCTGCCACAGTCTGTATGCCTTTGCCTTTGAACTGCGAAGCATTCTGACCAATCTCCACCTCTCCGTTCACCAAATCACCTTCAAAGATACCTTGACGGTTTCGTCCTGCTCCAATTATCTCCAACAGTTGCTCAGCCGTAGCACCTTCCGCCTCTGCTTTATCGAGCTGTTCACGATAAGGATTCTTTGCCATACGAGTTGGCGACAGTTTCTTTAATATCAGCATCGTATCGCCCTCTTCCAAATTCAGGCAGAAATTCTTAAATGCCTCACTGTCAGAACTCTCTACTGTAAGTGCGAAACGAGTACCAATCTGCACGCCCTCAGCACCTAACGCATAGGCTGCCAACATAGACGGGCCATTACCTATACCACCAGCGGCAATCAAAGGCAACGAAGTAGCCTGACGTACAGCTGGAATCAGGCACATGGTAGTAGTTTCCTCACGCCCATTATGACCACCAGCCTCAAAGCCTTCTGCCACCACAGCATCTACACCTGCATCTTCACACTTCTTGGCAAACTTGGAAGATGATACTACATGTACTACCGTGATGCCACGCTCTTTTAGCCAACCCGTCCATTTCTTTGGACTGCCAGCTGAAGTAAAGACAATCTTCACACCAGTCTCTGCAATGATATTCATCATCTCCTCAACACCGGGTTTCATCAGCGGTACATTCACTCCAAAAGGTTTATTGGTAGCTGCCTGACATTTCTCAATATGCTCTTTTAGCAACTCAGGTGTCATTGAGCCAGCACCTATCAAACCTAAGCCTCCGGCATTACTCACCGCAGCTGCTAAACGCCAACCACTGCACCAAGCCATACCACCTGCAATAACAGGATATTCTATTCCGAAAAGAGAGGTTATTCTATTCATAATTATCTTTTTTATTAATTTGAGGCTGCAAGATACGAATTATTTTTCACTCTGCAAACTGTCAGGCATCACTGTATCATAGTTTTTCAGCACTTCAAGGGTCTTCTTTATGTTCCGTTTGTTTCGAAAATCCCAATATTCTCGGGTGAAGAACTTGGTGAGATGATAGGCTAAATCGCCCGTGAGGGTCAAACCATTTGAAGGAGGAGTATAAAGCGGCATGTCTATCTGCATTTTAATCTCTGCTTGTTTGGGAAGTTTCAATTGAGGCATGGTAGCATCAAATTCCAGCCATGGTTTCTCGCTAACTGTCGACTGGCTCCCAACAAAACCATTCTCCTTCAGTTCCTCCAGCGCACGAGGGTTGAGTTTGATTTCCCCATCCGTTCTCAGCAACTGGTCCAGTCGCAAGGAATCAGCTGGTGTCCATTCTTGGGCACACACGAAGCTCCGTGCCATCGACATTGACAGCACCAATAATAGTCTTAGTCTCATTAGTTCAAGGATTGATTACCACCACCTATAACCTGAGCCAGCCAATGGTTCATCTTCGGTGTTATCGATAATAGAGAATACGCCCGAATGCTTTGTCTTGTTCCACCACCTACGGTAATGGGCTGCAGCATCTAACAGTTCATCGTCACTTAGGAAATATATGCCTTCGTAATTGACAGCATCTTTATGCACCATGCGGCTTCCCAAAGAGGCATTGCTCCCTACACGGATAGACTCAATCACCCACAGCACACATTCACCTAGCCGAGGCTTGCCACCTGCTAAATAAGAGACAGGAGCTAAAGGAAAAGATGGTATCTCTGAAAGGTCCTCGGCATAATAAAGCAAAGTCTCAATGTCTTCCGTCGTAAATTGTGGCATTAACACAGTACCTGTATCTTCACTCACTGCCAAAGTGCCATCTTTCAGCTGCTTAACAAATAAATCCACATCAGGGTTCTCCATGTCCAGTGTATCTTCTGAGCAGCTCACCCATGTAAGTGCCAATGACAGCAACATCAGCAATAATCCATTACGTCCTATCGATTTCATAATTCTGTGGATTTAAGGGTTAATAACTCATGCGTACACCGCACAATAGATTCACGTTGACAGCCTGTTCTGTACGAAGCGTACGGGTAGTGCCATTGGTATCAAAATAGTGAGAAACGGAAGGCTCCGCATAGACAGCCAAGTTATCATTGAACTTATAGCGTAATCCTAGCCCAGCCGTAGCAGCCAGTTGCACAGGTTCTTCGCTGAAGCTTTTCCCTAGCAGTTTCTCTACCACACCACCTACGGTGGCATACACATCCACTTTCTTGCCTTCTGCAAGATTCACATCCAACTTCACTGGCAAAGAAAGAGAGGATTGGTTTTCGTCATTATGCACTGGCATATAATTATACAGCAAACCTGCCTCCAGCGCTAAAGTCTTGTTGAGTTTACGTTCTACCATCATACCCGCCGTCAGTGGCATATTATAGTCACCCTTAGGGATTGCTGAACCAAACGCAGGCTTCAGCGCCCACTTGGACGAACTACCCTTTGCATAGCCAGTAGAAGTTGCAGTTTCGCTCTCAACATCGGCCAAGTCACCATTCGAGACGTTTTTCAATTCATTAGCAGGTTTCCCTCCATTGATATACCCATGTTCAATGATTTGGAAGGTCACTTCAACAGGCACCATCTCATCATCGTCATCCGTCTCTGAATTCCCTATCGTCCCTAAAGAGACGGGAGTAAGACCATTGACGATGGAAGGTTGATGATGGGGACTTGCCAATTGACCATTAGTATGACTATTGGCCACCAACAGTTGTTTTTCCTTATTATATATGATAGGAGTATCAGTTTGAGGCAACGTACTCATGGGAGAGGTTTCCAAACTGGCTGACACCTCAGAAAAGGCTTGCTGTATTTCCTGCTCCTGGGAATTAAGGTACCAGAACACCACAGAACCCATCGCCAGCGCCAACAGCACCGAAGCAGCTGCAGCCCATCTGCGATAAACGGGGCGGAGTACAGCACGCTTGGCAGAAGCCACCTCTTCAGGCTGTGCCATAACTGCCGACAGGTCTTTCTCCAAGCCCTCCCAGAAGCCCTCCTTCACAGGCATCTTTGCATTGGCTAAGCCGCTGAACAATGCTGAAAAGTCATCTTTTTCCTTCATGCTCGACATATTGTTTAATCTTTGTAGCTAACAATTTCTTAGCATATCTGAATTGAGACTTCGACGTATCAGGCTGGATGTGCAGCAATTCGGCAATCTCTTTGTGCGACTTGTCTTCAAAAACGAAGAGGTTGAACACCATCCTGCAGCCCTCCGGCAACTGTGCCACCATATGCATCAAGGTTTCTTCGTCTATTCCCCTGGCCTCCTCCATTACCGCCTTCTCATCTACATCAAGCAAGTCGGGCAGTTCCTCACTATCCATCAGCATCAGTCCGCTGGCGTTTTTCCGCCTCATGAAGTCAATGGCCTGCGCACTCATCACTTTATACATCCAACTCTTCAAGGCGCTATCACCTCTGAAAGAGAAGTGGGTAAAGATCTTGATAAACCCATCGTGCAGCACATCGTGAGCGTCGTCTAAGTTGCCAGTATAACGATAGCAAACGGCCAGCATTTGCTCCGCATATAGAGTGTACAGTTGTTTGCGAGCATCCGCATCGCCTTTCCTACACCCCTCCACCAGTTTCAACTCATCGGCTTCCACAACTATCGGCCCTATATCTTCGCTCAATCCATCATGCTTTCTATTATTAAGACGCAGGGAAAGCTAAAAAGGAGGTAAACTTTTCTGTTAATAAGTATTAATACAACAATGGCTATGCCCTACTTAGGGCACAGCCATGTCATATGTATGCTAAATCAGCAGGCTTTGAAGCTCATGTCAAGTCCCTTGACAGAGTGTGTCAGCGCTCCTACAGAGATATAATCCACCCCACACTCAGCGTAGTCACGCAATGTGTCGAAAGTGATACCTCCGGATGACTCAGTTTCAAACCTGCCATTCACCATCTGTACTGCCTTGCGTGTCATTTCTGGGGTAAAGTTATCAAACATGATACGATCCACACCACCCAAGTCGAGCACCTGCTGCAGTTCGTCGAAGTTGCGCACCTCAATCTCTATCTTCAGGTTCTTTCCTTTCGCCTTGCAATATTCCTTGGCACGGGTAATTGCCTTGTCAATACCACCTGCAAAATCCACATGATTGTCTTTGAGCAGAATCATATCAAACAGTCCGATGCGGTGGTTCATACCTCCGCCAATCTTCACTGCCATCTTTTCCAGAATGCGCATGCCAGGAGTGGTCTTGCGAGTATCAAGCACATGAGTGTGCGTGCCTTCCAAACGACTCTGGTACTTATGCGTCATGGTAGCGATACCACTCATGCGCTGCATAATGTTCAGCATCAGTCGCTCCGTCTGCAACAGGCTCTGCACCTTGCCCTCTACCACCATTGCCACATCGCCAGGTTTCACAGGGGTGCCATCTTCCATATAGACCGTCACCTTCAGTTCGGGGTCGAAACGATGGAATACTTCTTTGGCAATCTCCACACCTGCCAAGATGCCCTCTTCCTTGATGAGCAGTTTAGATTTGCCCATAGCTGTTGGGGGGATACATGATAAAGTGGTGTGGTCACCATCACCTATATCTTCTGCAAACGACAGATCAATGAGTCTGTCAATCAATTCTCTTTCTTTTTCCATAATCTTAGTGTTTTATTGCTACAAAGATAGACAAATATCTGAAAATATACTAACTTTGGAAGCAGATTAAAAAAGGGAATTCCATGAAGACTGTTTTATTGGTGGTAGGAAAGACGGTGGAGAAGTATTTCGTTCAGGCGATAGAGGAATAT
>CADALZ010000069.1 GCA_902788865.1 uncultured Bacteroidales bacterium | reverse complement strand
GCAGCTGCCATGATGGTGAGCTGCGGTAACAAGACACAGCAGACGGTACAGACCGATGCCGCCGAGGTAGAAGCCTCTCTGACGGGTGCATTCACCGCCTACGACATGGACGGCTACAAGCTCCACGTGTATAACTCAAACGATGTGATGGGTGATGCCAGCTACATCATCGAGGGTAAGGACTCGCTCATCGTGATGGAATACCCGCTCTTCAAGGTGAACGCCAAGGAATTTGCTGCCTATATCGAGAAACTGGGCAAGCCTGTTGAGATTGATATCACCGACTATCATCTGGGTGGCTCTGACAAGCTCCCTCTGACGATGCCCGAGGGTATGCCCGCCTTTATCGAGGGCCCCGTCTATGGCGGTATGATGAAGAGCTTTGCCAATCAGTTTGGTGACACGATGGTAGAATCGCCTACGCAGAAAGCTGCTGAAGTACCCTTCGGACAGACGCAGAGATGGAACGGCATTGACTTCCGCTTCGAGCACGGCGCTACGAGTGACTTCCCTGGTGCCTCAATTATCATCGGTGGTCAGGTATATTACACTCACTGGACTCCTGCCGAGGCTCATATCAGTCCGCTGCAGGTTGGCAACGCTGCTGCTGTTGACGCTGAGCTGGCAGAGGCCAAGAAGGCTCTTGCCTCTGGTGCTAAGTACTTCATCGGCGGTCATGGCGGTTTGGCAGAGAAGGCACAGGTGGAGTTCAAGATTGCCTATCTGGAGAAGGTGAAGGAACTGATGGTTGCCAACAAGGATGCTGCTGCATTCGCTGAGGCACTGAAGGCCGCATATCCCGAACTGCCGGGCGATGCCGATGCACTGGCTCAGGCACTCTATAAGAAGTAAGAACAATGGACAGGCTGGAGAATTTGAAGAACATCATCATGTATCTGATGGCTGACGAGCATGTCAGCCATCAGATTCCTGCTTCACTCGAAGAGCGACAGCGGATGATGCGGGCATTGATGAACGTGTGGAAGCCAAGACCTATCAGCGAAGACTTTCTGAAAATGCAGGATGCCGAATTGCAGATGCAGCGTGAGGACAAAGGCATGGTGAAATTGGATGCTGTGGCAGCAGCAAACTCTAAACTCTCATCTCTAAACTCTCAACTGTGTTTGTGGCAAGGCGACATCACCCGTCTGAAGGTGGATGCCATCGTCAATGCTGCCAATGCTCAGGCCTTGGGATGCTGGGCACCACTCCACAACTGCATAGACAACTGCATCCACTCTGCCGCTGGCATCCAACTGCGCAAGGAGTGTGCCGACAAGATGCAGGGACGGATGTTGGCTACTGGCGATGCCTTCATCACGCAAGGCTATAACCTGCCAGCCCGATATGTCATTCACACCGTGGGGCCGATTATTCCAGACGGTGTTCCTACCAAGCAGCAAGAAAAGCAGTTGGCTCAGTGCTACCATTCCTGCCTTGACCTCGCAGAACAGAACGGATTGGAAAGCATTGCCTTTTGCTGCATCTCCACGGGCGTGTTCCACTTTCCCAACGAACTAGCAGCAAAGATTGCTATTAAGACCGTCAAATCATATCCCAAGCATGCACTTAAAACGATTGTATTCAATGTTTTCCTCGACAAAGATCGTGACATCTACCAACAGTTACTCTGAACGGCTTACCGACCTTCAGCGATTGATAGCCGAAGCCGACTACGTGCTAATTGGTGCAGGAGCTGGACTTACCACAGCGGCTGGCATCGACTATGCCGGTGAGGACTTTCGCAGGGAGTTTCGTGAGTGGATAGACCGCTACGGCATCACCGACCTATACAGTGCCGGGTTCTATCCCTTCAAGACCGATGAGGAACGCTGGGCATATTGGGCAAAGCATATATGGTTTGGCCGTTACCGAACAGGGGCATTGCCATTATACAAGAAACTGCTGAAGATGGTTGACGGGAAAGATTACTTCGTCATCACTACCAATGTTGACGGGCAATTTGAAATGGCAGGATTTGATCCGCAGCACATCTTTGCCACACAGGGTGACTACTGCTATTTCCTGCCTTTGACCGGTTCGCCCAAGGAGTTATATCACAATCAGGAATGGGTAGAACGGGCTTTGCCAGCCATCAAGGACTGCCGTATTCCCACGGAACTGATTCCGCATACTCCCGACGGCCAGCCCGTCAACATGAACCTCCGTTGTGACGATACCTTCGTAGAGGATAGCCACTGGCATCGGCAAGCCCAACGCTACAGCAACTTCGTGCGTACAGCATCCGACAAGCGGCTCCTGCTCTTGGAATTCGGGGTTGGCTTCAACACTCCCGTTATCATCCGCTTCCCCTTCGAGCAGATGGCCTCAAAGTTTCCAGACACCACCCTCGTCCGCTTTAACCGTGACTATCCGCAGCAGTCTATACAAGGTGTCAAGAATTATATGGGATTCACAGAGGATATTGTAAAAATCATAGAGGCCTGTGATAATAAAGAGCCTGGAGGTCTTACCAGCCATTGGACGTGAACAGACTTAGGGGCAGCTTGGCCAGATAGATGGCGCACTTGCCGGGCTGAGCCGTGCTGCTATAGTAGCTCACCCACAACTCATTGCCCTCCAGGAGCAGTCCGGGATAGCTGGTGTCACCATCGCTGGGCAGCACATAGATTTCCTCCCAGTTGCCCTGCTGGTTGCCACGGAAAAGGGCAGTCTTATTATGAGAGGTGAAGTAGGTACGCGTGCCCACGATGCAGAGGTCATCGTTCACCCAAGTGAAGTCCTGCCCACCTATGCGGAAGCCCATGGGCAGGAAGTCCCATTCGGTGTAAGGTGGCTGGCTCACGCCCCAGTAGCCCTGCTGGTTGGCTTGGTCGCGCCGCACCATCATGGCCATGCGTCCGTCTGAGAGGAAACGCAGGGTGGTCTCATTGGGGAAACCGTCCAAGTTGATGCGCTTCACCAAGCGGTAGTGCAGGCCGTCGGTGGTGCTCAGCAGGTCTATGTAGTTCTTTCCTGCGCTGGGGTAGCTCACGCCGTAGCCCACGCCTTGGTGCCAAGTGACGCGCCACACCCAGTCGCGCTCGCTGCGAGCAGCTTCTTCTATCTCGATGGGCTGTGGGGTGGTGAAGTGCTGCCCGTCTGTGCTGAAACACACCATGGGCTGTGCCCCCTGCAGTTCCCGATTGCGATAGATAGAGCCGCCGATGGTCACCATGAGCCGTCCGTCGGGCATCTCAGAGAGCTTAGGGTCGCGCAGGTCGTAGCCCGCCATCCCTATGTCGGCCACCTGCTGCCAACTATCGCCATCGGCAGAGCGCAGTATCACCACGTGTCCCTCGGCATTGCCCTGAGCATCGAAGATGTGGCTATAGCCCTCGCGGAAGGTACAGTAGTAGTTGCCCTGCCACTTCAGGAGCGAAGTGAAGGCGGCATGTGTGCCACGGTCCCAGATCTTGCTTACCTTGACCGTGGTGGTGAGCTGTGCCTGGGCAGTGCATAGCGGAAGCAAGCAGAAGAGGCCAGCCACGAGTGTGGAAATCAGTGTTCTTTTCATAGTGATGTGGGTGTTAAGTTCTGTAGCGGAATATTTACTTCAGCAATTCCAATTCCAGTCCGCGCTGGGTCATGGTGAGTTGTCCCATGCCAGGGTAGGGCACGTGCATGCCAGCCACGGTGATGCCCTGACGCTCCAACCAATTCAGCACATGGGCACGAGAGACTGCTGCCTGTGTGGGGTCTATATCATGACGCGTAGCAATCTCTGGATGTGGCACCTGCACGGTGGGGAAGTTAATCAGGTCGCCCCAGATGAAGAAGCGCTGTCCGCCGTTCTCTACCATGTAGCAAGTATGTCCAGGAGTGTGTCCGTAGGAGGCAATGCTCTTCACACCTGGGATCAGCTCCGTCATCTGCTCGATGGACTGAGGCTCGAAGAGATGCAGCTTGTCCTTATAAGCCTCCACCACCGCCTGAGCTCCGGCAAATCCGCGCTGCTGTCCCTCTGGCAGTGAAGCCTGCAACTCCTTGTCGGTCCAGTAGGCCACCTCTTTCTCAGAGATGTAAAGCTCTGCGTTAGGGAATACGCGGACACCGTCTTTCATCAGTCCGCCGATATGGTCGCCATGCATGTGCGTGAGCAGGATGATGTCTATCTGCTCTGGGCTGATGCCCTCCTTGGCGAGGTTCTCCACCAAGTTGTACCCCATGCCAGAGTCCACCAAAATCTTCTTCCCAGCCAACTTCAGCAGGAAGATGTTGAACGCGCTGCCTGCCTCTCCGGTAGGCACAAACTCACGGACGATCTCCTCTGGTGCATTTACCAGCACGCTGGGATTGTCGGTCTTCTGCCCGTCACTGAGCAGCACCACCTCCGTGTCGCCCAACGGATAGTGATAGATCAGTTCGTCGTTCTGTCCTTGGCTCTGGGCAGGAGCCTCACTCTGATTGGCCTTCTGGCCGCATCCCTGCAAGCATGCTAAGCAGAGCAGCAGGGCGATTGTCAAATAGTGTTTCATATCTTTTCTTTTTAGAATGATTATCTTAAACTGGCAGGTCATCAGAACCTGAATCCTATCAGCAGGCGGGTGCGCCACTTGGTGTTATGGATGGTCAGCAGGTCTTTGTCGCCTATGTTAGTGAAATTATATACCATCGTGAGGCCTACGAACTTGTTGCCTAGCTGTCGGATAATGGCTCCACGACTGGTGATGATGACCTCGGGGAAACGGTAGTTTATAGGGATACGCTCATTATTCACCGTGAGCGAAGCATTGCTATAGACGATAAACCAATCGCGAAAAGGTACCCAATTGTAGCCATAGCCAGCACCTATGCCGATGTTGGTCACCTTGAGCAACGACTGGTAGGTGGCATGCGTCTCGGCTTTCTGCCCTTGACCAGAGGCGGCCAGCAGGAAGCTGCCTGCGGAGCGACGCTGAATGTAGCTCTGCGTAAAGGCGGCTGGGTAGGAGAAGTGTCGATAGTTGAAGGCATAATAGGCATTCAGGTTCAGCGACTTCAAAGTCATGGCTCCATCGGGTAGTTCCAGGCGAGGAGCACCTTTAGCCTCATGCCAGCCAGTGAAGTTGCGGGCATTCTGATAGATGAAGTCGAACCCCCAGCGATTGCTGTAGGAGTTGAGGTTCAACTCGAAATCCTTGTATTTGCCCATCAGCTTAGCAGGGTTAAGGGCCATGCTAACCGTGACACCAAGATAGTTTACAGCCACACTGAGAGTGGATTTGTAGTCGGCCCTCATCTCCGACTTGAACGGTGTACCCATCTGCAATCCTTCCATCTCCAACTTGGCACCCGATACGTTGAGTCGTCCAGTGATTGTCCACTTCGTGGGTGGACGGGTGATGTACATCGTGTCGATGTTGCTGCTGCGATAGCGCTCCGACAGCAGGCTGTCGTTATGCTGCAGCCTATCGAGCAGTCGCTGGGCGCGTACAGGTGTAGCGACTCCTGCACACAGCAGTGTGAGGAATCCTACCATGTAGAATATGGACCATGTTCTTTTCATAACATCGCAAAGATAAGCACTTTTTGTCTTCTGACAATGTGCATGGTATAAAAAAAACAGCAGCGCCTATAAAAGACACTGCTGCTATACAACTCTCTAATGTTTTACTGGCATCAGCCTTTTTGCTCGGCAGCCCACGCCTTGCCCATCTTCACGCAGTCGCCTATCACCTCGCCTGTGCGCAGATACTTGTAGGTAGGCATCTCGAAGAGGACGGGCTTCAGATGGCTGTAGTCCAGCTTGCCGTTCTCATCCAGCAGTTCCTCGTTCACGTAGGTGTGGCTGATGGAGCAGATGTAGTTGTTGAAGTTGTCTATCTGGTAAGTGTCGATGACCTCGCACTCCATTACCAGAGGCGACTTTTCGATGACTGGTGTGCCAGCCTCGCCCAGATGGTATTCAAACACACCCGACTTGTCCACCTTCGCACCGCTCACCGTGCCGCAATAGTCGGCCTGAGCCACGAAGCTCTCGTCGATGAGGTTGATGGAGAATTTCTTGGTGGCCTGGATGGCCTTGTCGCTCTGGTGCACGCTGTGCATGCTGATGAGGATCTTGCTATGACTCACGATGCCGATGTGTGCCAGCAGCATGAAGTTCACTTTTCCATTTTCGTCTATTGTTCCCACCACAGTGGCAGGGGTAGGGTAGAGCGCAACCTTCTGTCCGATGTCTTTTTTCATATGCTTAAATGTTTATTTATTGGATTCTAAAACCTCCACGATGATGCGCAGGGTATTGATGGTGGCAGGGAAACCGATGTGGGGCATGCAGTTGATGACGGCAGCTACGACGGTTTCTGGCGTATTGCCAGCCTTGAGGCAACCCAAGAAATGGGAATGTAGCTGGCTGGGTGCTTGCAGTACGGTGAGCACCACGTAGGTGAGCAGTTCGTGCATCTGTAGGGAGAGTCCGCTGCGCGTGTAGATGTCGCCGAAGCACACATCCGTGAGCAGGTCGGCCATTTGCTGCCCCATCTCTCCAGGCAGTCCGCTCATGGCACGTGCGATGCCACCCTCGTAGAGCTTCCACTGGATGTCGTGCCCTGCCTGATGGCGCGTCTCTGCGGTCGTGGTGCCCTGGTCGGGCAGAGGCAATTCAATGCCCCGCTCCCTGAATACACGGTTCACCACCTCCATGGCATTCAGCACCTTAGGGTAGCCAGCAAAGGGAGCCACCAAGTAGATGGCCTCACGCAGTTCGATAGGTGTAACCCCTGCCTCCAACGCATGGCGAGCATGATTGGCCAGCTGTGGCGTAGTACCTAAGACCGTGAGAGCCACGCAAGACACCATCTCGCGAGTCTTCAGGTCGAGCTGGCCGATGCTGCGCACATCCTCTCGGTAGGCTCTACGCATCAGGGCATAGAGTTCGGGGTCGGTCTGCTCTGCCTGGCTCAGCGCCGATATGCCAGCCGAAAACTCAGCATCGGTCACCGCACGAAGTTGGGTGGCATGCTCTTTATCGGTAAGCTCCGTCACCGTCATGCACACGCAGGCCCCATTCTCAGTGGCCCCGTTCCAGTGCTTGGTGTTCGGCGGTGTCACTAAGTAGTCGCCCTTCTTCAGCAGACGTTTAGGCTGCCCCTCCTCCTGGTAGTAAGCCTCGCCTTCGAGAATCAGCAGTGCCTGTTCTGCATCGGGGTGTAAGTGCCAGAAATTGCGCGAGCCAGGTGTGAAAAGGAAGTTGGCCACCATGCTGGTGCTACTGTTCTTCAGAAGTCCCACATACACCAAGCCTGTGTTATAGTCGGTAGAAGCCTGTGCCGTGAGTGGGTAGATGATGGGCAGTCCGTACTGCTGCTGGAGTGCAGGCACGTCGATGGACTGTGCGTGGATAGATGTACTACACGTCATGGTAAGTATCAGTAAAAAGATGATTCTCAATGTTTTCATGTCTTCAAAAACAGTTAAAGGGTTAGAACGATACTATCTGTCGGTGCAAAGATAGTGCCCTCATTGTGAAGACCAAGCACTGATTTTACGGGCAAGTGTAACGATATTACGGATTCAGCATGTTGGCTACATGCATTTCTTTATGTACTCCGAAGGCGAAGTGCCCATGAGTCTGCGGAACATGCGGTTGAGGTGCTGCGGATACTCGAAGCCCAACTGGTAGGCCGCCTCGGCCGTGGTGGCCCCATTGAGCAGCAGGCGTCTGGCACGCTGGATGATGAAGCGCTGGATGTAGCTTTGCGCCGTGCTGCCTGTGGCCCGCTTCACCACATCACCGAAGTAGTTGGCCGTGAGGCACAGCTCACTGGCACAGTAGGCCACGGTGGGCAAGCCATGCTTCTCTTGCAGTCCCAGCTTGTAGTAGTTATATAATAAGGTGTGAAACCGAGCCAGCAGGTCGTTGCTCTTCAGATTGGTGGCCGAAGGATATTGGCGCAAGAAAGCCCGCTGGGCGTAGTTCAGCAGCAAGGTGATGTAAGACACCACGATCTCCTTCAGTCCGTGGCTGTCGCGATGTTCCAACTCATGGCGAATGCTGCGCAGGATAGAAGTAATGATGTTACACTCATAAGCATCGAGTTTCAGTGCCTCATTGATCATGTAAGAGAAGAAACCATAGTTGTCTATCTGGGCAGCGAGTGGCGTGTCGGTGAGCAGCGTAGGGTGGAAGAGGATTGCCCAGCCCGTGAGCTGCACCGTGGTGCCATCATCGGGATGACCGCCGATTTGCTCTGGTGCCACACAGATGAGAGAGTTCTCGCCATACTGGTATTGGCTCATGCCATGCCGCAGAGCCACCTGACTCTCCCGATGCAGGAAGAAACCATAAACCCCATAGTCGTTCATGCTATGGCGCACCTCCCCCAACTCATCGAAGCAAATCACCCCCACGAGCGGATGCTGCGCCTTCATCCCATAATAAGAGGTGTAGTCGTCCACGCACTTTATTTTCCGAATCTCCTTCATGTGAGGGCAAAGATAGTGAACAATCTGTAATATTGTTACACTTGGCAGTCTTTTTATTACCAGTCGGCATGAAAAAAGGCACTAATTTTGCAAAAACGAAAAGAATCACTAAATTTGCAAAACATGAAAGAGACTAAAATCGCATTGGGTACCTGGTCATGGGGATCAGGCTCAGTAGGTGGAGATCAAGTATTCGGTAACCACTTGGAGTTGGACAATCTGAAACCCGTTTTCGACGCAGCCATGAAGGTTGGCCTGAACGTGTGGGACACAGCCACTGTCTATGGCACGGGTGCTTCTGAGAGCATTCTGGGCGAATTGGCAAAGGCCTATCCACGTCAGGACGTGGTGCTGAGCACAAAGTTCACCCCACAGATGGGGCAGGAGGTTGAAGAGATGCTGGAAAACAGCCTCAAGCTGCTGCAGACCGACTATATCGACATCTACTGGATACACAACCCTGCCGATGTGGAGCGCTGGACACCAGGATTGATTCCACTGCTGAAGAGCGGCAAGGTGAAGCGCGTGGGCGTGAGCAACCATAACATTGCCGAGCTGAAGCGTGCCAATGAGATTCTGGGAGCCGAAGGCTTCAAGGTAAGTGCCGTGCAGAACCACTTCAGCCTGCTCTATCGCTCGTCAGAGCGTGGTGGTGTGCTGGACTACTGCAAGGAGAACGGCATGGAGTTCTGGGGCTACATGGTGCTGGAGCAGGGCGCCCTCTCTGGCAAGTACGACCGCGAGCATCCACTGCCCGCAGGCAGCGACCGCGGTGAGAAGTACAACCCTGTGCTGGACAAGATAGAGACCCTCACCGCTGCCATGAAGGAGATAGGGCAGCACTATGGTGCCTCTTGCTCACAGGTGGGTATAGCCTGGGCCATGGGCAAGGGTGTGGTACCTATCATCGGAGCCACCAAGCCCCAGCATGTGCTGGAAGCTGCCGAGACAGCCAAGATACAGCTCACTCCAGCCGAGATGCTGAAGCTGGAAGTGCTGGCCGAAAGCGCTGGCATAGACACCCGCGGCTCTTGGGAACATACGATGGAATAAACATTAGATATGAAAGCAAAACTGACATTAATGGCATTGACAATGGCTACAGGACTGATGGCACAAGGTGTGCTGGATGTGCACAGCCACCTGATTACCCCTGAGTACAGGGCAGTATTGGAACAGCATGGCATGCAGCTCGACGAGGGTTTCCCGCTGCCAGCATGGAGCGTGGAGCAACATCTGATGGATATGAACACCATCGGCATAGCCACCTCGGTGATCACCATGCCTGCGCCACAGCCTTACTTCGGCGATGTGGAGGAAGCGAAGCGCATCATACGCCAGAACAATGAGGCAGCAGCTACGCTGAAGGCGCAGTATAAGGCCCGCTTCCTGTTCTGTGCCTCTCTGCCACTGCCCGATGTGAACGCTGCCATCGAGGAGGCTGTCTATGCTCTCGACTCGCTGGATGCCAACGGCATTAAGCTCTCTACCAATGTCTATGGTCAGTACCTGGGTGATCCGGCCTTGGACCCACTGATGGAGGTGCTCAATGAGCGTAGTGCAGTCATCATACTGCACCCCTGCAAGCCCTCGCCCTACAACGATGATCTGATGAAAGGTGTGCCATTGGCTATGAGCGAGTATCTGGCAGAGACTACCCGTGCCGTGTCTAACATGATCACGCACAACGTGCTCTCACGCTACCCGAACCTGCGGGTGGTGGTGCCCCACTGCGGTGCCTACCTGCCACTGGCCATCCCGCGTATGAAGTCCATCCACCCTGCGGTGCAGAATGCCGGCTTGGTGGGCGACATTGATTGGGATACGCAGCTCTCACGCCTCTACTACGACCTGGCGGGTGCCGTCTCCATACCAACTATCAAGATGATGCTCACCATTACAGAGCCCAGCCACCTTCTTTACGGGAGCGACTATCCCTATGTGGCAGCCGATGTGCTGAAACGTAAGCTCGGCATCCTGCGTATGGATCTGCTGAATGACGAGGAACTGGCACCCTATGTGGACGATATCTTCGGAAAGAACTTTTTAAAACTACTGAGAAATGAACAATAGCAGAAGACTTGTACTGATTTTGAGTGCCATCAGTGGCCTCCTATCGTTTGTACTAATATTTTTCGTGTTTAATATGATGAAGCAAAAAGAATCCAAGCCTATGGAAGAAATAGCAGCAGTACCCCAAGTGTCGGCTACCGAGGCCGCTGGCCAGATGCTGATTCGCCTTGCAGTGATAGAAGTCTATCCCGAGTACCTGCAGGCATACCTTGATGCTGCTTCTACGGTGGGAGGGGAGAGCGTGGCCAAGGAGCCCGGTGTGGTGTGCATCTTCCCCATGCAGATGAAGAATGAGCCCAACCAGATGCGCATCATCGAAATCTACCGCAACCAAGAGGCCTATCAGAACCACCTGCAGACGAAGCACTTCCTGACCTACAAGAACGGCACCCTGCACATGGTGAAGAGTCTCGACCTGCAGGAGATGCGACCGATGCACCCCGAAGCCATGCCGCTGATCTTCAATAAGTTTTTCGCAGAATAGACATTCTTGAAAAAAACTATAGAAATAAATAGGAAAGTTCAAAAAACTTTCCTATTTTTGTTGCATTGATACCTAATACCCTGCTAACCATGAGAACGTGGCCCCTCAAAATATGGCGATTTTATATAGATGGTTTCAAGAGCATGACCATCGGCAGGGTGCTGTGGCTCATCATACTGGTGAAACTCTTCATCATGTTTGCCATTCTCCGCATCTTTTTCTTCCCCAACTATTTGAACGAGCATACCAATGACAGCTCGGAGAAGGATGATTTTGTCAGCACGCAACTTATTCAAAGAAGCGAAGAAGCTTCTTTGAAAAATTAAAAGATTATAAAATTAAAAGATTAAAAAATATAGGGAACGCTATTGATAACTAAATAAACTTTATGCTATGATTGAAAACATTGACTCTTCGTTGATAGACTGGTCGAGGGCGCAATTCGCACTCACCGCTATCTATCACTGGATCTTCGT
>CADALZ010000068.1 GCA_902788865.1 uncultured Bacteroidales bacterium | reverse complement strand
CTTCCATGTAAGATCCGCAATGGTTTGCGGCTGTAGTTGCGTTGGATATACGTGGAGTAGCACCAAGTTGAGAAGCAATCATAAATGCTGGTGATACAACATGGTCTTGAGATTGATTATTAACCACATTAGGTCTTCCTATAACATATTTTTCACTTGTTGCATTTATCTGAATAATATACATGTTGTTATTTTCCAAATCATCACCTGCGTCATAACTCTCTATATATCCAGAATTCCTTCTTCTTATACGTTCCACTTGATTATTATTCCAAGCCTTTGCTGTAAAAGTTCCATCTGTATAAGTTACGTCATTATTATATGTATATTTGTCTCTATCCCAATCTACCCATGTTCCTGTAGTTGGTACAGGTTTCTGTACATCTCTATAATATTGTTTTACCGTATAGTAGGTCCTATTATATCGTATACGATAATAGTCACTATATAAGTAAGAATAATTGCGACTTTTCTAAAATGGCATGAAAGATACGTTTTCTGGAAGTTGTTCTTGACTTTTGTTCTTTTCTATCGCAAATAGAATGCTACTTTTCGCGTATAAATTCTTGTGTTTTATTTGTTATTTATGTTCATTTATAACGTTCTTTTATTTTCATCTTCTTTTGGGCACAAAAAAAGAGGTGGCAGCTTTTCAGCTGTCACCTCTTAATCGCGGGCTGGCGGGTGGACAGAAAATCACTGTCCTCTGTCCACCGTCCACACCCTTTTTCTTATGCTGCAGAGTGCTTAGACAGATAGTAGTCTGTCTTGGCAAAGCAGTCTTCCACGTCTGTTCGCTTGATAAGTCCACGCCTGATCCATGCATGAATCATGTCTTTAGGATTGGCACTCATACCTCGACTCTGGCGAAGGGCAACCACTTCTTGACGGCTGAAGCTGTCGGGCAACTCTTCAAGCAGATTCTTTGGACCCATGCAGACTGCGCCGTTCTCCTTGTTCATCTGTCGTTGCAGCTCCTCACCGAAGAAGCGCATCTTGCACCAGAGGTCGTACTGCTCACTCCAGCGGATGAAGGCTTCGGCTTCTGCGCTCCAGCCCCCTTCGGCCACATAGAGCACCATCGCCTTGAGATAGGCTATCACATTGGCGCGATAACTCAGTGTGCGGAAGGCCTCACTGGCGCAGAGGGCAGACACATCGTTGTTCTCCTCCATCAGTTGGCGGGCCAGCGCTTCTGCCTCTGGGCATTCTATCTGCCCGCTGGCAGCATTCAGACGGTCGATGTAGGGTTTCAGCGCTGCATCGAACTCGGCATCGTAGCTGCCTATCACGGGCATCTCGTCATCGACAGTGGGCGTGATGGTGCAGAAGTTGATGCGGCTCAGCGTGCCATTCACCAGGTCTTTCTTGAAGAACCGCTGCCCGCTGCCTATCGTGCTGCTGGCGTTCCAGTTCCACCGCACGCGCGTCTGAGCAGTCAGGGACTCCATGCCGATGCGCTCCTGACCGTACTCGCCACAGTCGAAGGCCAGTCGGATGATCTGGCTCACCTGCTGTCCTCGGGCGCTGGTCTTGAGCTGACTGAGTAGTTCCAGCTCGTCCATGCAGCTGTAGAGGAACCGCCCCTCCGCATCGCGCAGTCGCTGCACGAAGGCGGGATTGGTCATGTCGCTGCATAGATGCTGGATGATCAGGTCTGCAGGTCTGGGCGACGGGATTCCCATTCGCTGCAGATCTTTCCAGTCCTGCTCACGCCGTCGATTCACGCGGTCGCGCTCGTCAATGTCGGCCAGAATACGTTCTATCGGCTTGTTTACTGCAGATTTTCCGCTGGACATAGGTGCCAGCAGACAACACATTAGAGTAGCCTCACGTTCCACATTGTCTAAGTAGCGGAACTTCGCGCCGTGCAGGTGGGCAGCCAGGGCTGGGAACACCGCATGCGCTACGGCAGGTTTTAGGACTCTCGGCACTCTGCATGTGAGCAGGGCCATGAGTGGGGTCAACTTTTCAGGCATTCTTGGTTCGCTCTCTAAAAAGGAACTCATAGGCTGATAAAAGTTAGTTTTTTTGTTTTACAGGCAACGCCTGTCAGGTGGGATTTCCCCATGTAAATATGTCCGTTTGCCAAAAAGCCCACGAAGATAATAAAAGATTTCTATATTTGCAAATCTTGCCTCAGGAAAATATCAAGGACTGGTGATTTTTTTCTAACTGGAGAAATGTTTTTTCCTAACTGGCGAGGCAAAAATTACCGACTGGCGCACTCGTAAATTTCTGCCACCCTATTGAATAAAAATCCGCTAAGCTCTAAACGTTAAACATTAAACATTAAACATTAAACATTAAGCTCTTAACTCTAAACTCTAAACTCTTAACTCTAAACTCTTAACTCTAAACTATAAACTCATATTTGCATGTTTGCATTTTTTAATTTTATAGCATGCCGTACAGACATTGCCGTATGTGGAACAGCCTAAAAAAGAAAGCCCCGAAGTTGGAATGCTTCGGGGAACTAAAGCCTATGTCTTGGGACGGATTACTTGTCGTCGTAATGACCTTCGATGGTGATGATTAGCACCACCACTATATCATCGTATATTCTGTAGATGATTCGGTCATGTGCAGTGATGTGGCGGGAATAGATATTACCTTCTCCACCAACCAACGGCTCGGGATGGCCAGTACCTATGCGAGGATGCTCGGCAAGTTCTGAAAGTAGTTTCTCAAATTTCTTATATAGATTTTTGTTAGACTTCTTCCATTTTTTGATGGTCTTGTCTGCCGATGGAGAATAGTCAATCTTATAACTCATGATTAAAGAGACCTAAAATATTCGATTGCATCCTCAGCAGTCTCGCACTCGATACACTTCCCATTACGGAAATCTTCATCTGCTTGGTCAATGAGAGCTTGGAGCTCGGGAGTCACCACCATGGGCTCATGCTTGCGAGGCTGGTGTTCCTTCACTGGCTTGAGTTCAAACTGGCCACGAGAACGGCTGTTTACCAATACGCGTTCACCACTGCGTGCCAAGTCGAAATACTTGGCATTGTTGGCTCTGAATTCTGTTGCGCTTATTACTACCATAATTATCCTCTTTTGTCGTTGATGTTATTGGCAGCAAAGGTAACACAAAGATTCCATACAACAAAGCTTTGGTTCCTTTTTTACGTTGTCCTCTATAAAACAAATGCTCTAAACATTAAACGTTAAACATTAAACGTTGAACATTGAACATTAAACATTAAACATTAAACATTAAGCTCTAAACTCTAAACTCTAAGCTCTAAGCTCTAAGCTCTAAGCTCTAAGCTCTAAACTCTAAGCTCTAAGCTCTAAGCTCTAAACTCTAAGCTCTAAACTCTAAACTCTAAGCTCTAAACTCTAAACTCTAAACTCATTTTTGCATGTTTTATTTTTTAATCTTACGGCTCTGCCGTATAGGCGCAGCCGTACAACGGACTCACATCGGACTTATAGTGGAAGAATATCGGACTTACCTCCCAAGTTTTTGGTGGACAGTGGACAGTAAAATACTGTCCCCCTCCTCGAAGATCTATCCCCCAAACTAAAGCGTCATTGTGCTTTTTAACCATAACTATCTCTTTCATAAAAAAGCAGGCAAGGGCTTCTCAGCTCCTGCCTGCTATACGCATTATAATAACATCGTTGGGATGTTCAATCTTTCATAAGTGCTTTATGTGTTACATTGCTTGCAATGCTGATGCATACTGGCTCCAATTGGTGGCAGCCTTATAGCTCTCTATGGATGCACTGGGCACCTTGATGATTCGGCCATCTGCATTGTTGTCAAAGACATAAGTTCCAAGCGTTGGAGGCGTTTGTGACGGGCAGGTCACATTGCTCAGTTTTGTACAGTTGTAGAATGCCTCCTGATTTATCGTTTTCAGCTTGTCGTTCAAGACCACTGTAGTCAGATTCGTACAGTCACGGAATGCTCCTTGCCCTAAAGTAAGCAATGCTTTAGGAAGGGTTACGGAAGTCAGACTGGTGCAGTTTCTGAACGTATGCTGACCGAAAGTTGTGATGCCGTCTGGCAGCACTATCTCTTTGAGGTTCTTGCATTCGTCGAAGGCCATGCCTCCCAGTGAAGTAAGTGTGCTTGGCAAACTGATTTTTTCCAATCCAGACGTCAAGCCGAAATCTGAAGCCCCGCTTCTCCCTTGAAATGCGTTGCCACCGATGGTAGTTACCCCTTCTGGGATGACAATCTCTTTCAAGCTGGAGGTTTCACTGAACGCTCCATCACCTATCTTCGTGATGGTTGGTGGCAGCTTTATGCTACTCAGCATTTTGCATGCCCTGAAGGCATTATAATCTATCGCAGTCAGCCCGATGAAATACTGAAGTTCGTCGAATGATTCTATCGGCTCAAAGTTAGGATCTGCATTCCAAGGATACAGGCTGTAATTGGGTGCTTCATTGAAAACGGAGGCTTTAGTTGTAGTAGCTTGCGGATACTTTTTTGAAATGATGTCAGTAGGTATCATTAAGCTCTTCACTTGCTCTGCTTCCTCATAGCTTATCTCGCCATCCTCGTCTTTATCCCAATGGGTGAGGGCCAAGATACGCTTCTTTACATTCAGGTCCTTGAATTCGATGTTGTTCACTATACGATAGGCAGCATTGTTGGCATCTGTAAGGTCTTTGCCTACCAGGATAGGAACCTCGTGCCACGCCCCATCTTCATCCTCTAAGTGGGCTTTCAGGCCAAAATTATCTTTGGTCAGGTTCTGGCGCGGCATCATCATGTAGAACGTGATAGGCATCTCTCTGTTGCTCAACTCGTCGAATCTGTTCTTTGCTTCTGGAGAACCTGTTACATTAAGAAATAACATGTGACTATACACACGCTCGTTTTCTATTTCTACAGGCTCCTGTCCACTCAAATCCCATGTCTGCCCCACGATAAAGCCTTTAGACTCACGAAAGTCATTCTCAAGAATGAGTTTTGTGATCTTGTGCCCTGTGATAGACATCTGGTCTGAGAAAGTGAAGCGGATAGCCAGCGGAATGCTCACTTGCTGCAGTGTAGCTTCCAGCGTCTTCCCTTCTTCAGCTGTCACGGCTCCAGAAACCATGAAGTTGTATTTACCCAGATGGGCGCTGCTGTTCACACCGTCTTGTGTCTGGCCGGTATAGTCTAATACCACTTTGGTGCGGTCGGTCTGCTTTGCGTCATAGGGATAGGCCACCGAGAACGACTCACCATTTTTTCTTCCCCAAGAACCAGAGAAGCGAGTGAGAGCGGCATTATCAGGTGACGTGCCTTCATAAGATACGGGTTTCACGCCTGTGGCGCTATATACTCCCAGCTTATCTGTAGAAGCCCACTTCACTTTCATTTGCCCTGCTCCCTCGTGATAATAGTTTGTAGTGAAACTGATATCTGTGCGTGTCTTTGGTTTCCACGACTCTACTCTCACAGCCAGTCCTTCGGAAGCCTGATTGTTTATGGTCTGCAGTTCTTCTCCTGTGTCCGTGCAAGATGCCAAAGCTACAGCAAGTGCAAACAGGGTAACATAATATTTCGTTCTATTTCTCATATATTCTTTAATTACTTATTAATACACTTTTACTTATCACTATTCATATCTCTTGCAGGATGTTTTTTTAACCTACACTTCCACCTCCGGGGTTATCCACATCAATAGGTGATTGGGCTAACATTCCCTGCACTTCCATTTCAATCACTTGCACCTGTGGTGCTTCATACGTCATTTTTTCTTTCATAAATTTTTGGCGTTTTAGTTAATAATTATAATTATATTTGTTGGGATGCATTAGTAGTCCAATTCCTTTACTAAGAGAGTGGAGAAATGGAGAGCATAAAACACATACCATTTCATGTCACTATCTTTTCTCACATAGATGGATTCCAATTTAGGATTGGTTAATGGCTCATCAGGTAATAAATATAATCCGTCTGATCTTTCTGATCTTTTAGATCCTCGATACCCAAAGCAATATTTATGGGCAAGGAAGATTTTCCCATCAAGCATTGGCCTATCAGCCGCAGCTTTTAATATCGTAATACTGGTGAGGTTTGGGCATTTGTCTATGGCTTGTGACGTAATTTTGTAGATGGTGCTTGGAATGACCACTTTCTTTACACCTGTCATAAACAGCGACTTCGTCAATAATCGTGTCAGTCCATCGGGGAGAACGACCTTTTCTTTCCATGCCAGACACCCTTTGAATGCCTGCCTATCTATAGTTTTCAGTTTCTTTTGTTCTGCGAATACTACTTTTTCCAAATTTACGCAGTCCTCAAATGCCTCTTGGCCCACCACAATCAGGTTGTCGGGGATGGTCACCTCACGCAGGCCAGACTCTCTGAATGCCGAAAGGCCGATGACCTCCAATGTGTTGGGAAGTACGACTTCTTCCAGTGACTTACACCCTTTAAACGTAAATTCTGGTAGGTGGTATTTCGTTTCTACTTCTACATTAGTGCCACCGATGTCTTGAGGTCCCCCCTCTGGTGTTGGAGGATCATACGATTCATACTTATCCGTCACAGCATTGATGATATCACCCTTAAAAACAGCCTTCTTCAGGTTGAGGGAGTTTTTGAACACATGCTTACCCAATTTCACATCATGCGTAATCACTACTTCCTCTAAGCCAGAATTGTCGAAGGCAAAGCTGCCTATTTCCTCCACATACGTGAAATCCAGCGCAGTGAGGGCTACACAGTTCTGGAAGGCCAGCTTACTGATGCTGGTAAGCGTAGAAGGCAGGCCGACTGCCTCCAACTGACTGCTGCCATCGTGCTTATTCTTATTGAATGCAAAAATACCTTCACCGATACTTTCTACGCCCTCTGGTATATATATGTGACGAAGCTTAGGCAATGTGCCAAAAGCATTGGCACCTATGGACTTCAGGCTATTCGGCAGCTCGATGTACTGCAAGTTGAAGCAGCAGTCGAATTCTTTGTCTGCCAAGGCAGTAAGCCCCGTGAAGAATCGAAGCTCGTTGAAGAAGACGATGTCTGTATTATTGGTGAACTTTCCGCCCAGCGAGGTCACACTTTCCGCTTCATAGTAGCTCAGCTCGCCGTCACCGTCCTTGTCCCAGTTGGCCACACAGATGGCCTTCACGGCATCGTCACTGAAGCGGATGATGTCCACGGGCTGGCCGAAGCCAGCATAGTCGCCGCTGGAGAGGTCCTTGCCATAGATGTAGCGCAAGGGCTCTTCACCGTCGTTCACATACACACCCAGCAGGGCACCTGTCAGGCGGTCTGTGCGATACATCATCAGGTAGAAGTCGGCTGTCTGGCCGAACTCAGCATAATCGCCGCCAGTCACACTGAGTGAGAGCTCGTCGGCAAAGGTGGCATTGGTCTCATCCACCACGGGGCCATTCTCTGTGAGCTTCACATCGGCCTTGGTCAGGAACAAGTCACGGTTCTGATCCTTTGATTCGAGCACTCTCAGGGTGATCTTCTCCACCTTGCTGCCTTCCAGTGCGCGGCTGAACTCGAAACGCAGTCGCAGGGGCACCGCCAGCTTGTAGAGCGTCATGTTCAGATCTTCATCGGGGGCTGCACTGGCATAGCCAGAAGCCATGTAGTATTTCTGGCCCAGATGCTCGGTGTTGCCATAGCCGTGCTGTGTCTGCCCTGTGAAGTCTATGCTGATGGCACCAGGATCATTCTCCGAGGCGCTATAGGGGTAGAAGATGGCATACTTCTCCTCTGCCTTGCGCTGCCAGCCTGCGGCCTTGAAGACATCCTGGCCTTGGTATTCCATCTTCTTGAAGGTGCCGTCTGTGCCATAGAGAGCCAATGCATCAGCGTCGTTCCACTGGATGTCTATGTCAAACTTGCCTTCATCGGTTTTGTTGTATGTGAAATCTGTGCGTGTCTGTGCCAGATTACTACTGAATGTCACCTTCACGGTATTGCTGACTGCCTGTGGCGTGAGAGCATCTTCTATGGCATCGGTGGCACAAGAAGACACTCCCAGACCCGCCAAAAGCAACGACAACGAATATAATAATATCTTTTTCATTCCAACTTGATTCTTATTTGTCATCCCTCGCTTCCTCCACTGATTGGGGTTTTAATCTCAGACCCTGTTAATACTATACTCTGCATCTCCATCTCTACCACAGTCATCTGTGGTGTTTCATACGTTTCTTTTTTCATTTTCATATCACAAATCATAAAAATTAAATTAATACTATTCTATATTTTATCTACTCAGTCTAAAATATTAAGCTCATTTAGCATATTTGCATTTTTGCATTTTATAATTTTATAATTTTATAATGTGTGCCACATCAACACTACAAATCAATCCCAATAGTGCCACCGTCTTCCCACTCGGCCACCTCGGCATCGAAACCGCTGCCCTGACCATCGCTATCCACGTTGGGAAGTGACGGTTCGCGACTGTCCTGTCCTCCTGGATCATCGTCATCTCCATGATGGTCATCTTTTCCTGTGTCATCCCCGGGATAGTCAGGTTTTCCAGGCTCCTTGCCCTCATCCTCATCCCAGATGGTGAGCACCAAGTCGCGCGTCACATAGTTTACGTAGTGCCACACGCCATTCTCGTCTTTTTCCATATAGCGTATGTCTTTTCCCACAAGTTGACTGTAGTCCACTGTGGTCTTGCCATCACGCAGGCTGAAGTGCAGTTTCAGCTCATGCTGTTCCTTAGGGCGTTTGACCCAGTCCTCCAGTCCGTGAGGCTCACCCCATACAGGTATGTTGGCTGTGAGCCATCCGCCACCCGTGAAGTTACCGTCTATCCTGGCTTTCCAGCTGTCCAGCAGATGTATAGCCTCCTCTTGAGTGCTGTGCTCACGTGTAAGCATGAATCCATCGGCCAAGCCAGAGATACTGCCTTCCACGGAGCGCATGTTGGTCAGTCCATCGACATGCACACGCAGGTGCAGTGTAGAGGTGATGGGCTTTGGATACACTTCCAAGACGTAGGTAAGGTCATCGGCCTGGTAGAAGCGCGTGGTTGAACGCAGTGCCCTGAGCCATGCCTTATAGGGGTAGAAAGTCACCTGCGAGAGCAACATGTCTTCCGTGACATCAAACTCCTCAAGCACGGTACCTATCTTCTCTGGGTCGCGGTGATACGTGTTTCCTTTGGTCCATTCGGTGGCTTGCATAGGTTGGAACTGTGTGGCACGGGTGGCCATCTGTTCATAGGTGTTCATCTGCTCGAAGTTCATGGAGCCGAACTCGCCCATACTATTGTTGAACAACACCATGCGGTAGTGGTCTGGAGCCACATCCAGCTCTACATATCTCACCTCGTTGGTCATCTCCACGATAGGGTGGTTGGGATGCTTGTCACCGAAGAGCATCACCGTCATGCCCGAAGGCTCAGAGCCGTAGTATTCCATCCAGTCCACATTGGCCCATTTCACTTCTATTCGCAGATGCGTCTTCTGCGGCTCCATCACCTCCAAGTCGCGGCGATCACACGCTGTAGCCAGCAGCAGTGCTGCCGACAAGATTAAAAAATTAAAAAAAGGAAAGACACGGCTTCGTCTGCTTCGCTTTGAAGCATGGATGCGGGGATGCAAGGATGCGGAATCGCCGGTCTTTCTATATGTCAATAAATCTTCATTCATAGTCTTTCACTCATTTAATCTTTTAATTTTTTAATCTTATAATTTTATAATCTTTTAATTTTTTAATCCGTTCCCTACCAGAGCCATACAAGGGAAACCTTCGCTTTGGTAGGACCTATGTAATTGCGGTGCTCACTGCGTTGCCACACCAAGTGAGAGTCGTTGAAAAGGCCGTGGTAGTGGCGGTAGGGACCACCCAAGTAACCACCACTCACTGAAAGTTCCATGTTGAAATGCTTGGCCAGACGGAAGGCATAGCCGTAGGTGAGGCCTATGCTGGTGAACTCGCCCTGATCGCCGTTGCTGCCCCACTCAATGTCATACTTACCTCCGGCTGCATAGAGTCCGAGAAACTGTCCGTGCAGCGGACGCAGGTTACCATTGTGCGGAAACATCCAGTAGCGAAGCTCTGCTCCTATATTTAACACCTGATACGCGCGACTATTATGGTGTGCTGTGTACCACGGAAACCACACCTCAGCCATCGCACTCCAGTGGTTGTGTTTCCCAAACCATCGCTCCACCTCTATGTTAGGAGTGAGGGCAGCGTCAAAAAGCAGATTTGTCTTCACTGCTACCTTCTGTGCATCAGCGTTAGAGGTAAAAAACAATGCCACAGACAGCATGGCTACCGATAGTAGCGCCTGCCTGATTCGAAGAATGCTAATCTTTCTCCGTTTGTTTGAAGTATAATCCATATTTTTCATACGTTTCTTATTCCTATTGAAAGTCGGTCCACAATGTGGAATTGCGACTTCATTGCGACTTCTGTAACAAAATGCACAATCTATTACCTGTTTTCCAAGTCTGTTTTCAAACATTTCTACCCCTATAAGAGGGTTTTCCACCCAGTTATAGTAATAGTTATATGCAAAAGTAAGAATATTTTTTGAATATAAATATATTTGGTAAGATTTTTTTCAAAAAAATTGTGCTATCCCCCCAAAAAGGTGTAATTAACGAATTTTAACCATGGTGAGAGATAATTCTAAATTATTAACCCGCGGCATCTCCTTCTCCATTTCTGCTGGCTATTGGCATCTATTATATAATATATAATAATGTACGCGCGTGAGCTTCTGGTAACATT
>CADALZ010000067.1 GCA_902788865.1 uncultured Bacteroidales bacterium | reverse complement strand
ATAGTTATCTCAGTAATCTCTCCCTAAAGAGATGTGTTTCTCGGTGCAAAATTAAGCATTCTTTTGAAATATAAAACATTTTCAGCAGAAAAAATGCAAAAGATAGTAAAAAAACTTTCAAAAGGGCACTTTCAGCACTTTCTGCAATGACGTATTTTGCATCCATTTCTCTATGCTTATTTATATATAATTAAGGTGTACCCCTTTCACGCTGGATCCACATCGTAGTAAACGGTCAGTGATTTGAACTTATCATTGGCCAGCATCTCTTGTTGCACCTGCATCAGCAGCGTGCGAATGCGGGAATGGCTGGCTGCTGCCTCAAACTTCAGCATGATCTTACGGATGAACATCTTCTGCACCTTGGACACAGGTGGACGGTCTGGTCCCAGCACTCTGCTGCCAAACAGCACGCGCAGTTTGGTGGCCATCGTTTCTGCCATCTGATCCAAGAGTTGGGCATTGCGGTGTTTCAGATAGACATAGACCATGCGATAGTAGGGCGGATAATGGAAATGTTGCCGTTCATCCAGCTGCATCTGCACCATGCCCTGATAGTCGTTCTGCCGCACTTGGTGGATGATGGGGTGCTTCACATCCGAGGTCTGCAAGATCACCAGGCCTTGCTTATGCTTACGCCCAGCTCGACCAGCCACCTGCTCCATCAGTTGGAAAGCCCGTTCATAGGCTCTGAAGTCGGGGTAATTCAGCATCAAGTCGGCATTCAGGATACCCACCACGCTCACATTACCGAAGTCCAATCCCTTGGAAATCATCTGCGTACCTATGAGCACTTGCGTCTTGCCTTCCTCAAAGTCGTGAATGATGCGCTCGTAAGAGCTTTTCGACTGTGTAGTATCCAGATCCATACGCGCTATCTTTACGCCAGGGAAATAGGTCTTCAGTTCATCTTCCACCCGCTCTGTACCTGCGCCAATGCCTCGAATATCGGTATCACCACAAGCGGGACAAGCCTGAGGAGGCGTGATGCTATACCCGCAATAGTGGCAAACCAACTGATTCTGAGCTCGATGATACGTCAACGTGACATCACAGTTCACACAACGGGGTATCCAGCCACAGGTGTGGCACTCCATCAATTGTGCAAATCCCCGCCGATTCTGGAAGAGGATGACCTGCTCCCCTTGCTCGATGGCATCACGCATGGCATTAAGCAACTGTGGGGAGAAAGTGCCGTGCATCAGCTTCTTATGCCGCAATTCCTGAATGTCCACAGCCCGCACTTCGGGCAGTTGCAACGCCTGATAACGCTCCATGAGCTGCACCAATCCGTATTTCCTGGCTATCGTAGCATTATACCAAGACTCGATAGAAGGGGTAGCCGTTCCAAGCAAGGTTTTGGCACCTACCATGTGCGCCAGCATAATGGCTGCATTACGGGCATGATAGCGTGGCGCTGGATCTTGCTGTTTATAGGTATTCTCATGCTCCTCATCCACTATCACCAATCCTAAGCGCTGGAAGGGCAGGAAAATAGACGACCGTACACCGAGGATAATCTCAAAAGGCTCGTCGGACAACTGCTTCCTCCAAACCTCCACACGTTCATTATCAGAGAATTTAGAGTGATAGATGCCCAGCTTCTCACCAAATACCAGCTGGAGGCGCTTCGTCACTTGGGTGGTCAATGCTATCTCTGGAAGCAAGTAGAGTACCTGCTTGCCTTCTTGCAAGGCTTGCTCTATCAAGTGGATATAAACCTCAGTCTTACCACTGGAGGTAACGCCATGAAGCAGACACACATTCTTCTGCTGGAAAATAGCGGTGATTTGCTGGAGTGCAAGGCTCTGAGACGCATTCAGCTTATGACGGACGAAAGACTTGTCCGCGCTTCCCGAAGAAAGTCGGCCAACTTCCACCATATAAGTTTGAAAAATGCCCTTCGATACTAGGCCATTGAACGCGCTTACCGACGCATTCACATCACTCATCAGCCAATGTTTGCTTACTTCTTTAATATCACCACTGAAATAGCAGGATAGTTCCAGCCATCGCATCAGCAAATCCAGTCGCTTGGGTGTTTTGGCCAGTTGGTCAAAGAGTGCATGAAGTGCTTCTTCACTCTGATACTCAGAGGCAAGGCGCACCCGCACCTCTTCCTTTGGCTTGAAGCCACCGATGATTTCCTCACCATCGCTCTCCAACTTCAATCCTGAGGGCAATGCAGCCTTATAGACATCGCCTAAGGAACAAAGGTAGTAATCAGCCATCCACTCCCAAAGTTTCAGTTGGGTAGGAAGCAAGATGGGAGCTGTATCTATCTGCTCCAAAACAGGCTTCACCGTATATCCCTCTGGCTTTTCTGTGTGTATGCGACTGACTATCGCCGTATAGTACTTGCTCCTCCCGAAAGGTACAATAACCCTGCAACCCACCAGCACCTCCATCGAAGGAGGAAGCTCATAGGTGAACACGCCAGGGAGTGGCAGAGGTAATATGACATCTACGAATCGCTGCGTACTTAGAAAATGTAAGCCAATGAAAGTTGCCAGTTTTTATACTTGAAGCTCTCATCTTCTCCCACTGCATCTGATGCTTTCTTGAAAGAGAAGCTATCGCCCAGAGGTATCATGTAATTGAGGCCAAGCTGCAGATGCTGCATCAGTTTGACACCACCACCTAAGTTGAGGCCTACCTGCGCTTTCTTCTCCTTTGCTTTATAGCCTTGTATCGTAGCATCGATGGCTCCTAAGTCTAAATCCTTGAGGTTCAGGAAGAAATCAGGACCTGCTGCGAGGAAGATGCTCAAAGAACTGCCTGCTCCAATAGTGAGTTTCAGATTCAGAGGCACCTCAACACCTTCCATCTTCAGTTCATCCTTTCCGCGCTGCGCGTACATGATGGCACCATCTACTCCAAGCCCAATGCCTGGGATGGTAGCTTCTATCATCGGTCCAATGAAATAACCCGTAGAGTTATCCTTAATCGCCTTCAAATTAGTTTCAACCTGTGTCAGGTTCACTCCACCCTTCACGCCAAATCTTATTTGGGCATCTGCAGGCATAGCCATCAGCAACAAGCCGAAAGCCAGCATCAAAGTGTTGAGAATCTTTTTCATACGCTTTATTTTTTAGGTGTTTAACTTTGCAAAGTTAGGAATATTTTTGAAAATGCGCACAACATAATGTTAAAAGTGCTATCTTTGCCACGTTTTTAGCAAGGAGAGATGCCAGAGTGGTCGAATGGACCGCACTCGAAATGCGGCATACGGGTAACTGTATCCAGGGTTCGAATCCCTGTCTCTCCGCTACCAATAGCGCGCAGTAAGCCGGCACTCGACTTGCTGCGCGTTTATTTATGCACTATAAAATGATACGAAAGATCAAATATCGGTTAGCATTCAATCGTAGTGGAAAGCTGAATGCCAACGGCACGGGCTTAGTGGAGATAGAAGCCCGCCTGAACGGTAAGACCAAATGTTTTTCTGCGCATCTCCATGTCAAGCCAAATCAGTTCGCACATGGACTGATAGTAAATCATCCACAAAGTAACGAATTAAATTCTATGCTTTATGAAGAGATACTTCGCATTCAGGGAATTGAGATAGATTTTTGGCGACGGGGAATCACTCCGACCCTCCCTATTCTGGCCAATGCTGTGAGAAGCAACTACTCCCCGAATTGCACGTTCACAGATTTTGCACAGAAACTGGTATCTAACGACACAAGAAGAAGATGGAGTACCAAGGTAAGCTTGAAATCTACCATAAAAACCCTACAACTTTTCAAGAGAAAAATCTATTTTGAGGATCTGAGCCTCCAGTTCATACTCGACTTTGAGAAATGGCTTAAAGAAGACTACAAAATAGCCGAGAATACCATCGTGAAACACCTACGGCATTTAAGGACGCTAATCAACGAAGCTATAAAACAAAAATACATGAAGCCAGAAGACTATCCTTTCAAAGAATTTAAAATGAAGCCCATAACAAGGAAAGACGTATTTCTTACACCTTCTGAGCTGCGAAAAGTGGAACAATATCAAGGCGAGAAAAGAAAAATAGTAGACGTTTTCCTGTTCGCTTGCTACACAGGACTTCGATTCTCTGACATCCGAACAATGAGCAATGAAAACATACGGTTGGAGATGGGAAAACTGTGGTTGGTAAAAGAAACCATAAAGAACAACGAGTTGGTAAAACTCCCTCTGACCCTTCTCTTCGAAGGCAAAGCGGTAAAACTCCTACAGAAATACGGAGATGCAGAAAAGATAGCAGAGCTGGCTGCGAGAAATATCAACACTCAACTAAAGAAAGTAATTGCTGATCTGGGTATTAACAAAAAAATCACAATGCACTGTGGCCGTCATACGTTTGCTACGCTATTGCTCCACCAAGGAGTGCCAATAACAACTGTTCAGAGGCTCTGTGGTCATCGGGAAATCTCTACCACCATGGTATATGCAGATGTAATGGCAGACACCATTATAAGAGATCTTGAAAGTGTCTTGAAAGAAGAATATTAAAAGGCTGCTTGCACGATATTTGCACGTTCTGTGCAAATATCATGCAATAAAACAAATTCTTTTGCCAATAATAAGCTCTCATGTTTTAAAGAACCAACAGGCTATACGGACGCGTTCTATATATAAGACTTATACTATTTTAATTATAGCGACAGAGTTCTGCGGGAACAATCACGTCTTGTAAAGATTACGATGACGAGATTGACGAGATTAATCAGCGCATCTCGAACATTGGCGGTCTGAGCGATCAGCTGGCTACTTTGACTTCACAGTTGAGTACTGCAGCTTCTGACGCTTCTGCTGCTAAGAGTTCTGCTACTTCTGCATTGGAGGCTGCCACCAAGGCTGCTGAAGCTGCAAAGAGTGCTGGTGACGCTGCTGCTCAGGCTACTGCTGATGTTGCTGTTGCTAAGGCTACTGCCGATGCTGCTGCTGCCGATGCTAAGGCTGAAGCTATTGCTGCTGCAAAGGCTGAGGTTGAGGCTTTGGCAAAGAAGATTGGACATTGCCAAGTTGAAGGCTGAGGTTGACAAGGCTACTGCTAAGGTTACCGCTATTCTGGGTCACCGTCTGCAGAGTCTGGCTGTTATCCCAACCACTCACATCAACGGTATTGCAGCTATTACGCTGACTTCTCTGAAGTATACTCCTCAGATGTATGTGAAGGGTACTGCTCCTCACGAGGGTCTGCAGGAAGGTCATACTGCTCGTCCAGTTTATGACTATACTCCTGTTCTTGGTAAGGATAAGAAGCCTCTGCCTCCTGTTTATGTTTCTACAGAGAAGAACATGGCTTACTATCATGTTAGTCCTAACAATGGTGTTCGCACTCAGGACATCAAGATGCCTATCTTCGAGAGCACTACTTCAACTAACATTACAAGAGCTGATGTGAAGATTGGTGAGAATACTCCTATCGCTCCAACTGCTTACAGCATTGACAAGAACGTTTTGTCAGTTCAGTTCAAGAAGACAGTGAAGACTCCTATCACAACTGCTGGTTTAGCACATACAGATGCTAAGGAAAACGGTGTCGATGGTGCTAAGGAAGTATTCACTATGGTTTCTCTGAAGGCTCCTATCGCCGATGCTAATCTGCAGGCTGATGAGACTGAAGCATTTGTAAACTCTGAGTATGTTCGCGTAGAAGAATTGTTCAAGGTTCCTAAGATCTCTCATTCAAAGCAGGATTGGACTAAGGTTCCTACTAATTACAATGACGAAGTTCAGACCACTAAGAATCCTCAGATTGGTAAGGATGGTCTGTATGTACACTATCATGACTCTATCTGCATCTATTCTTCAATCGTTAATCAGTATGTTGACATTAAGGCTCAGTATGATCAGCCACTTGATCTGAAGAAGTGGGTAACTGTTTGTGTTACTGATGAAGATGCAGAGAATCACGTTGGTCATGAGAATCTGCCTAACTATGCTGATTTCGGTCTTGGTTTCCGTTTCTACTTGGCTAAGGCTGCTTACATTACACTTGGTGGTCCAGATGAGAACTCTAACAAGACTGACCAGCAGAAGTTTGCTAAGGTTTCTAAGGATGGTATCGTTGAGTCTCAGGTTTACACTATCGACGGTGGTTCTGCAACTGCTGTAGGTCGTGAGCCTATCGTTCGCGTTGAGTTGTGGGATGAGGTTAATGGCAATATGATTGACCTCCGCTACATCAAGATTAAGTGGGTGAAGACTGTTGGTACTACTGAGTTAGGTGTTGCTTATCCTGAGGAACTGTACAAGTGCGACAACTATGAGATGTTGCTTGGTACTCAGCAGATGAACGAGCAGATTTACCACAAGGCTAAAGAAGGTGGTATGGATAAGGATACTTTCCATAAACTTTATACTGACGAAGGCTTTGACGCAACTAATGATAAGAACGATTGGGGTACTGTAGAACTCGTTAGAAACTCTGAAGGTTCAGTTGAATCTTACAATATCTTGTGGACTTTGACAGCTGCTGACATTGCTAAGAAGTATCCAGATTGGAATAAGCAAGAGAAGATGGAGTTCACTAACACTATTGAGTGGGCTAGTGCATCTGAGAATACTCTTGTAATTACCTTCACTAAGGTTATCTACAAGCCTGCATTTGAGTTGTGGGGCTATGACAAGCGCTACTGGAGAAACACTGAGGCTGCTTACACAGTATTCAATGTGAACCCAATCGTATTCAACACTGAAGAGGCTAATCCAGCTTGGCTTGCTAACACTACTAACAACCCAACCAACAACATCTACACTGACCTGTTGAACGGTTTCGTTGATGATCAGGCTAAGAAGCCTACCACTGGTGCTGACGCAGTGATTTACTACACCGACTCTAAGAAGGCTGGTAAGTACTACTATGCTTCTGAGTATGGTATCGAGTCTCTGAAGACTTGGGTGAAGAACCTGAGCGAGGGTGTTAAGAGATCTGACATCGACAAGCCATACGCTGGCTTCGAGAAGGAAGGTGTTCGTTTCACTTACGATGAGAGCAAACTGAACGATGCTAACCACACTTACTACTACTTCGATAAGAAGACTAGCACTTATAAGAAGGGTTATGCATACGTAGTGAACAACGATAAGAAGGAGCCAGAACTCTGGATCAGTGCTTCTAAGAGCGATAAGAAGAGCTTCAATGAGAAGGCTGCTACTATCGTGAACTATGAGCCTAATAAGCTGAAGGCTGATGAGTTGACTTACAACATTAAGTTGGAAGAGGTTAACCCAGATCATGCACCTTGGGCTTATGAGACAGATAATGTTTCATTCCCAACTGAGGCTGCTAAGGCTATCGTTGGTCAGTTAGTTCCTATCAAGTTGGTTGCTGACCTCTGCAATAACAACTATGCTAAGGTTCTGATTAAGGCTTACGATGCTTACATCATTGAACCTCTGCAGGCTCCAGAACCAGATTCAGATCACTTCACTGATGCAACTATCGATGGTAGCACTATCTTCGTAGCTAACGCTAACATCTACCGTTCTTGGAATGCTGATGCTAACAAGGTTTACTACCCAGTTATCAGCCCGAAGACTTCAGATGCTGCTAAGGCTGTGATTAAGAAGGAACTGTTCGGTGCTAAGAAGCAGTACCCAGCTGAGTACTATGACCTGGCACTTGCTCTTGGTGACTTCTATGAGGCTACTGCTGGTGTTTGGGATACTGAGAACATTAAGACTAACCTGAAGAAGGATGCCGATGGTAACCTCGTTCCTACTGAGGGTGTAACTGATGGTCCTGTTCCTTCTAACACTAAGGTAGTTTACGATGCTGATGCACAGACTCTGACTTACTACAACTATTCTGGTACTCCAGTGAACAATGACTACATGATGTACATCCCTGTAACTTATGGTTACAAGTGGAAGAACTATGTAGCTTATCTGGCAGTGAAGGTTGTAACTAACCAGGGTACTGATGACAATCAGGGTAAGAAGTAATTGATTAAGCTTATAGCTTAAATATAACTCAAAGAGAGGGTGTTCCCTTGTGGAACACTCTCTTTTTAATTCAATAGAAAGATGAAAAGATTATTCGGGGTTTTAGTTTTGTTCTCCGCTATCGTTTGTTTTTCTTCTTGCGGTGGTTCCAGTACAAGTAAAGCTGCTCAGCATCCATATGCTGGCACTTTTACTATTGGTAATGGCATCTCTTTCGAGTTGAAGTCAGATTCTACAGCCGTCATTCATTTTGATGATGTAGTTTATGATTCTTCATGGAAGATTGTTAAAGAGGACGATGTGGAGTTTGTAAATATCGAATTTAATGGTGATCAGTCCTATTACTATTTAAAAGACGGAAAACTCTATCGTTCTCGTATGGAGATGGATCGTGACAGATTAGGTAGTGAAGTGACTTATCAAGATTAATATTGATACTTTCTTCAGTAAAGGGATGCTTTATTTAAGTGAGCATCCCTTTTTATTTGCACATTTCCTAAATTCTTTCTACCTTGCGCTCTATAAATCTTTATATGCTACGATTATGAAACGGATGAATAAGTTTTTGTTGTTTGCATTGTTTATGGTAAGCCTGCTTACCTTGTCGTCTTGCAGCCCTAAGATGGCTCCTGTGAATACACTGCGTAGGCTATCTACAAATCTGGAAACGAAAGGGGAGACGTATAGCTTGAAGGACTGGAACAAGGCGAAGAATAAGTATGTGAAGGCTAACCAAAAGATTGTGAAGCACCGCTCTGAGTATAGCACAGCCGAATTGGCTGAAATTGCTACGCTTCAGGCGAAGTGTATCACTGGCTTTGGTAAAGGTGTGACGATGAGTGCTGCACGTGGCGTAGCTGGCGTTACAGCTGGTGTGAAGTCAGTAATTGATGAGATAAAGGAGCTGATAGAGGCTTTCGGGAAGAAAGGCTCGAATACTCAGCCGTAGCGCTCTTTTAGCTCTTCTATACTGCTGCCCGTGAAGTAGCTCTCAATGAATGCCCAGCGTTCGCGATCGCTTAGCTTGCTGTTGCCAAAGAACAAACGGAAGAGCGTGATCTGATCGTTGAAAAGTTGTTCGTTGACTTCCAGAATCTGGTTAAGGTAGTCTTCGTTCTCCGCAAGAGATTTCAGAGTCTCTGGCTCATGGAAACGTACCAAAACGGCAGGTGAACCTCCGCCTTCGGCAATGAATGATAAGCCACCCAGCATGCTGAGCAGATTGAGCAGCATATTCAGGTCTGAGAAAGGTGTGCAGAAGAATTGCAGCAGGGTGCCTTTCTCGCCTATGATGCGCTGACTGAACAGTTTTTGATAGCGGCTGAGCAGCAGGTCATAGCCTCGGGTGACAGTAAACAGCAGTTCGTTGGATTCACGTTTTTTCTGGCTGCTGATGTAGCTTACGCTACGTCCTTCTTCCGTGCGTGATTCCAGCAAGGAAGTGATGAATTGCTTGGCACTGCGCACATACATCTGATGCTTGGCGAATATCTCCCGCAGTTCGCTCTCTTCTACATGTCCCTTGCTGGTGCGCAGGCGGATATTAAAGAGTAGCTTCAGGTCTGCAAACAGACGATCTAAGCGTGTTTTGATGTCGTTGCTGTCTTCCTTCAGTTCCACGATGTGCTTACCCACTAATACAGGGCGGGCCCCCTCTACCAATGTGCCATTGGTGATGTGCGCCTTAAACTCCGAGAAGCTCTGTGCCGCAAAGCCATTCTCCCACAGCTTTTCTAATTGCACCTTCCAGATGTTCTCTTCGCCTTCTACAGGGGTGAGATAATCGGCAAACTGCTCCGCAAAGGCATGACTTGTCTTATCTTGGATATAGCCCTCGCCAAGTAGGTTCTGTGGTAAGACTTCCAAAAGTTTCTTGTCATATCGCTGCTGGAGGTCATCTTCCAGCCATAGGAGAGCCGTCTTGACCACCTGTCCAAGCTCTGCCTCATAATCCAGCTTTGTGCGTGCTTTAGGAATGCGCACAGCAAACTCAAAGTCGGATAGTGATACCAGGATCTCCTTTTGCTGTCCCTTCATCTTGTAGATCTGCATCAATTGGCGAAGGATAAGCATCAGTTGCTCTTGCGCTAAGTTGCCTATCTGATGCAGATGCGTCATGTAGTAGAAGTCACGTTCATGAAAATCTGTGGCAGCAATGCCCAGACTGCGTTCATCACGCGCAGAACGACCGATTTCCTGCACATAATCTACAAAAGTGCTTGAAGGGGCAATGTGATACACGCGGTCGATGTCGCTGATGTCTATGCCCATGCCGAAAGCCTTCGTAGCTACGATGAGCTTTTTACTGCCATCCTTGAAGGCCTCTACGATAGCCGTCTTCTGTGCCTGGTCTTTCTTGCCATAATAAGTGGCTACCTTGCTCCAGGAAGCAGGTTCTACCCACGCCTTTACACGCTGGTCTATGCCAGAGGCAAAAGGATAATATAATAAGGTCTTATGCCCATTGATAAAGTCTTTGGTACGTTCCAGCACTACCTTGGTTTTCGCCTCGTTGTAGCTCTGTCCTTCTGCCAGCGTCAGTTGGCGGATGTCGAAGCCAATGTTCTGACGAGTTACTTTGCCTACATAAAGCACACAAGGCTCCATCTGCAGCGAACGAATAGTCTCAAACACCATGTCGTTCCATCCAGAAGGATTCCACACAGCCGTAGCCGTCAAAGCAAAGAGCGGGAACTGGTAGCCCAAAGTGGCTTTAAGCCCTTTCAGGTAGCGGCCTAAGAACCAATAATCCACACGGAATTCCTTGCCCCACGTGGTCACTGTATGCGCCTCATCCACCACGATAAGTCCGATGTGCCTATCGCCTACAAAGTGGTGGATGTCGTAAGAAAGCAGTAATTCTGGAGAGAGGTAGAACAAGTCGATTTCACCCTCACGCACCTGTCGATATACCTCCGCTTTCTCCATTGGCGACAAATCGGACGAGGCGTATGCCGCACGGGCATAGCCTAATGCCCTAAGACTCTCTACTTGATCTTCTATCAGAGCCTTGAGGGGAGAAACCACGATGGTGAGATGCTGGTACTGCTGCCCCAGATAGATGGCAGGGAGCTGGAAAAGCATAGATTTTCCTGCGCCAGTGGGAGCAGTGAGCAAAATATTGTCGGGCTCTGTCTGCGAAGCAGCCTTTTCTGTTTCACGGACAATGCTTTCTATTAAGATACCTTGAGAGATGTGGCTTGTCTGATGACTAGTAAACAAATCATCATAGATCTCCAAATCCCTGAAACCGTCATAGCCATACACTTCCGACAATAGTATCCCTAATTCAGGGCGGCAGTTGTCGGGCAAGTGCCATGCCTTGAGCGTAGGCAGCTTAGGTGATTTATAGTTAATACTCATCCTCATCAAAAATTTGGCTCACAATTGACTATCAACAACTTACACCGTTCTTAACTATTTTTAGCCAAATAAACCGCACGGTCTGAGGCGATCAAAGGCGACTCATTGACGGGTTGGACAAACAATCATTCATTTCTTTGCTCACATAGGGCATCGTCAAGTGTAGTAAGGATTTCCAAAACTGTCTTCAGTACTTTAACCAAAAAACTATTATCGACGATCTCATAGTATATGTCGGAATAATACGTTGTACCACCAAATCTTTCACTGTAGTTACACAACGCCTTTCTTTTACTTTCATCTGACAAAAATCCATGCATAAAATGATTGCGTAATAACCTACAATACTCATTAATAAACACTAAGTTTTCTATCTCTAAAGAGGAATGATATTTGTCCAGAAAGAATTTACAAATGCCTTCAACCATAGATTTTGCATCACGTTGGTTGCATGGCCTTATATTATAGGAAACTATTATCCTATTAAGCATCGTTTCATAGTACGCAAATATAGCACAAAAAAGAATTTGTCTGGATTGCACACATCGCGAATCACAGATCTCTGATGCAGCGTAAAAGTTTCTCAACTCACTCGAAACGATCTCGTAATCTTCATTTGCATTAACTTTTTTAAATTCAGCTACTTTTTCCTCGACATCGTCAACTTGTTCTTGATAATGAGAACTTATATCAGACACCAAAAAGGACAGAATTTCATACTGATCTTCAATCTCTGCTCTTAAGTTTGTTCTTGCCCTTCCTATCATATTCTTTCTTTTTGACGCAAAGTTATATGTTTTTGGTATATAAATAATATCAAAGCATGAAAAATAAGCAATCTTTTTCTGAAATCTATAAGTTTTAACAACAAATGACGTTTTTCTCCATTATTTTGAGTATCTTTGCACCGCATTATGCCATAATACGGCATTATTGCAGACATATTGAAACAACGAAGCGTTATGCTTTTCTTGTAATCGGAAACGTGAGAAACTTCCAAAGTCAGCAAGAGAGTGTGACGGTTCGCGCGTATAGCGTGGACTGGTTACTACATCTGCTGACAAGGTAATTCTCACGACCTCCGATTGAAGA
>CADALZ010000066.1 GCA_902788865.1 uncultured Bacteroidales bacterium | reverse complement strand
CGTCTATTCACCTATCCCAATGGGAGCTTTTTACACGGTGGCCAAACTGCCTGTAGATGATAGCGACAAGTTCTGCGAGTGGTGTCTGACCGACTTCGATTATGAGGGACAGACAGTGTTCATGGCTCCTGCCTCTGGCTTCTACACTACTCCAGGAGCTGGCAAAAACGAAGTACGCATAGCTTATGCTTTAAAAAAGGAAGACTTGCAAAAGGCATTGGTGGTGCTGCAGAAAGCATTGGAAGCATATCCTGGCAAAACCATTTAGATGGTTTTGCCAAAATTAAAATATTAAAAGATTAAAACATGCAAATAATTTATGCATCGCTACCCTTGCAACATTGTGTAAAGTGGAACGATTGCCAAAAACAATTATGTATGTTTTAATCTTTTAATATTTTAATCTTTTAATCTTATTAGCATGAAGCTGCTTCATACTAATATGCGTTTTTATCACCTACAAACACATTCTTCACGGTAAGCCACATAATCTTAATATCCAACCAGATGGTCCAATGCTCGATATACCAAATATCCTTCTTAACACGACCTTCCATCTGCCAAAGTTCACTGGTTTCACCACGAAAACCAGTCACTTGTGCCCAGCCTGTTATGCCAGGTTTGGCGAAATGTCTTACCATGTATTTAGGAATCAAGGACGAGTACTCATCAGTCTGCTTCACCATATGCGGCCGTGGTCCTACCACACTCATATCGCCTTTGAAAACATTCCAGAACTGCGGCAACTCATCAATATTGTAATGGCGCATGATATTTCCAAACTTAGTCTTGCGCGGATCATCTTTTGTGGCTTGCAAAGAATCCGCTTGTGCATTCACTTTCATACTGCGGAACTTGATGCAATCAAACTCCTTACCATCGAGTCCTGTGCGCTTCTGGCGAAAGAAGATAGGCCCAGGCATGGTGAGCTTCATGATAATAGCAACAATTGCAGTGACCCATGGCATAATCAGAATCAATACCAACGAAGATACTACAATATCGAAAAGACGTTTCTTGATACGATTGGAGATAGACGTAAGTGGCATCCAACGAAGTGCCATTATTGGGATGTCTCCCATTTGAACTGTCTCCATCTGTCGCTTAGTAGCATTAAGCACTATCGGCACTGCATAGAAGCGTTTTACGTTGCTGTCGCAATAGTCAATTGCTCTATTTACAAAATCAGATCGTTCTGGAGGTAAACAACAATAGACCTCATCAATGTCGTTATGAGATAGCCACTCCTCCGCCTCGTTCAAAACTCCTAGATACGGCACTTCTTCAGGGAACGTACCCGAAGGAGCATCTGCAAAATAGCCTTTCACAAAATAGCTCTGCGCTGGATCTGTACCCATCTCTATGTAAAGTCGCTCCAAAGCCGAAGCGTTGCCAAGAAATATAGAGGTGGAATACAAAGATTGCCTACGAAGTTTTCTAAGAATAGCATGAATCAAAATCTGGCTAAACACCAAGACAACGTAGTAAATGCCGAAATATAGCAATCCTTGCCACCAATAGTACATATTCCTATAATCTAAGAATAAAAGCAGGAATATAGAGAAAATGGTGAAGAAAAACCATATGCCTGTTGCCCTTCGCAAGATAGTCATATTATTAATATGCTTTCGAAAGGTATTGGGGGGTGCTATTGTCACGCTGAGTATATAAGCCAAATTGACTGCCAAAAAGAATCCCTTATGATCTCTATTGATATTAAAGAGCATCATAATGGAAAACCAAGTATATATATTAAGTATCAGAATATCAGCTATTTCAACCAGAATAGTGAAAAGTTTCATATTCTGAAAAACTTTGTTATTAGAAACGTTTGTCATAGCATTACACTTTAGTTAAACAAAAGCCGTGCCATTTCTCAATTAGTGAAGTGACACACTTCACATCTGCCAAATCATTCATAGCTCTGCAAATTTAGGATAAAAAGTTTATATCATCAACTTTTCTAAAAGTTTTTTTTCTAAATCGTATTTTTGTTATTTTCTAGATTTATCTTACCTTTGTACTCAGCTTAACTAATACACAATACAAAGATATGAGAAATTTAACCCAAGAGGAAATAGGCATCCTGACATCACACGGATGTATTGCTGACAAGTGGAACCAAATCCAAGTGGCGGATGACTTTGCCCCTGACCACATTTATCAAACCGAGTTTTCTGGCACGATCTGCCTCGGTAAGTTCGACAAGGTATTTACATTGCCTGGGGGGGTGACGCGACATTCTGGCCTGCGAAATGTACATCTACACAATGTAAGTGTGGGTGACAACTCCTTAATAGAAAATGTGCAGAACTATATTGCCAACTATGATATAGGTTCTGATACCTTCATCTCCAATGCCAACATGATATTGACAGACTGTCGCTCTACCTTTGGCAATGGTACGGAGGTGTCTGTGCTTAACGAGACAGGTGGACGTGAAGTTAGCATCAACAACAAACTTACGGCACAGCTGGCTTACATCATGGCTTTATATCGCCACCACCCATTGCTGAAAGAACGCATCAAGGCGTTGGTGGACTTCTATTCCAACAAACATGCCTCGACCATGGGCAGCATTGGCAATCATGTGGTAATCATCAATACTTGCTATATAAAAAATGTGAATATAGGCGACTATGCCTATCTGTGTGGAGTGAGCCGACTGAACAATGGAACCATAAACAGCAAGAAGGAGGCTCCTGTCAGCATTGGGCACAATGTGATTTGTGACGACTTCATCATCCAGTCGGGTTCTGAGGTGACAGACGGTGCTACCCTCTCACGTTGCTATGTGGGACAAGCGTGCATCTTAGGTCATGGGTATTCTGCTTCCGATTCCCTCTTCTTCAGCAACTGCCAAGGGGAGAATGGCGAGGCCTGCGCTCTCTTCGCTGGTCCGTTCACGGTGACCCATCATAAGAGCACACTGCTCATTGCGGGTATGTTCAGCTTCATGAATGCTGGCTCAGGCTCAAACCAGAGTAACCACATGTACAAACTTGGTCCTATCCATCAAGGCACATTGGAACGTGGAGCAAAGACATCTTCAGACTCATACATTCTTTGGCCATCGAAGGTGGGAGCATTCTCCTTGGTAATGGGTAGGCATGTCACGCACTCAGACACGAGCAACCTGCCTTTCTCTTACTTGATAGAGCAACAGAACACTACCTACCTCGTTCCTGGCGTGAACCTGCGAAGCGTAGGTACCATACGTGACGCTCAGAAATGGCCTAAGCGCGACAAGCGCACTGACCCAAACCGCTTGGATTGTGTGAATTATAACTTGCTCAGTCCTTACACTATCCAGAAGATGTTTAAGGGACGGCAGATACTGAACGACCTCCAAACTGCTTCTGGACAATTATCGGATATCTACTCCTATCAGAGTGCCAAGATCAAGAACTCGGCCTTGAAGCAGGGTATCAAATATTATGAGATTGCCATCACAAAGTTCTTAGGAAACTCCGTCATCAAGCGCTTGGAAGGCATTCATTTCCAGAGCGATGAGGAGATTCGAGAGCGTCTAAAGCCCGACACAGCCATTGGTTCTGGCGAGTGGGTGGACATAGCCGGACTGATAGCTCCAAAGAGTGAGATTGACACATTGATAGAACAGATAGAGAATGGTACTGTCAACAAGCTGAAGGACATCAACGCAGCTTTCCAGCAGATGCATCAGAACTACTATACCTATGAGTGGACATGGGCGTATGAGAAGCTACAAGAGTTCTTTGGCCTTCAAGCCGACCAAATCACTGCTGCCGATATTATCACTATTGTGGAGAAGTGGAAAGAAGCTGTGATAGGCCTGGACAAGATGGTGTATGAAGACGCCAAGAAAGAGTTCTCGCTGGCTTCTATGACAGGCTTTGGTGCCGATGGTACTAAGATAGAGAAGGAGCAAGACTTCGAGCAGGTGCGAGGCGACTTTGATACCAATCCGTTTGTTACAGCTGTATTGGAGCACATCAAAACCAAAGATGCACTAGGCAGCGAACTGATTGAACGTCTCAAACCTTTAGTTCATTGACCATAAGTTTCACTAAAAAAGTATATTACCATGAAAGATTTACAAATGTACATTAACGGACGGTTCTGTGAGAGCCGTTCTGGCAAGTGGATCGAGGTGTTAAACCCATCCACAGAGGAAGTCATTAGCCGTCAGCCAGATGGCACATTAGAGGATGTGCAGGAGGCTATCGACGCTGCCGAAGCTGCTCAGCCCGCATGGGCTGCCATCCCTGCGGCAGAACGTGCGATCTATCTGCACAAAATGGCCGATGGCATCAGAGCCAACTTTGACAAATTTCAAGAGATCTTGGTGCGTGAGCAAGGCAAGACACAGGCTTTGGCTGGCGTGGAGGTAGGTGTCACTGCCACCTATTTCGACTACATGGCTGAGTTTGCACGTCGCATTGAGGGTGAGATCATTCAGAGTGACAATCGTGGCGAGACCATGATGCTCTTCAAGGAACCTATCGGCGTAGCTGCTGGTATCCTACCATGGAACTTCCCCTTCTTCCTCATCGCTCGCAAGGCTGGTGCTGCCCTTATAGCTGGCTGTACCATCGTATTGAAGCCTTCTCAGCTCACTCCAGAAAACTGCACGGAGTTCTGCAAGATAGTACATGAGACTGGACTTCCTGCAGGTGTGTTCAATGTGGTGACTGGCAAGGGCTCATTGGTGGGCAACGCTATGGCAAGCAGTCCAAAGGTGGGCATCGTAAGCCTCACAGGCAGTGTGGGCGCAGGTGAGAAGATCATGGAGGCTGCTGCTCCTAATATCACTAAGGTATCGCTCGAATTGGGTGGCAAGGCTCCTGCCATTGTCTTCCCTGACGCTGATTTGGAACTGGCTGCACAAGCTATCTTCGAGAGCCGTATCGGCAACAACGGACAAATCTGCAACAATGCCGAGCGTTTGTATGTGCATAAAGATGTGAAGGAGAAACTCACGGCTCTGCTGCTGGAGAAGTTCCAGAACGTGAAGGTGGGCAATCCTGCCGTGATGAAGGATGCTGAGATGGGACCACTGGTAGAGCAGCGTGCGCTGGATAGCGTGACTGCCAAGGTGGAGAATGCCATCAAGCAAGGTGCCAAGGTGCTTTGCGGCGGACATCGCATTGGCGACAAGGGTTATTTCTATGCACCCACCCTGCTGGACAATGTAACGCAAGACTTCGACATCGTGCATGAGGAGACCTTTGGCCCTGTGTTACCAATCATCGAGTTTGAGGATATTGACACGGTGATCAAGTGGGCAAATGATGTGGAATATGGCTTGGCTTCTTCTGTATTCACTAAGAGCATCGACATTGCTACCCGCATCTGCCGCGAATTGAAATTTGGCGAAACCTACATCAACCGCTGGCACTTCGAGGCCATACAAGGCTTCCACGCAGGCGTGAAGAAGTCGGGTATTGGAGGTGCTGATGGCAAGCATGGTGTGGAAGAATATCTTACTACCCATGTGGTTTACCTTCAGACACACTATTGATTGGTTTAGGGTTTAGAGTTTAGAGTTTAGAGTTTAGAGCTTAGAGCTTAGAGTAATTGGTTAATTTAGATTTCTCTAAAGCAAACAAAAGAGCGGGCTTCTGATGAAGCCCGCTCTTTTATACTCTTTACTCTAAACCCTAAACTCTAAACTATTTTCTTGTCTGCAAAGAGAATTCTATGGTTTCTGTCACAGCTCCATTTGCTTCTGTAGCATAGGCTTGGAATATAGCTTCACCATTCTTCACGTTCTTAGCTATCACAGGCACAGAGTAAGTGACTTTACCACCTACAGGAATGCTTTCAATGGTGGTAGCTCCACCTAGCAAAATGCCCTTGGCTTTTTCTGCCAGTTCTAACACAGGGGTGACGTTTCTCACTGTCGTACTTCCACCATTCACCACATCAAACATCACTTTGCACTCCTCGTTACGATTGATGACCTGATCATTGTTCGCATCTACGAAGTGGAAGTTCTCCAAACGCACAGAAGAGGTATTCAGCGAGACAGACGAGATGCTGGGCGTGGCAGCCGATTGTTGGGCATAGCTATTGCCCAGTGCACGATTGATTTGCTGCTCGGTGGTCTTCTTCTGAATGGCGTTTCCAACGGCTGCACCTGCCATAGTACCCACCAAGCCGCCGATGGTAGAGCCATAGCGACCTGTACTATTACCAAGGATTGAACCCAGCGTTCCTCCTACCATTGCACCAGTAGAGGCACCACTAAGACCAAATACACTGCTGCACGATGACAGAGTCACAGCAACAGCCATCAAAGCTATAAGAATCTTCTTCATTTTTCTATGTATAAAAGTCCATGCAAATATAATACAAGATTTTGAACAGACAAAAAGAAATTATTATTACCTTTACATTCTAAAGGAATAGATAGATGAATGCCAACGTACTCGATAAACTGAAAATACTCACCGAATCGGCCAAGTATGACGTGTCTTGCTCCAGTAGCGGGACAGTTAGGAAAGGTCGTGCAGGACAGGTGGGTAATACCGTTGGAGGTGTTGGCATTTGTCATAGTTTTGCTGAAGATGGTCGCTGTATCTCTTTACTCAAAGTGATGCTGACCAATATGTGTATCTATGACTGCGCCTATTGCATCAATCGTCGAAGCAATGACATCCGACGTGCCACATTATCAGTGACCGAATTGGTGGAGCTGACGATGGAATTCTATCGCCGTAACTACATCGAAGGATTATTCCTAAGTTCGGGTGTAGTTCGCAATCCTGACTATACGATGGAGCGACTGACGGCCATTGTGCGCGACCTTCGCACCGTGCATCGCTTTAATGGCTATATTCATCTGAAGACCATTCCTGGTGCTTCGCAAGAACTGCTTCAAGAAGCAGGCCGTTATGCCGACCGAATGAGCATCAATATTGAGATTCCGAAGGAGGAGAAGCTGACGACGAGCCTCGGGGATTTGCTTTCCGGTCTTAAGCTCGACTGACGCGTTTACTTTTGGATTAAGACACTGTTAGGACACTACGAGCGATATATTGATTTCAAAAACGCTTGCGCTCCGCCTTCACTAAAAGACGGAGCGCAAGCGCTTTTGAAATTGCTCTGTCGCGCTTTGCTTTAAAAAGGTGCTTTCTATCTCATCCCTTTATCGTACGGAATGCCTTCCGCCTTCGGTGCTCTCGAATTCTTCGAGGTGAACGCCAGGACGATCAGCGAGATGATGTACGGCATCATACTGTAGACCGCGCTGGGGATGTTCAGCGACGCGAGGAAGGGGAAGCCCGAGTAGACATTGGACAGCGCGCGGAAGAATCCGAACAGGAGTGCCGCAAGCGCAATGTTCGTCGGTTTCCACTGCCCGAAGATCATGACGGCGAGCGCCAGGAAGCCGAAGCCCACAACGCCCGACTCAAACTTCCATTCGGAAACACCGGCCGTGATGTAAACGATACCGCCCAAACCGCCGAGGAAACCGGAAATCAGCACGCCTGCCCAGCGCATTTTGAATACGCTGATGCCGACCGACGCCGCCGCCTGCGGATTCTCACCGCAAGCCATGAGGCGCAGACCGAACTTCGTGTGGTAGAGAA
>CADALZ010000065.1 GCA_902788865.1 uncultured Bacteroidales bacterium | reverse complement strand
TTGTAACTTAATAATATAGGCAGGGATATCTAAGGGCCCAGATAAAACTGCCTTACATCGAACTATGACAAATTGAAGACACTAAATACTCTGCGCTGCAAAGCGCGGAGGGGATTATTTCAACCTCTTGCGCAGTGTAAGTACATTCTTACCACTCTTAGCGGCAGAGGTGTCTCCTGCCTGGCCTTTCACGCGCTCATAATTGATGGAATCCATGTATTGGCGAATCATGAAGATGCCAAGACCACCGATGGGGCGATCTTCGGCAGAAAGGGTGGTATCTGCCTGCGCAAAGTTGGTAGGATCGAACGGTGTGCCATAGTCGGTAATGGTGAACTTGAGGCGCTCTTCATTGGCCTCGGCATCTATCTGCACATCGCCCACAGTGCCCGACGGATAGGCGTAGTTCATCACATTGACCACCGCCTCTTCTACGGCGAGATTCATCTCCATGGTCTGACTGGCGTCGAAGTGGAGTGCCTCGCAGACGCCATCGATGAATTCGGCCAACTGTGGCACGGTATTCACATCGTTGGGCAGCGTAAGGCTGCGCTGCAGAAGGGCTGAGAGCTTCTTGCGGTTGTAGAGTATGGCCAGCATGGTGAGGTCATCGCTCTGCTCTGCTCCTCTCACGAATGCGTTTACTGCTTTCGTCATGTGCTCCACGATGCCCTTTGGCGTGTCTGGCGTGATGGCTCTCATCATGCGCTTTTCTCCGAAAAGGGTACCATCGGCCTTCATGGCTTCTGTGAGTCCGTCGGTATAGAGGAAGATGGTGGTTCCTGCTTCAAGGGTGGTTTCCTGAACTATGAAATCCCAGTCCTTCATGATACCGAGGGGCAGGTTGCTTTCACACTCAAGTTCGGTGACGGTAGCCTCCGAATCTGTGCCTGCGCTGATAAGCACAGGGGCTGAATGACCAGCGTTGCAGTAGCGCAGTCGGCCTGTGGGCAGGTCGAGCACGCCTAAGAAGAAGGTGGCAAAAAGATTGTTCAGATTCTCTTCTGAGGCCGTTCCGTTGATGGCATCTATGATGTGTTGGGGCTTGGTCTCACGGGCAGAGATATTGCGGAAAAGGGTACGCGTCACAGCCATCACCAGTGAGGCAGGCACGCCCTTTCCTGCCACATCGCCGATGCAGAAGAAGAGTTTCTCATCACGGATATAGAAGTCGTATAGGTCGCCTCCCACCTCCTTGGCAGGTACCAGCGATGCATAGATATCTACATCGGTACGGTCTGGAAATGGTGGAAACACCTTGGGCAGCAAGCCCATCTGGATGGCACTGGCAATGTGCAGCTCACTCTCGATGGATGTGTTCTGCTTCTCTGTGGCAGCCAACCGACGGGAATTGACAATGGAACGCCAGAGGATAAAGCCCATCAGGGTGAGTCCGAGGCCCACCATCAGCATAAGTCGCTTGCCCAAGCTGCGCAAGTCGCCATAGATCTCGCTGTCGAGGCACACCACGGCCATAGACCAGCCAGTGTTGCCTTCTACCGGAGCATAGAACGCATATAGCTTCTCACCTTCGCTGTCGTACATGGTTTCGTGCCCGCTCTGGCCAGCCATCATCTTTTTCAAGATGAGCTCTTGCATATAATCTTCTGCAAAAAGAGGGGCCTCTATAATGGTACGGTTCATGACAAAGTCCTCATTGGGATAGGCCATGATCTTACCTGTGCGGGATATCATCAGATTGATGGTGGAGGGATAGATATTCCTGGCATTGACAACTTGTGAAATCCAATCGAGTGATACATCGGCAGTATAGACACCAATGCTCCTACCCGAAGCATCATGGATAGGCACGGAGTAGGTGGACATGAGCATTTCACCTCCGCCTTCATCGAAATAGGGTTCGCTCCACCAGCCATGCCCTGCTTTCATAGGGGCTGTGTACCACTCCATGGAGTGATAGTCGTACTCATCTGTACCTAGCTGCTTGCTTTCCAACTTTTCGCCATCTCTGTAGGTATAAGGGGAGAATTGCCTTCCTTTTTCCTTGAAATAATACGGTTCGAAAGCCACGGCACTTCCCATGATGATCTCATTGCCGAGCAGAGTTTTCCTGGTCACCATATACAAAGAGTCGGGCTGAGAAAGTCGTTGCTCCACATCCCACTCCAAATTGGCCACAGCTACCTCTACTGCCGTCAGCACATTCTGAATCTCCAGATTCTTCATCTGCAGTTCTGTCTCTGCACGGTGCTGCACTTCGGAGCGGATGCCGTCGGCAGCCGACTGGTATTGCAAGGCGACAGACACCTCCATGATGATGGCAGCAATGACTATCAGTGCTATGCCTGGTAAAGAACGGTTTTCCGTACTAAGCTTGCGTATTATTTTCATCCAATCCTTCATCTTTCTTACTTTATGGCATACTGGTTATACTCATTTCACCATCACCTTCAGTTCTTCATTGCCTATACGGGCCTGAAGCCACTCGGTGAGTTTCTCCAGTGTGGCAGCATCCATGCGCTTGGAGGTGCTCACAATAGCGGTAGGGATGGTATCTGTGCGCAGGGAATCTACATTATACTCTATGGCTTCTGCGATAGAGAAGGTGCGCACTGTAGGATAGAGCACTTTGAGCTCTGGGATAATAGATTTGCCCAGTTCGCCATAGGCTTTGAACTGGCCCAACTTGCGTTCCAGGGAGTCTATCTGCAGGGTTTGCTGGCGCAGGCGCTCCTCTCCATTCTGATAGAAATCTTCCAGCACCTTAGAGCGCAAGGCCGTGATGTCAAGATCGGTCCCTGTATTGCCGCTGACGCCCTGCAGAATCACAAGGCGCACATTCTCAAGACTGTACTCGCCCATACGGCTACGTGCTACGGCAATAGTGGAATCGGGCACTTCCTGACCAACCATCACCACGCGAATCTCACTGTCTTTGCCCTTGCGGGTGATACGCTTATCTACCACCTGCGCATTTTCGAACGACAACTGCTCACGGATGAACTTATTGGCAGCACTGTCGAAATAGGTGTCGCGCAAAATGCCTACGGTGAGGTAGATGGCTGGTATCATGGTGATGACCACTAAGGCGAGGATGTACTTGCGCACTTGCTTCTCACGCTCAGAATCAACCTGCTGCTTCTTGCGGAATCCCATGAGGCGTATGCAGATCAAGGTGGCTGCACAGATAAACACAGAATTGATGAAGTAGAGGTAGAATGCTCCGAGGAAATAGACCAGATTGCCTGTAGCCAAGCCGAAGCCTGCCGTACAGAGCGGAGGCATGAGGGCTGTGGCGATGGCTACACCTGGCAACACATTGCCCTTGTTCTTGCTGGTGGTAGCCACAATGCCTGCCAAGCCACCCATCAGGGCTATGAACACATCGTAGATGGTAGGTGAGGTGCGTGCCAGAAGCTCAGACTGATTGCCTGTGACGGGAAATACCAGAAAGAACAGTGTGGCTGTGACTACACTGAACAGCGTGGTGATGAGGTAGCTCTTTGCCGAGCGCTTCATCAGTTCTATGTCGTTGATACCCACACCCAAACCTATGCCCATGATAGGCCCCATCAGTGGGGAGATAAGCATGGCACCGATAATCACAGCGGTGGAGTTGACCGTAAGTCCCAAGCTGGCTATGAAGATGGCAAAAATCAGCACCCAGAGGTTGGTTCCCCTGAACTCTATACCCTTGCGGATAGAATCTACGGTATCGGCTTCATGCTCTTTATCACGCCTCAAATCAAGGTACTCCTTAAAGAAAGCCCTGATGGCGAACATGTTTCTGTCTGGATTGGGTGTAGGCATAGTGCGTAAGTATTATTTAATGAAACGATTGACTATAGGAATACTCTTCAGAGGGAGGTCCTTGCGCACAATGTAGGCCACAAAGACCAGCAGCAGCAGCGTGCGCCAAGCCAGACGCAGCACCATATTGTCTATAGGGAGGTAGAGCCCTGCCACATAGAGCACAGCGGCCAAGAGGGCATAGCCGCCTATGGACTTCAGCGGATAGCGGATAGGGAACTTCTTCTGCCCCACAAAGTAGGAAAGCAGCATGGCAGTGCCATAGCCTGCAAAGCCTGCCCACGCACAGGCATGGTAGCTATAGCGTGGTATCAGCAGCACATTGACGAGGATGAGCACGGTGCATCCTATCAGAGAGAAGTAGGCACCCCACTTGGTTTCATCGATGAGCTTATACCAGAACGACAGGTTGAAGTAGATGCCCATGAAGATTTCTGCCATCATCACGATAGGCACCACACTGAGCCCTTCCCAGTAGTCGCGCCCGATGATGTAGCGCAAGATGTCGAGGTAGAACATCACGGCCAGATAGGCCAGCAGCGTGAAGATGATGAAGAACTTCATGGCACTGGCATAGACCTCCTTATTGTCGCGATCCTGGCTCTTTCCGAAGACGAAAGGTTCGTAGGCATAGCGGAAGGCCTGTGTAAGCATGGCCATGATCATGGCTATCTTCACGGCTGCCCCATAGATGCCGAGTTCTACAATGCCCTTAGCCTCATCTGGATATACCAATGGGAAGATGATCTTATCGGCCACCTGATTGAGGATGCCCGCAATGCCTAATATCAAGAGTGGCAGGCAGTAGCGGAACAAGCGGTGGAACAGTTCCTTATCAAACACATACTTGAACCCTGTGAACTGCGGTATCATGCAGAGCATGATGAAACTGGTACAGATCAGATTGATGGCGAAGGCTGCTCCTGCATCGCTGCCATGCATGCCCTTATAGTAGATCAAGTTGAGCGTGATGCTGATGAAGATGAAGAGCAACTTCAGCGTAGCGAAGCGCAGCGGCCGCTTCTGATAGCGCAGGAAGGCAAACGGTATAGCCTGAATAGCGTCCATCGCCACCACAATCATCATCATACCCACATACCACGGATGCTCTGCATAGCCCATCCATCCGGCAATAGGAGCCAAGAAAAGCAGTCCTAAGAGCAAGAAGACCGAAGCGCCCATGCTCACGAAAAGAAGCGTGGTGCTATAGACACGTATAGGCTCATCCTTGCCATTGTTGGCAAAGCGGAAGAAGCCTGTCTCCATGCCACAAGTGAGGATGACCAATACCAGTGCCACCCAGGCATAGACATTAGTCACCACGCCATAGCCGCCACTCTGTGCCGACATGGCTGATGTATGTATAGGCACCAGTAAGTAGTTCAGAAACCTACCTATGATGCTGCTCAGTCCGTATATGGCGGTATCTTTCGCCAGTGATTTTAACGATGCCATAATTTCTTTTTTCTATTGAAGACTGAGAATTGAGGATTGCCACCCAGAAGGATAATTATCAATTCTCAATTCTCAATTTTCAATCAAATAAATCTCTTTCTGCTCCTGCCTTGAAACGTCCTAAATGCCTATAGGCCAGTTCCGTCACCTCACGCCCACGAGGAGTGCGCTTGATGAAGCCCTCCTTGATGAGGAAGGGTTCGTACACATCTTCTATGGTGCCAGCATCCTCGCCTAAGGCGGTAGAGATGGTGGTGATGCCCACAGGACCACCCTTGAACTTATCTATGATGGTGAGCAGTATCTTGTTGTCTATCTGGTCGAGGCCGAACTTGTCGATGTTCAGTGCCTCGAGTGCATAGCGGGCTATGCCCAGGTCTATCTCTCCCGTGCCCTTCACCTGCGCAAAGTCGCGCACACGGCGCAGCAGCGCATTGGCCACACGAGGGGTGCCACGACTGCGTGAAGCTATCTCGCCAGCCGCTTCATCCTTGATAGGCACACCCAGTATGCCCGCAGAGCGTTGCACGATTTTCTTCAGCACTTTATTGTCGTAATACTCCAAGTGCAGGTTGATACCGAAGCGTGCACGAAGCGGTGCCGTGAGCAGTCCGCTACGTGTGGTAGCTCCCACCAGCGTGAAAGGATTCAGGTCTATCTGTATGCTGCGTGCCGACGGGCCTTTGTCTATCATGATGTCTATGCGATAGTCTTCCATCGCCGAGTAGAGATACTCCTCCACAATGGGTGAAAGGCGATGAATCTCATCGATGAAGAGCACATCGTTAGGCTCCAGGCTTGTGAGAATGCCCGCCAAATCGCCAGGCTTGTCGAGCACAGGGCCAGAGGTAATCTTGAAGCCTACCCCCAGCTCGTTGGCAATGATGTTGCTCAGCGTGGTCTTTCCCAGTCCTGGAGGGCCATGCAGAAGTGTATGATCCAGTGCCTCGCCACGTAGTTTGGCAGCACGCACGAACACGCGCAGATTGTCCACTACCTGCTCCTGTCCGCTGAAGTCCTCAAAGCGCAAGGGTCGCAAGGCATTCTCAAAGTCCTTGTCGCTCGCACTCTGTTGTTGTCTTATATCAAATTCGTCACTCATTCATTCTTCCTATTTGAGTACAAAGATAATACAAAATTCTATTATAATCAGAGAAAGCATAAGGAAATTCTCTCACAGTGGCCTTACAAGGTGATTCATCTGATGTCCGCCCCAAGTGCTGGGATTGGCAAAGCGAAAGCCACAGGCGTGATAGAGACGCTCGGCATTAGGATTTCCAGCATCCACCAGTAATCCTACGCAAGGCATATGCATATCCTTAGCACGCTGGGAAGTAGCCTCTATAAGTTGGGTAGCAAGGCCTTGCTTGCGGTATTCTGGCAATACGGCAAGGCTATCGAGGTAGAGCTCTCCTGCTTGTGTTTCATCATCCATGCCTGTATGATCACGATTCAGCCATACCTTAGCTAACTCTAAGAACGGTTTACGAAGTTCGTGAAGTCGCCCCCCATCGTATGAGGTCGCTATGCCCACCACTTTGTCATCCTCTAATGCCACGAAGGTGTTTTGCCAACTATACTGACTATCTTCACGTTCCACAAGCAAGGTCATCATCTGGCGGAAATCATCCAGCCCCCTACCCTCACCGCAGAAGTTCAGACAGCAGTCGTCTGTCATTGCCACCATTATCAAGTGTGCTATCTGCGCAGCATGTTCCTTCTTTGCTTTTTCTATCCTTATCATGATATTTCTGTTTTATAGATTGCAAAGATAGCAAAAAATCGGCTGATGCTTTGCATTGTGGATAACTATCCGTATTTTTGTCGTCAAACAAATGTACTTATTATGGAACTGGAACAACTACAAAAAGACTGCGCCCGCAGACAGAAAAAAGGATTGCACTTCATCATGGCTTCTGTGGTGATTTGGGGCTTGATACTGGTGGTTCATCTCACGGATATGGAGATAGAGCAGAAGAACCTATGGACGTTCTGCAGTGCTGCGGTGCTGTTCCCTTTGGCATGGGGCCTCTCCAAAGTGCTGAAAATCGACTTTGAAGGCAAGGGAAATCCGCTGACCAAAGCGGGCATCCTCTTTTCTGTTAATCAGATACTTTATATCCTGATAGCCATGTGGGTATTTGCCGCTGTGCCTAGCAAGATGCTGATGGTCTATGCCATGATTTTTGGCGCCCATCTCATGCCGTTCAGTTGGCTTTACCAGTCGCGCAGCTATATGGTGTTTTCCATTTTCATTCCCATCGTCACGCTCATCGTAGGGTTGTTTTGCCCGCCAGCCATACTGGCCGCACTGATGCTGGCCATAGAGATCGTATTCTCTTTGTGCCTGTCTCACGAAGTCAAACAGCTGTCAAGCATGTCTTAATGCACCCATTACA
>CADALZ010000064.1 GCA_902788865.1 uncultured Bacteroidales bacterium | reverse complement strand
CTATTTAAATAATGTGCGCACAGCTTTCAAGGCGCGTGAAGAGATGCCGTGGGGAGGCACTATCCCCGAACTCATTTTCCGCCATTTCGTCTTGCCGCTTCGTGTCAACAATGAGAATCTGGATGATTTCCGCACACTCTATTACGACGAATTGAAGCAGCGTGTCGAAGGACTTAGCATGCAGGAGGCCATCTTGGAGGTGAATCACTGGTGTCATGAACACGTCACTTACCAGCCGTCTGATGCTCGTACCACCTCTCCTCTGGCTACCATGAAAGCGGCTTATGGCCGTTGTGGAGAAGAAAGCACCTTCACAGTGGCTGCTCTGCGCACCATTGGCATCCCTGCCCGTCAGGTATATACACCGCGTTGGGCACATACCGATGATAACCATGCGTGGGTGGAGGCTTTGGCCGATGGAAAGTGGTGGTTTATGGGGGCTTGCGAACCAGAACCAGTGCTCAATCTGGGATGGTTCAATGCACCAGCATCTCGTGCCATGCTGATGCACACTCGTGTGTTTGGCCACTATGAAGGGCCAGAGGAGCAGATGCTCGAAACACCTACATTCACAGAAATTAATCTGATCGACAACTATGGCTCTACCTCCATGCTGAAGTTCTGCATCGTCGATGCCGAAGGGCATCCAGTGCCAGAAGCCAAGGTGGACTTCATGATATACAACTATGCTGAATTTTGTCCCGTAGTGACGAAATATGCCGATGAAAAGGGCGAAACTTTCCTTTCGGCAGGTAAGGGCGATATGCTGGTTTGGGCTTCAAAGGATGGCAATTATGGCTATGCGAAGGCGGCTTTCGCAGGAAATGCCGAAACTGTCACGATCGTCTTAGATCGAAAGGCTTCGACAGATGCACAGCAGCAAGCCTTCCCGCTGGAGCAGATTGATGTGGTGCCTCCAGTAGAGCAGGCACAACTTCCAGAGGTGTCAGACTCCTTACGTCAGGCTAACAATCGTCGCTTTGCCTACGAGGACTCTCTGCGTCAAGCTTATATGAGTACTTTCCTCAGCCGTGACGAAGCACTTCGCATAGCAGAGTCATTAGGCTATAAGGCAGAAGAGCAAGCACTTGCTGCCGATTATCTGGTGAAGTCGAGAGGCAATCATGCTGTGATTCGTCAGTTCTTGACGCATGGCGATTTGAGCTTGCTGCAATACCTCAGCGATAAGGACTTGCGCGACATTTCCACAGAGGTGCTCGAAGATTACTACAATCATACACCCGAGGGTGCCATCCTCAATCCGCGCGTAGAAGATGAGATGCTGGTGCCATTCAAAGCCTATTTTTTGGAGAATATCCCAGCCGATTTGCAGGCATCTTTCAAAGAACCTACTCATTTGGTAAGTTGGTGTCAGGAGCATATCCGTGTGGTGGATGAGGCTGGTGAGCAGCGTTATGCTATCTCCTCACCAGGCGTGTGGAAGTCAAGGGTAGCCAATGCGCGTTCACGCGACATCTTCTTCGTGAATGTGGCTCGTCTCATGGGCATCGATGCGCGTAAGGATGCTGTGACAGGTAAGGTGCAGTATCGTCAAAACGGGCGTTGGATAGATGTGGATTTCGAGGCATCTTCACAAGAAGCAGCACCTCAAGGTACGTTGGTACTGAATTATCAAGCAGTGCCTGGGCTCGACAATCCGCAGTATTACAGCCACTTCACGCTCTCTAAGATCGAAGACGGACAGACACATCTGCTCAGCTTCGACGAAGGGCAGGTGGATATGGGAGGTGGCGTGAGCTGGTCGAATACCTTCAAGAACGGCACCATGCTCGATGCAGGCACTTATCTCTTGGTAAGCGGTCGTCGCATGGCAAGTGGCAACGTGGCAGCTACGATGCAGATTTTCAATGTGAAGGCTGACGAAACCACCACACTCGACCTCGTCATTCGTGAGAGTACGGAGAGTGAAGTGGCCGTGATAGGCTCTTTCGATTCCGAATCCAAATACAACACCTGGCCAGATGGAAAGGAGCAGAGCATTCTCGCGCAGACGGGGCGTGGCTACTTCGTCATAGGTGTGTTAGGGGTAGGGCAGGAGCCTACGAATCATGCGCTGCGTGACATAGCTAAGATGAAGAATGAACTGGATAAGTGGGGCCGTCCGTTTGTGCTGCTCTTCCCAGATGAGGCACAAGCGCGTAGGTTTAATGCTGCCGATTATGGCGAATTACCTACCAACACTGCCTTTGGTATCGATAAGGATGGGGCCATCCTAAAGCAGATTCAGCGAGAGATGAAGCTTCCGAATGCCAATCTCCCCGTTTTCATCATCGCAGATACCTTCAATCGGGTAGTCTTCGTCTCACAAGGCTACACCATCGGACTTGGGGAGCAGTTGCAGCAAGTGATCAGTAAACTATAGTTAATTGAGGATTGAGAATTGAGGATTGAGGATTGAGGATTACCATCCGGAAGGTTTAACTTTGCGCAGCCTTAATTCTCAATCCTCAATTCTCAATTTTCAATTGATTCCAAATCCCGCTGCTTTAAGGTCTTCCCAGAAGTGCGGATATGATTTGCTCACCACTTCAGGGTTGGCTATCTGGAGATTCTTGAATATGAACGACGCTGGAGCAAAAGCCATCGCCATGCGATGATCCTCATACGTGGAAATGACAGGTTTATCGTCTGCAATGCAGCGTTCCCCTTCCCATAAGAGAGCTTCATCGCCTTCGGCTTTCAAGACGTAGCCAAGTTTGCGAAGTTCAGTAGTCAGCGCACTGATACGGTCTGTTTCCTTGATGCGCAGGCTTTGTAAGCCCGTAAAGCGGAACGGCACATTTTTCATGCAACATGTCACTACGAAGGTCTGTGCTAAATCAGGCATTTCCACCAGATTAGCCTCCAACCTTTCTACGCATTCTGCAGTTTTGGTCAGTCGCACGCCTCCTTTGATGAATTCTGTTTTCACGCCCAACTTCTCAAACAGTTTCGCCCCTTTGCTGTCCCCTTGGCAACTATTGGCAAAAAGACCAGGAAGTTCGATGTGTGCCTTTGTGCTGAGCGCAGCTATCTCATACCAATAGGAGGCAGCACTCCAGTCGCTCTCTATATAATAAGGAGTATCCTGATAGCCTCCGCTTTTCACGTAGATGCAGCTTTCAGATACCCATGAAACCTCCGCCCCAAAGTCGCGCATCAGTTGCATGGTTAGTTCGATGTAAGGGCGGGAAATGATGTTCCCCGTCAGGTGCAACGTCAAGCCTTGGGGCAAGGCACCTCCCATCATCAGCAAAGCAGAAATATATTGCGAACTTACATTGCCTGGCAATGCTATCTCCTTGCCTTCCAATGGTTTGCCTGTGATACGCAGAGGCGGAAAACCATCCTCTCCTACATAGTCTATCTGTGCCCCAAGAGAACGCAAAGCCTCTACCAGTATGCCTATAGGGCGATGCCTCATGCGCTCAGTGCCAGTGATGATGCGTGTGCCTGGTGTCACGCTGTAGTAGGCTGTGAGGAAACGCATGGCAGTACCAGCAGCCATGATGTCCACCACCTCTGGTTTATCGCGTAGTGCCTTGATAGTCACCACCGTATCGTCACAATCCGACAGATTCTCAGGCATGCAGTTCCCCCCTGCAAGGGCATGCAGCACCAGTGCCCTGTTGCTGATGCTCTTCGATGCAGGCAGATGTATCTCTGCCCGTATTCGTTCTGGTGCTGTAATGCTGTATATCATGGATTGAAGTATTTTTCACGGCAAAAATACGAAAACTTCCGTATTTTTTCATATCTTCGTCGCAATTATCGATAATCTCTCGACATGATGCAACGATTTTGGCAAATAGTTGTGGTGGCTCTGCTATGCTGTTCATCGTGCAGACAGCCAGAAAAACACGTGGTAACTTATGCCTTTCAAGAAGAAAGAGCATTGGTAAGTATCACTGGTGCCGAGGGAAAAACAGCCTATCTCATTGTCAATCCAGAAATGGAGGTTGTCAACTACATTCACCTTACGGATGTGCGTCTTGATACCATGTTTCGAGATGGCAAGTTGATGTTTGAGCGTATAGATTCAGGAGAGCGTGGCTACATAGACAGAGAAGGGAAGGTACACCAGTGGGTAGAAATGGAAACTAAGGAGACAGATGTCCTTGTACCATCAGAAGTGGTGTCTTCGGAGGCACCTAAGGTGAATGTAATAGGTACTAACGATTGGAAGGATGTGATGGAGCAAAGTCCATTCTACGAGGAAGCACGCAAAACCTTTGGCAGTGGAATAGACGAGGCTGATGCCAACCGCAGAACGATGATACTGGATTATGTAGAGCAACTCCGACAGTCGTATGCCTCAAAAGATATAGGATTCATTCAGCAGGTGTTTAGTGATAAGGCTCTGATTATCACTGGTAAAGTGATACGTGAAGTTCCCTCTGAGGCCAATCACTTCCTGCCTGCAGAGCAGGTGGTTTATAACCTCCGAAATAAGGAGCAATATTTAGCTAAGCTCAGGCAGATATTCGCAGCCAATCAACGTATTCATCTGCAGTTCAGTGACTTCAAAATAAATCGTCATCCCACCATTCCAACTATCTATGGGGTCAGCCTTAGGCAGGGTTACACCTCTGACAGTTATTCTGACGATGGCTATTTATTCTTGCTTTGGGACTTTAGTAATAATGATGCACCTCAGATTCATGTGCGCACATGGCAGCCCAGGATGCTTGATGATCACACGGTGATTCCTGAGAATGAGATCTTCAGTCTTCGAAACTTCAATCTGAAATGAGCAGTCTTTTAGAAACATATGATCCAAAAAGATTCTCGCTCTATGGGAGAGGTAGGAAGAGGACCTATTGCTTATTCCTGCTCCTATTGTTTTTGCTGCCACTAAGCCTGAAGGCTCAGCAATTCTCTGTCAGCCGTTTCCGTACTATTCCCAACGACCTGACCGCTTTTCATACACCTGTGTATGACCTTAATCACGATGCATGTGCTCTTATCAAAGTGGTGGGCGATGCCCGTTTTGTCTTTGATTCCCCACTAGGCATAGTGAAACGTACTGATGAGGTGGGAGAGATCTGGATTTATCTGCCACAAGGCTCTGTGATGCTCACCATCCGTCATCCGGAATGGGGCGTACTGCGTGATTATAGATTGGGAGAGCCATTGGTATCTAATATCACCTACGAATTGGTGCTGGCAGCTCCTGTGCAAACACAGCCTCCTACCATTGTAAAAGCAGTAGAGCCTAAGATAGAAAAGGTGGAAGCAGAAGTAGAGGAGTCAATGACTGAAATACCTCCTGAACCTGACGTCGTAGAAGAGCAGGCACAGGCACCTGTCAAGGAGCAGTTGCACACCTTAGCCTTGGCACAGGTAGGCATTGGCGCTAAGACAGTGGCATACGGCCTACGGATAGCACTACTCCGAAAACATGGAGTCTATCTATCAGCAGAGTCCGATTTTAAGTCAGCCCCTTCTACCGCTGGAGAGTGTGATGCTGATGGCGTGGTGAAAGGCAAGGGTAGTGCTGCTTACTATTCTGGCGAGATCAGACGTAGTCTGCTGCGTGTGATGGGTGGAGGCATTCATCGCATAGTGGGAGGCTTGCATGTTTATGAAGGCATAGGTTATGGTCGCTATGTAGTGACTTGGGGCACTTCTGGGGGAGACTATTACAAAAATATGCACGACTCTGCCATAGGTCTCAGTGGTGAAGTAGGTGCTATGTATCGATGGGGCAGAGTGGCTTTTTCAGCAGGTGCTTCCACCATCATGGGCAAGTATTGGGAAGCCAATGTTGGAGTAGGGGTTTGGTTTTGATGGAGAGATTGAGAAATTCAGATATTGATGGATGATATATTAATGTTATGATAAGATTTGTAGTAAATAGGTTTTGGGCTTTCTTGGTGGCAAGTATGGTGCTGGCTGCTTGTAGTGAGGACAATCAGCCACAATCGCTCACTCCACAACTCTTCGTTAATGAGGTGCAAGTGCTCTCTACGGATAAGTTTTTCCTGTCTGGCAGTTACGATCCTATTGGCACAGAGAGCGTTACCTCTGCCATTTTCCATTATGGCACTACAGAGAACATGGAGCAAAGCATCAAAGCCCGCCTCACTGGTCGCACAGCTACAGTCATTCTTGAAGGATTGCAGGCAGGTACTACCTATTATTATTGTTTGGAGATAGGCAATGGGGTAGATTCTCGTCGTAGTGAAATGCGCCAGTTCACTACAGAAGGACAGAAGCAAGCTATTGCCTTGAAGAATGCTACTCTTATCAGTGTAGTGGAAGCTCAACTTGGTCGTAGCTTCCAGAAAGAAACTGATGGCACTGTGCTTTTGGACAACACCTATAATCAACGTTTGGTGGAGATGGTAACCAGCCTTGATGTCTCTGACAAAGAAGACCTTACTATTTGCGCTGAGATAGGTCTTTTCACATCATTACAGACGCTTGCCTGTAGCAGAAATGGTATCCAGACACTTGATTTGTCCAATAATAAGGCATTGAGAGAGCTTTGGTGTGAGGGAAAGGATGTCTATGTGACCAACGATCTTGGCGATGAAGATTGGCAAGGAAAAAGTGGAGAGCTGTTGAATCTACATTTACCCCAAACACATACATTGCAACAAATCCATATTGGTGGTCACATGCTCACTTCCATTGATCTCTCAGGTTGCCCAAACCTCGAAATATTGGATTGCCCTTTTGGCGCATTGGTAGAGTTGGATTTATCTCGTAATCCTTATTTAAAAGAACTCTATTGTGAAGGAAACCTTTTGACCAGCCTTGATTTCTCAAACACCCCTGAACTTACTTGGATTCAATGCCATAACAACCATTTGGTCTCATTAGATCTCACTAATCTTACTAAGCTAATCAATGTTGAATGTGGTGGGAGTAACCTTATAGAAGAATTAGACCTTTCTAATAATCTTGTACTTGAAAATTTAAGTTGCTATAATCTTCAGCTTAAAAGTATAGACCTCTCCATGCTTCCAGAACTGAAATCAATAGATTTCAATGTCAATAGCTTGCAAGAACTTGACCTGTCGCAAAATCCTAAATTGGAACGTTTGAATTGTCAGTATGGCCCCTTGAAAGAACTTGATGTTTCTCACAATCCCAGGTTGGCATATTTGGAATGCCATGGCTGCCAGCTTACCAGCCTTGATTTATCAAATAATCATGAAATCATTTGGCTTAAATGCCATGAAAACCACATGACTGAGTTGGATGTATCTATGATTACAGACAATGCAGATGTGTTGGCAGGAAATCAGCATACAGAAGGCGGGGTTCCCCTTTCCATGACCCTCTATGTGAATCAAGCGCAATATAATAGAGAGCCAGGTACAGGCCCTTATTATATGGATAAGTATAATGAAGTCCAGCAAGACCGCGTCACGGTGGTACTCAAACAATGATAGAGAGACTCAGGAAATATGTAGTATGGATGTTTGCTGCGCTTTGTCTGTCAGCTTGTCAGGAAGAAAGCGTGCCTTCCTCTCTGTCTCCTTCGCTGTATGTTCATGGCGTAGAGCTGCTTTCTCCTACAGAGGCTTTCCTGTCGGGCAGCTATGATCCTATGGGCACAGAGAGTGTAACCTCTGCCATTTTCCATTATGGCACTACAGAGAACATGGAACAAAGCATCACAGCCCGCCTCACTGGTCGCACAGCTACTGCTATTCTTGAAGGATTGCAGGCAGGTACCACCTATTATTATTGTTTGGAGATAGGCAATGGGGCAGACTCTTGTCGCAGTGAAATGCGCCAGTTCACTA
>CADALZ010000063.1 GCA_902788865.1 uncultured Bacteroidales bacterium | reverse complement strand
AATAAAATGAATTTTGTCGCTTTGCAAGCAAAATCCCACTAAACCCTATAGGTTGCGGATTTGAGGATGAATATGAAAAAATATATTTTCACAGCCTTACTGGCATCGGCTTTCTTGGCTGTCGGATGTTCGCTTGACGAAACACCTGAGAGCAAGTTCAGTGAGGAAGAGGCTTTCAAGAGCTCAACGCTGATTTATGTGAATACCGTGGCTAATGTATATTCAGCCATTGGTGGTGGCCTTTATGGTGGCACAGACTGCGTGCACACCCTGCAGGAGTTTACTTCAGATGCAACCATGTTGCCAGGTCGTCAGGGCGACTGGGTAGATGGTGGAAAGTGGCAGAACCTGTTCCTGCACAACTTTGAGTCTTCTGTAGATACCTACGCTTCTGTATGGAATCATCTGTATCAGATCATAGGTCTTTGCAACTCTTCTCTGGATAAGTTGGAGCAGTTCGTTAACGAGAATCCAGATTGTCAGAAGTACATCTATGAGCTTCGTGCTCTCCGGGCAGTGTACTATTATTACGCTATGGACCTGTTTGCTCAGGTGCCTATCGTGACTTCTTCGCAGGTAAGCACTTCAGAGGTAGCACAATCCAACCGTTCTGAGGTATTCAAGTTCGTGATTTCCGAACTGACTGAGTGCCTGCCTTTCCTTTCAGAAGGTAAGTCACAGAATGAGGGCGAATACTTTGGTCGTATGACTAAGGCTGTAGCTTACATGTGCTTAGCTAAGTGTGCTCTGAATGCTCCTGTATATAACATCGATAATACCTCTGCTACCAGCTATCAGGCTTTTGTAGGTACAGACCTGAGTGGTGAGAACATCGCCAGTGAGGAGCTGGGTGCCAGAGTAAGTGAAATGGGAAAGAACATCTCAATCTCTGTAGATGGCACTTCACGTAATGCATGGGAGACTGTAATATATTGTGTAGAGCAGCTGGAGTCTCTGGGCTATCGCTTGCAGGGTAACTATGCCGACAACTTCGTAGTTGCTAACCAAAGCTCTGTAGAGAATATCTTCGTTCGTCCAAATGATGACAAGACTTATAAAATTTGGGATGCCAACCTGATGCGCTCTCTGCACTACAACCATGCTGGTGCCATCGGCTATTCAGGATGGAATGGTGCTTGCGCCACTTTGAAGGCTATGGATGTCTATGGCTATGGAACAGAGAATGAAGATCCTCGCCTGCGTATCAACTATTGGGTAGATAAGGATTATATTGCAGAGCAGACAGGTGCTCCTGTGAATGATGGTGCTACAGACCAGGATTTGGAGTACGAACCTCTGAAGACTGTGGTGGACTTCCCTGCTGGTGCTGATGCACACGATGTGAAATGTGCTGGTGCCCGCTTTAAGAAATATGAGTATGATAAGTCTTCAACCATTCAAGGTGATAACAACAATGATTTGGTGATTTGGCGTTATGGTGATGCTGTCTTGATGAAGGCTGAAGCTCAGTATCGTCTGGGCAATACTGCTGCTGCTCTGGATGGCGTTAACCAAATCAGAGCCAGAGTGAATGCTGATCCACGCACATCACTGGTACTTAACGATATCTTGGATGAGCGTATGTTGGAATTGGCATGGGAGGGAACTCGTCGTCAGGATCAGGTTCGTTTCTGCACCTTTACTCAGCCTACTGCCGACCGCTATGTAGGCGTATGGCATAATGCTTCTGCAGGCGACTATAATAATGATACACAAGGCTACACCAATGTGTATCCTATTCCTTACTCAGTGCTGAACTTGAATAAGAACCTGAGCCAGAACCCAGGTTATGCTAATTGAAATCAGATTTAATGAAAGGTTCTGACGAGGATGTGCCAATGCGACATTGGCACATCCTTTACAGAAAAGAGTTTCTCAATAGGTTAATATAAATGTTAGTTATGAAAATGTTTAGTTTGAAATGGTCGTTTGCTGGGCTGGCAGCCTGTTCAGTGCTGTCTGTAAGTGCGCAGGAACAGAAACAGTATCCTGAGCAGGAAGCCATGCGCCCAGGCATGTCAGAGTATTGGACACCACAGCCTAAGATTGTGACTCCTGGTAATCCTGCTACAAACAGTGCGCCTTCTGATGCTATCGTACTATTTGATGGCAAAGACCTCTCTGCATGGGAGAACTCAAAGGGTGAAGCAGCTGGATGGGACGTACATGACGGTGTGGTAACTGTGAACAAGAAGGCAGGTGACATCCAAACCAAGGAGAAGTTTGGCAGCTTCCAGTTGCACATTGAATGGTGTGTGCCACAGATGGATGCACAATTTACCAGCCAGTTCCGCGGCAATAGCGGTGTGTATTTGCAAGGTATGTATGAGGTACAGGTGTTGGATAACTACAACAATGAGACCTACGTAAACGGTCAGGCGGGTTCTATCTACAAGCAGACCCCTCCAATGGCAAATGCTATGCGTAAGCCTGGCGAGTGGAACGTGTACGATATTATCTACACAGCTCCTGTGTTCAAAGAAGACGGAACTTATCTTTATCGTCCACGTGTGACAGTGATTCAGAATGGTGTTGTCCTGCAGAACAATACAGAAATCTTAGGAACTACAGAGTATATCGGCTTCCCTCAGGTGAAGAAGCATGGTGATGGTCCTATCATTCTGCAGAGTCATGGCGATCCAAGTCCTGGTATCAGTTTCCGTAATATTTGGATTAGAAAGATGTAGTCAGGATAGAGAGTTTGACGAATAACTCCTTATTTAAGGCGAATTTACAATGACAAGTAGATTCGCCTTTCTTTTTTTTATCTGTTTTTTATACGTATCTTTGCAACCGAAATGTAAATTGGATAGGAATGTCGATGAAGAAAGACGATCTTTTGATGCTTATACGTACGGGGAAGCCCATGACCACGCGTCAGCAGCTTCACCTGACGGCATTGCTTTCTATGCCTGCCATCATGGCACAGATATCGTCTATTATCATGCAGTATATAGATGCTTCCATGGTGGGAAGCCTGGGCGCTGAACCAGCTGCCAGTATCGGATTGGTATCTACTTCCACTTGGCTCTTCGGTGGTCTCCCCTCAGCTGCTGCAGTGGGATTCTATGTGCAGGTGGCGCATCGCATTGGGGCCGATGATATGGAAGGGGCAAAGCATGTGCTGAGGCAGTCGCTTCTGGCCTGTTTGCTCTGGGTGCTGATGGTGACAGCTATCGGAGTGAGTATCAGTGGCGGACTGCCCGTGTGGCTGGGTGGCAATCCAGACATCACTGCGGATGCCTCTACCTATTTCCTTATTTTTAGCTTGGCATTGCCGGCTTTCCAGATGAACTCCTTGGCAGGAGGCATGCTGCGATGCAGTGGAAACATTTTGATTCCCAGCCTGCTGAATGTCTTGCTCTGTGTGCTGGATGTGGTGTTCAACTTCTTCCTTATCTTCCCTACGCGTGAGGTGAGTCTGCTGGGACTTTCGATGACTGTTCCTGGTGCAGGCCTGGGGGTGAAAGGTGCTGCCTTGGGTACCTGCATCGCTGTCTATATCATAGGCTTGCTGATGATGTACTTCATGTGGTTCCGCTCTAAAGAGCTCAAGCTTATTGGCACACATGGCAGTTTTATGCCCACGTTGGAAACCTTGAAACGTGCTGTGACCATCGGCCTCCCTATGGGGATAGAACATGTGGTGATGTGTGGCGCGCAGATTATGACTACCATTATCGTAGCACCATTGGGAACCTTCGCCATCGCAGCCAATTCCTTTGCCATCACGGCAGAGAGTCTCTGCTATATGCCAGGCTATGGCATAGGTGATGCGGCTACTACCTTGGTGGGACAGAGCGTAGGTGCTGGACGTGTGAACCTAACGAAGCGCTTTGCAAAGATCACTGTCTGGATGGGTATCATCGTGATGACCTTCATGGGCATCATCATGTATGTGGCTGCCCCATTGATGATGGGGCTTATGACCCCTGTGGAAGAAGTGAAAGAGCTGGGTGTGATGGCTTTGCGCATTGAGGCCTTTGCAGAGCCTATGTTTGCTGCCAGCATCGTGGCCTACGGTGTGTTCGTTGGAGCAGGCAGTACGCTGGTGCCTTGCCTGATGAACTTTGCCAGCATGTGGGCCGTGCGTCTTTCATTGGCAGCTTTACTGGCTCCTTCACTGGGTCTGAAGGGCGTATGGATAGCTATGTGCATCGAACTTTGCTTCCGTGGCATCATCTTCCTCATCAGGCTGAAGTGGGGAAAGTGGATAAAACAGAATAATTCATAATTTATAATTCATAATTCACAAATATGGAATTAATCAAAGACCAAGAGTTTGGAGGTGAAAGACCTTTGTATTGCAGACATGACCTGCGTCTGGAGAATGTGACGATTCACTTGGGTGAATCATCTATTAAAGAGTGCTACAACATAGAGGCAGATCACTGCCAGTTTGAAGGTAAATACGTGTTCTGGGAGAACAATCACTTTGTAGTGCGCAACAGTGTGTTCAAGGAGAGTGCTCGTTCTTCCCTTTGGTATTCACGCAATGGTGAGATCTATGATTCTGTGGTGGAGTGCCCTAAGATGTTTCGCAGCATGGACGGCATCAAGCTGGATAACGTGCGTTTCCCTCACGCTCAGGAAACCATGTGGCATGTGAAGAACGTGCATGTGGAGAACTGTGTCTTCGATGAGGCCAACTACATCTTCAAGGACAGCGAGAATGTCTTCATGGATCATGTCACCATCAATGGTAACTACAGCTTCCAGTACAGCAAGAACATCGAAATCCACAACTCTGTGCTCAATTCTAAGGATGCTTTCTGGGAGACGGAGAACGTGACCATCTATGATTCTATCATCAATGGCGAATTCTTGGCTTGGTATGCCAAGCGTCTGCGTTTAGTGAACTGTCACATCCAGGAGACTCAGCCTTTGTGTTACATTGAGGATCTGACCATGGAAAACTGCACCATGCAGGCTGATTGCGACCTCGCTTTCGAGTACAGTAGCTGCAATGTGGACATCAATGGTCATGTTACCAGCATCAAGAATCCTCGCAGTGGTGTCATCAAGGTGAAGAGCGTTGGTGAGATTATCATCGATGAGAACATTAAGAAGCCAGCCAACTGTCAAATCATCGTTGAAAATTGAGAATTGAGAATTGTGGATTGAGAATTACCATCCGGAAGGTAGACATGGCGCAGCCTAATCCTCAATTCTCAATGTTAAATAAAAAAGTTCAATGAAGTACGATTTTGATAAACTTGTAGATCGTCGAGGAACGAACAGCTATAAATGGGACAGTGCTCCGAGTGATGACGTGCTGCCTCTCTGGGTGGCAGATATGGACTTCCAGACGGCTCCTGCCATCATTGAAGCTTTGCGCAAGCGGGTGGAGCATGGCGTGTTTGGCTACACACATGTGCCAGAGGCTTTCTATCAGGCTACCATCGACTGGTTCCGTCGTAAGCATGGATGGACTATCCAGCGTGAATGGATGCTCTATACCTCTGGCGTGGTGCCAGCCATTTCTGCTGTCATCAAGGGCCTGACAAAGCCTGGTGACAAGGTGCTGGTGCAGACACCTGTATATAACTGCTTCTTCTCCAGCATACGCAATAATGGTTGTGTGATGGCAGAGAATCGCTTGGTGTACGACAATCAGTATTATCGTATCGACTTTGACGATTTCGAGCGTCAGGCAGCCGATCCTGCAGTGAAGCTGTTCTTGCTTTGCAACCCTCACAACCCTGCTGGTAGGGTGTGGACATGTGAGGAATTGGTGCGTATGGGCGAAATCTGTCAGCGTCATGGTGTCATTGTGGTGAGCGATGAAATCCATGGGGAGTTCACCTTCCCAGGCTATGCCTATACGCCTTTTGCTGCTGCTTCGGAGGTATGCCTGCATAATTCCATCACATGCACATCACCCAGTAAGGCGTTCAATATCGCTGGTCTTCAGATTGCCAATATCATCAGTGACAATGCCGAATGGCGTCAGAAAATAGACCGAGCCATCAATGACAATGAGGTGTGTGATGTCAATCCGTTTGGCATTGAGGCACTGATGGCTGCCTACAATGAAGGCGAAGCGTGGCTGGAAGAGCTGAAGCAGTACATTTATGAGAACTACCTCTTCCTATGTCGCTTCTTCGAGGAGCACTTGCCTCAGTTCCCTGTCTTGAAGATGGAAGGCACCTATCTGGCATGGGTAGATTGCCGCTCGTTGCCACATACTTCAGAACAGTTGGAAGAAATACTATTAGATAAATCAAAGGTCTGGGTGAATGCGGGAAGCATGTACGGAGAGGCTGGTGAGGGCTTCATCCGCATCAACATGGCTTGTCCTCGTGTCCGTCTGGAAGAGGGCCTGGAGCGCATAGAGCGCGGACTCCAGAATTTATAACCACGAATTTACCGAATTAAGCTAATTATTCGTTTTTTTTCCTTACCTTTAGGGAGAAATTCGAATAATTCGGTAAATTCGTGGTTTTTTTAATCAATACTCATGGAACAGAACCAATTCACATCTCGCATAGCGCAACAGCTCCAACTCTCGGAGCGCAGCGTAGGTAATACCATCGAACTGCTGAATGATGGTGCCACCATCCCTTTCATTGCTCGTTACCGCAAGGAGCGCACAGGCTCACTTGATGAAGTGCAGATAGCACAGATAGGCGAACTCTACCAGAAGTTCCAAGAACTACAGAAGCGTAAGGAAACCATCCTGAAGACCATTGAGGAGCAGGGCAAGCTCACTCCAGAGCTGAAGCAGCGCATCGAAGAGACGTGGGAGTCGTCAGTGCTGGAGGATATCTACTTGCCATACCGTCCTAAGCGCCGCACCAAGGCACAGGTGGCGCGTGAACATGGGCTGGAGCCGTTGGCCAAGACTCTGCTCATGCAGCGTGAGAATGATATAGATAAGGTGGCTCAGCGTTACGTCAATGCCGATGTGCCTAGTGTAGAGGATGCCCTGCAAGGCGCTAAGGACATCATTGCCGAGATGGTAAGCGAGGACGAACGTTCTCGTCATCAGCTCAGAGGCGCTTTCCGTCGTCAGGCCGTCATCACATCGAAAATGGTGAAAGCCAAGGCAGAAGAAGAGGGAGCCGCCAAGTTCTCCGACTATTTCGACTGGTCGGAACCGCTGAAACGTTGCTCATCACACCGTTTGCTGGCCATGCGTCGTGGAGAGGCAGAAGGCTTCCTGCGTGTGTCTATCTCGCCCAATGAGGATGAAGGCATAGAGAACCTGAAGTCCCACTATGTGCGTGGAAAAGGCAAATGCAGCGAACTGGTAGGAGAGGCTGTGGCTGATGCCTACAAGCGTCTGCTGAAGCCATCTATCGAGACAGAGTTTGCTGCACTCTCCAAAGAAAAAGCCGACGAAGAGTGTATCAAGGTCTTCGCTGAGAATCTGCGGCAGTTGCTCCTTTCCCCTCCGTTGGGCGAGAAGCGTGTCATGGGCATCGACCCAGGCTTCCGTACGGGCTGCAAGGTAGTGTGTCTCGATGCGCAGGGCAATCTGCTGCACTATGAAGCCATCTACCCCCATCCGCCACAGTCGGAACGTGTGAAAGCCGTCCGTGCTGTGGAGCGCATGGTGGAGACTTATAAGATAGAGGCCATCGCCATAGGCAATGGTACTGCCAGTCGTGAGACGGCCAGCTTCGTGGAGCGTTTACACCTGGGTGATGAGGTACAGGCTTTCGTGGTGAGTGAAGATGGTGCTTCTGTCTATTCAGCCTCAAAGCTTGGTAGGGAAGAGTTTCCTGAGTATGATGTCACTGTGCGTGGGGCAGTGTCTATTGGACGTAGGTTGATGGACCCACTGGCAGAGTTGGTGAAGATAGATCCTAAAAGCATCGGGGTGGGGCAGTACCAGCACGATGTGGATCAAGGCAAACTGAAACAGAAGCTCGACCAAACGGTAGAAAGTTGCGTGAATGCTGTGGGAGTTGATCT
>CADALZ010000062.1 GCA_902788865.1 uncultured Bacteroidales bacterium | reverse complement strand
CAGCTCCTCCCAGATCTCACGCTTCAGCGCCTCCTCAGGGCTCTCCCCCGCCTCTATCTTGCCACCGGGAAACTCCCATCCATCCTTCATATCGCCATACCCTCGCTGCGTGGCGAAGACATGGCTCTTCCCGTCATATATCACCGCTGCTACTACTTCGATGCTTTTCATAATTCAGAGTATTATCATCATAATGATTTGCGAAGATAAGTAATTTTCTTGAAACTCCTGCGAATAAATCGCAGTTCAAATCCCGATGAACAGTTGTCCTTACATTAAGATATGAGTGAAGCATATAAAAGAGCAGTACAATGATGTGGAAGATTGTTATTCTTCTTCCGCTCTTCCGCTAAATCTAATTAGCACTTACGCCATATACATTATCATAGCGGAAGAAGATGCGGAAGAAGCGGAAGAAGAATGGCGTTTTTTCGCTAAATATACCGTCATAACACTGACATATTCTCCACCATGTAGCTTATTATGAAAAATGAAACCTCGAGTTTCACATCAGTTTCATGGTGTGAAACTGGTAGTTTTCAGAGATGAAACTCCCAGTCCTTAGGCATGAAACTGGCAGTCCCTCGCTATGAAACCTGCAGTTTTCCCCCATAAAACCACATTCTTTGTCAGTTTAACTATGGAGCAATTAATGACACGATGAATAACATCCGTAAATTTTCGACTCACTTTTCAACATCATTTACCACATATTTTAGCCAAAACAGCAGTTCTACTTCCGCTTCTTCCGCATCTTCTTCCGCTATGATAGTGTTTATGGCATATATACAATTTAGATTTAGCGGAAGAGCGGAAGAAAAATAACAATCTTCCACGTCACACGTCACGCGTCACAGCAGTTTTAGGAAGCGGTACCACTTTTTTTGATGCTTTTCTTGGCTATTAAATCCTTTATTCGTAAATTTGCATCCGAAATAAGAAAGTCACTATTAGTTGCATCGAGCAACTTCTATAAAGATTTTTAAAATCCCCGTAAAAAATAACACACATTATTAATGTATGTATAACAAAGCTGAATTATTAGACAAAGAATTGTCTGAACTCGAATCTATTGCAAAAGAGTTGGACATAAAAAAAATCAATAGTTTTTCTAAGGAAGACTTAGTTTATGAGATACTTGACAAGCAGGCAGAAGCTCGCGCCGTGGTGAAGGCACAGAAAGAAGAAACGAAGGCTGCCAAACCTAAGCGCCAGCGCATCAAAGGCACCGACAAGGTGATTTCTGCCAACAAGAACGGCGAAGTGACCAAACAAGATGCCGCCGCTGCCGATACACCGCAAACTCCTGCTCCCCCCTTCAAGAATCCTACCGCTAATGCCGAACCTCAGACTCCTCAGCCCGCACAGACTCCTGCACCTAAGGCCAAGAAAGCCGAGGTGAAGAAGGAGGCTGCCAAGCCAGCTGAGCCTGCTGCTGCTCCTGCAGAAGAGACTACCTCTGCGAAGCGCCGCGGACGCCCACGCAAGAACCCAGAGGGTGAGCCTGCACCAGCAGCCACTGAGAAGCCTGCACAGAAGGCAGAGGCTAAGCAGCCTAAGCAACCTAAGACCAACGAGAATCCTGCACAGAAGGTGGATGAGTCGGCCAAGCTGTTCGCTAATGACGACTTCGTGCCTATAGAGGACCTGCCTACAGACCACAGCGCCCCTGTGCCTGCCGAACTGCTGGATAAGTTTGAGGCTACCAAGCGCAGACTGGAGAAGAACAACCAGGCGCAGCAACAACAGCAGCAACAGCAACAACAACAGCAGCGTCCTGAGCGCGAGCCCCGCCCACGCATGAACAACAATAGCAACAACTCTCACACACGCATGCGCCCTTATGAGTTCAACGACATTCTCACGGGCAGTGGTGTGCTGGAAATCATGCCCGATGGCTACGGCTTCCTGCGTTCTTCAGACTATAACTTCCTCTCCTCTCCAGATGATATCTATGTGTCTATGTCGCAGATCAAGCTCTTCGGCCTGAAGACGGGCGATGTGGTAGAGGGCGTGATTCGTCCGCCAAAGGAGGGTGAGAAGTATTTCCCACTGGTGAAGGTGTCGCAGATCAACGGACTGGATCCGCAGTATGTGCGCGACCGTGTGCCCTTCGAGCACCTCACCCCACTCTTCCCCGATGAGAAGTTCATCCTCTGCCGCAACGACGGACGCGACTCTCGCTCTGCCCGCGTGGTGGATCTCTTCACACCTATAGGCAAGGGACAGCGCGCACTGATAGTGGCACAGCCTAAGACGGGTAAGACCACGCTGATGAAGGATATAGCCAACGCCATAGCTGCCAATCACCCTGAGGTGTATATGATAGTGCTGCTGATAGACGAGCGCCCTGAGGAGGTGACCGACATGGCACGCACCGTGAACGCAGAGGTGATAGCCTCTACCTTCGACGAGCCTGCTGAGCGCCACGTGAAGATAGCCAACATAGTGCTGGAGAAGGCTAAGCGACTGGTGGAGTGCGGACATGATGTGGTGATCTTCCTGGACTCTATCACCCGCCTGGCACGCGCCTACAACACCGTGCAGCCTGCCTCGGGTAAGGTGCTCTCTGGTGGTGTGGATGCCAACGCACTGCATAAGCCAAAGAACTTCTTCGGTGCCGCACGTAATATAGAAGGTGGCGGCTCACTCACCATCCTGGCTACCGCCCTCACTGAGACGGGTTCTAAGATGGACGACGTGATCTTCGAGGAGTTCAAGGGTACGGGCAACATGGAGCTGCAGCTGGACCGCTCTCTGAGCAACAAGCGCATCTTCCCATCTATCAACCTGGTGGCTTCAAGCACGCGTCGTGACGACTTGCTGCAAGACAAGACCACGCTGGACCGCATGTGGGTGGCTCGCAAGTACCTCTCTGACATGACGGCTCTGGAGGCCATCAACACGGTGAACCAACTGATGGACAACACCAAGGACAACTATGAGTTCCTGGCAAATATTAATAGTTAATTCTCAATTCTCAATCCTCAATCACTAAAATAAAAAAGAGATGTTCGACAATTTAAGTGAAAGATTAGAAAGATCGTTCAAGATACTGAAGGGTGAAGGCAAAATCACCGAGATCAATGTAGCTGAGACGCTGAAGGATGTGCGCAAGGCCCTGCTGGATGCCGATGTGAACTACAAGGTAGCCAAGACATTCACCGACACGGTGAAGCAGAAGGCACTGGGACAGAACGTGCTCACAGCCGTGAAGCCTAGTCAGCTGATGGTGAAGATAGTGCACGATGAGCTGGCGCAGCTGATGGGTGGCGAGACGGCCGACATCAATCTGGATGGCAAGCCTGCCGTGATACTGATGTCGGGTCTGCAGGGTTCTGGTAAGACCACTTTCACGGGCAAGCTGGCCCGCATGCTGAAGACCAAGCGCGGCAAGCGTCCGCTGCTGGTGGCGTGCGACGTGTATCGCCCTGCTGCCATAGAGCAGCTGAAGGTGCTGGCCACCGAGGTGGGCGTGCCTGTGTATTCGGAAGATGGCAGCAAAGACCCTGTGAAGATAGCACAGAATGCCATCCAGCAGGCTAAGGTGAACAACTATGACGTGGTGATAGTGGATACTGCTGGTCGTCTGGCTGTGGATGAGGAGATGATGAACGAGATAGAGGCCATCAAGAACGGCATCAACCCGAACGAGATTCTCTTCGTGGTGGACTCCATGACGGGTCAGGATGCCGTGAACACGGCGAAGGAGTTCAACGACCGCCTGGACTTCACGGGCGTGGTGCTGACCAAGCTCGATGGTGACACCCGTGGTGGTGCTGCCCTCTCTATCCGCACGGTGGTGAACAAGCCTATCAAGTTCGTGGGTACGGGCGAGAAGCTGGAAGCCATAGACCAGTTCCACCCAGAGCGTATGGCCGACCGCATCCTCGGCATGGGTGATATCGTATCACTGGTGGAGCGCGCGCAGGAGCAGTATGACGAGGCCGAGGCCAAGCGCCTGCAGAAGAAGATTCAGAAGAACCAGTTCGACTTCAACGACTTCCTCTCTCAGATTCAGCAAATCAAGAAGATGGGCAACCTGAAGGATCTGGCTTCCATGATTCCTGGCGTGGGCAAGGCCATCAAGGATGTGGATATAGACGACAATGCCTTCAAGAGCATCGAAGCCATCATCTACTCCATGACTCCCGAGGAGCGCACGCGCCCAGAGATACTGAACAGCAGTCGCCGCCAGCGCATAGCCAAGGGTAGCGGCACGAATATCCAGGAGGTGAACCGACTGATAAAGCAGTTTGACCAGACGCGCAAGATGATGAAGATGGTCACTGGCAGCAAGTTTGCCAAGATGCAGAGCATGATGCAAGGCATGCCAGGAATGAGACGTTAATTTTCATTGAACAATAGGAAAACATGCAGTTAATCGACGGAAAAGCAGTAGCTGCACAGATCAAGCAGGAGATTGCAGCTGAAGTAGAGCAGATAGTGGCAGCAGGCGGTAAGCGCCCGCATCTGGCAGCTATCTTGGTGGGCCACGATGGTGGCAGCGAAACCTATGTGGCCAACAAGGTGAAGGCCTGTGAGGTGTGTGGTTTCAAGTCCACTCTCATCCGCTTCGAGGCCGATGTCACCGAGGCTGAATTATTAAATAAGGTGGAGGAACTGAATCAAGATGCCGATGTGGATGGCTTCATCGTTCAGCTCCCACTGCCGAAGCATATCTCTGAGCAGAAGGTGATAGAGGCCATAGACTATCGCAAGGATGTGGATGGTTTCCACCCCATCAATGTGGGCCGTCTGAACATCGGTCTGCCTTGCTATGTATCGGCTACCCCCAACGGCATTCTGGAGCTGCTGAGCCGCTATCAGATAGAGACCAGTGGCAAGAAGTGCGTGGTGCTGGGACGCAGCAACATCGTGGGCAAGCCTATGGCTGCGCTGATGATGCGCAAGGCACAGCCGGGCGATGCCACAGTGACCGTGTGCCACAGCCACAGCAAGGACTTGGTGAAGGAGTGCCAGGAGGCAGATATCATTATTGCCGCTATTGGCAGACCAAACTTCGTGACGGCCGACATGGTTAAGGAAGGGGCAGTGATCATAGACGTAGGCACCACCCGTGTGCCTGATGCCACCAAGAAGTCGGGCTTCCGCCTGAATGGTGACGTGAAGTTTGACGAGGTAGCCCCTAAGTGCTCATTCATCACCCCGGTGCCAGGAGGCGTAGGTCCTATGACCATCGTGTCACTGATGAAGAACACCTTGCTGGCAGGAAAGAAAGCGATTTACGATTGAGAAACAAGCGGTTATGCGTCAAGGTCATGTATTGCTGTTCTTGATTGGCTTCTTCTGCCTCTGCTGCGGCAAAGTGAGCCATAGACCCATAGAAGCTGATGTGCCTGTGCCTGAACAAGACACGCTAAGGCACATCACTTTGCTTTTTGCGGGCGACCTGATGCAGCATAAGCCGCAGGTGACTGCCGCTGCCACGGCTGGAGGCTACGACTACACGGAGTGCTTCCGCTATATGAAGCCGCTGATAGAGCGGGCTGATGTGGCCATAGCCAATCTGGAGGTGACCTTCGGCGGAAAGCCCTACACGGGCTACCCCACCTTCAGCGCACCCGACGATTTTCTGAAAGGTATCACCGAGGCGGGCTTCGACGTGCTGCTCACCTCGAACAACCACTGTCTGGACCGTGGCAAGCTGGGACTGGAGCGCACACTGGCTGTGCTGGACTCTTGCGGCGTGCCTCACCTCGGCACTTACAGAGATGATGTGGAGCGTGAACAAACCTATCCTTTCCTGCTGGAAAAGAATGGGTTCCGCATAGCACTGCTCAACTTCACCTACGACACGAATGGCATAGAAGTGACTCCCCCCAACGTGGTGAACTACATAGACACCCTGCAGCTGGCAGCAGACATCAGTAAGGCGCATGCCATGAATCCAGACGTCGTGATAGCCTGTCCGCATTGGGGCATAGAATACAAGCAGCTCCCCAGCGAAGACCAGAAAGAGCTGGCACAGTGGCTGCTCGACCATGGGGTGGATCATGTGATAGGCGGACATCCGCATGTGGTGCAGCCCATGGAGGTGCTCTCTGATGGACGTACGCTGGCCAAGCACTTGGTGGTGTTTTCCATGGGCAACTATGTGTCCAACATGTCGGCCGTGAATACCGATGGCGGAGCGCAGGTGATGCTACATCTGAGCAAGTATGCTGGGGTGACCAAGCTCGACAGCTGCAGCTACTCCCTCTATTGGGTGTCTAAGCCCAAGGACTCTGGACATAAGAACTACCGCGTCTATCCCGCCACCGTGTCGCCCGACTCGCTCAACAGTGTGGAAAAATCGCTGCTGAACCGCTTTTTGACAGGCGCACGCAGGCTTTTCAGTCAGCGAAATATAGGTATCGAAGAGAAATATGAATAAATTTTGGATTTACATTCAATTTGCATTATCTTCGCACAAAATTTAGAAAATAACATTTTACGCTATGTATAGGACTAATACTTGCGGAGAGCTTCGTCTCTCTGATGTAAACAAGAAAGTGACACTCGCTGGATGGGTGCAGCGCACGCGCAAGATGGGAGGCATGACCTTCGTGGACCTGCGCGACCGCTATGGCATCACTCAGCTGGTGTTCAACGAGGAAGTGAATGCTGAGCTTTGTGCAGAAGCCAACAAGTTAGGACGTGAGTTTGTCATCCAAGTGACAGGCACAGTGAACGAGCGCTTCAACAAGAACAAGAACCTGCCTACGGGTGACATCGAGATCATCGTGGACGAGCTCAAGGTGCTGAATGCGGCCCTCACCCCTCCTTTCACCATAGAGGACAATACCGATGGTGGCGACGACCTACGAATGAAATATCGCTATCTGGACCTGCGCCGCACGGCTGTGCGCAAGAACCTGGAGCTGCGCCATAAGATGACGATGGAGGTGCGTAAGTATCTCGACAGCAAGGGCTTCCTCGAAGTGGAGACACCTATGCTGATAGGCTCTACCCCAGAGGGCGCACGCGACTTTGTGGTGCCCAGCCGCATGAATCCAGGCCAGTTCTACGCCCTGCCTCAGAGCCCTCAGACCTTGAAGCAGCTGCTGATGGTGTCTGGCTTCGACCGCTACTTCCAGATAGTGAAGTGCTTCCGCGATGAAGACCTGCGTGCCGACCGCCAGCCTGAGTTCACGCAGATAGACTGCGAGATGTCTTTCGTACAGCAAGAGGATATCATTGAGCTCTTCGAGGGCATGGCTAAGCACCTGTTCAAGGAGATCCGCGGCGTGGAACTCACTGAGCCATTCCAGCGCATGTCTTGGGCAGACGCTATGAAATACTACGGCAGCGATAAGCCCGACCTGCGTTTTGACATGAAGTTTGTAGAACTCATGGACATCATGAAAGGTCATGGCTTTGGCGTGTTCGACAGCGCTGAATACATCGGTGGTATCTGCGCCAAGGGTGCTGCTACCTATACGCGCAAGCAACTGGATGCTCTCACAGAGTTTGTGAAGCGTCCGCAGATAGGTGCCAAGGGCATGGTTTATGCCCGCGTAGAGGCCGATGGCAACGTGAAGTCGAGCGTGGACAAGTTCTACACGCAGGAGGTGCTGCAGCAGATGAAGGCTGCCTTCGGTGCCGAGCCAGGCGACTTGATTCTCATCCTCAGCGGTGATGATACGATGAAGACGCGCAAGCAACTCTGCGAGCTCCGCCTCGAGGTGGCTAATCAGCTGGGGCTGCGCGACAAGAACAAGTTTGCCCTGCTTTGGGTGGTGGACTTCCCAATGTTCGAGTGGAGCGAGGAGGAAGGCCGACTCATGGCTATGCACCATCCGTTCACCCATCCTAAGGACGAGGACATCGCCCTGCTTGATACCGACCCAGCTGCCGTGCGTGCCGATGCTTACGACATGGTTTGCAATGGTGTAGAGGTAGGTGGCGGTTCTATCCGTATCCACGATCCGAAGCTGCAGGCCAAGATGTTCGAGATTCTTGGCTTCACCCCAGAGAAGGCCGAGGAGCAGTTTGGCTTCCTGATGAATGCCTTCAAGTATGGTGCGCCTCCTCACGGTGGCTTGGCCTATGGCCTCGACCGCTGGGTGAGCATCTTCGCCGGACTGGACAGCATCCGCGACTGCATCGCCTTCCCAAAGAACAATAGTGGCCGCGACGTGATGCTCGATGACGTGATGCTCGATGCCCCTGCCCCACTGGAGCAGAAGCAGCTGGACGAGCTGAACCTCATAGTGGACATCAAAGAATGACACATTTCTTGCGCATTGCATTTCTGCTGCTCTTCCTGACCTTTGGATGGGCAGAAGAGGGAACTTCTTCCCTGCCGGGAGGAGTAGCAGAAAGCATGGCGCATTATCTTGACGAATCCTCACAAGCCAGACGGACAGACGGACTGACCGACCTAAGCAAGCACGAGAAGCCTTCTTCTGCCGCCATACTGACAGATGCGAGCAATCTCTACCGCATCTGCAACACAAGGCCAGAGCGCATCGTGCAGTCGATTGGCACAAAGATACGCTTGGCTGGTAAGTTTCTCTTCTACTCATTTATCAAACAACCCCTTCATGCTTCTCACCACCGAGAGGAAAGTCCTCTCACGGCTTACTCTCTGCGGGCTGCCTCATGCAGCTATTATGTGATAGCCTTGAGGCACATTCTTCGTTAGCCACATTGCTTTCTTGGTTTTAGTTAACGCTCTGAAGAAAGAGCTATCTATCAATCTTTAAAAAGAAAACATTATGGCTAATATAACTAATTTAGAGATGGGTAAGGCCGTCTCTGGACATATTCATGTCGCTATCAAAAAATCATTTTTCGGCTTGAAGCAGACGGGCATCTATACCCCTACCATGAGCCCTATCGACGTAAAAATCTTTGATTTCAACCAAGACTTAGGCAAGCGCATAGAGAAGATGCTCAACTGCCCCGACGATAAGTTGGAAGAGGCTGTGAAGGAAGTGGGCAAGATCAATAGCGTCACCATAGGCAATTTGCAGTTGGAGGTATGCCTCTCACAAGACCATCAATTTGCTGCCCTGCAGCTCTTCAGATATGCAGAACTGATGTACCACCCTGTCACCCCTCCAAGATTCTATGAGGGCGAGAAGGCTGTGCTGATCAGCAGCTTGTTCTGACAATATTTTTAGCGATAATAAATCAAGAAGAGGGCGTGAGATACACGCTCTCTCCCTTTTATGATAGACTGGCCATGGGCTTAAATCATGCTGCGATACATCATGCGCAGGAACTCCTCGGTCACTGGCACAGGATTGTTCAGCAGATTGGGGTGCTTGCTGGCCTGCACCAAGCGCTCCAGCTGCTCGCCATCCAAGTGGAGGTCGCGCAGATCCATGCGCATGCCCGTGGCTTGACGCATGCGCTCCAACTCGCTGGCCAAGGCATCGGCATTAGGGAAGCCTACCAGCTGTGCCAATCCATCCACCCGCTCACCTGCCCCATTGAAGGCATTGTAACGCATGAAGTGGCTCATGGTGAGGATGCAAGCCTCGCCGTGAGGGATGTGGTAGAAGTTGGTCAGCGGATAAGAGCAGGCATGTGGGGCTGAGGTCTTAGGCAGGGCAAAAGCCAAGCCTGCGGTGACAGAAGCCTCTGCCATCTTCTCGCGCGCCTCGGCATCGTTGGGGCTGTGGTAGGCCTTCTCCAGATTGGTGAGGGCCAACTTCAAGGCACGCACGGCCAACGTGTCGCATAGCGGCTGGTGATGCACGCCCCAATAGGCCTCTATGGCATGGCAAATCACATCGAAGCCCGTGCAGGCTGTCATATAAGGCGGCACGGTGTAGGTGAGCTCCGGATCCACGATGGCCAGCGCGGGGTAGAACCCATCGGAGCTAAAGGCAGCCTTCACGCCCCGCTCATGGTCAGAAAGCACTGATACACTGGTGATTTCACTGCCCGTACCTGCCGTGGTAGGTGCGGCAATGATAGGCAGATGCGCTTGTGGCACCGCCTTGCCTGTGCCCACATAGGCTGTGATTTTCTCATCCGTCAGGCAGATGGTAGCAGCCGCCTTGGCACAATCCATCACACTGCCACCGCCCAGTGCCACCACGAAGTCGCATTGCTGCGCCCTCAGCACCTCGGCACAGGCATCGCACTCTTTCACGTCTGGATTGGCCGAAACGCCGCTAAACACCTCTACCAACAGGCCTTCCGCATCGGCCACTATTTGCTGCGCCATGCCTCGCTTCACAAACGAGGGCGAGGTGACCAGCAGCCCTCTCTTACCGCCAAAACGTATGATTTCCTTTGGCAGTTGCTTTATCATCCCGTTGCCGAACAGGATTCTTACCGGTTGTCTATATTCCCAATTCATTTCTCAAAAAAAATCTATTTCTTCTTGCAATATTCACTGATTATGCTTTACTTTGCAATAGTAACTTTTAAAATTATATCATTATGTTAGGATTTATCATTTGGCTTATTGGTGTCATCCTTGCAGTGAAGGCTGTGCTTGACATTCTGAAGTGGAACATCAACCCCATCGTGAAGATTCTTGTGGCTATCCTCTTGCTGGCTACCAGCTGGATTGGCTTGATCATCTACTACCTTTGGGGCAAGGACAATCTTGAGAGACTGCTCAAATAAGAGCCTCCTTTTTTATTAATTATGAATTCTATAGGCAGGGACTTTCAATCTCCCTGCCTATATTTTTATGTAAAACACTTTTTCTTATTGTGACTTATTGTGACAGGGGGGGTAACGTTTCGTTACCCCTTTTTGCTTTACTTCGCCAACTTCTTGATGGCTTTCATCACCATAGGCTCCATGATGGCATAGCCATCGAGTGTGGGGTGGCAGCCATCGTTAGAGAGTGACTTAGGCAGTCCGTTGTGCTCATCTTTCATGGCGCTGTGATAGTCCATATAAGTGATTTTGTGCTTCTCTGCATAGTCTTTCAGCAAGGCATTCAGCGCTACGATCTTGTCGGATGGATCGCCCAGCTCCTTGCGCCACTGGTAGATGGAGCATGGCAGCACAGAGCAGAGTATCACCTTGATTTTGTTGGCCTTAGCCACCTCGCACATAGAGAAAATG
>CADALZ010000061.1 GCA_902788865.1 uncultured Bacteroidales bacterium | reverse complement strand
TCCTTGAGGTACTTTTCACAAGCTTCCTCGCTGTCGAAATGTTTTGCAAAATCCAACAACTTCATTTGACTATGATTTTTTCAATTGCAAAGATAATAATATTTGGGAATATTGCGGATTATCATTAAAAAATAAAAGAATCTAATTTTAAGCCTCAGATACATATATACGAAGATAAATAGGGCAAATCTTTAACAACATCCCCCACTTGTGAGTTCCTTGGAGGAATCTTTTTTCTTAGTACAAAACTGAGAATTCGCCTCGGTCTCTCGTCCTTAATCAAGCGTAAGCTATGCCTGTAAGTAGACAACGAAAAAAGGGGATTGTACCATAAAAGGAGTATAGCAAAAACATCTCCCGCCCTTGTCTGCACGGATGTGCTCAAGAAAGCATACAAAAAAAGTACAACCCCCAAATGCAAAAGTAAATATTATTTTGATAAAAACAAAAAAAGGCTTTGAATTTTGCTTCAAAGCCTTCTATTTTATGACATTGACGTACTTTTAGTCGTTCAATTTAGCCTTGATGAACTCACGGTTAAGACGAGCGATGTTAGAGATTGACTCGCACTTAGGACAAACAGCCTCGCATGCGCGTGTGTTTGTACAGTTACCGAAGCCAAGCTCGTCCATACGCGCAACCATTGCCTTAGCACGCTTTGCAGCCTCTGGGCGACCTTGTGGCAACAAAGCCAACTGGCTAACCTTTGAAGATACGAACAACATTGCAGAACCGTTCTTACAAGCAGCAACGCAAGCACCACAACCGATACATGTTGCGCAGTCCATAGCCTCGTCGGCATCCTGCTTAGGGATAAGGATTGCGTTTGCATCCTGTGGCTGACCAGTACGAACTGAAGTGTAACCACCTGCCTGAATAATCTTGTCGAATGCAGAGCGGTCAACCATACAGTCCTTGATTACAGGAAAACCTGCTGAACGCCAAGGCTCTACAGTAATAACGTCGCCATCGTTGAACTTACGCATGTACAACTGGCAAGTTGTAGCGCCGCGCTCAGTCTTTCCGTGTGGAGTACCGTTGATGTAAAGAGAACACATACCGCAGATACCCTCGCGACAGTCGTGGTCGAATACGAATGGTTCCTGACCCTCGTTGATAAGCTCTTCGTTAAGCATATCAAGCATTTCAAGGAAAGAAGTGTCGTCTGGCACGTTCTTCATCTCATGTGTATCGAAGTGTCCCTTGTCCTTAGGACCATTCTGCTTCCAATACTTTATAGTAAAACTTATATTTTTAGCCATTTTGTTTAATCTTTAAGTTTGTTCGACAAATTAAATTAGTTCTTGTAGTTACGAGTCTGTACCTTGATAGCCTCATAGTGAAGCGGCTCCTTTATAAGTGTTGGAGCAACCTCGTCAGAGCCCTGATACTCCCAGCAACCTACATAGAAGTAGTTCTCATCGTCACGCTTAGCCTCGCCCTCTTCTGTCTGGTACTCCTCACGGAAGTGACCACCACAGCTCTCGTTACGAGAAAGAGCATCGTATGCTACAAGTTCGCCCATTGTGATGAAGTCGCGCAAGTGGATAGCCTTGTCAAGCTCTACGTTCAAGCCCTCTTTTGTGCCAGGAATGAACAAGTTTGTCTCGAACTCCTTGCGAAGTTTCTTCAACAACTCAAGACCTTCCTTCAAGCCCTCGGCTGTACGTCCCATACCAACGTGCTCCCACATGATGTGACCAAGCTCCTTGTGGATAGAGTCAACAGAACGTTTACCCTTGATAGCCATTAACTTATCGATAGCCTCGTCTACGTTCTTCTCTGCCTCGGCAAATTCTGGAAGATCAGTAGAAAGACGTGGCCAGATTGTCTGGTCTGCCAAATAGTTCTGGATTGTGTAAGGCAATACGAAGTAACCGTCAGCCAAGCCTTGCATCAACGCGCTGGCACCCAGGCGGTTAGCACCGTGATCAGAGAAATTACACTCACCAATTGCGAACAATCCCTTGATTGAAGTCTGAAGCTCGTAGTCAACCCAGATACCACCCATTGTGTAGTGGATAGCAGGATAAATCATCATTGGGTTGTAGTACTTCACACCGTTGATCTCGTTGGCTACCTCACCTGGGTTCACGTCAGTGATTTCCTCATACATATCGAAGAGGTTGCCATAGCGCTGACGGATCACGTCGATACCCAGACGTCCGATGGCTTCTGAGAAATCGAGGAATACAGCCAAACCTGTGTTGTTCACGCCATAGCCCTTATCGCAACGCTCTTTAGCAGCACGAGAAGCCACGTCACGAGGTACAAGGTTACCGAAGGCTGGATAGCGGCGCTCCAGATAGTAGTCGCGCTGCTCCTCAGGAATGTCAGCACCATTCAGTGTGCCTTCCTGCAGCTTCTTGGCATCTTCCAAGCGCTTTGGCACCCAGATACGACCATCATTACGCAGAGACTCTGACATCAGCGTCAGCTTAGACTGCTTGTCACCATGTACAGGGATACAAGTTGGGTGAATCTGCACGAAGGCTGGGTTGGCAAACCACGCACCCTTGCGGTAGCAAGCCATAGCAGCCGATACGTTGCAAGCCATAGCGTTGGTTGACAGGAAGTAAACATTGCCATAGCCACCAGTAGCGATAACTACAGCATGAGCAGCGAAGCGCTCCAGTTTGCCTGTTACCAAGTTCTTTGCGATGATACCGCGAGCACGACCGTCAACGAGCACTACATCTTGCATCTCATAGCGGGTGTAAAGTTTCACGGTACCTGCAGCCACCTGACGGCTCAGTGCAGAGTAAGCACCCAGCAACAACTGCTGTCCCGTCTGACCGCGGGCGTAGAATGTACGTGATACCTGAGCACCACCGAATGAACGGTTGGCCAACAGACCACCATACTCACGAGCGAAAGGCACACCCTGAGCAACACACTGGTCGATAATATTGTTTGACACCTCAGCCAGACGATATACGTTGGCCTCACGAGCGCGGTAGTCACCACCCTTCACCGTGTCATAGAACAAGCGATATACTGAGTCACCATCGTTCTGGTAGTTTTTAGCGGCGTTGATACCACCCTGTGCTGCGATGGAGTGTGCACGACGTGGAGAATCCTGGATGCAGAAGTTGAGCACTCTGAATCCCATTTCGCCCAATGATGCAGCAGCAGAAGCACCAGCCAAGCCGGTACCTACTACGATAATGTCGAGGCGACGTTTATTAGCGGGGTTAACTAATTTCTGGTGGGCTTTATAGTTGGTCCATTTTTCGGCCACCGGTCCCTCAGGAATTTTAGAATCTATCTTTGTCATAATCAGTTTACAATTTAGTCAGTTAATAGTTCAAGTTATCCGTACCTTCCAGATCTTACTTAGATAAGCGACTGAATGAAGAATATAATCACTACCAGAGCGAAGAGACCTACGATGATGGTAGTGTACCAGTTGCCGATGCATTTCCAACGGTCCAGCCAGATGCGATTGTTCCAGCCGATAGTCTGCAGGGCGCTCCAGAATCCGTGAGTGAGGTGGAACCAGAGGGCGAAGAGCCATACCAGATAAAGCACCACATAGATAGGATTGGCAAATGTCTTCTGGATGTGATAGATACCGTCGGTAGTGTGAGCCACTACTTGTGGGTCTTCCACGCCCATCAGTTCAGGAAGCATCATCTTGCTCCAGAAGTTGATGAGGTGCAGCACGATACCCAGCACCACGATAATACCCAGCACCAACATGTTTTGTGATGCCCATTCCACGGTCTTCGGCTTGTCAGTTACGGCATAGCGCTCAGTACCACGTGCCTTGCGATTCTGCCATGTCAGCCAGAAAGCGTAGATGATGTGAATGACGAACAATGCGGCCAGAGCAATGGTAGCAACTACGGCATACCAGTTTGATCCCAGCATTTCGCAGATCCAATTGTATCCTTCATGAGAGATCAAGGCAACAACGTTCATCGCACAGTGAAATGTCAGAAACAGGATAAGGGCGAGACCAGTTACGCTCATCACCACTTTCCTTCCTACAGATGAATTAGTTAACCACATAATGATGATTTAGTTTTAATTATTAATTTAGTTATTATTGTTTATAATCGCATAGCGTATGCATAATAAGTATGCAAATATAGTTAAAAATGCTGAATATACAAACTTTTGCGGTAGAATATTGTTTTATCCAGATTTTTCTTACCTTTGTAGTCCACTATTAATTCAATGTGATTTATGAAAAGATCTGTTGTTTTGACGTTACTTTTGCTCTTGATTGCTTCTCCTTTGTTGGCGCAGGGATGGGAAGCTAATCTGGTTCATCATATCAATGGATGGCAGGGTAGTTTTATACATGACTATAGTAATTTTATCTCTAAGTCAGAGCCTTATGTGGCTCTTGGCGTGCCATTGGTGATGGCTGCTGTGGGGTGGAAGAACAATGACCAACAGCTGATGAAAGATGCGCTCTTTATAGGTACATCAGTCGTGGGTACGTTTGCCTTTGCCATGGGGTTGAAGTACATCGTAAATCGCACACGCCCGTATGAAGCATATCCCGATTTGATACATCCACATAGCATGGAACCAGATCCTTCTTTCCCTTCTGGACATACAGCTTCTGCCTTTGCTTTGGCTACCTCGCTTTGCATCCGTTATCCTAAGTGGTATGTGATAGCTCCTTCTGCGCTTTGGGTAAGTTCTGTAGCCCTCTCGCGCATGTACGAGGGCGTACATTATCCTACCGATGTTCTGGGAGGTGCTGCCCTTGGCGTGGGATGCACCATTGGTAGCTACTATCTATCCAAATGGCTCAATAAGAAGTTGTTCGATTGAAGTAGTTGTAGTGCTGCTTGTACGCTCTTGTTGTTTGAGTTCATCACATGATAGTATTCGCTCATGTCCCATAAGTCGCGAGCTATCAGGCCTTTCAGCTGCAATTTGATGTATGGCAGTGAGTAGTCGTATTGCTCCTGATTGAACTTGATGTCCAACTTTTCTGCTTCTGAACGTAGGTAGCCTAAGATTTCCTCATCTATCTCAAATTGGCGGTTGAAGGTGTTGAAATCCTTATACTTCTTTGCCAATTCTTTCCGATGGCCCTCGATGAAATTGGTCGAGGTCTTCAGAATAAGGCCTTGCGCGGAGACTTGACGATGATAGTCGGTATAGAGTGTCGTATCCAGAGGAACAAAGTAGTCTGGCATGATGCCTCCGCCGCCATAGACAGAACGCTGCAACTTCAGGGTACTGTATCTTAACGAGTCGGGCAGATGGATGCTGTCTGCATGCATCAGTTCGCCATGCTGATAGCGTTCAGCCAGTTCCTTGTTGTAGTCAGACTGGTTGCCACTATCGCTCTTCGTACCATCGGCATTGGTCTGATAGGGTTTCTGGATGCAGCGTCCAGTAGGGGTATAGTATCTTGCTGTAGTCAGTCGTATCATAGAGCCATCACTGAGGTTGATAGGGCGTTGCACCAAACCCTTACCGAAAGAACGTCGGCCTACGATGAGGCCACGATCCCAGTCTTGTATGGCACCAGAGACGATTTCACTGGCAGAAGCTGTGTATTCATTCACCAGTACAATGAGTTTACCCTCACGGAAGATGCCATTTCCTTTGGCGTAGTAATTCTGGCGGCGGGAGCTCCTGCCCTCCGTATAGACAATTAAGTCTTTCTGGTTAAGAAACTCGTTAGCCATATCGATGGCAGCATTTAGATAGCCTCCACCATTGTCCTGTAGATCGAGGATAAGGTCTATCATTCCTTGATCCTTGAGCTTTACCAGTGCTTCGTGAAACTCTTCTCCTGTGGTGGCAGCAAATTTGTTGACACGTATGTACCCTATGCCTGGATCTGCCATATACACAGCATCTATGCTGGTAATAGGAATTTTATCGCGTTTCACGTTGAAGTTCAATAAGTCTTTGAGTCCCCTGCGTAAGACGGTCAGTTTCACTTGCGTTCCACGCGGACCACGCAGGCGCTTTATAATGTCGTCAGAAGAATATTTCTTTCCAGCTATCGAGGTGTCGTTTACGGCGATGATACGATCACCCGCCAGAATGCCTACACGTTCAGAAGGTCCGTCGCTTACGGGTTGTATCACCAACAGCGTATCTTCCATCATCTGAAACTGAATGCCTATGCCGTCGAAGTTGCCATTCAGGGGCTCATTAAGTTCCTTGGTCTCTTCAGGCGTGGTATAGGTGGAGTGGGGATCGAGTTGAGAAAGCATGCTCTTGATGGCTGCCTCCACCAACTTCCCATCGTTCACAGAGTCCACATAGAGCTGATTGATGGCATACTCCGCCATCTGAAGCTTGCGCAGTTGCTGCTGTAAAGCACGGTCTTGTGCCTGCAAGCCTAGTGCACAAAATAAGATGATGAGTGATAAAAACTTCTTCATTTAGTATGTCGTCGCCCTTTAATATTTTAATTTTCTAATTTTTTAATTTTTGAATGAAATTCAAACGGTACCAGCCCTTCGAGGCTTTTACCGTATTTTATCATTTCCCGCACCAGTGTAGAACTGATGCTGGCATATTGTGGTTCAGTAAATAGTACAATGGTCTCAATGCCCGACAGACGGCGATAGCCATCGGCCAGCATTTCTTCATATTCCAGGTCCTTCACTGTGCGCACACCACGTAGGATGGCTGTTGCTCCTATCTGTTCGCAGAGGTCGGTGGTCAGTCCTTCATACACCATCACTCTCACGCGCGGTTCGTCCTTGTAGTAGTCCTGAATCAGCGCTTGCCTTTCCTCTGCTGGGAGCAGGAAGTGCTTTTCGCTGTTGGGTACAATGGCGATGACTATTTCATCTGCGAAAGTGAGTGCCCGCCTCACTAAAGAGTCATGCCCCACGGTGAAGGGGTCGAAAGTGCCAGGAAAAACCAATGTGCGTTTCATGAGAAATCCTCCTTTGCTAAGTCTTCTTCGATGACCAGATTGTCGATGATGAAATTCTGCCTTTCCATCGTATTTTTTCCCATATAGAAAGCCAGCAGCTCCTTCACCAAGTCGGTCTTGCGCAGGGTGACTTGTTCCAAGCGCATGCCTTCGCCAATGAAAGCTCGGAACTCGTCTGGAGAAATCTCTCCTAAGCCTTTGAAGCGGGTTATCTCCGGACTTGGACCCAGCTCTTGGATGGCTTTCTGGCGTTCTTCCTCTGTATAGCAGTAGCTGGTTTTCTTCTTGTTGCGCACACGGAAGAGAGGCGTCTGCAAGATGAATACATGTCCTTTCTTGATCAGGTCTGGGAAGAACTGCAGGAAGAAGGTGATCATCAGCAGGCGGATGTGCATACCGTCCACATCGGCATCTGTAGCCACTATCACCTTATTATATCGCAGTCCGTCTATACCGTCTTCGATGTTGAGCGCAGCTTGCAGCAGGTTGAACTCCTCATTCTCATACACCACCTTCTTGGTGAGGCCATAGCTGTTGAGAGGCTTACCACGGAGGCTGAAAACGGCTTGGGTATTCACATCACGGCTCTTGGTGATGCTTCCGCTGGCAGAGTCACCCTCTGTGATAAAGATACAAGAGGCCTCCTCTTCTGGCTTTCCCTTGCCATCATTGAGGTGGAACCTGCAGTCGCGCAGCTTGCGGTTGTGCAGATTGGCTTTCTTTGAACGCTCGCGGGCCAATTTGGTCACACCTGCTATGGCCTTGCGTTCACGCTCCGAGTCTTGTATTTTCTGTTGCAGCGTTTCTGCCACGAGTGGGTTTTTGTGCAGGAAGTTGTCCACCTCCAGCTTGATGAAATCGCCCACATATTTATTCACGCTCACGCCACTCAAAGCGAATGGTTTGCCATGCTTGTCTTTCTCTGGAGCCATGTAGAGCGAGCCCAACTTAATCTTGGTTTGGCTCTCGAACATAGGCTCTATCACCTTGATGGCAATGGCGGCCACCATGCCGTTGCGCACATCCTGAACGTCGAAGTTCTTACCGAAAAACTCCTTCATCGTGCGGGCTATGTGCTCTTTGAAGGCACTCTGATGCGTTCCGCCTTGTGAGGTGTGCTGGCCATTGACGAACGAGTAGTACTCCTCTCCATATTGGTTGGTGTGCGTGAAGGCTATCTCGATATCCTTCCCTTTGAGGTGTACGATAGGGTACAGTCCTGGGTCGGTCATATTGTCGTTCAGAAGATCCTCCAGACCATTACGGCTGATGATGCGATGTCCGTTGTAGTAGATGGCCAGGTTGGTGTTCAGGTAGGTATAGTTGCGCAGGCGTGTCTCCACAAAATCGTTCTGGAAAGCATAGTTGG
>CADALZ010000060.1 GCA_902788865.1 uncultured Bacteroidales bacterium | reverse complement strand
TATAAAGATAATAAAAGAGGTGGAAGCCGTCATTCATGAAAGCCAGACCAGCAGGATTGAAATAAACACCATCTACATCTATCACAGCACCTCTGGCAAATTGGCGCATGAAAGCGATTGACTGATTGGAGTTTGTCAAGATACCGCCTGCAAATGTAGGCAGTGTTACGGCTGCTGATAAACAGGCAGCCAAGAGTAATTTTCTTTTGTTCATTTCTTTTTACTTTAAAAAACGGCTACAAAGTTAGGCATAAATTGCACAATTACAATAAAAATGTGCATTATTTTTGCGCATCAGCAGTTTTTTTGCGCAAAATGGTGGGTGTGAGTGGATATTTGTATATCTTTGCACCGTTTATAAACCGAATACAATGATTAATCACACAGGATATGAAAAAGATTAACACCTTATTTATAATAATAATGCTGCTGATGGGGGCACCTCTGATGCTCCAGGCACAAGAAGAAGAGGACGACAGTCGCTATCTGGAGGGCGCAGTGCCCGAGGAGCAGGGAAAAGTGGTTTTCTCACGTGATTTCAGCATCCCTGGGATGTCTAAAGACGAGATCATGCAGCGCACAGAAGCCTGGATGGATGCCCTCATGAAGCAGAATAAGAACAACAGCCGCATAGTCTTTACAGATGCCGAGGCGGGCAATATCGTGGGCAATGCCGACCACTACCTCATCTTCTCTCGCTCTGCCCTCGCTTTAGACCGCACCCGCATGCTCTTCCTGCTCACGGCCACGGCAAAGCCAGAAAGCCTGAAGTTGAAGATTAGCCGCATTCACTACCTCTATTACGAAGGCAAGAAAGAGGAGAACTATCTAGCCGAGGAGATGATTACCGATGAATATGCGCTGAACAAGGCGCACACCAAGCTCTCACGCGGCTATGCCAAGTGGCGCAGAAAGACGGTAGATTATGTAGATTCTGTGTTTATCAGTGCCGTGAATATGCTTAAGGCTACCGAAGCCGATGCCCGCAATGAGCAGGAAGTGCGTAATAACAACCGCCAAACTGCCATTGTGATAGCCAACAATCAGACAGCAGCAGCTCCTGCCGCTCAACTGCCTGCCGCTCAGCCACAGCCTACAGAGCAAGCCAAACCTGCAGTAGTAGAAACTAAACTAGCAGAGGCTAAACCTGCAGAAGCTAAGCCAGCAGAAACTAAGCCAGCTGCCGCTGCCGTACCTGCTGCAGCCCCAGTTCCCGACGGCTACACAGAGGCCGATGCAGAAGCCCTTTCAACTGACCTTATCGTAGCTGGTAGCGGCCGACTGGTAGTGGCCGTTGGCACCGATATCTACAACATGACCACCCTCACTGCCAATGCAGGCGGATCGCTGGGTAAGCAGAATGATAAGACGGTGATATATACCATCTTCGGTGCTGACCAAGATGCAGCTGCCCTGAAGAAAGCCGAGACCTACAGCGTGCGCTTCTATCCTAATGGTGCCGAGCGCCCATCCATTATCCTGGAGTGCAAGGCCCTGCCTTCACAGCCCACGGTAGCAGGCATGCCACAGATATTCTCCGGAGAGGTGCAGAGAGCTTTTTTAATGAAGAATTAAAAATGAAGAGTGAAGAATTAATTGAAGAATGAAGAGATGGCTATAGAAGACGAAATAGTAAGTGGTGTGGTTTTCAAGTCGTGGAAAGGGAAAACCGAGCCCACGGGCGTAAAGACCAAAGCCAAGAAAAAAGGCTATGTGACGGGGCAGCATGGCTCCTCCTCTGCCAAGAAGAAAGCAGACATCCGTAAGCGCAGGGCCAACAGACCCAGCCAACGGAAGGGATAATAGAAAAGAAAAAGGGGTAACGAATCGTTACCCCTTTTCTTGCTTCTGGGAGGTACCTGGCGGACTCGAACCGCCGTACACAGTTTTGCAGACTGGTGACTCAACCACTCATCCAAGGTACCGTTTTCCTTATTGCGAATGCAAAGGTAAGACTATTTTTTGTATTTCCAACTATTCGCAGCAAGATTTATTCGATTTTTTTACATTTCCCTGACAAGACTCCCGTTTCTTGTCGTACAGACGCTTGATGTCACAGGGGCTGGCACAGCCTGCACAGGGGCTGTTCCCCTCTGCCCCGCGCTTGTAGGTCTGGAAGATGCTCAGCGCCACCTTCGCCACGCAGAGCACCACCACCAGTGCCACTACCCATTCTTGCCAGTTGTCTAACGTCATACCAGCAACCCTCCTACCTGATAGACCAGCGTAGCTACCAGCCAGGCCAGTGCCGTGGTATAGACAGCCGTGAAGAGCGCCCACTTCCACGTGCCCGTCTCGTTCTTAATGGCCGTGATGGTGGCAATGCATGGGAAGTAGATCAGCACAAAGAGCAGATAGGCCAGCGAGCTCAGTGGCGTGATGCCCTCGGCGCGGATATTGTCAGAGAGCTCGGAGCTCTCGGCATCGGCATTGTTGCTGTAGAGCACACCCATGGTGCTGGCCACCAGTTCCTTAGCACCCGCGCCAGCCAGCAGGCCCACGTCCATCTTCCAGTCGAAGCCACAAGGCTCCAGCACCGGCGCTATGGCCTTGCCTATATGTCCTAAGTATGAATTCTCCTGCTGCTCGGCATCGGTGGCGTAGTCATAGTGATTCGGATAGTAGCCCAAGAACCACACTATGATGCTGGCCACCAAGATGATGTGTCCCATCTTGTAGAGATACTGCTTGCCCTTCTCCCACGTATGGCGGAAGATGGCTTTGGCTGTGGGGTAGCGATAAGGCGGCAGCTCCATCACGAAGGGGGTATTGTCACCCTTCACCAGGAAGGCACTGAACACCCGTGCCATGATCACTGCCAAGAAGATGCCTACGGCATAGAGCGCCAGGATGATCAGCGCTTGATACTTGGCAAAGAATATGCCCGTGATGATCAGATAGACCGGCAGTCGGGCGCTGCAGCTCATCAGCGGCAGTATCAGCATGGTCACCAGCCTACTCTTGGGGCTCTCTATGGTGCGCGTAGCCATCTCTGCCGGCACATTGCATCCGAAGCCCATGATCAGTGGGATGAACGACTTGCCATGCAGCCCCATGCCGTGCATCACCTTATCCATGATGAAGGCAGCCCTGGCCATGTAGCCCGACTCCTCCATCAGTGAGATGAAGAAGTAGAGTATCAATATCTGTGGCAGGAAGACGATGACCGCTCCCACACCGCCCAGCACACCGTCTGTGAGCATATCGCGCAGCGGGCCCTCACTCATGTGGCTCTTCAGGAAGTCTATCAATGCCCCTACCCCTGCATCTATCCAGTCCATGGGGTACTGTCCCAGCACGAAGGTGATTTCAAACATCAGTCCCATCACGATGAAGAAGATGGGGAAGCCCAGATAGCGGTTGGTCACTATCGAGTCTATCCACTTAGTCACTTGGCGCACATCCTTCTGCGGTGCATCTACGAAGGTTTCCTTCAGTGCGCCCGAGATGAAGCCATACTTAGCATTCATCACCGCCGTCTCACTGTCTTCATGCAGCACCTCCTGTATGCGCTTAGCCTCTTGGTCGCGCGTCTCCAGTATCTCCTTGCCATTGGGCAGCCCAGCCACCATGTGGTCGAAGTCCCGGTCTTTCTCCAGCAGTTTGATGGAGAGGTAGCGCAGCGAGTAGTGCGAGCGCAGGTTCTCATTCTTTGCCAGCCCCGCCTTGATGGCCTCTATGCCCTCTTCTATGTCATGTCCATGATTGATGTGTATATGGTGAAACACATTGTTGCGCGGTTTCATCTCCGAGGTGAAATCCTCTTCGTGCTCCTCTTCCTTATTGTCAGCCTTGTGATACTGCTTGTGCCAGTCGCGCAGCTCTTCAAACACCTCCTTATTGATGGTGCCGTCTTCTCCGATGAAGTCCACCCCTTCATACATGTTGATGATGACGTGAAACAGCAGGTCTATGCCCTTTCCAGAGCGGCATACGGTAGGTATCATAGGCACGCCGAAGAGCTGTCCCAGCAGTCGGTAGTCCAGCTTGTTGCCACTGCTCTCCAGTTCGTCATACATATTCAGCGCCACCACCGTGCGCAGGTTCATGTCTATCAGCTGCGTAGTGAGGTAGAGATTGCGCTCCAGATTCGAGGCATCCACCACGTTTATCACTATATCTGGCGTCTTCTCCACGATCTGCTTGCGTACATACAGCTCCTCAGGACTGTAGCAAGAGAGGGAGTAAGTGCCGGGCAGGTCCACGATGTTGAATGTATAGCCCTCAAACTCGAAGTGCCCTTCCTTGGCATCCACCGTCACGCCACTGTAGTTGCCCACATGCTCATGGGCCCCAGAAGCTATGTTGAAGAGCGATGTCTTTCCGCAGTTGGGATTGCCCACCAGCGCCACGTTGATGGTGCGTCGCTTGTGCAGAGCCAGAAGCTTCATCTGCTCCTCGTTCAACTCCACATCCTCGCCTATAAGTCCGTGATTATCAGGCAGCGTCACTTCGCTGTGCTGCAGAGATTCCAAGTGTTTAGCCTCTTCCATGCTGATGATTTCTATCATCGAGGCCTCTTCGCGGCGTAGCGAAATCTCATACCCCATGATGCGGTATTTCACCGGGTCACGCAGCGGGGCGCTCAGCAGCACCTCCACCATCTTACCCTTGATGAAGCCCATTTCCACGATGCGCTTTCTGAAGCCTCCGTGCCCTAACACTTTGACCACCACGCCTTTATCACCTGTATTCAGTTCTGATAATCTCATATCTTCTATGTTTAGTGGCGCAAAGATAATGCTTTCTTTTCAATCTTGCAATTTTACTTAGAATGATTTTAAATAAACTTCATATAGAAGCATATCTCAGCAGAAAGTACTATCTTTGTTTTCACATAGCATTGCGCTCTTGCTATGCAGGAGGCGTTCCCTCTCCTAACCTCCCCCATGGGGGGAGGGGGTATATATGTGGGCATTGTGTCACAGATGTTAGCCTCACCCACGAACCTTGAATAGTGTTTTAATTTTTTAATATTTTAATTTTTTAATTCTATATCGGCGAAGCCGTATAAGAGATATGCTGAAAGAGGTTGTCAAGACATTTATAGAAGAGAAAAGTCTGTTCACTAAGACCGACCGCCTGCTGGTTGGCGTGAGTGGCGGAGCCGACTCGGTGGCATTGCTCCGCGTGCTTCTGGAACTGGGCTACACCTGTGAGGTGGCCCACTGCAACTTCCACCTGCGCGGTGAAGAGTCCAACCGTGACGAGGCGTTCGTGAGAGACCTGTGCCAAAAGCTCAATATAATCGCACATTTCACTTCATTTCAAACAGAAGAATACGCTTCCAGCCACCATATCTCCATCGAAATGGCAGCCCGCCAACTGCGTTACGATTATTTTGAGAGAATAAGCCTCATGCTGAATGCAAAATATGTGTGCGTGGCCCATCACCGTGAAGACAGTGTAGAAACCTTCTTGCTCAATCTGATGCGTGGCACGGGCATTCAAGGCCTGCGTGGCATACAGCCGCAGTCGGCCAACGTCTGCCGACCACTGCTCTGTGTCTCCAAGGACGAGATTCTGGAATACCTGCAATCACTGGGGCAAGACTACGTGACTGACAGCACCAATCTGGAGACCGATGCCCTCAGAAACAAAGTGCGCCTGGAGCTGCTGCCACTTATGGAACAGATCAATCCTGCCGCCTCAGAGCACATCTGGGCTACCAGCCAGCGCTTAGACGAGGCCTACACGCTCTATAGCCAGAGCATCGAGGAAGGTCGCCGCCGTGTGCTCACCCCACAAGGCATCTCTATCCAAGCGCTGAAACAGGAGCCTGCCCCTGCTACCCTGCTGCATGAGATTCTTTCGCCCATGGGATTCAACAGTGCCCAGGAGGCCGACATTATGAAAGCCCTCGACGGGCAGTCGGGCAAGTTATTCCAGACAGCCACCAACCTGCTGGTGAAAGACCGCGAGATGCTGCTCATATACAACCTTGAAGAGCCCCAGCCCCCGAAACTCTATTCCCATAAAGAAAAGGTGAATGCCAATTTTGAGATGTCCACCGACAAGAAGACTGCCTGCCTCGATGCCTCCAAGGTCACTCAGCCCCTCAGCCTGCGCCCTGTACAGCCGGGCGATGCTTTCATCCCTCTGGGCATGAAAGGGCACAAGCTGGTAAGCGACTATATGACAGACAACAAGTTCTCCCTGGTTCAGAAGCGCAACCAGTGGGTGCTCTGCTGTGGCGACAACATCGTGTGGCTGGTGGGCGAGCGCATAGACCATCGCTACCGCATCACCCCAGAGACAGAAGAGGTCCTCGTAGTGTCGTGGGTAGAAGAATAGCCCCGCGCTGCGTTCTCGATAAAAATATTGAAAAAAAATGCCGTCATACATGCAGAGATAACAGAGTTTTTTGTATTTTTACGCATTCAAACAAAAACTAACTAAAAAAGAATATAGACTATGACTACAGGAAACGTTCGTCCAGCTGATATGGAGCGCATCACTACGCCCGCATTGGCACAGAAATTCATTGAAGAACAAATTAAGGAGCTGCGTGCTCAGATAGGTGACAAGAAAGTGCTGCTGGCACTGTCTGGCGGTGTAGATTCATCCGTGGTGGCAGCCCTGCTCATCAAGGCTGTGGGCAAGCAGCTGGTGTCTGTACACGTGAATCATGGTTTGCTGCGCAAGGGTGAGCCCGAGCAGGTGGTGCGCGTCTTCCGCGACGAGCTCGATGCCAACCTGGTCTATGTAGATGCTACCGACCGTTTCCTTGACAAGTTGGCAGGTGTAGCCGATCCAGAGCAGAAGCGCAAGATCATCGGCGCAGAGTTCATCCGCGTGTTCGAGGAGGAAGCCCGCAAGCTCGAGGGCATCAGCTTCCTGGCACAGGGCACCATCTACCCAGACATCGTAGAGAGCGGCCCAGTGAAGTCACACCACAATGTGGGTGGTCTGCCAGAAGACCTGCAGTTTGAGCTCGTAGAGCCTATCAAGCTGCTGTTCAAGGATGAAGTCCGCGTAGTGGGCAAGGAGCTGGGATTGCCAGACAATATGGTGTTCCGCCAGCCATTCCCTGGTCCAGGTCTGGGCGTGCGCTGCACAGGAGCCATCACCCGCGACCGTCTGGAGGCTCTGCGTGAGAGCGATGCCATCCTGCGCGAGGAGTTCGCCAAGAACGGCCTCGAAGGCAAGGTTTGGCAGTACTTCACCATCGTGCCCGACTATAAGAGCACAGGTGTGAAAGACAACAAGCGCTCTTGGGACTGGCCAGTCATCATCCGTGCCGTCAACACCCGCGATGCCATGACCGCCACCATCGAGGAGATCCCCTACCCACTGCTGCACCACATCACCCAGCGCATCATCACCGAGGTGCCAGGCGTGAACCGTGTGCTCTACGACCTCACACCGAAACCAACTGGAACCATCGAGTGGGAGTAACACTCACACCCATATAAGTATCGAGGGGGGTAACGAATCGTTACCCCCCCTCTTTTTCTCCCGCCACTCAGCAGTATGCCTTCCTAAAACCGCTGTGACGCGTGACGTGTGACGGCTCTCGGCCTGTCTTCCAGAACGTGTCACTACAGCCTGTCACAGACAGAAATCGATGCACTTTTTGGTCTATCCCGTAGATTCGGTATCCTAAAACATCGCTCCGTTTGGCAGTCCGGATTTTTCTCCCTAACTTTACCTCAGTTTTTAAAAAAACAACTATGAAGAAAGCTATTCTTACTATGCTGTGCGCCACGCTGGCCACAGGTGCCACCTGGGCACAAAACCACTTAGAAGCATCACCCGTGATGCAGCAAGTGAGGTCTATCATCATGCAGCAGATAGAAAACGGCTCCATGCCGAGGTTTAAGGCAGACACCGACCCGCTGGAGCTGCGTCGCATCACCGAGGCGGCACAGGCCGGTATGAACAGCGATATGCCCGGCTTCACGGCAGAGCCGCTCCAGCTGGGTGGCATAGATGCCGAGTACTGCCATATGGCCCAGATGCGCGATGATGCCGTTCTGATCTACATCCACGGTGGCGGATTCATGTGCGGCAATGCCCAGACCTCACGCGGCTACGCCCTGATCTACGCCAGCGAGACCCACCTGCCCGTCTATACCTTCTCCTATCGCCTGATACCCGAAGCCCCCTTCCCAGCAGCCGTGACCGACTGCTTCGAGGCCTACAAGGCCGTGCTGGAGCGCCATCCGGGCAAGCCCGTCTTCCTGCTGGGCGAGAGTGCCGGAGCCACCCTCTGCATCACCACCACCATGATGGCGCGTGACAACGGTGTGCAGCTTCCAGCCGCCATCTTCCCCTACTCGCCCGTGATAGACATGAGCGGAGCGCTTAATAGGAAACGTGCCACTGATGAAGACTTCACCATAGACGCAGATGGCGTGCAGCTGATGACCGACCTCTATGTGACTCCAGAATTGCGCCAGAATCCCTACGCCTCTCCCTACTATGACGACATGCACGGCATGCCGCCCACCTTCCTGGCATGGGATATGAACGAGCACCTGGCACCCGACTCCGAAGAGATAGTGAAGAAGCTGCTCACACAGGGCGTAGAGTGCCATTTCAAAGCCTATCCCCACTGTTTCCACGCCTTTGCCCCGCTGGGCAGAAGCACGCCAGAGAGCAGTGAAATTCTCGACCAGACCATCCGGTTCATCGAGGCACACATCAAGTAGGCATGCAGCAGTATGCCTTCCTAAAACCGCTGTGACGCGTGACGTGTGACGGCTCAGCGGTCTAAGGCAGCCCAATACTCCTTCACGGTGCCGATGATCTGCCTGTCGGCAGGCAGCCAGTCCACACTGTCCATCTCATCCATGGCCAGCCATCGGGCAGCCTCATGCTCTTTCAGCCTCAGATCACCCCCTTTGATAAGGCACCAGAAGCAGTGCATCGTGAGGTGAAACTTCGGGTAGTCCCACTCCACCACCTGCAGCCTCTGCCCCACCTCGATGTCGGTCTCCAGCTCCTCCCAGATCTCACGCTTCAGCGCCTCCTCAGGGCTCTCCCCCGCCTCTATCTTGCCACCGGGA
>CADALZ010000059.1 GCA_902788865.1 uncultured Bacteroidales bacterium | reverse complement strand
CAAAAAAGAAAAGTTTTTTCATACGATATAGATTTAAAATAACACCACTAAATATTTCAATAGGAAGAAGGCTGCCAATACATACATCACAGGTGAAAGCTGACGATGATGGCCTGTACATACCTTTATAATCACATAGCTGAGCATACCCAGCACAATGCCTTCAGAGATGCTGGCCGTGAAAGGCATGGTCAGTATCGTGATAAAGCAAGGCACGGTCTCTGTGAAATCAGTGAAATCTATCTTGGTGATAGTCTTAATCATCAGCACGCCCACTAACACTAATGCACTGGTTGTAGCAGCCGAAGGGATGATGAGGAACAATGGAGAGAAGAACAATGCCAGCAAGAAGAGCATGGCCACCGTGAACGAGGTGAGACCTGTGCGACCACCTGCAGCGATACCCGTAGTACTCTCCACATAAGTGGTCACCGTACTGGTACCACAGAGCGCACCTACAGTGGTTCCTATGGCATCAGCCATCAAAGCACGGTTCAGTCCATGAATACGCCCTGTCTTAGGATCGGCCATGCCAGCACTGGTTGAAGCCCCAATAAGTGTTCCCAACGTATCAAATAAGTCCATCAAAAGCAAGGTGAACACCACAATGTAATAATTGATGTCCAACGAGAGGAAACGTGAGAAATCCATGTGGAGAGCAACGGAACTCAGCGAGGCTGGAAGACTCACCAGCGAGAACCCTTCTGGAATCTGCGTCACACCAAACGGAATGCCTAGGATTGTCATCAAGATAATGGTATAGAACAAAGCTCCACGCACATTCAAGGCCATAAGCACACCTCCCAGCAGCACACCCATGGCTGCAATGGTCGAGGTAGGTGTCCAAGCACCCAAGGCTGTGACTGTAGCCTCACTACCTACGATGATGCCTCCATTCTTCAGTCCGATATAGGCAATAAACAAGCCTATACCCACAGAGATAGAATAGCGCAGGTTGAGTGGAATAGCATTGACTATGGCTTCGCGAACCTTAAAAATAGTAAGCAAGATGAAAACAATGCCTTCAAAAAGAACGGCAGCCAATGCTTCTTGCCAAGTGTAGCCCAATGTTAGCACTAAGGTGTAGGCAAAGAAGGCATTGAGTCCCATGCCTGAAGCTAATGCAAAAGGCATACGTGCATAGAACGCCATCACCAGCGTGGCAATTGCTGCCGCTACGACTGTTGCAGAGAACAAGGCCCCCTTGTCCATGCCTGTTTCTCCAAGAATAAGAGGATTGACTGCCAAAATGTATGACATCGTGAGAAAAGTAGTCAGACCAGCCATCAACTCAGTTCTGACTTTGTGTTTTGCTGAGTCAAAGCCCAACCATGCTAAAACGTTATTCATAGTAGTTAGTTAAATAAGGTTATGTTTCTTCTTTACACAAAGGTAGGCAATAATCATTAAACATCCAAATAGATTTTTTATTATATTTGCAAACGTAATTAACTTTGTATTAAACAAGAGCAACATGAAAGTCTTATTAGTAAACGGAAGCCCTCACAAGCAGGGCAATACCTTTATCGCCCTCAGTGAAGCTGCTAAGATGCTGAATGAGTTGGGGATAGAGACAGAAATAGTACACATCGGACAGAAGCCCATGCGTGGCTGCATAGCCTGCAATAAGTGCAAAGAGAATATGGACGGACGCTGTGTGTTCAACGATGACATCTGCAACGAGATCTCTGCCAAGTATGCAGAAGCCGATGGTTTCATCTTCGGTTCTCCTGTGTATTATGGACAACCTAACGGTGCCCTACTCTCTCTGATGCAGCGCTCGTTCTACTCCAATGGCGCAGCAGCAGCCTACAAGCCTGCAGCCTGCGTAGCTGTATGCCGTCGAGGAGGCGCCACTGCAGCCTTCCAGACCATGAACATCATGCTACAGATGTGTAACATGCCATTGGTAACCTCACAATATTGGAACATAGCCTATGGCCGTGCTCAAGGCGAAGCAGCCCTCGATGTAGAAGGTATGCAAACCATGCGCACCATGGCCCGCAACATGGCTTGGATGCTGAAGAAATTCCATAATGAAGAAACTACCGACCTGCCTACTAAAGAAGAGCCTTGGCAACCTATGCACTTTATACGACCAGAATAAATGTACGCACTGAATTATAAGGTCACCACGAGTACGTGTGACGCTAATGGGAAATTGAAACTCTATGCAGCCCTGCAGATGATGCAAGACTGCTCGGAGATGTGGATAGAAAGTGAATCTGGTGTAGAACGTTACTTCCGTGAGCAAGGCATGGCACAGCTACTGGCATCGCGCCAAGTGGACATAGTGCGTGTACCCACTTTCAAAGAAGAGCTGCGTGTAGTCACCACAGTCTATGAAATGAAGCCTATGTTTGGCTTCCGCAATACTTTTATCTATGATGCCCAGGGACGACCCTGCTACAAGACGTGGAGCATGGGGGCATTTGTAGATAAACAGACGGGCAAGCTGAAGCGCGTGGATGATGCCACCATCAGTTCCATGCATCTGGAGCCTCAGCTGGAGATGGAATACTTGGATCGTAGAATCATGCTGCCTCATGAGGAGCCTCAATGCTTGGAAAACATTCCTGTGCTGCGCAATGACATTGACTACAATCAGCACATGAACAATGCCAACTATATCCGCATTGCTCTGGAGTTGCTGCCTACAGACTTTCAAGTACATCGCATGCGTGTGGAGTTTCGCATGCCTGCCAAGTTAGGAGACAGTCTTACGCCACACCTCTATAATATAGAAGGCGGATACATCGTGTCATTGATGTTGGGAGATAATGTCTCCACACTCATTGAGTTTAAATAAAAGAAGTGCGGCAAGGGCTTTATGACTCTTGCCGCACTTTTGCTATAACTCGTTAAAAGAAAGAATTATTTGTTTTCGCCAGCTCGACGCTCAGCAGCTTTTTCCTGAAGATACCCAGTAGTCATCACCTTTAAGATACCTTCTTCAGTTATATAGTATGCCAGGTTCTCATCTGTAGTGTAAGCCTGAAGCTCTTGATTAGACAAACGCTTACCATCCACCTCAAACCCTTTGACTCTTTGAACAGTCAATTCTCCAGTGTTCAAGTCTTCTAAGATTTTAGCTTTCGCGTTTTTCCATGCATACTTATCGCCACCAAATAGCACATCATGACCATCAGCATCTACCCAATGTTCTTTGGTTTTTGGCTCTGCAGCCTTACCACGGTCTTTGGTGCTAATAACTATCACGCCATTCTTTGCCTCATCGCCATACAGCTTTATTGCATCTTCATCTTTCAGCACTTGAAAAGATTTGATAGAATTGGGATCAATAGTATTGATATCCTCGATACGTACACCATCAACAATAACGAGCGGATCTACAACTTTAACGCTGCCATCATGCACAATCTTTATCTTCACTTTACCATCATCATTGTCATTAGCGTAAACACCCGCAGGTACTTCTGTCAACGTGTCCGTCACAACCACAGCAATCTTGTTTTTTTCTTTTTTCAGAGTGTCAATCGGAGAACTAATCTCCTCTGATTCTTGCAAAATAGGAGAATTCATTGTAACTTTGTCACTCGGAGAAGCAAGCTTCTCTACATAATCCACTTGTGTCCGTGCGTTCAACGCCAGACACGCCCCAACGAGGGGCAAGAGGTAGAGCGCTCTGAGCACTCTGCTACGACTTGATTTTTTACGACACATCATAGTGATTCTTGATTTTAATTCCCTATGATTAAAGCTGTTGGCAACCGAGTAGCCGCTCATGCCAACGGCTTTTTTCACAAGGAGGTATTGATATTGTTTTGCGTTATAGCCTTCATTAAGCACCTGCGCATCAGCTTCATACTCGTGCACAGCACAGAGGTCGGCTCTGAGCATCCAGATGGCAGGATTGAACCATTGAAGCGAGGACACCAAGTCCACCAGCAACAAATCCCATGAATGATGCAGACGGATGTGTGCCCGCTCATGGCTGAGGATGGCTGCATGGTCAGTCTCATAGTCGCTTTGCGAGAGCACTATGGTGCGCATCCAACTGAATGGTGAGACTTCTTCCTGCGTAACCACCAGCTTAATGCCATCGGACAGCAGTTTTTGCTCTCCCGAGGAAACAATCTTTACTACGCGATAGACAGAAAAAAGAGTCTGTAGAAGCACTGCTATGGCCCCTATTATAAATAAGGTGGTAAGTGCCGTATGCCACCAAGGGGTGGTAGGAAGCGCTGCCTGCACGATAGGCTGTGTGACTTCTGATACCTGCAAAGCAGGCTGAGCATCCACTTCCACAGTGCGATGCAGGGTGATCTGCCAAAGTGGCAAGAGCAACGAACCTACAGCCGTAGTCAGCAACACCACCCTATTGAGCCTATGGAATGTCTCCTTGCTCAACAGCAGCCTGTAGAACATATAGAACACAGCCAGTACGACAGCTGCCTTAGCATCATAGATGATAAAATCCATCATGGGCTATGCCTCCTCTCCTGCTTCTATCTGTGCGATTAAGTCTTTCAGTTCTTCGACCGTGATTTTGTCCTCTTTCACCAAAGCAGACACAGCCTTGAGGTAGGAGTTCTCGAAGTAGTCGCTAATGACACTGGTGAGACTACGTTTCTGGTATTCTTCACGAGTGAGCAACGGATAGTACTGGTGGGCTGTGCCAAAGGACTTATGGCCCATGAAACCTTTCTGCTCCAAGATGCGTACCATCGTAGAGAGGGTGGTCAACGCAGGTTTGGGCTCATCATAGCACTCCAACAATTCGCGCACGAACATGGGGCCTTTGTCCCAATAGAGCTCCATGATCTCTTGTTCTTTCTTCGTAAGCTTCTTCATAATACTAATGGTTTATTTCAGATATACTACGCTTTGCCAACTAAATGACACCACAAATATAACTAAAACATTTTTTAATCCTACTAAAACCTTTAGTAATATTTATAAGATTAACGAAGTTTAAGAAATAAGCCCACAAAAAGCTTGCCTCGAAGCAGAAGAAGAAGAAGAGGCTTCGAGGCAAGTACAATTTAAAACAAAAGAAAAAGATTAGTGCAATCTCACTGCGGTACCACTACAGGTGACCATCAGCATAGAGTTTCCTTCACCTATCGTCTCATAGTCGAGGTCGATGCCCACAATGGCATCTGCACCCAACTGTGCAGCACGAGTCTGTATTTCTTCCATGGCACCATCCTTGGCTTCCCTGAGCACCTTCTCATAGGTGGCGCTCCGTCCGCCTACCACATCGCGGATAGCGGCTTTGAAGTCTTTCCAGATATTAGCACCAATAATGGTTTCGCCAGTCACAATGCCCAGGTATTCCTTGATGGGCTTCCCTTCAATCGTGGGAGTAGTTGTCAGTATCATTCTTTCTCCTTATTTAAGTTAAGTTATTCATCGAATCTACAAGCTTCATGCTGCAGGCTCCAAGCATTGAGTTGAGTGAGGAGGTGCTTGCTGCCTTTTGCGCTCCACTTGCATCTTCTATTATAAGAATGACAGATGATACCAAATACTGCATCGACATGACATATTTCTTAGTTTTACGCACTTTGCTCCTAAAGATAGCTTGGGGAAAAGCTCAAATAAATTTGGCGTTTCTCTCACCTTGCACTATCTTTGCAGCATAGACAAATATGACTATGAGGAAGATTATCGTATGGATAGGAGCGCTGGTGATAGGTGCCCTACTCGGACTGCTCGGCATCAGTTGGCTGAATGAGGTGATGGACTTCATTGCCTCTGTTTACACACGTCTTTTCCAACTCCTGGCTGTGCCTACCATCATGCTGGCTGTCATCACTACTTTTGCTTCTTTTGGCTCTGGAGGCATGGGGCGTATCTTCGGACGTACCATGGTCTATACCATTCTCACCACCATCGCAGCAGCTGGCGTGGGAGCCTTGCTCTACGTGCTGATAGCTCCAGAGAATCTTCCGCTCGACGTGGTGTCTAGTGGCGAAGAGGCTATGACAGACGTGGCACCACTCTCCTACTCCAGCCATATACTCAGTGTGATACCCAACAATGTGGTGCGCCCATTCCTCGAAGGCAATGTGCTCTCCTTATTAATATTGGCCTTTGCTGTGGGCTTCGGACTCTCACGCTTGCCAGAGAGTGAGAACAAGGCTGTGGTAGTGAAAGGGCTATTGGGTCTGCAAGAACTCCTTTTCCTGCTCATCCGCGGACTGATTTATACCTTGCCCTTAGGCATCGTGGCCTTTTCTGCCCAACTTTCTGCTCAAGTCAATGCAGGCATGGTGGCCAGTTCCATAGGGAAATATGTGCTGGTGGTGCTGGGTGGCAATGTAATACAGTTCTTTGTCGTGCTGCCTCTCTTCTTGCTTCTTCGAGGTCTGAACCCCATAAAGGCGCTTGGCAAGATGATGCCTGCCGTGCTGATGGCACTTTTCACCAAGAGCAGTGCTGCCACCCTACCTGTCACGATGGAAACTGCAGAGCAGCGATTGGGCATACGACGTGAGATAGCTCGCTTCGTGCTTCCCATCTGCACCACCATCAACATGAATGGCTGTGCTGCATTTATCTTGGTCACCTCGCTCTTCGTGATGCAAAACGGAGGCACTCCCATCACTCTTGGTACCATCCTGCTCTGGCTTCTCATCTCCGTGGTATCTGCCATAGGCAACGCGGGCGTGCCTATGGGATGCTTCTTCCTCACCCTCTCCCTGATGTCGGGCATAGGAGCTCCCATTGCCGTACTTGGTATCATTCTGCCCATTTATACGGTGATAGACATGATAGAGACTGCAGAGAATGTATGGTCTGACTCTTGCGTAGCTGCGATGGTGAACAAGGATTTAGGGTAATATCTCACGAGCTATCCAGGCACAAGCCTCAGCATCTGCCAGGGCATGGTGATGGTGCTCCAAGTGGTAGCCGCAGAGGGCTGAGATGGTGTGCAACTGATGGTTAGGGGCATTTGGGAAAGCCTTACGCGAAGCCACGCAGGTGCAGTAGAATTTATAGTCGGGATAGTCCATCTGATAACAGCGGAACACAGCTTTCAGGCAGCCTTCATCAAAAACCTTGTTGTGTGCCACAAGAGGCAAGCCCTCTATCAGTGGTGCTATCTGCGCCCACACTTTAGGGAATACAGGCGCATCATCTGTGTCTTCTCGCGTGAGACCATGCACACGCGTACACCAATAATTATAGTAGTTGGGCTCTGGCTGTATAAGCGAATAGAACGTATCCGTGATCTGACCATCGCGCACGATGACCACTCCAACGCTGCACACGCTGGTACGCTCAGTGTTGGCTGTCTCAAAATCTATGGCTGCAAAGTCTTTCATACCTAGAAACAAAGATAGCAGAATTATTTCTTTTAAGCAACCCTTATGATTTAAAATTGCGCCATTCGGCATCTAAAACTTGCAGCCTCGGCTTCTAAAACATAGCGTATAGCGATACAAAGTTTAGACAGCACTGGCGTCTGTACAGACAGCAGTGTTGTCTGTACAATCAGCGGTGGTGTCTGCACAGACAGCACTGCTGTCTGAACTCTATAAGGCGTGTCGATGGGTTTTGTCTGCCTACCCTGAAGGTTTTATATGCCTATCTCCGAAGTTTTAGGTGCCTATAGAAAAGCAAGAAGGCTGACCACAAGGGCCAGCCTTCTCGAAATATGGAGTCTGAAGTATCGACTTAGTTGAACCAACGCACGTAGCAGAAGTCTTGACGGTGAGGCAGATCGGCATTCTTTGGGAACATGCGGAAAGCTGTCTTGAAGCTGCCTGCGTTCTCCATCTTCATCTTGAGCTGGAAGGTGAAGAGTGAACCTTCACGCTTCACCACCTTGAATGGCTCTACAGAATAGATCTTCTGCACATCGTCCTTGTTCTGATAGGTAGTCACCATCTCGAGGCCGATGGCATCGTCGAGACCCTTTTCGTCTATCACCACATTGATGACATACTCCTTGCCACTCTCCAAGATGTGGTTTGGCACTTCCTGCTTCTGGACGCTTACCACCTGAATCTCATCCCACTTCTGAGCAACCTCTTCCTTCCAAGCTGCAATCTCCTTAGCCTTGGCATACCCATTGGCAGCCAATGCCTTGAAGCGCTTGGCTTCCTTGCAGTAGAACTTGCTATAGTAGTCGTCCAACTGACGCTTCATGGTGAAGTGTGGAGCGATGTGTGCGATAGAGTTCTTGATGACCTTCACCCAACCCTCGGAATAGCCCTTGCGACCACGGCCGAAGTAGAGTGGCAGAATCTCTGTCTCAAGCAGGCTGTAGATGGTAGCTGCATCGAGCTGGTCTTGATGCTCCTGGTTCTGGAAGGTGCGCTTCTCTGGCAATGCCCAGCCAGCGCCTTCCTTATAACCCTCGCACCACCAACCATCGAGTACGGAGAAGTTGACTACACCATTCATCAACGCCTTCTCACCAGAGGTACCAGAGGCCTCGAGAGGACGTGTAGGAGTATTGAGCCAAATATCCACACCAGAGATAAGGCGACGAGCCAGCTTCATATCGTAGTTCTCCAGGAAAATGATCTTGCCAAGGAACTCTGGACGACGTGAAATCTCAATGATGCGCTTGATGAGTCCCTGACCTGCACCATCTTGTGGATGGGCCTTACCAGTGTAGAGGAACTGCACAGGATAATTAGGATTGTTCACAATCTTGGCCAAGCGATCAAGGTCGGTGAACAACAGGTGTGCACGCTTGTAGGTAGCAAAGCGACGGCCAAAGCCGATGAGCAGTGCGTTAGGATTGATCTTATCAAGCAGAGACATGATGCGTGAAGGGTCGCCCTGATTCTTCAGCCAGCTCTCAGAGAACTGCTTGCGGATGTAGTCTATGAGCTTGTTCTTCAGTCCCTGACGGGTCTTCCAAATCACCTCATCTGGCACATCGTAGATAGCTTCCCAGATCTTCTCGTTGCTCTGATCGTAGATGAAGTTCTCATCGAAATGAGCATTGTAGAGATGCTTCCACTCTGTGGCACTCCACGTTGGGTAGTGAACGCCATTGGTCACATAGCCCACATGATTTTCCTCTGGGAAGTAGCCCTTCCAGATAGGAGCAAACATCTGCTGTGACACCTTGCCATGCAGACGGCTAACGCCATTGACCTCCTGAGAGGTGTTGCAAGCGAAGATAGACATGCAGAAGCGCTCACCCTTGTCGCCTGGATTGTTGCGTCCCATATCCATGAGGTCGTCCCAAGTGATGCCCATCTTGCCAGGATACATGCCCATATACTTTCCGAAGAGGCCCTCATCGAAGTAGTCGTGACCTGCTGGTACAGGGGTGTGTACGGTATAGAGTGAAGAGGCGCGTACAAGCTCCAAAGCCTGATTGAATGTCAGACCTTCTGCCACATAGTCCACGATGCGCTGCACGTTGATAAGAGCAGCGTGTCCCTCGTTGCAGTGGTAGATGTCTTTCTTGATGCCCAGACGCTTCAGTGTGAGCATACCACCGATACCCAGCAGAATCTCCTGTTTCAGACGGTTTTCCCAGTCGCCTCCATAGAGCTGGTGAGTTATGCGACGATCGAACTCGCTGTTCAGCTCATTATCTGTATCAAGCAGATAGAGAGAGATGCGGCCTACATTGACACGCCACAAGTAAGCATGAACGGTGAAG
>CADALZ010000058.1 GCA_902788865.1 uncultured Bacteroidales bacterium | reverse complement strand
CGCAATAAATATAGGTGGCGTACCTAAAGGCACGCATTCTATGGCCGCTATTTATCCAGCCATTGACATGGCTGGCTACCCTATTAGATGCCTACGGCACCATCTTTTGCATATTTGCATGTTTGAATTTTTTAATTTTACGGCGTAGCCGTATTTGTGCCTACGGCACCACTTGCGAAACTTGAGTAAATAAATTGAGGGGCGTACAAGTTTCCTTGCACACCCCTCTACCTGACGTTGAATCTCGCAAATTTCACATCATGTCTATATCTTTGAGATGGCATTGAAGCCATCATTACTTCCTTAAAAACGGAGGGGCATGCAGGCGCTCCCACACGCCCCTCACTCTTGAACTGGAATCTAGCATTATTGCAGTCAAGAAATATCCTAAAAAGACTTCACACTTCACAATGAGTCAGAAAGCTGATAATCTACATCAGTTATCTGCTGTGAAGTCTTGTCTTTGAGACTTCACCACACTTCACCAGATTTCACACTTTGTGTGAAGTCTTGTGAAGTCTCCGCATAACACTTCACGCGCCTAATCGTCTTTCGTACAAGAAATTACACAGCATTTGTGAAGTGTGAAGACTTTCTTGAGAAATTCATTTGCGTTTTTCATAAGGAAGCCTCTACTGAGGGGATTTCCCAGCAAAGGACTTCCTATACGACTGAACTTCCCAAGTCAAAGTCTATATCTCATCATTTCAAAAAGCTCTTTCTAAAAGCAAGCGTATGGCTTCACAGCTACCGCTTGCTCGCGCATTATAATAACATCTATTCATGATGTTAGTTTATGTCGTTATCTTACTTATCAGGATTGGTTCTTTGTTCCGGTGTAAAATGAATAATTACCTGTTCCATATCGATATATTGTATATGGTGGGGTATAAGTGGTAAAATAATCATCATCTGAGTATTTTGTATTTGCTGGTGCTGCATAGGCTGAAGTTCTTTCATACCACTTATAAGCTGTTACATCGGTAACAGACGAAGCAGGAACATTTGAATGTGCACTTTTGCCCCATAGATAAGTACCTTGTTCATAAGTTTGATACTTTCCATCTGCAGTATTATTATAATAATCACAATAAATTGTGGTACCTAAATTTATTGTAGTCAAATCATAAGTATCACATGCTGCCACAAACTCTTGCGGCACAAATCTTTGTACTTGTGTGATAGGTTTACCCCATCTCTTTTTCATATTTCCTCCTTTTATATGGTTTTATATTCTTGTTAACTACAAATAGTTTTTTCCCTAGTTAGGGAAAAATTGCGCCTACGCACAGAAACAATTATGCTCACGCTGTGGGCATTTTTGCTCACGCCTGTGGGCATTGTGAGCATTAAGTATTGCCGTTTCTAAGAAACAAGCCATACTCATTTTACCCTACACCCCTACACCTTTTGCGCCTATCTTACTGTATAGCAAAAGTTTATATAGGTGTAGGTGTGCCTCTAACCCTACACTAACCCTTCACCTACCTTACACCTTTTTACCACCAGACGTGTAGGGTGGGTGTAGAGTGCGTGTAGGGTGCGTGTAGGGTTTTGGTTTTTCCTACACCCCCTTAACACACTGGTATATTGCATGTTACATGCAAAAGGTGTAGGGGTGTAGGGTAAATTGCATTTCATTGCTCGCTGGTATCGTCACCTGTTCATCGAGAATTGCAATCCCGATGATTTGAGGTACGGGCTTGCTACCCATTACTGATTATAAATCGCTGCTCATCTCCGTCTAATATCAAATCTGTCTAATATGTAGTTCCAACCACCCTTTTACAGGTACCCAACAAAAAAAAGAACATGGTTCATCCTTTAGACCTGAATTTAAGATAGATTTTTGGTCTCATCTGTGATTGTTAAGTATTGAAATTTGTTTTCTCTGTAAAAAATATTTTCTAGAGCGACAAAATCATGACGACCAGATGCCCAAGCTATATATGGGTTTGTAGTTTCCTCAAAATGTATCTCATCTGTTGAATAAAAAAACTTAACATCATTCACAGGCCAAGTAAAATATCCATGAGTAAATGTACCTCCCTCTGTTGGTGCTGGGTCAAGAAGATAATAATAATGATTGAAGGTTCTTTGTTCTGCATCTTGTCTACCTTCTATCCCATTGAATTCTTGAGATAATGCAAAATACAATTTGCTTTCTTCGGGTAATGAGCATGAAGCTATACATTCATTGACCTGAAACTGCTGCACCTCCGTTACGGGTTTCCCCCATTTTCTTTTCATTGTTTCCATAATACAACGTTTTTAAGTTATTATAATTCGTTTATTTATTTCTGATTATTAATCCCATACGGGCAAAGTCCTCTATCTGGTGCAGGACTTCGATGTCCATAGCATCAGCATCATCGTCAAATTCGGAATGTACGCTTTGAAGCACCTCACCGACTGAGTGAGGCTCAGAAAACTGCGACCAAACGAAGTGGCTGAACTCATTCTGGGAAATCATGCCATTGAAGTGCTGAGCGAAACTGCCCGTTGGTATCAGCATCCACTCATCTCCTATCTCACGCACGATGATATCAGGATTCACGCGGAATACCAAGTCTTTCTCGGCAGACAGACAACGCTGCCACACCTCAGCAAACTCCCCATCAGGAAGGTTTGCCAATGTGCGGGCATCCACATCATCGACTAATGGTACAAAATGCGCAATAGGTCTGTCAAAAACCTGCTTCATAAGAAGAACATTCCCCTCATGGCGCTCACTGATTCCCCGAAGTAAGCTGATTAGTTTATATAAAAAGAAAAAGCGCAGGAATCGTGCAGGTTGCCCGTCCTGTGCTTCGAGGCCTTCGCATTGCCCATCCTCATAAAACGAGCAACGCAGAAGCCCACGCAGTTATTCATATATATGGTCTCCCGAAGCCTTCAGCGAATTACGCTATTGACATAGAGTACTTGTATATACAGAACCCACTGGACATCTACCGTTGCTTTGCTTTCAATGAGGATTTCAAAAGTTGCGAAGTTTCGAAACACCAAAAACAAAGCGCCTGTAAACGCCTTTTCCCACAAAAAGTGCCCACCCTTCACTCTCAACGAGATGAGAGCACACGGTAGGCTCGATGCAAAAATAATCCTTTCTTTTGAAATATTCAAATAATAAAGGAAAAATCTTCAAGATTCTCGTATTTTTTATGGCACAGGCATAAAAAAGCAAAAAGGGCGCTCCTTGAAAGGAACGCCCTTACACCTTATTTATATATAGAGTATCAATATGATCTCGCAAACAGCACGCGGCACTTAGATGGCTTGCCTGTCACCATACACTTGCCAGGCTCCTTGTCGCCCTCCACATATGTGTCGAAAGGCACGCAGCGGATAGTGGCCTTTGTCTCTTCCTTGATTTTGGCCTCTGTCTCTGGCGTACCATCCCAGTGTGCCATGATGAAACCACCCTCCTCTATCTTCTGCTTGAACTCCTCGTAGCTGTCCACACTGGTGATACGAGCATTGCGGTAGTTGAGTGCCTTCTGATAGACATTCTGCTGAATGTCGTCAAGCAGCTGCTTTACATGCTCCTCGATGCCATCGCAGCTCAGAGTTTCCTTCTCCAATGTGTCACGACGCATTACTTCGATGGTGTTGTTCTCCAGATCACGGCCACCCATCACCAAGCGCACTGGCACACCCTTCACCTCATAGTCGGCGAACTTGAAGCCCGGACGTTTGTTGTCTGCATTGTCGTACTTCACACTGATGCCCATAGCACGCAGCTTGTTTACGATGCCCTCTACTTTGGCATCGATCTGCTTCAGTTGCTCATCGCCCTTATAGATAGGTACGATAACCACCTGGATAGGAGCCAGTTTCGGAGGCAGCACCAAGCCATTGTCGTCAGAGTGCGTCATGATGAGCGCACTTGGCGAAGTTCTGTCCCAAGAAGTGGCTGGTACCACTCTGGAGCGCCTTGCCATCCTGCATCATAGCCTCGATGGTGTAAGTGTCCTTAGCACCAGCGAAGCGCTCAGTCTCGCTCTTCACACCCTTGATCACAGGCACAGCCATGTAGTTCTCTGCAAAGTCGGCATATACATTCAGCATCTTCTGAGCCTCTGCAACTGCCTCTTCCTCAGTGGCATGCGCCGTGTGGCCTTCCTGCCACAAGAACTCTGCCGTGCGCAGGAACAGGCGGGTGCGCATCTCCCAGCGCATCACGTTGGCCCACTGATTGCACAGGATAGGCAGGTCGCGATAGCTCTTGATCCAGTTCTTATAGGTGTTCCAAATGATGGTCTCTGACGTTGGACGCACGATGAGTTCTTCTTCCAACTTTGCCTCTGGATCTACCTCGATGCCCCCACCCTCTGCTTCGCGCAGACGATAGTGGGTCACCACAGCGCATTCCTTGGCGAAACCTTTCACATGCTCTGCCTCACGGCCGAAGAAACTCTTCGGGATGAGCAGAGGAAAGTAAGCATTCTGATGACCGGTTTCCTTGAACATGCGGTCGAGTTCATGCTGCATCTTCTCCCAGATAGCATAGCCATAAGGCTTGATGACCATACAACCACGAACAGCCGACTGCTCTGCAAGGTCGGCCTTTACAACGAGCTCGTTGTACCATTGTGAATAGTTCTCACTGCGTTTAGTGAGGTTTTTCAATTCTACTGCCATATCTTGTTCTTGTTAAATTTTCAAATAGTGGGCGCAAAATTACTAAAAATATTTGATATTACCCTCTAAGATGCTTATCTTTATCTCATAATTGCTAACTAATAGCCGCATGAAACAGACTCAAGACCCTATGGGACAGGCCATAGCCGACTATTTCAAGCATGGAGAGGCAGCCACGCTGCGCGTGCAGTCGCCCATGTTCGATGAAGACGAACTGCCAGTAGCCACGCTATTCCGCAGTTTCGAGGAGATGCCACAGATAGAGCAGAAAGCCCTGCAGATGAGCACGGGGCATACGCTCGACGTAGGAGCTGGCAGCGGTTGCCACTCCCTGGCTTTGCAGCAAATGGGGATAGATGTCACTGCCATAGACATCTCGCCGCTCTCCGTACAGACCATGCAGGAAAGGGGCGTGAAGCGGGCTTTGCTGCAAGATTTCTTCACCATGGTGGAGCAGTTCGACACAGTCTTGATGCTGATGAACGGTGCTGGCATGGTGGGCACGGCGGATAGGCTTCCCCTACTCTTCCAGACGATGGATCGCATCCTAAAGCCAGACGGACAACTGCTCTGCGACTCATCAGACCTCTGCTATCTCTTCGAAGATGAAGAGGGCATCATAGAGCTGCCCGACTTAGACTATTACTATGGCGAAGTGGTGTATCAGCTTCTGTACAAAGACATTAAGGGTGAGCCATTCCAGTGGCTCTATGTAGATGCAGACACACTTTCTGCTGCAGCAGAAGCCTGTGGCTACCAGATGGAAGTGGTGCAGCAAGGTGAGCATTATGACTATTTAGCAAGGATTACTAAAGCAAGATGATTATGAAAAATTGGATAGTTAGTGCGCTGTTTCTGTTCTTCGCCTTGGCGGGTTATGCCCAGGCGGAGCAACCTCAGACACGTAAGAAAGTGGGCGTGGTGCTCAGCGGTGGCGGCGCTAAGGGCGTGGCTCACATAGGTGCCTTGAAGGTGCTGGAACGAGCAGGCATCCCAGTGGACATAGTGACTGGTACCAGTATGGGATCTATCATCGGAGGCCTGTATTCCATCGGCTATAATGCTGAACTGATGGACTCTATCGTGCGTGACATAGACTGGAGCACAGTGCTTTCCGACAAGGAGAATCTGCAATATCAGCGCATGTCTGAACGCAAAAAGCAGAACACCTATGTCTATTCGCGTGCCATCATGTTCAAGGGCAGCAATGTGGAAGATGGCGGACTGATCACTGGTAAGAACCTGGGAGAGCTGTTCGAGAATCTCACTGCAGGATACAACGACTCTATCAACTTCAATCACCTTCCCATCCCCTTTGCCTGCGTGGCTACCAACATCGTGGACAACACGGAATATGTGTTCCACAAGGGCTATCTGCCACATGCCATGCGAGCCTCTATGGCCATCCCGATGGTCTTCTCGCCTGTGCGACTGGGGGATATGGTCTTGGTGGATGGCGGCTTGCGCAACAACTATCCCGTTGACATAGCTCGTGAGATGGGAGCTGAAATCATCATCGGCGTCACTGTGCAGGAGATAGAGCGCAAGACGGCTGACGACCTGAGCAATACTTCCGACGTGCTTCTTCAGCTGATAGATGTGAACTGCTACAACAAATATGAAGACAACCTGGCCATGACAGACTTGGCCATCCGTGTGGATACAAAGGGTTATAATGCTGCCAGCTTCTCAAAAGCAGCCATCGACACACTTATCTCAAGAGGTGAGAATAAGGCGATGGAGCACTGGGACGACTTGATGGCCCTGAAGCGTAAAATAGGTATCAGCAACGACTATAAACCTACCATCCTCCAGCCGTTGAATCTGAATTCTAATACGGAAGAGATGACAATCCAATCGCTTGAGTTCCAGAACATGACGGCTAATGACGAGCGCTTCCTGCGCGCAAAATTCCACCTCAAGGAAGGTGGCACCATCAGCCCAGAACAGGCTAAGCTCGTGGAGACCTCTATGCGTGTGGATCTGTTCTACAAAACAGCAAGCAGCAGAATCATTCAGACCGAAGGAGGCTGCAAGGTGGTCTTTAAGGCCGACCAGAAGAAAAACAGCCAGCTGAGCATAGGAGGCCGCTTCGACACAGAGGAGATAGTGGCTATGCAGCTCAATGCCGACTTCCCCATCCGTGCCTCTGTACCTGCAGATATAGACATCACGGCACGTCTGGGCAGGCGCATGATGGGGCGCATAGACTTGGCGCTGCATCCACGCAGCTTCACCCGCCCATCATTATCATACATTATCCGCTACAATGACATCAACATCTTCCAGGGTGGTGAGAAGGACTATAATGTGACTTACAATCAGCACACTGTGAACCTGTCACTCCTCAACTTCTATAGAAGGAATTTCGATGTGAGCTTCAGTGCGCAATGGGACTACTACCATTTCCGCGACTTGCTTATCAACCGCGAACAGACTGGAGGCGACGAGATGCTGGAGAACGACCACTACATCAGCTATCGGGCAGATGTGAACTACATTTCCGAAGATACCTGGTACTTCCCTACCCGTGGCGCGCGGTTCATAGGAAACTTCACCTACCACACAGACGATTTCACCAAAATGAAAGACGATACCGGCTTGATGGATGTGAGTGCCATGTGGCGAAAATCATGGACTTCTGGGCGCTTCACCTTCCAGCCAACCTTCTATGGCCGACTGCTTTTTGGCGACCATGTGCCTTATGCGCTTAGAAATATCATTGGCGGTCAGTGGTTTGGCCACTATGTGACACAACAAATGCCATTTGCTGGTGTGGGGCATGTGGAGTTTACTGATCATCACTTCGTTGGAGTGCAACTGCAGGGACAGTACCGCATGGGAGGCAGTCACTACCTGTTGCTGCGTCTTGCGGGTGCCCAGCATGCGCCTAAGTTTTCAGAGTTGATGGACCATAAAACCATGCTGGGTGGTTCTGTTTCCTATTACTATAACACCATGCTCGGCCCTATGGGAGCCACCCTGGGCTACTCCAACAAGACACACGAATTGAATCTTTACATCAATCTTGGACTTGAGTTCTAATAAATAAGGGTATGCAAGCCAGCGCTTGCATACCCCTCCAAAACTTGGAATCTAGCAAATTTCATGCTGTCACTTGAGACAATACATTAGCTTCACAGCTACTTAGTTGCAAATATAGGTATCCTATTTAATATAACAAAATAATTCAGTATCTATAATCACTATTTATATAAGTTCTATCTAAGCAGAAGCCCTCTTACGCAGTAAAATCACTGCACCAGGAAGCTGCCTTTCAGGCGGATATCGGTGCTCGAAGAGCCCACCTCCACTGAGAAAGTGCCTGGTTCTACCACGAATTTTTCTTCTTTGTTCCAAAGCCCAAGCTCCTGTGGAGTGAGCTGGAATTCCACACGGCGCTGCTCTCCTGGCTGTAGGTGTATGCGCTCAAAGCCTCGCAGCACTTTGACATAAGTGATGACACTGCTCACATCATCGTGCAGATAGAGCTGTGCCACTTCATCGCCCTCCCTACTGCCTGTATTCTTCACTACACAACTCACTGTGAAGTTTTCATACGGACCAATGACGGGCTTGGAGATCTGCAAGTCGTTGTATTCGAAGGTGGTATAGCTTAGTCCATGTCCAAATGGATAGAGCACGCCTGCCACACGCACAGTGCCCGGAGAGTCGGAACCTGGCTTGAATGGGAAGGCAAACGGAATCTGTCCAACCGACTTTGGATAGGTCATCGTGAGGTGTCCACCTGGATTATAATCGCCGAAAACAGCCTGAGCAATGGCCTGGCCAGTAAACTCTGCCTGGAAGAAGCATTGCATGATGGCTGGTACATACTTGTCTGCCCAGTTGATGGTGGCAGCACGACCATCGACCAAAAGCAACACCACTGGAGTCCCTGTGGCATAGACGGCTTTAAGCAGCTGTTCCTGACGGCCACACATGTCGAGGCTGGTGCGTGAATAGCTCTCGCGCACAGTAGATTCATTGCCACCCATCACCATGATGGCCACCTCTGATTGGCGTGCCAATGCCACAGCTTCATCAATCATGCGCTGCTCATCGGCATCTAGAGGCACCTCGTAGAGTTCACTCTCAGGGAAGTACTTATCTATGATGTCACAGCCTTTGGCATAGCGCACATCTGCATTTGGAAGGTATTCCTTAATACCTTGATATACAGACTTGATAGGCGCTCTTGCTGGACCATAACGTGAAATCAGTTTCGTGGTCTCATCGGCATTAGGACCTATCACGGCTATCTTCTTCAGACTCTTGGAAAGGGGCAGCAGCTGACCTTCGTTTTTCAGCAGAACCATGCTCTCCAAGGCTGCACGCAGCGACACTGCCTGATGCTCTGGAGTATGCACCACTGCCTCTGGATGCTTCTCATCGCCTGGATAGGGATCATCGAAAAGGCCCATGAAGAACTTCACGCGCAGGATCTCCGATACGCGCTGGTCGATAGTACGCTGAGAAACCAAACCTTTCTCTATGGCACGGCGCAGCGGAAGGATAAAGTCCTGTGGCGGAGTGAAGTTGGTACGGATGTTCATGCCGGCATTCACCACTTGAGCAGCCATCTCTTCCTCCGATTCCACCACATGATGCTTATCATAGAGGTATTCCACAGCCTTGCTGTTGCTTACCACATAGCCCTTGAAGCCCCACTCTTGGCGCAGAATCTCTGTCATGAAGTGATAACTGCCGATGATGGGCTCTCCGTTATAATCATTGTAGGAAGCCATCGTTCCCAGAGCGCCAGCCTCTTGGAAAGCCTTGCGGAAAGGTTCCAGATAGATGGTGCGTACTTCACGCGGAGCGATGTGTGGATCTGTGCGTGTGCCGCCATCCCTGCCACCCACAGGAATGCTATAGACTGCATAGTGTTTTGGGGTAGAAACCACATGCTGGCTCTGCAATCCCAGTACCGCCTGCTTGCCCAGTTCTCCCACCAGATAGGGATCTTCGCCATAGCTCTCCACCACTCTGCCCCAGCGTGGGTCTTGCGAGAGGTCGAGGATAGGACTATAGATATTGGTGTATCCCAGCGCATGGGCCTCTTCGGCTGTGATGCGAGCTATCTCTGCTATCAGTTCCCTATCCCACGTGGAGCCCTGAGCGCACTGTGCAGGGAAAGAAGTAGCTTGGTCGTGGCAGAGTCCGCGGATGCCCTCATTGGTAAAGTCTACAGGGATGCCCAGACGTGTCTGCTCCACAAACCAGCGTTGAATTTCATGGCGATTCTGGATGCTCTTGGTCCAAGGAAAAGACAGTTCGTAGTTCATGCCGTCTTGCACGCCATTGCCCTGTTCATCGATGTTTCCGATGCCATCTTTCCAGATTTCATTCTTCCAGTTCTCGGTAGGATATTTGTCTTTCAGCACACGGCCAGAGCCATAGAGCGTGGCCATCTGGCAAGTCTTCTCGTCGAGCGTCATCTGGCCCAGCAGATCGGCAATTCGCGCTTCCACAGCAGCATTGGGGTCTTCGTAGATGTCCATGACTCCGTTCTTGTTGAAGTCTATCCATCCTTTTCGATACATGTTCTTCACATTGTCTGCGGCAGCCGTGCCTATGCTAAGCACCACTACAAGCAGGCCTCCGATAGTTTTTCTCATCATATCTATAAAGTATTTAAGGTTAGTTATACAAAATTAGGGAAGTTCTTTATATAAAACAAGAACTTCCCTATATATTTTTTGGGGAATGAGGATACGATGCTACTCCGTCATTCGTGCTTGAAGAGGCGCTCCTCTGCCAGGCGTTCATATTTAGTGCCAGGGCGGCCATAGTTGGCAAAAGGATGTATGGAGATGCCCCCTCTTGGAGTGAAGAAGCCCGTCACCTCTATATATTTAGGATCCATCAGGCGAATCAAGTCTTTCATGATGATGTTCACACAGTCTTCATGGAAAGCGCCATGATTGCGGAAACTGAACAGATAGAGTTTCAGGCTCTTGCTTTCCACCATCTTGACATCTGGGATATAGCCAATGCGGATTTCGGCAAAATCGGGCTGCCCAGTGATAGGACACAGACTGGTGAACTCCGGACAGTTGAAGCGCACCCAGTAGTCATTTTCCTGGTGTTTATTGTCGAATGCCTCCAGCACCTCTGGAGCATAGTCTTGCTTATATTCGGTCTTGCGCCCAAGCGCTTTTAATTCAGCTCTTGACATAATAAAAGAAGAATGATTGTTTAACGTTTAACGTTTAATGTTTAATGTTTAATGTTTAATGTTTAACGTTTAATGTTCTAACGTTCTCAAGTATTTCTCCAATCCCTCGCGGCGAAGCTTGCAAGCAGGACAGTGTCCACAGCCATCGCCAGGGATGCCGTTGTAACAAGTCAAGGTCTCGTTGCGCACCAAGTCGAACACACCCAGTTCATCGGCCAGTGCCCAAGTGGCAGCCTTGTCTATCCACATCAGCGGGGTATGGATCACAAACTGGGTCTCCAATCCCAAGTTCAGAGTGACATTGAGCGACTTGATGAAAGCATCTCTACAGTCAGGATAGCCGCTGAAGTCTGTCTCCGACACGCCAGTGACTATATGACTGATGCCCCTCTCATGCGCAAAGACCGCCGCGATGCTAAGGAAGAAGAGGTTTCTTCCAGGCACAAAGGTATTAGGACATGAAGCTTCTGGCTTCGACTCATCCATTTTGATTGTGGGATCGGTGAGCGAGTTCTTTCCCAGAGTGCCGATGAGGGGCACATCCATAACAAAGTGCTCCACCCCAGCCTTTTTGGCTATGGCACGGGCATACTCCACCTCGTTGACATGCTTCTGTCCATAACAGAAAGTCAGTGCCACGACTTCTTTAAACTCTCTCTTTGCCCAGAAAAGGCAGGTGGTGGAATCTTGTCCACCGCTGAATACTACCAACGCCTTGGCGTTGTGAATGAAATGTCTATTGTTCATTGTTCCTGTTTTTTTACGTGGTGTTCTGGAATACACGGATTGATATGTAAAGGAATGGGTATGCCAAGCTGCACACCCATTCCTGCCTGACCAATAATTCGTTATGAAGTTTCGGAAGTATGCTAAATCTTCGGTGTTTAGTCGCCTACGGTGAGGAATCCTTCAAATCTATCAAATCAAACAAATCTATTTTGAAAGATTTGAAAAGATTTGTAAGATTTCTGTCACGATGTGACACTCATCATCAGGGTTTTACCACTTCCGAAACTTAAATTAATAATTATTCGAGGTGTTTCCATGATCATAAAGTAACTACAATGTTTGAAGCTACAGTTGCCTGAACCCAATAATTGGAATGTAATACAGCTTTAGTTCCTGGAATAAATATACATGGCCAAATAAATAATGATGTAATAACAGCTAGTGGAGTTCTATTTATACCTTGTATCCAAATATCCGTGTTAATAAAAGGAACCATTTCTCCGTTTGATAAATAAAGATAATCAACTGAAACGCCTAATTTCCCTTTTGTTCCAGCGATAGAACTCTTTTTTGCTTGCAAGACCCGTCCCTTTGCGATAGTTCCACGCGGAATTACACAAACATTATCAACGTTTACATCTTGTATTACTTGAAAATCTATTGTTTGTCCTTCTGTAACATCAGCAGCTTTGATTGTCCTAACAGGATTCATGTGTACAATAGTACCTGCTTTGATTGTTACTTGTTTACCATCTTGAGCAAATGTTTTCCCAACAAACAACACAATAATTAATACTAAAGAAAAATGGCTTTTCATTATAAACAATTTTTGATAACCTAATTCCAAAGGTTAATATTAATAATTTAAGTTTCGGAAGCGGTAAAACCCTGATGATTTCTCGCCGTAGACGACAAAACACCAAAGATTTAGCATACTTCCGAAACTTCAGTTAGTTATAAAATTAGTTCTGTAACTGTTTTGCTGCCTTCTCAGCCTGCTTCTGAGCCTTCTTCATGGCCTTCTCAGCCTTCTCCTGCTGCTTCTTTGCTTTTTCAGCAGCCTTCTTAGCCTTCTCAGCAGCCTTCTCAGTCTTACGTCTTTCCTTCTCGGCCTTCACCTGAGCTTTCAGGGCCTTGGCTTCTTCCTTAGCCTTCTTAGCAGCAGCCTTAGCTTCCTTAGCCTGCTGCTTAGCCAGTTCTGCATTCACGGTCTGAGGCTCCTGAGCGTTGACCGTGGCATAAGGTGCGCAAAGCAGCCCTGTTGCAAATACGCCTAATAATAAATACTTCTTCATGTCATTTTCCATTTAATGGTGATACATTCTTCTGGTGCAAAGATAGGTATTTTATTAAAAACATTGCATCAAAAGGCAAAAAAAAGGTCTTCCTGCCCAATAAAAGGACAAGAAGACCTGGAAAAACCAATTTTATATGAAAGAGAGAGTATCAGAACGTGTAGTCGATACCAGCACCAAACACTTTGTTAGAGCGGCTATAGGTGAGATTGCCAAGGGCAGAAGACTTGTCATAGTCTTTGTAAGTGGTCCAGAAGTAGCCCACATTCAGTTTCAGCTTGCTGCTCAGGCGGGCAGAGCCACCGAAACCTATAGAGTATGAGTCGCAAGAGAAGGCTGTGTCACTCTGGAAGTCATCTGCCAAGCCATAGTCGGTATTCTGGCCACCCATACCTACGGTGAAAGTCTTGTTGATGTCCCACTCCACACCAGCCAGCACCTCGTGAGTGCCGTGCTTCAGAGCCTTTTCCTTATGATTGGCCATGCCGGCATGCTTGTCGTCATACCAGTGGTACTCTGCAGAAACACGCAGGTTAGGCAGAATCTCATATTGAGCAGCAGCAGCAAAGAGTGAAGGCACATCGCTTGGGGTATTCACACCATCCTTAAATGCTGCTAAAGCGCCATCTTCAGCAGTATTCTTTTTTGTATCATTTTCAATGTTGAGATTAGTCTTGAATTCATATTTCAAACCCAAATTCAGTTTACCAAACTTGAAGTCGGCTCCGATTACAGGATTAATACCCCATCCCGTTTGTGTGCAATCAAGTTCTAAATCTATTGGGCGCTCTGATGCCTGACTAATTAAACCTTCCACCTGAGGAATATATTCAGGATGCGCAGCTAATAGTGCAGCTATTTTAGGATTTGTTTTAACCGCAGCAATTTTATTAGGATCCATAGCTGCTTTAACAAATCCTTCATAACCTCCTGTAAAATAATTCATACGTGCACCAATATAACCTGAAAACCATTCTGCGAATTGGTACGAGGCACCGAATTGTAAACCAAAAATAAATTGTCTTCCATCCATAGCAGAATTCATGGTGTACAAATCTGAAGCATTATTTATTTCAGCTTTATTTTGAATGGTCGTGAAGAGAGGAATTTGGGCAAAATTGCTATTAATGCCAGCCATT
>CADALZ010000057.1 GCA_902788865.1 uncultured Bacteroidales bacterium | reverse complement strand
GCTGGTGGCAACTTGGCTTGTGAAGCTGCCACGCAGTTTACCGGCCCAGAAAACAGACCTGATTTCCAGATTCTGCTCTATCCCTCCACCATTCCTAATAGCTATATGAACAATGAGATGCATGGAGCTAATGCCACGCAAGAAATGATAGACAAATACGCCATACTCAAAAATGTCAAGCCAAACACTCCTCGTGCTTTTATAGCATGCAGTGCCGACGACCCTATTGTGTCGTTTGAAGAAAGCATTCAATATTTCCGTGTGTTACAACAGAACCGCATTCCATCAGTGCTGCATATTTATCCTACTGGTGGTCACGGATGGTGCGAAGGCCCTTGGTTTCACTATAGTCGTGAGTGGAAAGCCGAACTGGAACGATGGTTGATTGAAGAATAAGGGAAAAAAGCAACAATATATTATTCCCTTGCACATCTTTTAGAAATGGATTATCTTTGTAGCGAGATAATCCATTTTTAGTAATGAAAAAGCTATTTACTCTTTGGGCTGTCTGCCTACTCAGTATGCTGACAGTCGTGGCACAAGATGCCATCTTCGTTGAGAATCAAGAAATCGTATCGCCAGAGGTAAATGCCGATGGCACAGTAACCTTCCGCCTCGTGGCGCCCAAGGCCATCACCGCACAGGTGTGGGGCGACTTCCTGCCAGGAGGTGGCGGTGTGGCAGATATGAAAGAGGAGAACGGAGTGTGGACCTATACGTCTGAGCCGCTGAACGCAGAACTGTATGCCTACTATTTTGTGGTGAACGGTCAGGCCATGCTCGATCCGCAGAACACCTATCTGTATCGCAACATAGCCAACTATTACAACTACTTCATCGTGAGCCGTGAGAAGGGGGACAATGGCGACCTCTACACCGTGCATGAGGTGCCACATGGCGATGTGGATGAGGTGTGGTATGACAGTCCTACACTGGGCATGCAGCGCCGCATGCTGATCTATACGCCAGCAGGATACGATAAGGGTGGCAAGTTTCCAGTGCTCTACCTTTTCCACGGTGCAGGTGGCGATGAGGAGGCTTGGATAGACTTCGGTCGTGCAGCTCAGATCATGGACAATCTGATAGCAGAGGGCAAGGCGAAACCCATGATCGTGGTGATGCCTAATGGCAACATGAATGCGCAAGCCGTGGCTGGCAAATGGAGCAAGGGCATGTATAAGCCTTCGTTCATGCAGCACACGAGCGACCCTGCTCCTACCGTGTCTATGGAGCAGAGCTTCCCAGACATTCAGAAGTATTTGGAGAGCCACTACAACGTGATAAAGAACCGCAAGGGTCGTGCTGTGGCAGGTCTGTCGATGGGTGGCGGGCATACCTTTGCCGTGAGCAAGGAATATCCAGGTAATTTCGACTATATCGGCCTCTTCTCAGCCGCTATCCTCTATGGCATCAACAGCAATTTCATGGAGACCAATCTGCAGAGCTTGCGTGCTGATCAGAAACTTTCTCGCCAGATAGATGCGCTGAAGGCTGCTAAGCCTAAACTCTACTGGATAGGCATAGGCAACACGGACTTCCTCTACAGCCAGAACAAGGACTATCGCACGTATCTGGATGAGAAGCAGTTCCCGTATGAATATTATGAGAACGATGGCGGACATATCTGGGTGAATTGGCGTAAGTACCTGACTATCTTTGCACAGAAGATCTTCAAATAAGTTACAATTTCCCCCTCCCCCTTAAAGGAAAGGGATTTTTTTATTTTTTGATGCAAGGTTTTTGTAAAACTGCGTTTATAGAGTAAAAACTAAATGCAAAGATGAAGAAGAAAGTGTATAAAGTAATGAATCTGCTGCTGGGCAGCGTGGTGACCATGCTAGGCTTTGAATCATGTGGCGATGACAGCCCTTTCGGTGGTGGTGATGTGGTAGAATACGGAGTACCTCATGCTACCTATCGCGTAGTAGGCACAGTGACTGACGAGAATGGCAAGCCCATCGAAGGCATCAAGGTGAAGATGATAGAAGACTACAATAACTATGGAGGCGGAGAAGTCTTTGAGAGAGGCAAAGGTCAAACCGACTCTAAAGGTAGTTTCACAACAGAGGAAACTGTTCTTTCCTTCCTTAATGATGAAGATAAAGTAGTGTTTGTAGATGAAGACGGTGAAGCCAATGGCGGCAAATTCGCTTCTGACACCCTCCTATTGAAAAACCTGCCTAAGAAGCAATACGCGAAAGCGCCAAAGGGCGATCACTGGTCAAGCGGTTCCTTTGAACTGACAGCCAACGTGCAACTAAAGCCAGAAGAAAACAATGATTGACGTGCTGAGCCTCAGACGGAAATTGGCATTGGAGGTGGAGCATAAGATTCAGAACAACCTCATCAAGGAGCATCCTCTGCGCCAGATTATGTGGGAGTGTACGCTGCGCTGCAACCTGCACTGCCGTCATTGCGGAAGCGACTGCCACACGGAGGCATCGCATCCAGACATGCCATTGGCAGATTTTCTACGCGTGCTGGATAGCGTGAAGCGCAGTGGTGCCGATACGCATCGCGTGATGATCACCATCACAGGCGGAGAACCTCTGATGCGCCCTGACCTTGAGGAGTGTGGGCGAGCTATCTACGACCGTGAATTCCCATGGGGCATGGTAACCAACGGTCTCTTCCTGACACCTCAACGCTTCAGCCGACTCTTGGCTGCAGGACTGCATACCATGACGGTGAGCCTCGACGGACTGGAGGAACTGCACAACTGGATGCGAGGCAATGCCAAGAGTTTTGAGCAGGTAGATAGGGCGCTGGACTTACTGGTGAATGAGCCCAGCATCAGATTTGATGTGGTGACGTGCGTGAACCGTCGCAACTACCCTACTCTGGCACAGATACGCGACTACCTCATCAGTAAAGGGGTGAAGGAGTGGAGACTGTTCAGCATCTTCCCCGTTGGTCGGGCAGCCCAAGACCCACTGATGCAGCTCAAGCCCTATGAATTTCGTGGCATGTTCGACTTCATTCGCCAGACACGTAAAGAAGGTATCATCAAAGCCAGCTATGGCTGCGAGGGATTCTTAGGCAACCTTGAGGGAGAGGTGCGCGACCATCTCTTCCTTTGCCACGCTGGCATCACCACTGGCTCCGTATTGGCAGACGGCAGCATCAGTGCCTGCCCCAGCATCCGCGCTGACTATCATCAGGGCAACATCTATGAAGACGACTTCATGGAGGTGTGGGAAAACCGCTATCAGGTGTATCGAAACAGAGAGTGGGCACGACGAGATGAATGTAAGGATTGCAAGTATTTCCGCTATTGCAGGGGCAATGGCATGCACCTCAGAGACAGCAATGGCAAACTGCTCTTCTGTCATCTGAGAAGGCTTAAGCAAGCCGAAGGGGCCATCGTATAAAACTTAGAAATCCACAAAGAGGGCATAGCACATGAGGGCAGCCACAGAGAGGAGCCAAGCGCCTACGGGGAGCCACAGAAAGCGAATCGGCTTCTGAACGCTGTGGTCTTTGCAAAGTTGGGCGTAAACCCAGTAGGAAAAAGACGCAGCGATGAATCCCACCAACACGCCTGCCAAGATATCGCCTGGATAATGCACGCCAAGATAGATGCGTGAATAGCAGTTCAAGAAGGCCCAGAGCAGCATTACGGTGGCGAGCATTCGATTACGTAATAGGTACATCAGAATGAATGCCAATCCGAAAGTGTTCGACGCATGTGCCGAAGGGAAGCTATAACGTCCCCCACGATAGTTGTTCACGATATGCACCCACTCGCTAATAGGATTCTCAAGATTGGCTGGTCGCAGACGTTGCACGATGGGGCGGATAAGGTGAGAGACAGACTGGTCGCAAATCAAGATGGTGAGAGCCACACACGCCAATGCCCAAAGCGTCTGCTTCAACGACAAATTTCGATAGAGGAAAACCACCAGCACCACATAGAACGGTATCCACACAGGCACTTTGGTATAGCCCCACATAAAACCATCGAAAAAGGCCGAATGCAGACTATTGATACCAAGCATCAGCTGCGTATCCATCGAAACTATTTGTTGCAACACATCTTCCATCTTCTCAAACCCCTAAACCCTAAACTCTAAACTCTAAACTCTAAACCCTAAACCCTAAACTACTTCTCCGCAATATCATCATAAAGCTTCTGCAAGTAAGCCTTGGCAGACTGCGCATTCTGTCCAGGAGAAGACCCCTCATCTACCACAGCACGTCCAAGCTTGTTGTCATAAATCCACCTATTATTCTCTGTGACCATGCCCATAGCATCTGGCACCGTAAAGAAAGCGAAATGCGGAGAGGCCTGGTCGAAGATGTCTTTACTGAAGCGGAAATCGGAGTGCGGCAAATCAAGCTGCGCCAACAGCGTGGCAGCAATGTCTTGCTGACTGCCAATAGTCTCCACCTCCATAGGTTGGCTAATGGCTCCTCCAGTGATAAGCAGCGGTATCTGATAGCGCTCCACCGTCAGATTGTCGATATTCTCGGGATAAGCTCCCAGATGATCGGGCACAATGACCAGCACCGTGTTCTTCCACTGAGGCAGTCGGGCAAAGCGGCGCACGAAATCGCCTACACAGCTATCGGTATAGGCAAAGGCATTGAGGCGCGGATTATCCAACTTCTGGTAAGGCACCTCGAAAGGTTCGTGACTGCTGGAGGTCTGCAATACTCGGAAATGCGGTGCAGCTCCTTCGCGATAAGATTTAGCCTCTTCCTGAAGGTCACTCAGCAAACGCGCGAAAAGCACCTCATCATGCACGCCCCATTTGCTCTGGCGCTCACTGGAAGCGAAGTCGTCTTCTGAAACGATGGTGCCAAAACCCGATGCTCGCAGATAAGAGCGCATATTGGTGAAATTGGCATCTCCACCGTAATAGTAACTCAGATCATAGCCCGTCAGACGTAGCACATTAGCAATAGAGGGCAGGTGCTGTGTCTTACGCGGATATTTCATCAAGCTCATGGTAGGTGCTGCAGGATAGCCGCTCAAGATAGACACCAAGCCACGATCGGTACGGAAACTATTAGCATAGAAATGCTTGAAGAAGATAGATTCATGCGACAAGCTGTCGAGGTTGACGGCCACGCCTGCCTCTCCGCCAAGTGTCTGCATCAACTTGCTAGAGAAACTCTCCAGAATCAAGAACATCACTTCTGGGCGTTTGGTAGTGAACAGATTGTGCAGGGAGTCCTCGCTCATCTGCAAGATAGACTGAAGCAGGGAGTCAGGCTGAGCATTCAGCTTCACCTGCGGATCGGTGAGCTTTTCGACTAATGCATCGGCCTCATCGGCTGGCATGAAGCGATATTGGTTCGCAAAATCGCCCTCCTTACCGAGTGATTCCATCAGATTGAAAGCAGGGTTTACTGCTGCATGATTCAGAATCATCTCTTCACTGAAATACACATGTCCTGTGTTCATAGTAGCCTCAGAAAAACCACCACGGATAGGGATGAAGAGCAAAGCTGTGAGCAATACTAACAAGCCTGTTGTGGGCCACTTTTTCGGAGCTTCGACTGACTGCAGAGCGGGATGCAGCACCCATGCTCTGAACAGCAAGAAGATGAAGAACGCCAAGAAAAGCATAGTGATGACAGCCACCAACTTGAATCCCCACCCCACGCTGGCCAAAGCATCGGCAGGTGACGAGAGAAAGTAAAAGACTGGCGTAGCATCCAGTCGGAAGCCCCAGAACTGATAGAGTCCTAAATCTACCACGAAAATCACCGACACCACCAATGCCATTATTATGAAATAGGTACGAGCCGTCTTACGAAGCCAGGCTCCCACCGCCCATACGGAGATGATGAGAAGCAAGGCTGGTAATGCCGTGAGATAGCCTGCCAAAGAGAAATCGAGCGGCAGACCATGCCAAATCACTTGAAGCCAATCGGCAGCAGACGCCTCGGCATAAAGGCTATGGTAATAGGCCATGAAGACTGGCTTTTGCAGGGCAAAGACCAGCACCCAAAGCAGGAAGGTGAGTATCAGTTTTATAATACGCTGTTTCATACGTTTTTCTCCAAATGTAGATGGTGTGTGATGGTGCTTGGCAGTTCCTCGGCATAATGCGTCACCATAATCATAGTCTTATCTGGTCGGTGGCAGAATGCCTCGATAATGCGCTTCACACGACGGCGGTTGTAGGTATCCAGTCCATGCAGCGGTTCGTCAAGGATAAGCAGTTCAGGGTCTTTGACAAAGGCGCGTGCCAGCAGCACCAAGCGCTGTTCTCCGCTGGAGAGACGCAAGAAAGGACGATCCATGAGGTGCCCCACTCCGAAGATGTCCATCCACCAACGACAGATGGCAAACTGTTCTGGTTTGGGTTTCACATAGAGTCCGATGGTATCGTGCAGGCCACTCGCCACAATCTCCACAGATGGTAGATTCTTCAGGTAGGCTCGATGCATCTCCGGACTCACATAGCCGATGTGTTTCTTAATGTCCCAGATACTCTCCCCTGTGCCACGCTTCCGTCCGAAGAGGGAAATATCACAGGCATACGACTGAGGATTATCGGCACATATCAAGCTAAGCAGGGTGCTCTTTCCAGAACCATTGGCACCACTCAAGGCCCACTTCTCCCCACGCTTCACCGTCCAATCCAAAGCCTTCAGGATGGTGCGATTCTCGTAACGGATGCTTACTTTGTTCAAGCGAACCACCTCCTCGGGAGATGGAGCGATGGAGGAATGGAGCGATGGAGAGATAATAGGCAGTGCCTCTATCTTCTGTTGCAACTCTTTATAGACGATCTCTTCTTTCTCACGGTGCATACGGTCTCTCTGCTCATAATGACGCAGATAAGACTCACGTATGATTTTCGGCATCGCCTTGCCGCCTATCATCGGCAGCACATGGGTGATAAAGGCTGGTACCTGATCGAGCATAGAGAGCACCAAGATGATTTGCAGCCCCTCTATGTGCGAAAGCTCCGTAAGCAGTTCGTCGAGCTGTGTACGGGTTTCGGCATCGAGACCTATGAACGGATTGTCCATAATCACGATGCGTGGCTGTGTGAGCAGTATCTTAGTAAGCTGGAACTTACGCATCTCACCGCTCGAAAGGGTGATGATGGGCTTATCCAACATTTCTTCGATGTGAAAGAGGCTGAACAGCTGGCGCTGCAGAGCCGACTCCTCATAAGCTCCCAGCAATTGACGCACCACAGGCACTTCGTCATGGTCGGTGGTGTTCCAGCGCATCTGGTAGTAATAGTTGGTATCCGTACTGCCATAGGTATCGCGGAAGGTGATGTACTTGATGTTCTTATACACCTCTGAAGCGGCAGAGGGGCGAAAGTCGTACTTTATGCGTCCAGCCCCCAGAAGAGCGGCCTTGCCGGTAATCATATCTACCAGCAGACTTTTGCCCGCGGCATTAGGTCCCATGATAGCCAGATGCTCCCCATCGAGCAAATCCAGACTATTGGGCACTCCGAGTCTCACCTCTGGGTTACGCGCCAGAGCATCAGTCAGTTGTATGGTATGCTGCTCCATTGTTATTCTCACTTAAATACATAATCAAAGCCGACATTGGTGGTACCACGGCAGCAGGACCATAGGTAATGCCCAGTCCTTGCTCGTTGACCACCCCATCGCGGCACACTACCACATATCTACCTCCTGGCACCTCCACACGTGCAAAGTCTCTGCGAGCATTGAGCACCACGATGATGTCTTTCCACTCGTCTCTCGAGTCTTGCAAGCGGTATGCCACCACATTCTCCTGCTCTACAGGGAGGAAGCTCACGCCTTGGCGCACCTGCTCGGCACTGCCCATGTGGAATGCCTTGTGATGTCTGCGCAGAGAAATCAAGTTCTTATAGTAGTTGTACACATCGTAGTGGGTTGCCAATCGATGCCAGTCTATAGTGTTGATGCTGTCGGGACTGTTGTAGCTATTATGAACGCCCTTCTTGTCACGCATCACTTCCTCACCAGCAAAGAGGAAGGGGATGCCCTGGGAGGTGAGTACTGCCGTCTGTGCCAGTTTGTCGAGTTTAGCGGTCTCATCGACTCTGATACCAGGGATGCTGGTACGAAGCCTATCGACCAAGCACATATCGTCGTGGCAAGACACGTAGCTGATCATCTGCGTTGGCTCTGCTGCCCAAGGGGCTGTGCTGTAGTTCACCTTAGTATAGTCAACTCCCGGATGCTGAATGGCACCCACCAAGCCGAACTTGATGCTTTCTTCCTCACCGGCTTTTCCTGCTATGAAAGCCCCGATGGAGTCGTTGTTCCAAGGACCTCGAAGGCCATCGCGCAGCTCATCGCTGAAAGCAGCGATGCCTGGCAGGCGACTGATATTAGCTTTCATCGCCAGAGAATCAGCAGGCAACTGCGGAGTACCTGCTGCCCATCCCTCACCATAAATCAGCACTTGAGGGTCTATCTGTGTGGCAGCTTCCCGAATGGCATTCATGGTCTCTATGTCATGTATGCCCATGAGGTCGAAGCGGAAGCCGTCTATATGATACTCACGCATCCAGTAGCGCACACTCTCTATCATGAAGCGGCGCATCATGGGGCGGTCGCTGGCAGTCTCGTTGCCACATCCAGAGGCATCGGCAAACTTGCCATCTTCTGTCATACGGTAGAAATAGCCAGGTGCCGTACGCTCGAAATTACTTCCTGAAGTATCGAAGGTATGGTTGAACACCACATCGAGCACCACGCGGATGCCCGCCTTATGGAGTGCCTGCACCATCTGTTTGAATTCGCGGATACGCACTTCAGGAGCATAAGGGTCTGTGGCGTAAGAGCCATCGGGCACATTATAGTTCAGAGGATCATAGCCCCAATTATATTGTCCGTCTTCCAACTTATGCTCATCTACACTGGCATAGTCGTAGCTTGGCAACAGGTGCACATGCGTGATGCCCAGTTCCTTCAGATGATCTATGCCTGTAGGGATACCTTCTGGCGATCGTGTGCCTTCTTCTGTGAGAGCCAAGTACTTGCCTTTATGCTCTATGCCCGAGGAGGCATGGGCAGAGAAGTCGCGATGATGCATCTCATAAATCACTGCATCAGAAAGGTCGGCCAACAGCGGAGCTCGGTCGCTACTCCACCCTGCGGGGTCGGTATCACGCATGTCGATGATAGCTCCTCGCTGTCCGTTCACTCCCACGGCATGGGCATTGATGCCCGGATTTTCACCCAGCCAGAGTCCATCTTGCTTCACATTGAAAGCATAAAACAGCCCCTTCAGGTCTTTGGGAACCTTCACTTTCCAGGTGCCTTGCTCTGCTTTTGTCAAGGCATAAGACTCTTCTGCACGGCCGCCCTCTCCTTCTGTATAGAGCATTACCCTCACATCGTCTGCAGCAGGAGCCCACAGCGTGAAAACCGTCTCTGCAGGCGTATAGTTCATCTCCACCAATTCATCGGTGCGCACCGGATACTCCTCAAAAGAGGCATATTCTTGCACCTTCTCCTGCTTACAAGCTGCCAGTGCTGTCAACGTCAGTCCCATGATTATCAGACTATAATGCTTCATATTAGTAATTTTCAATTCTTAATTCTCAATTCTCAATTTCCCGACACTTTCTTCGGATTCTTTTGCACGAAGTCTTTCCAGTTCTTATAGCTTTTCTCCACCTTGGGGCTACCCATCTGCAAGTAGTGGCAATAGGCTGCACCCAGCGCATCAGTAGCATCCAGAAATGTTGGCAGTTCGTCCTTACTGAAATGCAAGAGTCGCTGCAGCATGCCTGCCACCTGCTCCTTAGAGGCTTCACCATTGCCCGTAATGGCCATCTTTATCTTCAGCGGAGCATACTCCGTGATGGGTATGTCACGACTCAAAGCAGCTGCCATAGCCACACCCTGCGCTCGTCCCAGCTTCAGCATACTCTGCACATTCTTCCCGAAAAAGGGTGCTTCGATGGCCAGTTCATCAGGCAGGTAGCTCTCTATGATGCTGAGCACCCGCTCCTGTATGTGGCGTAGCTTCAGGTAGTGGTTGTCGAACTTCCGCAGGTCAATGATGCCCATGGCCACCAATTCTGGCTTGGTGCCCACTATACGCAGCACCCCATATCCCATGATGGTGGTGCCTGGATCTATGCCGAGGATTATTTTCTCTTTTACTGGTTGCAGCATATACTACGCATTTTGACTGCGAAGATAATGCAAAACGGGCGTAATGCCAAATATTTATTTCTTTTTTCAGACGACA
>CADALZ010000056.1 GCA_902788865.1 uncultured Bacteroidales bacterium | reverse complement strand
GTCGAACTTGCACTTCTCAAGGCAGTTGCCGCAGGACACGCAGCGGCTGTAGTCCACCGTGTGGTTCCTGAAGTCAATGGCGCTCGCCTTGCAGTTGCGCGAGCACATGCTGCAGCTCTTGCACTTGTCGGCATCGAACGTCACGTGGAAGAAGCTGAAGCGGCTGATAAAGCCAAGGACCGTGCCCACGGGGCAGATGGTGTTGCAGTAGGTTCTTCCGTTCCTGTAGGCCAGGTAGCCCACGATGAGAAGCGTGGCCAGGGCGATGAGGAAGGTCGGAAGCGACTTCATCCACACGTCGGTGTCATAGAAGGCGTAGCTCTCGTAGTGCTCGGCAATACCGGCCAGCAGGTTGTTGCCCCAGCGGTACAGGGGCTGCAGCAGGTTGCTCGCGATGCGGCCGTAGCTGCTGTAGGGAGCCAACAGGGCAACGAACGAGCCCACACCGCAGATGATGGCAAGCACGAACACGCCCAGAACAGAGTAGCGAAGCACGCTCTTGGCTGGAGAGTAAGTGTAGGGAACCTTCTGCTCCTTCTTGGGACGCGCCTTCTTCCCTATCCACGCTATCACGTCCTGCATCACGCCCATCGGGCAGATCACGGAACAGTAGATGCGGCCGAAGAGAAGCGTCAGCACGATGAGCAACAGAACAACGCCCACATTCAACGCCAGGAGCGCGGGCAGGAATTGAATCTTGGCCATCCAGCCGAAGTACAGATGCAACGTCCCGGTGAAGTCCATGAACAGCAACGTAATCAGCACGAAGAAAATTACGGCCAAAGTCAGTCGAATCTTACGTAACATACTTTATACAATTATTAGTTTGCAACAAAATTAGGTATTTACACCTATATATATATCTTACCAAAAATGCGGTTCTTATAACAAAAAATACGGATTACGAAGGAAAGTCGCCATCTTCCATCTCCTCATCTAGCCTATGGCTCCACAGATACCTGTTGGTTTCACGTGCTGCCACGCCACTCAGCAAAAGCAGCGCCACAAGGTTTGGTATAGCCATCAAGGCATTCATACAGTCGGCTATATTCCAGATGATGTTCAAGCTCACCGTGCTACCCACAAACAACGCGATGATGAAGCACACCCTATAGGCCGTCTTCAGCCTGCCACCACGCAGGTACTCCACGGCACTTTCGGCGTAGTAGCTCCAGCCCAGTATGGTGCTGAAGGCGAAGGTCAGAATGCCGAAAGTGAGCAGCGGAGCACCGATGTAAGGTATCTTGTTGAAAGCCACCTTGGTCAGCGCCGCCCCATCGGCATAGCTGATGTCTGGATGTGCCAAGATGCTGCTCACCAGTACCAGACCCGTGAGGGCGCATATCACCACCGTATCCCAGAAGGTGCCTGTACTCGACACCAACGCCTGACGCACAGGATTCTTGGTTTGCGCAGCAGCCGCCACGATGGGGGCGCTACCTAGTCCGCTCTCATTACTGAACAAACCACGTGCGATGCCATAGCGGGCCGCCATCATCACCGTGGCTCCTACCAGTCCGCCACCAGCAGCAGCTGGCTGGAAAGCCGCTTGTACTATCAGCTGCAAGGCTGGCCACACATAAGAGCCGTTCATGAAGAGGATAATCAGACAGCCTATCACATAGAACACGGCCATGAATGGCACCAATATCGTACATACACGGGCAATAATCTTCACACCACCCAATATCACCACACCCGTAAGGATACAAACAGCAAAGCCCGTCACCCATTGTGGCACGCTGAACGTCTCGTTGGTGAGTAGGGCGATGGAGTTGGCCTGTACCGTACAGCCAATGCCAAACGCTGCCAGAGCCGTGAAGATGGCGAAGACTACGCCCAGCCACTTCATGTGCAATCCGCGCTCCAACGCATACATAGGGCCGCCTACCCACTTGCCTTCTGCATTCTTCACACGATATTTCACAGCCAGCAGCGCCTCAGCATACTTGGTGGCCATGCCGAAGATACCCGTCAGCCAGCACCAAAGCACAGCCCCTGGTCCGCCCAGCGCCACCGCCGTAGCCACACCCACGATGTTACCCGTTCCGATGGTAGCTGCCAGCGCCGTAGCCAAAGCCCCGAACTGGCTCACCTCCCCTGCCCCCTTGTCCTTGCTCATGGAGAGCTTGATGCCTGTGATGAGCTTCCGCTGAGGGAAGCGCAGGCGTATGGTAAGAAATAGATGGGTACCTATCAGCAGTATGATCATGGGCCAGCCCCAGAGAAAGGAGCCAAGGGCCGTAAAAATATCATTTATAGCGTTCATCAGCAGTTTATCTTCCAATTTTGCCGTAAAGATAGTAAAATAGTGCAAAAATGTTCATAACTTTGCAGAAAAGTTTATCAAAAATCATTTAGCTATGCGTAAATATCTAATGTTGGGAGCAGCTTTGCTGCTGGCTTCCTGCGGTCCCAGACCTGCAGCCGAAGTAGAGGAAGTGGAAATTCGTACTGAAGTTGGCGACTTCGGCATGTTGGTGAATGCCATTGAGATCACCGTGTCTAACCCTCGTTCTATCAAGGGGTTGACTGCTGCCGATTTCGACCTTGTGAATAATGTCCCTGGAGGGTATATGAATCCTGCAACGGGTGCAGCCTACGAACCTTATGAGGACGATGGCATCGTGGTGAGCACGGAAGGCAATGTGCTGCGTATCGAAGCTACGCCTTTCAGCAAGGCTGGTCGTAGAGGTGAAGCCAGAGAAATGCTGCCTTGGGAGCTGCATTGCGCCATCGATTCTGCCCTAAACGTGGTGCCAGACAAGGTGACTGCTGAGCATATCGACGTGCTGGACGACTGTCTGCGTGGCAGCTTCAGCTTCGCCGGACTCACGCGGGAGTACATGCTCCACCTGCCCAAGGACAAGGATGGAAACGTGATTCCCAACGTACCGCTCATGGTTTGGCAAATCGGAGGCGGCGAATACGACAAAGATATGATGACGGTGGCTACCGCCAATCGCTGCTTGGTGTCTCTGGCCGAAGAAGGCATCCCCTGCGCAGCCCTCGTCTTCGCCATTGCCAATCCCAACTACACCTACAGCGCCTCTCTCTATCCTGAGAAGATTGAGCTTATCGACCGCAACAATGCCCTCCAGATGGCGTTTATCGACCAGCTCATCGCCGAGGGTAAAGTGGATGGCAACCGTCTCTTCTGTGCAGGAGCTTCGTCGGGAGGTGGATGCACGCTTCGCTTCATGATGCAGTTCCCAGAGCGCTTCAAGGCCGCCATCCCCTGCTGCTCCATGGATCCCATAGTCCCCATTCATAAGGTGGATGAGAAATATCCTGGCCAGTATGCCGATGATATCGAGAAGGCTTGGAAAGGGGATGTGGTTTACAAGTGGAACGGCACAGACATGGTGCTGAGCCCCATGAACGTAGAAGCCTTCGTGAAGCTCCCTATGTATTTTGCGCATGCGGCTAGCGACCGCACCTGCAAGGTGGCCAGCACCTATGCCTATACGGAGGCCCGCAAGCGCCTTGGTGCCAAGGATGACCAGATGATCATCTACTCCGATGAGGACTTGGCACGCTGGGGCGTTCCAGCCATGCTGTCGCACTTCAGCTGGGTGCCTGTGCTGCGCGACTACTCCGAAGGCAAGCCTATGAACTGGCTGGTGAAGCAGTTCTGAGGCTGAAAAATGGGATGAATGAAACTAATACCATATTTAATATTTATAAGTTATGAAAAAGTTTTTTTGCTTGGCATTTGCTGCTATGATGGCAGTAGGTGCAGGTGCTCAGGAATTGGCTAATTTCAGCCGTGGAGCACAAATCGTATCTCCTGAAGTGAAGGGAGATTCTGTGACATTCCGTCTGAATCATCTGGGAAGTGACTATCGCCGCTCCAGAACCAGAGATCTACACTTACAATTTCATCGTGGATGGTGTGAATGTGAACGATCCTGTGAACTACATGGTACAACGTGATGGTACGCGCTACCTGAATATGCTGTTTGTTCCAGGTGAGCGTTCAGCCAACTATAACGAGACGGCTCATCGTGGTACTGTGAGCTACAGGTGGTATGACAGCTCTATTCTGGGCTCCAATCGTCGTCTGACGGTTTATACGCCTTACGGCTATGAGACCAGCAACAAGAAGTATCCTGTGCTCTACTTGCTGCATGGTGGCGGCGGCGACGAGGAGGCTTGGTCAAGCATGGGTCGTGCGGCTCAGATCCTGGACAACCTTATCGAGCAGGGCAAGGCTGTACCTATGATTGTGGTGATGCCTAATGGTAATCCTGGCCAGCAGGCTGCGTCTACCATGGGTCTGCCTGTGAAGACTTTCGACAACCAGAATCCTCAGAACCAGAACCTCTACGTGAAGAGCTTGGTGAACGAGATCGTTCCTTTCATTGAGAAGAACTATCGTGCCATTCCAAAGAAGGCCTCACGCGCCATCTCTGGCCTGAGCATGGGTGGTATGCATACTTTTGCTGCTACTACACTCTACCCTAACGTGTTCGATTATATCCTCCCATTGAGTGCTGGTACGCGTGAAACTCCTGAGCTTGATGCTCAACTGCAAGGCATCAAGAAAGCTGGCTACAAGCTCTACTGGATAGGCTGCGGCACAGCCGACTTCACTTATGCTGGCAACCAGACGCTGGACAAGGCGCTGACACGCAACGGCATGGCACATACTTTCTTTGAGAGCACTGGTGGTCATGAGTGGAAGAACTGGCGCCTCTACCTGAACACCTTCGCCCAGTTGCTGTTCAAGTAAGGCTATCAATAAAAAAAGAATCCCCTCCGTGCTTAGCTGCGCTGAGGGGATTTTTGTAATAAGCATTGCAACTCGTGGAAGTTGCAATGTTTTTTTGTTTCAGTCGAGAGTGACCAGCGTATAGTCCTTGCTGCCTAAGCCTATCTGCTCGGCATAGTCTGTGATGTAGGTGCCATGCTGGCGATTGATGCGCTCGATGAGAGGCTTATTGTCATCACCTGGGCGACCTTGATAATTGAACACCTTATCGAGGCAGGCCTGATCTACAGCCACAGGATCGAGGCTGGCCATGATGCCCATGTCGAGCAGCTCTGGCTTGGCTGGATGGCCATCGCAGTCGCAATCCACAGACATGTTGTTCATCACGTTGATATAAACCACACGACCTTTCATATAGTCATGCACAGCCTGTGCGGCAGCAGCCATAGACTCCAAGAAGTGGTCTTGGGTGTCACCTGCAGCCAGATACTCTGGATTCCATGCCAGCGCAGCATCTGTGGTCTTGCCAGCAGAGTGAATATAAGCCTTGCCATGCGTAGAAGCCACGCCGATAGAGGCATTCTTCAGCACACCGCCAAAGCCACCCATAGCGTGTCCCTTGAAGTGTGCCAAGTTGATCATGAAACCATAGTTCTGCAGGTGGTCGCCCACGATGTCATACTCCAGATGCTTCTTGTCCTGAATAGGAATCTGTATCTCGCCAAACTCATCCATCAGATCTACGGTGAAGATGCTGTCGAAGCCATGCTCGTGGATGGTCTTCCAGTGGTCTTTAGGGTCTTGGCGAGAGCCTCCGTATGCCGTACAGCACTCTACGATGGTACCATCTACCTCCTCTACCAGCCCACGGATAAGTGTAGGCTTGAGATAGTGCGGATTGCCACCCTCGCCTGTAGATATCTTTACGGCCACCTTGCCAGTAGGCTCTACGCCCAAAGCCTTATAAATCTTCACCAGCGACTCTGGCGTGATGTCCTTAGTGAAATAAACGGTGGATTTCTGAGCGGCCTCTGGCTCTACTGCCTGAGCCTCGCTTTCTGCCTGCTTATTTCCTCCGCAGGCACAAAGGATGAGGAGCAGGGTAAGCATACCCATAGTGAAAAACTTGTTCATATTGCTTTACGCAAAATAAAAATCGTCCTATCAAGGCAGCTGGTTATAGACCTCGTCTGACACTTCTTCCAGCCACTCATTGCTGTGGATTTTCTGCACATCAGTCTCATAGCCCACATGCTGGAACCAAGAATCCTTAGCAGCCCCATGCCAATGCTTTACGCCTTCAGGGATGGCTATCACGGTGCCTGGTGTCATCTGTACGGCAGGCTTGCCCCACTCCTGATACCAGCCACGGCCAGCCACGCACATCAGCACCTGAACGGCTCCGTGATGGATGTGCCAGAAGTTGCGGCAGCCAGGTTCGAAGGTCACGTTGTAGGCCCCACTCTCTCCCAGCATGGTGAGGTAGCTCTGGCCTGTGAAGTATTTGTTGTATGGATTTGGCTCACCCTTTGGCCATACCGAGAAATCTACAGTCTGCACGATGGCTGTCTCCTGTCCGAGGAACTGAGCCACCGCCTTAGCACAACGCTGACCTACATCCTCACCTACCCGCTCGCTAAGTACGGCTGGTATCTGGCAGAGCTGCTCTTCTGTGACACCCGTCTTCTTGGCAGCTGCTACATGGGCATTGAGCTGTGGCTCACAGCCTGGCAGGGCAGAGATGGCGCTCACGGTCACTATCTCACGATCGATGTGACTGAGGTTGTTACGGGCGAAGATATCACCGAAGAGGTGCGCCTTGAGGTAGTAGTCGGTCTGGGGGGCGAAGGTATAGTTGAATGCTCCGAAGAGATCCGTCTGAACCTTGGTGCCTTGCTTCAGGGCATCATAGTCGGCTGGCAGCGGATCAGCCTCCTTGCCTTCTTCTGTTTTCAGTCCTTGCTGAGTGCGCTCGGCTATCACTTGCTGCAGGGCACCAAGCGCATTGAGCGAGCGAGGGAAGCCTGTGTAGGCATAGAGTTGCGAGAGGGCTTCCTTGATTTCACTTACGGTGAGCCCCTGCTCAAAACCATCGTTGACTGCAGCCTTCAGGCCATTGATATCACCTTTGGCTTCTGTGGCAGAAATCACCACCAGAGCCTGCTGTTTGTTAGTTAATTCCATAGTTCCTTGTGCATTTAAAAAGTTAGTTGCCAGCATAAATGCGGCACAGAGACCTAATTGTTTCATGTCAAAATATTTTTCGCAAAGATATACAAAAAAAACTGTACACTCCCCGTTGAGCCTACAGAATTTAAAAAAACAGCCTCTAAAGGCGAATAAATACAGCTAATCGAACGAAATGTGGAAAGATTTATCAGAATCCAGATAAAAATGCTTATTTTTGTGCCTCATAAACCAAGCTATTTGTTATCAGAAATGATGAAAAGACCTATCCTTCTACTCTCGCTGCTGCTCGCGGTGCTGACGCTGCAAGCGAAGAAAACATACACCATCGTGGTGTCTATGGATGGCTTCCGCTGGGACTACACGCAGAAGTATCATGCGCCCAACATCGAGCAAGTGGGGCGTGAGGGCGTGTGGACTAACATGCTGCCTTCGTATCCTGCTTCGACATTCCCCAACCACTATGCCATCGCTACCGGACTGGTGCCCGACCATCATGGCATAGTGAACAATACGTTCTGGGACCCCAAGACTCAGACCACCTTCTCCTCTGGCAATCCAGAGACCAGCAGCAATGGCTACTACTTTGGAGGCGAACCTATCTGGCTCACGGCACAGCACCAAGGACTGAAGACGAGCATCGTGTATTGGGTAGGGTCTGACGTGGCTGTGCAAGGTGAATTTCCCAACTCTTACAAGTCGTATCGCGAACCTCCATTGCTGGATTACTACGCCCGTGTTGATACGGCTATGGCACACCTGAGCAAGCCTAAGAGTGAACGTCCCAGCCTGGTGATGATCTACTTCGATGAACCTGACCATCAGGCACATCTGCATGGCCCAGATTCACCAGAAGTGGAACAAGCGGTGGCACGTGTAGATAGCGTGATAGGCTACCTGCGTAGTGAGATCAGCAAGCTGAAGATAGCCAAGCAGGTGAACCTCATCTTGCTGGCAGACCATGGCATGAGCAGTATAGCCGATGAACGCTGCGTGCGCCCATCAGACTACCTCAAGCCTGAGTGGTACGAGCGCATCGTGCCAGGTATTCCTGCTTTCATCTTCAGCAAGCCTCAGTATCGCGACTCTATTGCACAGGCCTTGGAGCATACGCCACATGTGCAGTATTATAAAAAGGAAGATATCCCTGCCTTGATGCAGTTTGGCACCAATGAGCGTGCAGGCGACATACTGGTGGTGCCTGATCTGGGATGGCAGTTTGGCGACACGCCAAAGCACCAGAGCGGCAATCATGGCTACGACCCACATGACAAAGAGATGTGGGCACTCTTCCGCGCTGTGGGCCCTTCATTCAAGAAAGGCGGCTACAAATCCAGCATGTTCCAGAACATAGACATCTATCCGCTGCTATGCCATCTCTTAGGCATCAAGCCAGCACCTGTAGATGGCAAGTTGGAACGCATACGCGAAATACTAAAATAACCCTATAGTATTATGAAAAAGGTAGGCATACTTCTGTCGATGCTGCTTTTGGCTGTCTATTCGGCCTCTGCATGCACCTCTTTTATCGTCTCTGGCAAGGCAACACCAGATGGCAGACCCTTGATGTTCAAGAATCGTGACACAGGCAACCTGAACAATCTGGCTGCGCTGGTGAAGGGCGAACGCTACACCTACATCGGCATCTTTGCTGCCACCGACACACAGCATCGTGAGGCTTGGAGCGGACACAACGAGAAGGGGCTGGCTGTGATGAATACCATGGCGTATAACCTCAACGGAGCAGACGACACGGAGAGCGATGGCGAAGGGCTTATCGTGCGCAGGGCGTTGGAGATTTGTGCTACCTTAGCCGATTTTGAGCACCTGATAGACACGCTCTCCAGACCCATTGATGCCAACTCCAACTTCGGAGTCATCGATGCTCAAGGCGGAGCAGCCTACTATGAAATAGGACACAATGGCTATGTGAAGTACGATGTGAATGACCCTACGGTGGCTCCGCAGGGCTATTTGGTGCGTACCAATTTCGCTGATAGCGGAGACCATGCGCTGGATCAGGGCGTGGAGCGCTATGAAGCCATCTCCAGCCTGATGCAGACTATCTACAGTTTAGGCGAACTCAATGCCGAGTATCTGCTCACCAACGTGCCTCACCACTTGATACATGGCACCACGCATCTGAATCTCTACGACTTCATGCCAGCAGATGCAAAGCAGACCACGATGTTCCCTTTCCGCGACTTTATCCCTCGCTACCAGACAGCCTCTGCTCAGCTCTTTCATGGCGTGCGTGAGGGCGAGAACCCTCTGCTCACCGTGGCATGGACCTACGTAGGCTCCACCCTCACCACCGTAGCTATCCCCCTCTGCATCACGCCTACGCAGAAACTGCCTGCTGTAGTGCAGGCTGGCAAGGAAGGCGGAGCCCCCCTCACTCTGGCAGGACTGTCTCTGAAGGAGCGTCTCTTCCCACAGAAGCGTGGCAATGGACACGATTATATAGACCTGGCAGCCCTCCTCAATCGTCAGGGCACAGGCATCCTGCAGCAGTTAGAGCCTGTGGAAGACGAGATCATCAAGCGTGCCAAGCCGCTGATACACCAGATGCATCGCAATGGCCAGAGCTTCGAGGCTTGGGACAGCTTCTACCAATGGGTAGATGGCATCGTCAGGTCTGAATATCAGACTCGGCTCGGCGTTTTAATACCCTAAATCCTCTCCTACCAGCACCACGATGTGGCGACCAGCAGGGAAGCTGTTGCGCACCACTTGCAGCACGTTGCAGATGCAGGCAGGCGATAGGCACTCATGGCACACACCATCGGCAGCGCAAGGCGTGGCAGAACCCAAGCGAGATGTGTTGATAGGGGCTGCTGTATGGCGGGCTCTGCTAATGGCCTCCTGCACATCACGCGTCACCTTGTTGAGCCCTATCACATGAATCACACGCTTAGGGCCGAAAGTAATGGCAGCCACTCGATTGCCTCGCCCATCGATGTTCACTATCTGTCCCTCCTCCGTGATGGCATTGGCACTGGTGACGAAGAAATCAGCTCCCAACGCCTGATGATACACCACATCGGCCTCCTCTGGCGTAGTGGCTAAGTCGCGGTCATAGACCACATAGTCAGCAGCCTTGATGGCTGCAGTCAGTCCCATGTCACGGATGGTCATAGAGCCACCCCACGACACAGAGCTGCCTTGCGGCATCAGTTCCAGCACTTGCTTTACTGCCTCGTCTGCCTGAGCGCAGTAGTAAGCCTCAAAATGTCTCTTCTGCAATGCTTTCTTCAGTTTTTCACCAAGCAAAGCGTTTCGTTTCTCTTTAGCAGTCATTGAAATAATAAATTATTTAATTATAAATTATGATTTATGAATTATGAATTATGAATTTTAAATTATGAATTATAACATTGTCAATTCTCAATCGCCAATTCTCAATTCTCCATATTTACAAATGATAGCTCAGTCCGAGGCGCAGTTCAAAAGTATTGAAATGCACGTTAGGGTGATACTTATAAAATGTGCGACGAATATACGAAAAAGCGGAGACATTGATGCGGAAATTCTGATTTAAATTGATTTCAGCATTCGGATTTATCACCAGAAGCAGCGCATTGCCCTTGTCGCCCTGCGCGTTGAGGTAGAGCGGATCTACCGTCGCTAAATCCTTCCCTTCGTAGCCCTTCCATGTGTAGAGGCGGTAGTAGTCCACATTGAGCAGGAAGCGCCCCATCCTGCTGAACTCCACCAGCGAGTTCATCTTCACGCTCAGGCCACTGCCCATGTTGTAGTCGCGATCTATCACGTTATAGTAGTCGCTCTTAGTACCTCCCAACAAGATGGCGTTCAGGAAGATGCGTTGCTCTAGACGTGCCAGATTACCCACCGTGGGAAAATCGTAGATCACCCCTGGACCTATGCTGGCAGCCTCTGAGATGCGGTAAGGCACACGGTCTGTATCTTTACGCACAGGACTGGAGTCGTAGTAGTTGAAGTGCTGGAACAATCCGAATTCCACCTTCATATCTGTACCAGTATTGATAGGCGTACCCCAGAGCCTGCCCAGCAGGTGGATGCTGTTTACCAGCGGCTGGTTCTTGCTCAGACCAAAGGTCACATTGGCAATAAAATGGTCGTAAGGCTTACGCCGATCCTCATCGAACGGGTTACCATATTTCAGCTTAAAATCCAAGTATGGGTTGTTCTCTCCCAAGAAGAGGTCTGTCTTATCGGCCAGATAGCGGTCGCCAAAGGTCATGGAGAAGTCGTATGCAGACTGCTCCGTCTGACTGTGCGAACTGCGATCTACCTTCCATGCCTCGCCGGTGATGAGACGGTTCAGGGCCTTCATCGGATTCACCACTCCAGCAGTAAACTCACGCACAAAACGTGGGAATCCCTTCGCCCTATTATCCAGTATCATATCACTCACTCTGTGTGCAACTTCTCCTATAGCTATTCCTCCTATAGTGGTGGCTATCAGGTCATTGATAGCAGGAGGTTCTATCTCCCCTGCCATCTCCCACATCAAGCTACCACCCAGCGCATAGGGTGCAGAGGCGAAGAATGACAGGCCATTGCTACGTGCAGCATTGAAGTAGAGATTGCCATGGTAAGGATGGGCAAAAAGGTTGGTGGCGAACTGGTCGTTGTCCCACACGAATCCATTCTTCAGATTATGCCAGATGTGTTTGGGCTTCACCTGCGCAAACTCCTCATTCATCACCCAGCGATCGAAGGCATGCACCCCCAGATTGATGCCCAGCACCTCTGCTGCAGCCCGCCAAGGACGGGGTTTTGATTGAGAATTGAAGATTGAGGATTGAAGATTATCCAAGCGGGGGGATGGATGCACCATTAGGGAGTCTTGCGCCATCAACTGCACAGCGCAAAGCACCATCATCACTATGTATATCCATCTTTTCATCTTCAATCCTCAAAACACCGTAATTCCTCCCTCCAAGATAAACTCATCCTTATACTTGCGGGCTTGTTCATAATGGCGCGTATTACCATATCCCATGCTGGCAAAAATGCCAAGCTTGGGCAGAATCTGATAGTCCATGTTCAGTCGGCATTGTAGCGACCAGAGGCGTTCTGGTGTGCCAGGACTATCCTCTTGGAATGTCTCTATATGGTAATAGCCTAAATCACCGCTTATGGAGAGCTTCCTATCCACAGGGAAATATTGCCCTATGCGATAGAAGAAAGCCCCAGAGAAATGCTTATCCAGCCCCATATAGTGGGTGCCAAGGCCTATCACATAGTAGGTGCTGGTATTTCGGAAGCGCACAGCTGTATTCACTACAGACGAGGTGCCCAGATAGTTCATCATCTGGATGCGTGTCTTGGGATTCACATTCACCAGCCCTATCTTGTGGGCAATGGTGTCACGACTGATGTTGATGATACCTACCTGTACGCCCCGCGGATGATGCACGCACACATTGATGATGCCCAGCTGCGAGCCATTCAGCGTATCGGCATAGTTGTAGGCTGCAAGCTGTAGGCCCTTCATGTCGCCCTGGCTGACATTCATCAGCGAAGAAAGCTGTATGCCACGACGTATGCCCATGGCCACATTGCCCACCCCACTGACCTGCACGCCACGGAAATCGGCACCAGCCACATTGCTGAAAAGCGAAATCTGTGCGCCCTTCATACGGCGGGCCACATTGGTGATGCCAGCCAGCTGCAGGCCCGTCATCTGGGCTTGCGACACATTGGCCACCATAGACAGCTGTAGGCCCGTGAGCTGTCTGCTCAGAGCCACAAACCCAGCCATGTTCACTCCCCGTCCCTCTTGGTGCACGGTGCCGGTAAGCAGTCCCAGTTGCAGTCCTTTCAGGCGGTCTATATTGCCAAAGATACCCACATTCAGCGGATAGGCTGGCTGCCCATTCAGTTGCCAGGTAGCTTCGCCCAGAGCTATGTTTCGCCTGAAAGCTTTACTCAGAGGCTGTGCATAGAGATGAACAGCAAAAAGCAGCAAAAGCAGCAGAGATATGGGTTTCTTTATCATCTTTGGTAAAATAATGCCATTTTATTTGGCAAAGATACAAAAATAATCTACTTTTGACCAATGATAGGAAATCTATTAAAGAACATTTTATACTACGATTATGAAACTGAAAAACATTATCCTTGCAGCAGCAGCCTGCATGTCGCTCAGCTTGGCACAGGCTCAGCAGACTTTTCCAACAGAGACCTTCAAGACAAAAAGTGGAAAAGACGTCGTGATCACCCTCATCAAGCATGCTTCTATCATAGTGAACTATGAGGACTTCCGCATCGCCATAGACTGCACGCAGAAGTTCGGCGAAATGACGGTGGACTATTCTGCCATGCCTAAGGCAGACGTTATCCTCGTGACCCATGAGCATGGCGACCACTTCGACAAGAACGCCATCGCCCAACTGGAGAAACCTCACACCGTGCTCATCCTCAACGGCACAGCCCAGCGCCAACTGGAGCGTGGTGACATCATCCAGAACTTCCAGAGCCGCCACCTGCGTGGTGACATCCTGCTGGAGAGCGTACCAGCCTACAACACCACCCCAGACCGCATGCGCTATCATCCACAGGGCAATGGCAATGGCTACATCCTCACCATCGACGGCCTGCGCATCTATGTGGCAGGCGACACGGAAGACATCCCTGAGATGGCCAACCTGAAAGACATCGATGTGGCCTTCCTGCCTGTGAACCAGCCTTTCACCATGACTGTGGGTCAGGCTGTACACGCTGCTCAGATGTTCAAGCCCAAAGTGCTCATCCCCTACCACTTCAGCCAGACTCCTATCGAGCAACTGAAGCAGGCACTTGACGCAGCCAACTCTGGTATTGATGTTCGCCTTCGCGATATGCAGTAAACACTTAAGAAAGGTATAAACACAAAGAGAGGGTATGACTTTAGTGACATACCCTCTCTTCTTTTGTCGTAGTAGGATTAACCTAAGCCACTGTCGCCCCCTTCTGTAGAGCCACCGCCACTGGTTGTGCCACCACCCTCAGTAGTGCTACCGCCCTGATTGCCGCCAGCCTCGGTAGAGCCTCCTTCTGTCGTTGCCCCACCCTGCTGTGCAGCCTTATACTCAGCCACAGCCGTGGCAATAGGCTTCAAGGTCTGCACCTTGCGGGTCTTTCCATCTACAGTCACCTCCACCGTATCCACGATGTTGCGAAACTCCAGCGTACATGCATCCTTGAATGCAGGGCCACACAGATTGTCAAGCTTCGTGCTGTCCGGCAAGAAACGGATGTGAATAGCCTTCACCACCGTATTAGGATTCAGCCCT
>CADALZ010000055.1 GCA_902788865.1 uncultured Bacteroidales bacterium | reverse complement strand
ACACCCCCAAAATAACATATACCCACGGGGGTAGGGGCATCCATAATCCACCGCTGAGATTTACGGCCCCGTAACGCCAAACACCACCGCACGTCACGGCTCTCTATCTATCTTTATAATATTTTTATTATATATATTTATATATATATATAAATATATATAATAAAATTTTCTCAGAGATACGCTTCTGACTGACAGCTACACCCATTGAAAAAATGAGGTGTAAACTGTAAAGGCTGTAAATATGAGCGGTTGAAGCTTGGCAGTCACAGCGAGAATTACTATCTTTGCGCTCAATAAAAAAGCAACGCCCATGAAGACTATACACTTCGTAGTGAACTCACTGACCCACTACCTCAAAGACCGCACTGCCGACTTCCTCACCCATGCCCTGGGCACGGAACTCACCTTGATGCCCGACCCTGAAAACCTCATGGATCCCTATGCCGTGATGGTATTTGCTGGCGTGGAGCGCATAGGCTTCGTGGCACATACCTACGTGGAGCAGGTGTGGCAGGGGCTGGCCGACAAGGAAGACCAGCTCACGGCCGTGGTGAGCAAGGTAGATATGGAAGGCCTCTTCTTGGTGGCCAAGGCAGAGGTGGAGCTGAAGCACCAAGGCACGCTCTACGACCCTGCGCCCTACCTGGCTTGGCACTACGACGGGCCCGTGATCATGGACGATGCACAGCGCAACCTGCTCTTCGTGAGCAAGCGCCTGCACACCCTGCTCACCTGCGGAAAGCCCTGGAATGCTGCCGCTTCTGAGGTGATGCAGACCTTCATGCAGCTGCATGAGCGCGACATCTCTGGCGAGATGAACCGTCTGCGCATAGAGCTCACGCACCTGCTCATAGAGGCCGATGCCGAAGATACACGCAAGGCTGCACGTGAGCTGGACAACGTGAACAGCTGGCTGGTTTCTACCAAGAATCGGCAGAACGTGGTGCGCTTCCTCACGGAGACCCTGCCACAGAGCGAGGAGTGTACCCATAAGTTGGGCGACAGCACCACCGACCTGATGCGTGTGGAAGAGCAGCTGGAGCAGTTCCCAGAGCGCCTCTACGACGAGTTCAAGCACCGGCCAGAGATCTTCGTGCGCAAGGTCTATTATCGCAACATTCCCCGTGAGGTGGTGCGTAGGCTCTTCTCTGGCATCGCCCTCATGGTGCGTAGCGGCAGGGTAGAGGTACGCCTGCAGGCACCCGAGGAGGGCAAACCTGCCACTGGCGAGGCCAAAGCGACACTTTATGAGGCCAAAGCACCCACTGGCATCCCGCAGAAGAAGACTGCAGAAGCCGAGAATCTGGAGCAGCAGATGCTGGTCTTCCTTGCTCCGCTGCATCCGCATGTCACCCCACGCTACAAGGGGGCCATAGACAAGCTCTGGGCAGCCATCATGCGCGAGTTTCACGACGAGCTGCGCCAGATAGGCAAGCAGAAGCATACCGATTTCAATAAGAAGCTGCTCTGCTGCATCGTGGGAGAGCTGCGCCAGAAAGGCATCTACAACGCCTTGGTCTCCGAGATGGAATTTGCGCGCCTGCTTATGGGCAACAGCTACACCTCTATGCGTACCTACATCAATCAGGGCTTCGTGGCCTATCCAGAGGTGGCTGCGTATGAGCGTCGCCTCAACAAGCACACTGACGAGCTGGTAGGGAAGCGTGTGTTCTAACACCCTAATAATCTTTTTTTCTTCCTATCTTTTTGCAGAAGGCGTTGCCCCTCAGCCTGTTAGCAGAGCTGTTGGCAACACCCGAAAAAGTTTGTTCTGTTAGATACTTGCATCTGATTCTCACATAATACTTTTGCAAATATCCTAGTGGCCACGGGATAGACAAAAGTATTAACCCGTTGCGAAAGCAACAATAAAAAAAGGAGGTTTTATGATAGGTAAAATCAACAATACTTTCTGCAAGAAGTGGGAAGTATGCAGTAAAGAACAATTTGAACAGCTGACACAATCGGCTGAGGTGCGCGACATTATTAATAAGGTGCGCACAGAGAGCAAGCGCCATAAGAGCAAGTTGCCAGCCTTCATCTTCTGTGGTGAGGCAGACGAGGCACTCTATGCGCAGTATCTGAAGCACTGCGAGCAGAGCGGGGAGAAGCCCGCAGGCTCACGTGCAGAACCATTCCTGCGCCCTAACGGTCTGTTCCTGATGGACTTCGACCGTAAGGAAGGGCATCCTGGAGAGCTGTTTGGCTCATTCTTGCAAGCCATGAAGGCCGCAGACATCCCTGTGAAAGGACTGCTGGCACTGGCACACGCCACCCCTGGTGGTCATGGCCTTCGCCTGGTGTTGAAAGGTCGCAAGGGCAGCACCATCGAGGCAGATCAGCACTGGATCTCCATGCTGATGCATGAGCCCATCGACGAGGTGTGCAAGGACTTCTCGCGCCTCTCCTACGTGCCTATGGCAGAGGAGATATACTATGTGGATGAGGACATGCTCTTCGGAGAGGGCTTCCCAGACATCTATGAGAACACCAAGCTCTGGAAAGAGCCTGCAGAGACGGAAACAGCTACGCTTGTGGCAGCGCCCATCGCGCTCCCTGCGCTCGATGCCTCTCTTACAGCACATCCAGAGCTGCTGGTGAAAGCCCTCGAGGAGCAGCTTGGAGGCGCCCCTACGCATGGAAGTCGAAACAACTTCATCTTCTCTATGGCTTGCCATCTGCGCTACCTCTTCGGAAACGATCCTGAGCGCCTTAAGCAGTTGCTCCCTACCTATGGCGAAGACCCCTCACGCGTGTGGAGCACCATCAAGAGCGCCTGCCAGCGTTGTCAGCCACAGCAGATGCCAAACTTGGTGCAACGCGCCATCGATGTGGCCGTGAGCAGACAGAAGACGCAGGGTGCCCTGACAGAAGCAGGGCTGCATGCCTCACAGCCTCCACGCATGCCAGAGCGCAAGCCTGCCCTCATAGAGCTGCTTACCTCTAAGGTACCCGACGCCTACAAGCCTGCAGTGGCGCATGCCGTGTTCCCAGCCTTGGGCGCCCACTTGGGAGGCGTGAAGTTCCGCTACATAGACAATGTGGAGCATGAGGCTACCTTCATGTGCTGCCTCTTTGCCCAGATGAGTGGCGGAAAGAGCTGCGTGAACAAGCCCATCGAACTGATACTGGAAGACATCCAGCAGCGCGATGCAGAGACTAGGCGCAGGGAGCAGGAGTGGAAGGACGAGGTGAACAGCATAGGCTCCAATAAGGCCAAGCCCCGTCGCCCTGACGGACTCTGTGTGCAGGTGCTCAGTGCCGATATGACCAATGCTGCCTTCGTGAAGCGACTGCAGGATGCGGGGGATAAGTTCCTCTACACCACGATGGATGAGCTCGACATGCTCGACCAGTTGAAGACATCGAGCCGAGGCAACCAAGCCACACAGATCATCCGTCTGGCCTTCGACTGCGGTTACTACGGACAGGAACGCATAGGTGCAGCCTCCGTCACTGCACGCGTGCAGGTGCGTTGGAACTGGAACGCCTCCAGCACGCTGGTAAGGGGACGCAAGTACTTCCAGAACTCCATCAGCGACGGAACGGTGAGCCGCATCAACTTCTGCACCATCGTGCCACACGACGACGGAGAGATGCCACGCATTGGCCTCTACGACGATGCCTTCAAGGAAGCCTTGGCACCCTACATCGCCAACCTCAACAAGGCTCACGGATTGGTGGAGTGTCCAGAGGCAGAGGCCCTAGCAGAAGCTCTGAGACAGGAAAACGACCTGCTGGCCAATCTCTCCGACAATGAGGCCTTCCGAGGCATGAGCTATCGTGCCAACGTGATAGCCTATCTGAAGGCCATGACCCTCTATGTGGCCAATGGCATGCAGTGGAGTGACGAGATGGAGGACTTCATACGCTGGAGCGAGCAGTACGATCTGTGGTGCAAGATGCGCTTCTTCGGAAAGAAGTTCCAGGAGGAGATAGAGCAGGAGCGCAACATCCCTGTGTTCAGCACCAACAATATGCTGAGTCTGCTGCCCAATCGCTTCACGCGTGCAGACATCATAGAGGTGCGTCGCGCCCAAGGCATGAACCCTAACCCCACGCAGATGCTGGGCACCTGGGTAAACAGGGGCTACATCCTCAAAGACGAGGCCACAGGCGAGTATCTGAAGAGTGAACGCTTCTTGAAACGGGCTGCCTAACCGCTCATATTTACAGCCTTTACAGTTTACACCCCAAAAACGGGGTGTAAACTTTTGGGAGATTTCGGCATTCTGTGTATCTTTGCAAAAACTTTTATACCACATGCAACAAAAAATTATCATTCTCGACTTCGGTTCGCAGACCACACAGCTCATCGGACGCCGCGTGCGTGAGATGGACACCTTCTGCGAGATACTACCTTACAACAAGTTTCCTAAAGACGATCCCAGCGTGATAGGCGTGATTCTGAGCGGATCGCCCTACAGCGTCTATGACGAGAAGGCTTTCCGCGTGGAGCTCTCGCAGTTTATGGGGCGCTACCCCGTGCTGGGCATCTGCTATGGCGCTCAGTTCATGGCCTATATGGGCGGCGGACGGGTGGAGCCTGCAGGCAGCAGGGAGTATGGACGTGCCCATCTGCGCTGGTTTGAGGCAGAGAATCCGCTCTTCAAGGGCTTCGAGCCCAATTCACAGGTGTGGATGAGTCATGGAGACACCATCACCAAGCTGCCCCGCAAGTGCCGCAAGATAGCCTCTACAGAGAGCGTGGAGCTGGCGGCCTATGCCAGTGAGGAGGTGCCCATGTGGGCCGTGCAGTTCCATCCAGAGGTGTTTCACTCTACGCAGGGTTTCCAGCTGCTGAAGAACTTCGTGGTGGATATCTGTGGCAGTCGTCAAGAGTGGAGCCCTGCCAGCTTCGTGGAGACCACCGTGCAGGAGCTCAGGGAGCAACTGGGCAACGACCGTGTGATACTGGGACTGAGCGGAGGCGTGGATAGCAGCGTGTGCGCCGTGCTGCTGAACAAGGCCATAGGCCAGAACCTCACCTGCATCTTCGTAGATCACGGCATGCTGCGCAAGGACGAGTTCCGCAAGGTGATGGATGCCTACAGCGGTCTGGGACTCAACGTGGTGGGCGTAGATGCCAGCGAGAAGTTCTTTGCCGACCTCAAGGGCGTGACGGAGCCAGAGCAGAAACGTAAAATCATCGGACGCGACTTCGTGGAGGTGTTCAATGCCGAAGCCCGCAAAATCACAGATGCCAAGTGGCTGGCACAAGGCACCATCTACCCCGACCGCATAGAGAGCCTGAGCATCACAGGCATGGTGATAAAGAGCCATCACAACGTGGGCGGACTGCCCAAGGAGATGAGCCTGCAGCTCTGCGAGCCGCTGAAGTGGCTCTTCAAGGACGAGGTGCGCAGAGTGGGGCATCAGTTGGGCATGCCAGAGCGACTCATCAAGCGTCATCCCTTCCCAGGGCCAGGACTGGCCGTGCGCATCTTGGGAGACATCACTCCCGACAAGGTGCGTATGCTGCAAGAAGCCGACGACATCTTCATCGAGGGGCTGCACCAGTGGAAAGACGAGGATGGCACTACACTCTACGACAAGGTGTGGCAGGCTGGAGCCGTGCTGCTCTCTGCCGTGAAGAGTGTGGGTGTGATGGGCGATGAGCGCACCTATGAACACCCTGTGGCCTTGAGGGCTGTGACCAGCACAGACGCCATGACAGCCGACTGGGCGCACCTGCCATACGAGTTTCTGGCAAAGGTATCGAATGAAATCATAAACAAGGTGAAAGGCGTGAATCGCGTATGCTACGACATCTCGTCGAAACCACCATCGACTATCGAGTGGGAATAAAAAGAAAATCCCTCATCGCTCTGCGTGGTGAGGGATTCTCTTTTGTCTATTCTGCAAGCTCCTTCAAGCGGGCAGCCTCTGGGATGGTGATCACCCCCCGATCGTAGGTCAGCACGCCCTTTTTCTGCAGCTCTGGCAGCACTACGGAAATCTTGTTGAAGCTCACGTTCATGTGGGCAGCCAAGTCGGCCCTGAGCGCTCTAAACACCTTCTTGCCCTGCATCTGCTCCATGCGCTGAAGGAAGAAGCGAGCCGCGTAGCCCTTGTCGGTGCTGGGAGGCGCACTCCAGAGGTAATCATTCATGCGCTGCACCTGCGCGCTCATGATGTTTCGATAGTTCATATCCACGATGGGGTAGATGTTGAGCTCCTCTACCAAGAAGCGCTTGTGCATCCACATCACGCTGGCATCTGTGCAGGCTATGTAGGTAGAGCGGTAAGTGGTCTGTAGGCCAAAGAGCGAAGAAAGCTCGAAGGTGAGGGGAGCCGTGAACCACTCGTTCACCTCCATGGGATGCTCACCGCTGGTCACAGTCTTCTTCATGATTTCACCATCGAGCAAGAAAGCCACGCGCTTGCAGTCGTCACCCTCTCTGATGATGGTATCTCCGGCTTGGTATTTCTCAAAACGGAACTTGACCTTACTCAGTATGCTGGTAAAGTCCTTGAGCGTCAGACCTTGAAATAAGGAGAGCTGAAGCAGCTTGTCGTACATCGTTGTCATGATCTTAAAAGTTTTCTGTTTTGTTGTGCGTTGCAAAGATAGGCAAAAAGTGGGCACATCGCCACATGCAGGATGCTAAAAAAACAAAAACTGTATATTTATTCAGAAAAAATACATTATCTTTGCATGCCTAAATTTAAAAACGTAAAATACTATGATGGAATATTTCAGCAAATTAGATTTTCAGGAGTTGGCCAGCGCCTTCATCGTGCTCTTTGCAGTGATAGATATCTTGGGCTCTGTGCCCATCATTCTGAACCTGAAAGAGCAGGGACGCCCAGTGAACGCCATGAAAGCCACCCTCATCTCCTTTGCCCTGATGCTGGCCTTCTTCTATGCAGGCGACCTGATACTGAAGCTGTTCAATGTGGATATCCAGTCGTTTGCAGTGGCAGGTGCGCTCATCATCTTCCTCATGTCGCTGGAGATGCTGCTCGACGTGCAGATATTCAAGAACAACGGCCCCATCAAGGAAGCCACGCTTATCCCTCTGGTCTTCCCACTGCTGGCCGGTGCAGGCTCGTTCACCACGCTGCTCTCCCTGCGTGCAGAATATTGGGACATCAACATCCTGATAGCGCTGATGCTCAACATGGTGTGGGTCTATGTGGTGGTGCGCTCTACAGACAAGGTGCAGCGCATGCTGGGTAAGGGAGGCATCTACCTCACACGCAAGTTCTTCGGCATCATCCTCTTGGCCATCTCCGTGCGTCTGTTTATGACCAACCTCACGGCCTTGATAGATCAGTTCTGAAAGACATAGAAATCACTTGCCAGCGTGCAAATGTAGGCTTATAGCGCATTTTTTTGTTACAAAAATAAAAAAATGCGTTTTTTCATTTGTTTTCCAAATCTTTAATTCGTACTTTTGAACTTTAAAGGGAGACTATACCCTTTTTTGAAGTTAATTGTTAATCTTAAAATAATTGCACATCTATGAGTTACTTGCGTTTCGACAAGACCTTGATGATCAACCTGGAAGAATCCCTGCCAAGAGAGATTCTGAGAACCAACAAGTCGGGTGCCTATCACTGCACGACGATAGTAGGGTGCAACACGCGAAAGTATCACGGACTCTTGGTGATACCCGTACCAAATCTGGACGATGAAAACCATGTGTTGCTCTCCTCACTCGATGAAACGGTGATTCAGCACGGCGCAGAGTTCAACCTCGGGTTGCATAAGTATCAAGGCAACCACTTCAGTCCGAACGGGCATAAGTATATCCGCGAGTTCGACTGTGAGAAGATACCTGCCACCACCTATCGTGTGGGAGGTGTGATACTGCGTAAGGAGATAGTATTCGAGCATCAGCAGAACCGTGTGCTTCTGCGCTACACGCTGATGGATGCCCACTCTCCTACGACCCTGCGCTTCCGCCCCTTCTTGGCGTTCAGAAGCGTGCGTGAATATACACACGAGAACAGGCAGGCCAATCGTGACTACCAGCTCGTGGAGAATGGTATCAAGACTTGCATGTATCAGGGCTATCCAGAACTCTACATGCAGCTGAATAAGAAAAACGAGTTCCACTTCCAGCCCGACTGGTATCGTGGCATAGAGTATCCGAAGGAGCAGGAGCGTGGCTACGACTTCAATGAAGACCTCTATGTGCCTGGCTACTTCGAGGTAGATATCAAGAAGGGCGAGAGCATAGTCTTCTCTGCTGGCGTATCTGAGGTGAATACCCGCACGCTGAAGCAGAAGTTCCAAGCCGAGGAAGACGACCGCACCCCTCGTGACAGCTTCTACCACTGCCTGAAGAACGCTGCCCACCAGTTCCACAATCTGCAGGGTGGTGAGCACTATGTGCTGGCAGGCTATCCGTGGTTCAAGTGTCGTGCACGCGACCTCTTCATCTCACTGCCAGGCTTGACGCTGGCTGTGGATGAGAAGAAACAGTTCGACGATGTGATGGCCACTGCGCAGAAAGCCATACGCCAGTATATCGCTGGTGAACCTATCACCTACAAAATCTACGAGATGGAGCATCCAGACGTGCTGCTCTGGGCCGTATGGGCCTTGCAGCAGTATGCCAAGAATGTGTCACACGAGGAGTGCCGCAAGAAATACGGACAGCTGCTCTTCGACATTGTGTCCTATATCCACAATCGTAAGCATGCCAACCTCTTCCTGCATGACAACGGACTGCTCTTCACCAATGGCACAGAGCGTGCCGTGACGTGGATGAACTCCACAGCCAATGGCCGCCCCGTGATTCCGCGTACGGGCTATGTGGTAGAGGTGAATGCCTTGTGGTATAACGCCTTGAAATTCGTGGCCGATATGGCACGTGAGGAAGGCAATGTGGCGCTGGCCGACCAGCTGGAGGCTCAGGCACAAATCACAGGGGAGTCATTTGTGGAGGTGTTCCGCAATGAGTATGGCTACCTCTTCGACTATGTGGATGGCTATATGATGGACTGGAGCGTAAGGCCGAACATGATCTTCACTTGCGCCTTCGACTATTCGCCTCTGACCAATCCGCAGAAGAAGCAGGTGCTGGACATCGTGACCAAAGAACTGCTCACCCCTAAGGGCCTGCGCACGCTGAGCCCGAAGAGCGGAGGCTACAATCCTAACTATGTAGGTCCGCAGATTCAGCGTGACTATGCCTACCATCAGGGCACAGCCTGGCCTTGGCTCATGGGCTTCTACTTCGAGGCCTACCTGCGCATCTACAAGATGAGCGGAGTGTCATTCGTAGAACGCCAGCTCATAGGCATGGAAGATGAGATGACGCAGCACTGCATCAGCACACTGCCAGAGCTCTTCGACGGCAATCCACCATTCGTAGGGCGTGGCGCTGTATCCTTCGCAATGAATGTGGCAGAGATGCTGCGCATCGTGAAACTCTTAAGTAAGTATAACATGTAAAAACACAGGAGGAACGAAGATGAAAGTTTTAATGTTTGGTTGGGAGTTCCCTCCTCATATCTTAGGCGGCCTGGGTACGGCAAGTTACGGCCTTACCAAAGGCATGTCACAACAAAAAGACCTGGACATCACCTTCTGCATCCCTAAACCTTGGGGTGACGAAGACCAGAGCTTCCTGAAAATCATAGGAATGAACAGCACGCCTGTGGTGTGGCGTGATGTAGATTGGGACTACGTGAAGCAGCGCATGCCTTACATGGATCCGCAGCTTTACTACAATCTGCGTGACCATATCTATGCCGACTTCAACTACATCGGCACCAACGATCTGGGATGTATAGAGTTCTCTGGCCGCTATCCAGACAATCTGTACGAGGAGATCAATAATTATTCTATTGTTGCCGGTGTCGTAGCCAGACAGCAACAGTTTGACATCATCCATGCTCACGACTGGCTCACCTATCCTGCAGGTATCTATGCCAAGCAATTAAGTGGCAAGCCGTTGGTAATCCACGTTCATGCAACCGATTTTGATCGTAGTAGAGGGCATGTCAATCCGACGGTTTATGGCATAGAACGCGATGGTATGGACCACGCCGACTGCATCATGTGTGTAAGTGAACTCACGCGCCAGACTGTTATCAATCATTATGGTCAAGATCCCGCTAAATGCTTTGCCATGCACAATGCTGTCTATCCGTTACCTGAGCGCATCCAGCAGATAGTTGCCAAGCGTAAGCCTTTTACCGAGAAGAAAGAGAAGGTTGTCACTTTTCTTGGACGAATTACCATGCAAAAGGGCCCTGAATATTTTATAGAAGCCGCCAAGCTTGTCATTGAGCGAACACAAAATATCCGGTTTTGCATGGCAGGCTGTGGTGATATGATGAATAAGATGATAGAGCTTGCAGCAGCCAAGGGCATTTGTCATAGATTGCACTTTCCTGGATTCATGAAAGGTGATCAAGTATACGAGGCCTATCGTGACAGTGACGTATACGTGATGCCATCGGTCTCGGAACCTTTTGGCATTTCGCCTCTTGAAGCCATGCAGTGTGGTGTGCCGACTATTATAAGTAAACAGTCAGGATGTGGTGAAATATTAACCAACTGCATTAAAACCAATTATTGGGATATCAACGCCATGGCCGACGCCATGTATTCTCTCTGTACTTACGCCTCTATACACTCTTACATGCAGATTGAAGGAAAGCGTGAGGTTGACCAAATTACTTGGGAGCGCGTAGGGCAGCGTATACGGAGCCACTATGACAGACTGATCCATCGTTAACAAGCCTTTGACAACATAAAAATGCCATCAGATATGAAAACTATTTGTTTGT
>CADALZ010000054.1 GCA_902788865.1 uncultured Bacteroidales bacterium | reverse complement strand
CACACCACCGACACCACGTACACGGATAGTAGTAGATGCACCAGGAGCACCACCACCGGATACATATACACCGGCAGCACGACCCTGCAATGCTTCAGCGAATGTAGCTACAGGCTGCTCTGCGATAGCGTCGCGTGAAACGACTGCCACCGAACCCGTAATATCCTTCTTAGCTTGCGTACCATAACCCACAACAACTACTTCTTCCAAAGTTTCAGAATCTTCGCGAAGAGTAACTTCGATTGAAGTCTGATTGTTCTGAAGAGCGACTTCCTGAGTTACATAACCCACGAAAGAAACCTGAATAGTTGCGTTGTTTGGAACGCCCTGAATAACGGCTACACCATCCATATTGGTGATACCACCGATAGTAGTACCTTTCACCAATACATTGGCACCGATAACCTCTCCCAGTGCATCCTTAACAGTTACGGTCACTGTGCGGCCGTTCTGCTGGATACCCTCAATGCCTGTTGTCTCGTTCACTGCTGCTGAGGCACTCATTGGCATGCAAACAGCAAGGAACAGAGGCAATGCGCATAATCCTAAATGTTTTTTCAAAAGATTGTTTCTCATATCTTTCTAATGTAAGGTTAATAATACATTTAATAATGTTAGTTCTTTTTAATTGTGACAGACTTACTGTCATGATTGTTTAGTGTTTCATTAGCATTAGCTTTGTTTCATAGGCATTAAATTGTTTTTTTAAATTGTTAGTACTATAGTTTAATTTGTTATTTTACACTTTAATTGTTTCTGTTGTCCGTAAACGGGCACACTTAAAAACACTGGCTAAAAGATACCTAACATCAACATACATAGGAAGTTAGCTCTATTCTAACCCCTATTTTAAGCACCTTTTAGAGTTTTTATCTTGCCAAAGTTACAAAATTTTCGATAACAAAACACTATTTTGTCTTTTTTTTTCAAAAATAACTTTGTTTAGACAATTTTTAAATAAGCAGCTTCTACCCTTATATTATAATAAGGTGTAGGCCGAGAGTGGCCTACACCTTAGACTAAATATATGCCAAAAAGCAAAATGTTGTTTTACTTGACAGTGATTTCCTGAATAGCTTCTGCTGGCTTCAGGATATCATTAGCCTTCCAAGTCTGACCCTTAGCCAGACGGAAAGGAACGGTGGCTTTAGTGTCATTCACATTGGCTGCAAAACGCACGCTGTAGTTACCTGCTGCAGTTTCCCACTGGCTGGCAGCCTCATTGAAAGAAGCCAATGCATAGGCATCAACATCGATGGTGAGGGTCTGACTCTCACCTGGAGCCAACTCCTTGGTCTTGGCAAAGCCTTTCAGCTCTGACTCTGGCTTAACCAAACCACCCGCAGGCGCAGACACATAAAGCTGAACCACTTCTTTACCAGCCACATCGCCTGTGTTCTTTATGGTGACTGTGGCACGGAAGCCATTCTTGGTGGCCTGTACCTTTGGGGCGCTATAAGCAAACGTGGTATAGCTCAAGCCATAGCCAAATGGATAGGAAACTTCCTTTCCAGCTGTCTGGTAGTAGCGATAGCCCACCCAAATGCCTTCCTCGTAGTTGGTATAGGTTACGTTCTTCTGAGCACGTTGCTGTCCACCTAAGGCAGCACCCATACCCATCATGCCATCAGATACCTGATCGTAAGGGAAGTTCTTTGAAGAAGGATCGTCCATGTAATTATTGATCCAAGTCATGGTCAGACGACCAGAAGGATTGACTTTGCCGCTCAGGATATCGGCTACAGAATAACCGCCCTCTTGACCAGGCTGCCAAGCTAAGAGAATAGCATCTGGCAGTGTCTTCCAAGAAGCAGATTCAATTTCACCGCCAATATTGAGTACCACAACGACTTTCTTGCCTGCCAAGTGGAAAGCTTCAGTCACATCATTCAGCATCTGACGTTCCATATCGGTAAGATTAAAGTCACCGGGCACATTGCGATCGCCACCCTCACCGGCATTACGACCAATGGTGATAATGGCAATGTCGTTGGCAGCAACCTGCTTGTCGATGACAGCACGACTGATAGGCATCTCTGGCAGTGGATCTTCACCTAAGCTTATCATGGCAGCCATGCCACCACGAGATTGGCGTGAAGCAACTTGCAATGCCTTCTGATAGGTCTTGTAGCCTTCATAGAGATTCTTAAGTTCTTCGTTCACCTCAAAGCCTGCGCTCTTCAGGCCTGTGAGCATATCAATGGTATAAGCTTTGTTTACATTACCAGAACCTGTGCCACCAGCGATGAAGTTGTAGGAGGTCATACCGAAGAGAGCCACTTTCTTGGCATCCTTGATAGGCAGCGTGTTGCCCTCGTTCTTCAGCAATACCATACCTTCGGTAGCCGACTGGCGTGTGATGGCTGCATGTGCCTTGAGATCTGGCTTGTCGCTATACTTATAACCCTTGAAACGAGGTGTCTTCACAATGTACTCCAGAATGCGCTTCACACAAACATCTACATCCTCCATACTGAGTTTTCCCTCATTCACGGCCTTGATAAGATCAGACTTCTGCTGTGGCATACCAGGCTCCATCAAGTCATTGCCGGCATGTACCTGAGCTGCGATATCGCGAACCATTGTCCAGTCGGTCATAACTATACCCTTGAAACCCCACTCGTCACGAAGCAGCGTAGTAAGCAGTTCGCGGTTTTCCTGAGTGAACGGACCGTTCAGGCGGTTGTAAGAAGACATGACAGTCCATGGCTGAGCATCCTTCACGACCATTTCGAAGGCTTTCAGATATATTTCACGCAGCGCACGCTGATTCACGTGAGAGTCATTAGCCATACGATTGGTTTCCTGGCTATTGGCAGCATAGTGCTTCACGCTGGTACCAATACCATTACTCTGAATACCATTTACGTATGCTGTAGCAATCTTTCCTGTCAGGAAAGGATCTTCTGAGTAATACTCGAAGTTACGCCCATTCAGAGGGTTACGATGAATGTTCATACCTGGAGCTAAGAGGACATCGATGCCATATTCCAGCACTTCATTTCCCATGGCTTTACCAACTTCAGCCACCAACTGAACATCCCACGTACTAGCCAAAGACGTACCAACAGGGAAGCCTGTAGCGTAGAAAGTCTGGTCGGTTCCACGACGGGTAGGACTAATACGCACACCTGCAGGGCCGTCAGAGAGGACTGTGGCAGGGATGCCTAAACGCGCTACAGGATTGGTAGTACCTGCTGCACCAGGAACCAATACCTCGGAAGAGGCGGTCATGGCTCCGGCAGTCATGCTGCCCCAACCAGCGCCCACAATCAAATCGGCCTTTTCTTCAAGAGTTAAGGCTTTGACAATCTCGTCCACATTGTTGGGTGCGAGCTTCTGTGCATTCACAGATGCTACGCACAATGCAGCGCTTGCTAATAAAATTAGTTTTTTGTTCATAATGCTTTGGATAATTAATTGCTTAATTTGCAGGCAAAGATACGTCTTATTTTTGATTTTACACCTTATTTATAATATATAATATTGTTCCAACAACTGAAATAATTGCTCTTTTGATTGTATTTCCTTACCTTTGCAGCATGAATAGATATTGGGAATTGTTTAAAATATTCTTTAGGATAGGCGCTTTCACCATTGGAGGAGGCTATGCTATGGTCCCCCTGATAGAGGACGAGATAGTCACAAAGCGTAGATGGATAAAGCCTGAAGATTTCTTGGACTTACTGGCTATCGCACAAAGCAGTCCTGGAATCTTAGCGGTGAATATTGCCATCTTTGTGGGGTATCGGCTAAAAGGGGTGAAAGGGAGCCTGGTCACTTCATTGGGAGCTATACTACCGTCTTTCTTGATGATTTTGGCCATCGCATTGTTTTTCCAACAGTTCAAAGATAATGTGTATGTGGAGAAAATATTCAAGGGCATACGCCCAGCAGTGGTAGCGCTAATTGCAGCCCCCACCTTCAAACTGGGAAAGAGTGCTAAGATTAATCGATATACAATCTGGATTCCCGTTGTGTCAGCCTTGCTTATTTGGCTGCTCGGTTTCTCGCCGATATGGATTATCATAGCGGCTGGACTTGGAGGGTTTATTTATGGAAAGGCCATGAATAAAGATTAAAAGATTATAAAATAAAAAGATTATAAAATAAAAGATGTTGTATCTTCAGCTATTCTATACATTCTTCAAGATAGGGCTATTCGGCTTCGGGGGTGGCTATGCCATGCTTTCTTTGATTCAAGGTGAGGTGGTAACACGCTATGGCTGGCTTACTGCTCAAGAGTTCACAGACATTGTGGCTATCAGCCAGATGACTCCAGGACCTATCGGCATCAACTCTGCCACTTATGTAGGCTATCAAGCTACTGGAAGTGTTTGGGGCTCTATTGTTGCTACCTCTGCGGTGGTACTTCCGTCGTTTATCTTGATGTTGACCATCAGCAAGTTTTTCCTAAAATACCAGCATCACCCTGTAGTGGCTTCCGTCTTTGCAGGCTTACGTCCCGCAGTGGTTGGCCTTTTGGCGGCAGCTGCTTTGGTGCTGATGACGGCAGACAACTTTGGATCACCCACAAATAATGCTCATCAATTCGTTATCAGTTGCATCCTATTTGCAGTAGCCTTCATTGCCACTTACCGTTACAAGGCTAACCCCATATTGCTGATTATTGTTTGCGGATTGGTGGGATTAGCGGTGTATTGATGGTCAAAATCATAATTTTACTTTTTTCTTAGCTACTTTAGATTCATTGTGCAGTCTGTCTAAAGCCGTCACCACATAGGTATATGATTGGCTTCCATCGACATAAGGCAGAGGATAGTAGGTCTGCTGCGTAATGGCAACTATATGCGATGGGTCTGCCGTATTCACTTTCTCACCTTTGGCAAATCGATAAATGATATATCGCTTGGCTATATCCATCTCGGTCTTAGCCTTAGGTTCAAACCAAAGCAGCATATAGCCATCTTCTGTCCAAATGGGCTTAAGCTTCTTGACTTTACCAGGGGCTTTCTTATCCATGAATGGGAAAGTCGGAACCAAGGCTGGATAACGGTGGTAATTGTTCACATAGGCATCACGAACACCTCCCTGATTCTCTATCAAAGCAGCAGCATACCATTGACTGCTTCCGCCTATTGTGGGATAAGCACGTTGTACTAACATCTTGTGTGCCAACTCATTATTTTCCGAAGTGGTGTATTGCACTGTGTTGGGGATAGATTGTCCGATAAAGAGTGGTCGGCCTTCCGTATGGTCTGCCCACCATTTCACGAGTGTGTCATAATCGGCTGCTGGGTGCCCTTTCTGCCAATAAATCTGAGGGATGTTATAATCTACCCAGCCATTTCGCGTCCATAGCAGAATGTCCGCATAGAGGTCGTCGTAGTTCTGCAGACCATTAGTGGCACTGCCGTCTGGATCGCTTTTCTGATTGCGGTAAATGCCAAAGGGTGAAATGCCGAACTTGACCCATGGCTTGATGGCACGAATGGTGCGATGCAGCTGCTCTATCAGCATATTCACATTATTTCTGCGCCAGTCACCTTTGCTGGCAAAAGTTCCACCACTCTGCTGATAATAGGCTTCATCAGGGAACTCCTGCTCTGCAACGGGATACGGATAGAAATAATCGTCCATGTGGATGGCATCGATATCATAGCGAGTCACGATGTCGGATACAACGCTGCAAATATAATCTCGACTATGTTGCAAGGCCGGATTGAAATAAAGCTGGTCGCCATAAGGCAAGAACCAGTCGGGATGCTGGTTGGCCACGTGATTGGGTGCCAAGACCATATTGGCAGAAGTCTTTACACGGTATGGATTGATCCAAGCGTGAAATTCCATTCCCCTTTTATGACATTCGTCTATCATGAACTGCATCGGATCCCAATAGGGATTGGGCGCTTGTCCTTGGATGCCTGTCAGGTAGCTGCTCCAAGGCTCAATGGATGATGCATATAAGGCATCTGCTGCAGGTCTTACTTGGAAGATTATGGCATTGATGCCTGCCTCTCGCAGATTGTTCAACTGAGCTATCAGCGTTCGCTGCATCTGTTCGGTAGGCATTCCACGGAACTGCCCATTGACTGCTTGAATCCATGCCCCACGAAACTCACGCTTGGGCTGAAGCGACTGGGCTTGAAGGCTTGCCAGCATCCACATGCCCATCAGAAAAGTCAGAATCTTTCTCATGATATGTCTATTATTGCCCACAAAGATAAAACAATTATTCTGAATATGCTCAACTTTTGAGGATTATTGCCTATAAATAATCATCTCAATGCCTATCCTTTTTATATTCCGTGGTGCGGGATGTACATCCTGCATTGCGGAACTTACATTCCACAGCACGGAACATAAGTTCCGCGGTGTGGAACATAACTCCGGTAAGCTGAAAACCAAAAATTCTCCGGAAGAAAAGGCAAAGAACTTTGCAAGGAGAAAGAAATTGCATTATCTTTGCATTTCTAACCGCAAAAGTCTATGGCAGAGAATAAGGCTATTATTATAAAAGGTGCGCGTGTCAACAACTTGAAGAACATTGACCTGACCATCCCCCGCAATAAGTTCATTGTTATCACAGGTTTGTCGGGTTCTGGCAAGTCATCCTTGGCTTTTGACACTCTTTATGCAGAAGGTCAACGTCGCTATGTGGAAAGTCTGAGCAGCTATGCCCGACAGTTTTTAGGCAGGCTGAACAAGCCAGAATGCGATTTTATCAAAGGTATTCCGCCTGCCATAGCGATAGAGCAAAAAGTGAGCAGCAGGAATCCTCGATCTACCGTGGGCACCTCTACCGAGATATATGAATACTTAAGGTTGCTCTTTGCCCGCGTAGGACGCACCTTCAGCCCCATCAGCGGACAGGAAGTGAAACGGCATGATGCTGAAGATATAGTGAAGTGTATGCTCGAACATACAGACGGCATCCGTTTCACGCTGCTTGCTCCTATCATCACACATCAGGGCCGAAGTCTGGAAGATCAGCTGGGCATCTATCTGAAAGAGGGTTTCAATCGCTTGGAGGTCAATGGGCAAACTGTGCGCATGGAAGATTATAAGTTCAATCCTCAAGACGTTGCTTTCTTGATGGTTGACCGTCTGGTCGTCTCGCATGAAAAGGATGCCATAAGCCGCCTGACAGACTCTGCTGAAACAGCGATGTATGAGGGAGACGGAGCCTGCCTACTCCGCTTCTACGAGAACGACGGTACTACCCAACTTTATCGCTTTAGTACGAAGTTTGAAGCCGATGGCATGACGTTTGAGGAACCTACCGAGCACATGTTCTCCTTCAACTCTCCGCTGGGTGCATGCCCAGAATGCGAGGGCTTTGGTAAAATCATTGGCATCGATGAGCATCTGGTAATCCCCAATCGTTCGCTCTCGGTGTATGATGGTGCTGTGGTATGTTGGCGTGGTGATAAAATGGGCATGTGGAGAGATATGGTCATCAAAGGGGCAGAGAAGGCCGGTTTTCCCATCTTCACTCCATATTATGAACTCACTGACGAACAACGGCGGATGCTCTGGGAGGGTACACCTTATTTTGAAGGTATCAATGCCTTTTTCCAGATGGTGAAAGAGAATCAATACAAGATACAGTATCGTGTGATGATGGCTCGCTACAGAGGTAAGACCACTTGTCCGAAATGTCATGGCACCCGACTGAAGTCTGAAGCTTCTTATGTGCGCGTGGGTGGAAAGAACATCTGCCAACTGGTGGATATGCCCATTACTGAATTGAAGGTGTTTTTCGACCAACTGCAACTCGATACGCATGAACAAGAAGTGGCTAAGCGCATCTTGATAGAAATCAAAAGTCGCCTGCAATTTATGCTCGATGTAGGATTGGGATATCTGACTCTCAATCGAATGAGCAACACCCTCTCAGGTGGTGAAAGCCAGCGCATTAACCTCGTCACATCTTTAGGCAGCAGCTTGGTGGGCAGTTTGTACATCCTCGATGAACCCAGCATCGGATTGCATAGTCGAGACACGGACAAACTTATCAAGGTGCTTCGTGAATTGCAGCAATTAGGAAACACGGTTGTTGTGGTGGAACACGATGAGGAAATCATAAGAGCAGCCGACTATATCATTGATATCGGCCCCAATGCAGGACGCTTAGGTGGTCAGATTGTCTATCAGGGTGACCTGAAAGATTTAAAACCTGGTAGTAATAGCTACACTGTTCGCTACTTACTTGGTGAAGAACGGATTCCACTGCCAGAAAGCCGTCGGCCTTGGAATAACTATATCGAAATCAAAGGTGCCCGCGAAAACAACTTAAAGGGCATCGATGTGCGTTTCCCATTGAATGTGATGACTGTGGTTACTGGGGTCAGTGGTTCTGGAAAAAGTACGTTGGTGCGTGATATTCTTTTCAGAGCGTTGAAACGCGAATTGGATGAAACGTCTGATCGCCCTGGGGAGTTTATCTCTATTGGAGGAGATATCCAGAGCTTGAAAAACGTTGAGTTTGTGGATCAGAACCCGATAGGCAGATCTACTCGAAGCAATCCTGTAACCTACTTGAAAGCTTATGAGGAAATCCGCAAGCTATGGGCAGAGCAGCCGCTTTCGAAACAGATGGGTTATTCGCCTTCTTACTTCAGCTTTAATACCGAGAATGGAGGCCGTTGCGAAGAATGTAAAGGTGAGGGCACCACTACTGTGGAAATGCAGTTTATGGCCGACTTGGTTCTGGAGTGTGAGTCTTGCCATGGAAAGCGATTTAAATCGGATACTTTGGAAGTGAAATTCCATGATGCCAACATATACGACGTGCTGGAAATGACCGTGGATCAGGCCATGGAATTCTTCGAGAAATACGGTCAGAAGCGCATCGTCAATGCCTTAAAGCCCTTGCAAGATGTTGGATTGGGATATGTGAAATTGGGACAATCATCTTCCACCCTTTCTGGTGGTGAAAACCAGCGCGTGAAGTTGGCCTATTACTTAAGTATGGAGAAGAAAGAACCTACGCTGTTCATCTTTGACGAACCTACTACTGGCTTGCACTTCCACGATATTAAGAAGTTGCTGGAATGTTTTGATGCTCTTATCAAACGGGGCCATTCTATTCTTATTATTGAGCACAATATGGAGATGATCAAATGTGCTGATTGGGTGATAGATATGGGACCTGAAGGTGGGGAGAAGGGTGGTAATGTTGTAGCAATGGGTACTCCGGAAGAAGTAGCATTATGTTCAGAGAGTTATACAGGCCAGTTCTTGAAAAAGATTTTGTGAATGTTGAAGGGCGAATAACGTACTCGTTTCGCCTTTAATTCTGTTTTTTCGGCGATTGATTGTTGGGAATTTGCTTTTTTCGGGAGGAATCCCTATATTTGCGCATACAATAATTACGTAATTATGACAGCTAAGAACATTAACCGCCGAGACTTCATAAAGGCCTTGGGAACTGGAACCGTAGTTGCCGGAGCTGCTAGTTTGGCAGGATGTCGTTCTAAGTTACCAAATGAACTTGATCCTGCCGGTCATCATACAGACGAGGTTCCAACTGATAGGATGACATACCGCCAGTTCGAGAGCCTTGACAACGACCGCGTTTCTATCCTTGGTTATGGATGTATGCGTTGGCCGACTTTATCTCAGCCAGAGGCCGATGGTAATGTCATCGATCAAGAGCAGGTAAATCGACTTGTCGATTATGCCATGGCGCATGGTATCACTTATTATGACACCGCTCCCGTATATGTGCAAGGATGGTCGGAACAAGCTACAGCAAAGGCTCTTAAGAAGTATCCACGCGAGTCATACTATTTAGCTACCAAGCTATCAAGTCACCGTTTTTCAGGCCAAGGGCTACCTAAAGAAGAAATGTACCGTCGTTCGATGGATTTCTACAATAATTCGTTCATTAATCTGCAAACTGATTATATAGACTATTACCTACTACATGGGTGTGGTTTCGGGGGTGGTATGCCCAGCATTGCTGAACGTTTCTTCGATACGGGCATTCTTGATTTCTTGGTAAAGGAGCGCGAAGCGGGGCGTATCCGTCATTTGGGATTCTCTTTTCATGGTGATGTAAAGGTATTTGACTATCTTCTGGAACTGCACGATGAAGGAAAGTACCATTGGGACTTTGTTCAGATTCAAATGAATTATTTGGATTGGAGGCATGCCGTAGGTGCTTCAGTACCATGCGAGTACCTATATCATGAATTGGAACGTCGCCAGATTCCTGTCGTTATTATGGAACCGTTGTTGGGTGGTCGTCTCTCCAATCTTCCACAGCATGTGGTGGCACGCCTCAAGCAACGAATTCCGGAAAATAGCGCTGCTTCATGGGCATTCCGCTTTGCTGGCTCTTATCCTTATGTATTAGCTTGTCTTAGCGGTATGACTTACATGGAGCATCTGCAAGATAACATCCGTAGTTTCTCTCCACTGGTTAACCTCACTGATGAAGAGAAAAACTTCTTGTTTGAAACTGCTGATATTATGCAGCAATATCCCACTATCCCATGTAACCAATGCCAATATTGTATGCCTTGCCCTTATGGTCTTGACATCCCCGCCATCTTTACACATTTCAATAAGTGCGTAAACGAAGGTAACGTGCCAGAGAGCCAGCAAGACCCGAACTACCGAAATGCTCGCCGAGCTTTTTTGGTGGGTTATGACCGTGGTGTGCCCCGTCTCCGACAAGCCAGTCATTGTACCAGCTGTAATCAGTGCTCGCCGCACTGCCCTCAGATGATTAATATTCCAGAGCAAATGCAGCGAGTAGATAATTTTGTGGAAGCGTTAAAGCAAAATACACTTTGATTTTTAAAGTTTTAATTATATAATCTAATCTAATCTAAAAGTATGTTACGTAAGATTCGACTGACTTTGGCCGTTATTTTCTTCGTGCTGATTACGTTGCTGTTCATGGACTTCACCGGGACGT
>CADALZ010000053.1 GCA_902788865.1 uncultured Bacteroidales bacterium | reverse complement strand
CTCACCCTCACCGCAGCAGCAGCCACAGCTTACAGGCTTCTTGCCTTCGCTCAGTTCGTTGAAGTTAGGATACTGGTTGGTGCCTACGAGAATCTCCTTACGCTTTGCTACGTTGGCATGACGTGTCTTAGTGCTCTCTGCGATAGCGGCCTGAACTTTACCAGCTTTCACCTGAGCATAGAAGCCACCGTCTTCCTCAACAGCGAGGAACAACTTCCAAGCCTGTTCTGCAATAGCTACAGTCAGCTTCTCGATGTAGTATGAACCACCAGGAATATCTACTACGCTACCCATGTGGCTCTCTTCCTTCAGCAGCAGCTGCTGGTTGCGTGCCAGACGCTCTGAGAAGTCGGTTGCCTCTTCATAGGTTACATCAAATGGAGTCACTGTCATAGAATCTACACCACCCAGAGCAGCACTCATGGCCTCGGTCTGAGTACGCAGCAGGTTCATGTGAGCATCGAATACAGAGAGGTTGTAGGTAGAAGTCGTAGCATGTACGTGAATCTTGCAAGCCTCCTTATTGTCTGTGTATTGAGCCATGATGTTAGCCCACAGCATACGAACAGCGCGGAACTTAGCAATCTCCATGAAGTAGTTAGGGCTGACGCCCAAGTTGAAACGCAGCTTCTGGTTCACTGTCTCGGCAGGAACACCAGCCTCTGTCAGTGTGCTTACCCACTCATTACCCCAAGCCAGTGCATAGCCCAGCTCCTGATAGATGAATGAACCTGCATCCTGCAGAGTGCATCCGTGTACGCCCAGAACCTGGAACTCTGGCATCTCTGCAGTCACTTCGATAAGTTCCTTAGCTGTCTCTACAGCTGCTGGGAAGTCATGACCACGCTTCAGCATCTTGTTGATGAAGTCGAAGTCGATAGAACCTCTTACCTTCTCCAGAGCCACGCCCTGCTTCTTCAGGTAAGCTACCAGTGCCTTGGCCAGCTCTACGGCATGACGCTGGCAACCAGCGAAGTTCAGTTCTACGCATTCTGGGCAGATGTCCTTCAGCAGTGCCTCCAGATAGGCCTCAGTGATGTCTGCATGTCCTACGTGGAATGACAGAGAGTCGATACCACGGTTCAGGATGTCGAGTGCCTTCTTGTTGGCCTCAGCAGGATCTTCCACCTTGATTTCCTGACGGATCAGCCAGTTGTTCTCAGACTTCTTCTTACCTCTGAGGTAAGGGAACTCACCTGGCAGGGAGTTCACAGTCTTCAAGTCTTTCAAATCTTCGAGACGATAGAAGGGCTGAACATTGAATCCTTCATTCGTTCTCCAAACCAATTTCTTCTCGAACGGAGCACCTTTCAGGTCAGTTGTGATCTTGTCGATCCACTGCTGTGTGGTGGTAGGCTCAAATTCAGAGAAGAGTCTTTCTTTAATTTCTGCCATAATTTATTTGATTAAAAAAAAATTCTTAAAGCGGTGCGAAGATACACATTTTACGCCACATATTTAATATAAAATGTAAAAAAATGCAGAAAAGATGCATTCTAAACCCGTTTTCTGGCTGCATGGGGGCATTTTGACAAGCAGAGTTTCAAAATTCAATCGTTTGCATCGGCGAAAGGCGGTTTGTGACGAAATACTTGCAAGACACTTGAAAAGTTCGTACCTTTGCACCCAGAAAAAAACTAAACCCTTTTAAGGTATGGATTGGTTATCAAATTTACTATGGGATTCAGGCTCTGTGGCCCATATTGTGTTCCTCTATTCTTTTGTTATTGCCATTGGTGTACTGCTTGGGAAGATCAAGGTCTTCGGAGTATCACTGGGTGTCACGTTCATCCTCTTCATGGGTATTTTCGTGGGACATTTCGGCTTCACGGCACAGCCTGACATCCTGCATTTCATCCGCGACTTCGGCCTCATCTTGTTTGTCTTTTGTATTGGCTTGCAGGTAGGTCCGTCATTCTTTTCCAGCTTCAAGGCAGGGGGCATACGCCTCAACATCTTGGCGGCCCTCATCATCCTACTGAATATCATCGTGACGCTGGCCATTTATTATGCCGACGATCGCATGGATCTGCCTATGATGATAGGTGTGCTCTATGGTGCTGTGACCAACACACCTGGTCTTGGTGCTGCTCAGGAGGCACTCAACCAACTCAACTATACGGGCGATCCCATAGCCTTAGGTTACGCCTGTGCCTACCCGCTGGGTGTGGTGGGAATCATCCTCTCCATGATACTGTTACGCCAGTTGCTGAAAATCAATCTGAAGAAAGAAAGTGAAGAGATAGCCAACCAAGAAGAAGACGCTCATCACAAGCCTCGCGAGCTACATATCGAGGTGCGCAATGAGAGTATCGAGGGCAAGAAGTTGCTGCAGGTAAAGCAGTTTATCGGACGCGACTTCGTGGTGTCACGCATCAAGCATGCCACGGAGATAGAAGTGCCCAATCATAACACCATTTTCTTTCTGGGCGATATCCTGCGTGTGGTGTGCAACGAAGATGATGCCCCTGCCATCACGGCTTTCATAGGGCGCGAAGTAGAGCCTATCAAGTGGAAGGACAAGGAGACGCCTATGGTGGCTAAGCGTGTGCTGCTGACGCGCTCCAACTTCAACGGAAAGAAACTGGGCAACCTGCATTTCAGAAGTATGTATGGGGTGAATGTGACGCGCGTCATCCGCTCTGGCATGGAGCTGTTTGCAGCGCCAAGCCTCGATCTGCAGGTGGGCGACCGTCTGATAGTCGTAGGTCAGCAAGACGATGTAGAGCATGTAGCACAGCTCCTCGGCAATGAGATCAAGGAACTGAATACGCCAAACATTGTCACCATTTTCATAGGTATCTTCCTCGGCATCTTGGTGGGAAGTCTCCCGATTGTCTTTCCAGGCATGCCTACCCCTGTGAAACTTGGCCTTGCGGGTGGTCCGCTGGTAGTTGCTATTCTAGTGGGGCGTTTCGGCCATAAGTTCAAGATGGTGACCTATACCACCACGGCAGCCAACCTGATGATGCGTGAGATAGGCATTTCGCTCTTCTTAGCGAGTGTAGGCATAGAGGCTGGTGCCAGCTTCGTGCAGACGGTGATACAAGGAGACGGCTTGCTCTACGTGGCCTACGGCTTCCTCATCACCCTCATTCCACTGATGCTTGTCGGCCTGTTTGCACGCCTGTATTGGAAGGTCAACTACTATACCCTCATCGGTATGCTGGGAGGTAGCTATACACAACCAGCCGCCTTGGCCTATAGTACGCAAATAGCGGATAACGAGGCTCCCTCATTAGGGTATTCCACCGTTTATCCGCTATCCATGTTTTTACGCATCTTAGCAGGCCAGATGGTACTGCTGATGCTGTTATAGACTGAGTTTCCTGCGCACGAAAGCTTCTACGAAGTCCACCGTTCCATCAATACCCAGTACGGATGAATTGATGCAGAGATGGTAAGATTTCGCAACCCCCCATTTCTTGTTGGTGTAGTAGTTGTAATACTCCGCGCGCTTCTTTTCGCCCTTCTCCATATACTCCTCTGCCTGTTCGGCAGTGTAGTTATGGAGATCCATCAACCGCTTGATGCGGTCCTCCTTGTTGGCAGTGATGAATACGCTCACACAACGTGGGTTCTCACGCAGGATATAGTCTGCGCAGCGTCCCATAAAAAGGCACGATCTCTGTTCAGCCAAGTGGCGTATCACATCACTCTGAACCTTGAACAGCGCATCATTGCTTAGGCTGTTCATCGACGGGATGCTTCCCTCCGAAATGAAAGGGAAGCGAATGCTGAAGAGGCCCCGTGGCCCTGATTGTGCCTGTTCATCGGCACGCTCGAAAAACTCCGCACACAGTCCGCTTTCTTCTGACGCAAGGTCTATCAGTTCCTTGTCATAGAAGTCTATACCCAGTCTGGCTGATAGTTTTTCTCCCACGGTACGGCCTCCGCTACCCAGCTGTCGGCCAACGCTTACAACAAATTTCTCAGTCATCTTCAGTGTTTTTAAGGATATTCGATGGGCAAATATAAAATAAAAAAATGAAAAACAAAAAAGAAACAAGATTTTTTTCGTCTTTTGTAACAAAAATGTAATATCTGTTAGCAGATGCGCCTTTTACTCCAGAAGCAGATGCAGCTTCTCTGTCCAGTCTTCACCTTCACGGGGTTGGTAAGTCTGGATACCCAAGGAGGCGGCCACTTCCACATTGCGACGCCCATCGTCCAGAAAGAGGGTTTCTTGGGGTTTAATCTGTTCTTTCTCCAGCATCAGCTGGAAGATGGCAGGATCAGGTTTCATGAGGCCGCATTGGTAACTCAGATAGCAAGCATCGAAATAGTCGCTCAGTGCATGTCCGTCACCACTGAACTCCGTGCTCATGGCCCATGACATCATATACGGATTGGTATTCGAGAGCAGAATGAGGCGATAGCCTTTCTGACGCAGGGCCACCAGCGTATCGAGGTTGCAACGTGGCACACTCTGAACAAAGCCCTTCCAGGCATAGAGGCAATCGGCAGGGGTAATGTCGCAACCAGCCAAAGCACTGAGCTTCTCACGAAACTCCTCCGCTGAGATTTTTCCGCTCTCCAAATCGCCGAAGATGCCCGACTGCGCAAAAGGATCCAGATAGGTGCGGATATTTTCCACACCCATGTCGTAGAATCGACGCACAGCTTGCTCAAAATCCAGCGTGATAATCACGCCGCCCAAGTCAAATACTAAGTTCTGTATCATGATGTTTGAATTTTCTGAATTGCCACCACAGCATCACACCTGCCACGATGGTGGAAATAAGGTCACTGATAGGCATACTGTACCACACCCCGTTTTCGCCATAGATCTCAGGGAGAACCAGGATACATGGCAACAGGAAGAGCAGTTGGCGCGTCAAGCTCAAGAAAATCGCTTTCGGTGCCATACCTATGCTCTGGAAGAAGTTGGTCGTCACCATCTGGAAGCCCACCACAGGGAAGACCAGCACCACAATGCGCAAAGCCTTGACAGAGATACGGATAAGTTCTTCATCACTGGTAAAGATACGGATAAGCACCTCTGGCACCAACTCTCCGAGTAGGAAAGCCGTAGTGGTGACTAAAGTTGCCCAGAACACCGTGAGTTTCAGCACCTCCGTCACACGGGAGTAAAGCTTGGCCCCATAGTTATAGCCCGCTATAGGCTGCATACCTTGATTAAGTCCCACACACACCATGACGGCCACAAATACCAGTCGGTTCACCAGTCCATAGGCACCTATGGCATAGTCGCCACCAGTGCGCATCAGAGCCTTGTTGATAAGTATCACCACCAAGCACGCTGCCAGGTTCATGAGGAAAGGGGCCATGCCTATGGAGAGTGAGGCTGTCACGATGCGTTTCTTCAGGCGGAAGATGCCACGGCTGAAGTGCAGCAGCTCGTTCTTGTTGGAAAACAGCTTGATTTGCCACATCAGTGAGAGAGTCTGCGCAATGACCGTTGCCACCGCTGCGCCACGGATGCCCATATCCAGTCCGAAGATGAAGATAGGATCCAGAATAGTATTCACCACCACCGTGGCAATCGTGGCATACATAGAGTCTTTGGGGTGCCCAGACGCACGCAGCAAGGCATTCATGCCGAAATAGAGGTGCGTGATGACATTTCCCAAAAGAATGATTTGCATGTAGTCTCTGGCGTATGGAATGGTGTTCTCACTGGCTCCGAAGAAGTAGAGAATGGGATCCAGGAAGATGAGCGCCACCACCGTAAGCAGCAATCCAAGGCCGATGTTCAGATCCACTACGTTGCCCAGCACGTGCCGTGCCGTGTCATAGTCCTTCTGCCCCAGCTTCACAGACACCAGCGTAGAGGCACCCACGCCTACCAGAGAGCCAAAAGCACCTGCCACATTCATCAGCGGGAAGGTGATGGCAATGCCAGAGATAGCCATAGCACCCACACCCTGCCCGATGAAGATGCTGTCCACCATATTATATAGCGACGAGGCTGTCATGGCAATAATAGACGGAATGGCATACTGCGCCAGCAGTTTGCTGACTTTTTCTGTGCCCAGTGCAGTAGGTATTTTCTTGTCTGTCATATCAATCTTTATAAAATCGGCTGCAAAGGTACGCATTTTCTCCATACAAAATAGAGGAATCTAAAAAATAATCCGTAACTTTGCCCCTAATTTGAGTAGATAGGTACTATTATGAATGTTTTAGAACTGAGTGAACAAGAAATAATCCGCAGACAGAGTCTGCAAGAATTGCGCAACATGGGCATCGACCCCTACCCTGCTGCCGAGTTTCCCACCAACGCCTTCAGTACCGATATCCGTGCGGAGTTTAAGGACGATGACGAGGAGAAACGTGAGGTAGTGATAGCGGGGCGCATGATGAGCCGACGCGTGATGGGCAAGGCCAGTTTCGCAGAGCTGCAAGACAGCAAGGGCCGCATCCAGGTGTATGTCACCCGCGATGACATCTGCCCAGATGAGAACAAAGATCTTTACAACGTGGTTTTCAAGCGCCTGCTTGATATTGGCGACTTCATTGGTGTGAAGGGTTTCGTGTTCCGCACACAGACGGGCGAGATTTCTGTGCATGCGCAGAGCCTCACCTTGCTTTCCAAGAGTTTGAAGCCACTCCCTATCGTGAAATATAAAGATGGCGTAGCCTACGATAAGTTCGAGGATCCAGAGCTGCGCTACCGCCAACGTTATGTGGACTTGGTAGTCAACGATGGCGTGAAGGAGACCTTCCTGCAGCGCGCTACTGTGATACGCACCATGCGTCGTGTACTCGACGAGGCTGGCTACACAGAGGTAGAGACTCCTACCCTGCAGGCCATTGCCGGTGGTGCCAGCGCACGTCCGTTTATCACGCACTTCAATGCACTGAATACCGATATGTATATGCGCATCGCCACGGAGCTTTACTTGAAACGCCTCATCGTGGGTGGCTTCGAGGGTGTATATGAGATAGGAAAGAATTTCCGCAACGAGGGCATGGACCGCAACCATAACCCCGAATTCACCTGCATGGAGCTGTATGTGCAGTATAAGGACTATAACTGGATGATGTCTTTCACTGAGAAGCTGCTGGAGACCATCTGCATCGCCGTGAATGGCAAGCCTGAACGTGAGATCGACGGACAGATCATCAGTTTCAAGGCTCCTTATCGCCGCTTGCCTATCCTCGATGCCATCAAGGAGAAGACTGGATTCGACTGCGAAGGGAAGACCGAAGAAGAGATTCGCGCCTTCTGTCTGCAGAAGGGCATGGAGGTAGATGAAACCATGGGCAAGGGCAAGCTTATCGATGAGCTCTTCGGAGAGTTCTGCGAGGGCACATTCATTCAGCCAACCTTCATCACCGACTATCCGGTGGAGATGTCACCACTTACTAAGATGCATCGCAGCAAGGCCGGACTTACCGAGCGCTTCGAGCTGATGGTGAATGGCAAGGAGTTGGCCAATGCATATTCAGAGCTGAACGACCCACTCGACCAGGAGGAGCGCTTCAAGGAGCAGATGCGACTGGCTGATAAGGGCGATGACGAGGCGATGATTATCGATCAAGACTTCCTCCGCGCCCTGCAGTATGGCATGCCTCCTACAAGCGGCATCGGCATTGGTATCGACCGCCTGGTGATGCTCATGACGGGTAAGACGTTCATTCAGGAAGTATTGTTCTTCCCTCAGATGAAACCAGAAAAGAGCGCGCCAAAAGACCCTGTAGCCAAATACACCGCCCTGGGCATCGACGAGGCTTGGGTACCTGTGATTCAGAAAGCTGGCTACAATGTGGTGGAGAGCATGAAGGAAGTGAATCCGCAGAAGCTCCATATGGAGATTTGTGGCATCAATAAGAAGTTTAAGTTGGAATTACCCAACCCAAGCGTAGCTGACGTGCAGGCGTGGATTGAGAAGATCTAAAGCTGGCAGAGATGAACTCATTAGGAAGGATAGCGATCATGGGTGGAGGCAGTTGGGCAACCGCCATTGCCAAGATGGTACTGGCACACCAGCCCTACATCAATTGGTATATGCGGCGTGAAGACCGCATTGCCGAGTTCCTTCGTCTTGGTCATAACCCAGCCTACCTCACCGATGTGCAGTTTGACACTGAGCGCATCCATTTCAGCAGTGATATAAATAAGGTGGTAGAAGAGTCAGACACGCTGGTGTTTGTCACTCCATCGCCTTATCTCAAGAGTCACCTCTCCAAGCTCACCGCAGATATCAGGGGAAAATTCATCATATCGGCCATCAAGGGTATCGTGCCCGATGAGAACCTCATCGTGTCGGAGTACTTCCAGAAGGTGTATGGTGTACCGGTGGAGAACATTGCCGTCATAGCGGGTCCTTGCCACGCAGAGGAGGTGGCCTTCGAACGCCTGTCATACCTCACCACTGCCTGTGCCGATATCAACAAGGCGCACATGGTGGCGCAACTGGTCACCTGCCCATTTATCAAGGCTTCCATCAGCCGCGACGTGGCTGGCATAGAGTATTCCTGTGTGCTGAAAAATATCTACGCCATAGCTTCTGGCATCAGCATCGGTCTGAAGTATGGCGATAATTTCCAAGCGGTGCTCATCAGCAGTGCGAGCAGGGAATTGGAACACTTCTTGGAGGTGGTACACCCTTTCAAGCGCAACGTGAAAGACTCGGTATATCTGGGCGACCTCATGGTGACGGCCTACTCTAAGTTCAGCCGCAACCGCTCGTTTGGCACCATGATAGGCCAGGGCTACTCCGTGAAGAGTGCGCAGATAGAGATGCAGATGATTGCCGAGGGTTACTATGGAGCCCGCTGCATCACGCTCAAGAATATGGAATGCAATGCCGACATCCCTATAGTGAATGCCGTGTACAACATTCTTTACCGACAGGCATCGCCAAGCATGGAGTTCCGCAGACTCACGGAAATGCTGAAATAGCGGAAATCCGCTATTTCAAGATTAAAAGATTAAAAAATTAAAAGATTAAGAAGATATACATAATTTATAATTCATCATTAATAACATGATTAAGTTAGACATCGAAAAGACATTCGGATTTGTATCCAAGGAGAGCGTATATGCTTACGCTCCAAAGGCACAGGCTGCTGCAGAGGCTCTGGAAAAGGGCACCGGACTGGGCAACGACTTCTTAGGTTGGCTGCACCTGCCATCTTCCATCACCAAGGAAGTGCTTGACGACATCAACGCCACCGCCAAGGTGCTGCGTGACAATTGTGAGGTAGTGATCGTAGCCGGCATCGGCGGTAGCTACTTGGGCGCACGTGCCGTGATCGAGACTCTGAGCAACAGTTTCGAGTGGCTGAAGGAGAAGAAGGAGAACCCAGTGATACTGTATGCTGGCAACAACATCAGCGAGGACTATCTCTTCGAGCTCACTGAGTACCTGAAGGATAAGAAATTCGGCGTAATCAATATCTCTAAGTCGGGCACCACTACCGAGACTGCCCTGGCATTCCGTCTGCTGAAGAAGCAGTGCGAGGATCAGCGTGGCAAGGAGATGGCACGCAAGGTTATCGTGGCCATCACCGATGCTAAGAAGGGTGCTGCCCGCGTCACTGCCAACAATGAGGGTTACAAGAGCTTCGTGATTCCTGATAATGTAGGTGGTCGTTTCTCTGTACTCACTCCTGTAGGCTTGCTGCCTATCGCCGTAGCTGGCTTCAGCATCGAGAAGCTGGTGGCTGGTGCCGTGCAGATGGAGAAGGCCTGCGATGTAAAGGTGCCATTCGAGCAGAACCCAGCCATGATCTACGCTGCCGTGCGCAACGAGCTCTATAAGAGCGGCAAGAAGATCGAAATTCTGGTGAACTTCTGTCCTAAGCTGCACTACGTGAGCGAGTGGTGGAAGCAGCTCTATGGTGAGAGCGAGGGTAAGGACAATCTGGGTATCTTCCCTGCCAGCGTAGATTTCACCACCGACCTGCACTCTATGGGCCAGTGGATCCAGGAAGGTGAGCGCAGCATCTTCGAGACCGTGCTCTCTGTTGACAATGTGGACCACAAGCTGGAAGTGCCAAGCGATGAGGAAAACCTCGATGGTCTGAACTTCCTGGCTGGCAAGCGTGTAGATGAGGTGAACAAGATGGCCGAGCTGGGTACTCAGCTGGCACACGTCGATGGTGGCGTGCCAAACATCCGCATCTGCATCGAGCGCCTCGACGAGGAGAACATCGGTCAGCTGCTCTACTTCTTCGAGAAGGCTTGCGGCGTGAGCGGCTACGTACTGGGCGTGAACCCATTCAACCAGCCTGGTGTAGAGGCTTACAAGAAGAACATGTTCGCCCTGCTCAACAAGCCTGGCTATGAGGCTGAATCTAAAGCCATCCAAGCTCGTCTGAAATGATAGACATTCAATCATCTATAGCCCGCTATCTTCGTGATAGCGGGCATTCTTTTATCCATCTCAAGGCCGTGCTCTTCGATATGGATGGGGTGCTCTTCGACTCTATGCCCTATCATGCCGATGCGTGGGTAGCCTCCATGGCGAAGTTCGACCTTCCCATGACGCGTGAAGTTGCCTTCCTCAACGAGGGGCGCACAGGCATGAACACCATCGCCATGATATATAAGGAGAAGTATGGCGTGGAGCCCAGCAAGGAGTTGGTCGATCGCATCTATGAAGACAAGTGCCAAGAGTTCTCCAAGCACCCAGAGCCAGAGCGCATGCCTGGTGCCTACGAGCTTATCCAGCAGTTGCAAGCAGATGGCATCACCCCTGTGCTGGTCACAGGCAGCGGTCAGTATTCTCTCTTCGAGCGCATAGACCGTGTCTATCATGGCATGTTCGCCCACGACAAGATGGTCACTGCCTACGATGTGCGCCACGGCAAGCCCCACCCAGAGCCCTACCTCATGGGACTCCAGAAAGCTGGTGTGCAGCCCAATGAAGCCATTGTGGTAGAAAATGCCCCCATCGGTGTGCAGGCAGGCGTAGCCGCTGGCATCTTCACCGTGGCTGTGAACACAGGCCCCCTGAAGCCCGAGGTACTCCTTAACGAAGGTGCCAACCTACTCTACCCCTCTATGCAAGCATTGTGTGATGGGTGGCAGGAGCTGAAGAGATACCTTATATAATAATAGGAGAGCCCTGTTAAGTTTAGGGTAATGTGTGCATGTATTTTTGGAATAAATTGAAATGAAATGAAAGCTGTGGCATGGATACCCATGGTATTCTGCTGCAAGATGCATAAATATACAATCGCGACATTAACCCCTCCACCACACTCCAAATGCCAAAAACGAACTCCCTCGTGAGGTCGTAAAAACTGCCTCACGGGGAAAGTCAAATGACCTCGCGAGGCTATTACTATCTGAATATGC
>CADALZ010000052.1 GCA_902788865.1 uncultured Bacteroidales bacterium | reverse complement strand
CACACCACCGACACCACGTACACGGATAGTAGTAGATGCACCAGGAGCACCACCACCGGATACATATACACCGGCAGCACGACCCTGCAATGCTTCAGCAAACGTAGCTACAGGCTGCTCTGCGATAGCGTCGCGTGAAACGACTGCAACAGAACCCGTAACTATTTAAATAATATATACGAATCAGTAGCTACCTCTGCAAGTTATTTGATATTGTTCTTTTTATTAATCTTTATGTACCATAGCAAATCTCAATTATTATTGAGTTTCATTGAGAATACATGCGATAAATACTGTTCTTAGATTCTTCAAGGAGAAATCAATAAAAAAAAGCGGAAACCACGAATGGTCTCCGCCTTTATTATTAATAAGGTGTACGCTTATTCAGCAGCTCCCCATGGATATTTAGCCAAACGGAGGTAGCTGTTGTAACGCCACTTCGCATTGTCTTCTGCAGCCTGGAACAGTTGCTCTGCCTCGGCAGGATACTGCTTCATCACAGATGCATAGCGAACCTCACCCTTCAGGAAGTCCTTGAAGCCTTCCCAGTTAGGCTCCTTGCTATCCAATGTAAATGGATTCTTGCCCTCTGCTTCCAATGCTGGATTGTAGCGCCACAGATGCCAGTAACCGCAAGCCACGGCCTTAGCCTCTTCTGCCTGACTCTTACCCATACCAGCCTTCAAACCATGGTTGATACATGGAGCATAAGCAATCACAAGTGATGGACCAGGATATGCTTCTGCCTCACGCAGAGCCTTCAGTGTCTGAGCATTGTCGGCACCCATAGCGATTTGAGCTACGTAAACGTAACCATAAGTAGTAGCCATGAGACCCAGGTCTTTCTTACGCACACGCTTACCTGCAGCAGCAAACTTAGCAATAGCACCGATAGGAGTAGCCTTAGATGACTGACCACCAGTGTTAGAGTAAACCTCAGTATCGATAACCAAGATGTTCACATCCTTACCAGAAGCAATCACATGATCGAGACCACCATAACCGATATCGTAAGAAGCACCATCACCACCGATAATCCACTGGCTGCGCTTGATGAGGTAGTTCTTGAACTCGTTGACAACAGCGCAATACTGGCACTTATCCTTATTAGCCTCAACCATTGGAGCTATCTGGTTGTACAGCTCCTTGGTCTTCTCTGCATCGTTCTGGTTCTCAATCCACTGTGCGAAGAGCTCCTTAGCCTCAGCAGGCACCTTCTCATCGGCAATAGCCTTCTGCATGGTCTCTGTCAGACGAGCATGCATCTTCTCATTGGCCAATGTCATACCCAGACCGAACTCGCAGAAGTCCTCGAACAAAGAGTTGGCCCATGCTGGACCACGGCCCTCGGCATTGGTAGTATAAGGAGTAGAAGGTACAGAACCTGAATAGATAGATGAGCAACCTGTAGCGTTAGCTACCATTTCACGATCACCGAACAGCTGGCTGATGAGCTTCACGTATGGAGTCTCACCGCAACCAGAACAAGCGCCTGAGAACTCGAAGAGAGGCTGTGCAAACTGTGAGTTCTTTGGATTGGCCTTGATATCTACCAAGTGCTGCTTGCTCTTCACTTCATTCACACAATACTCCCAGTTGGCAGCTTGCTTCTTCATATCCTCAGCTTCAGGATCGAATGGAACCATAGTCAGAGCCTTCTCACCCTTCTTGCCTGGACATACATCAGCGCAGTTGCCACAAGCCAAGCAATCCATCACGTCTACCTGGATGCGGAAGGTCATGCCCTCAAAGCCCTTACCTACTGCCTTCAGCATTGGGAAGTCAACTGCCTTCTGCTCCTCAGCATCGAGTACGAACGGACGAATAGCTGCGTGAGGACAAACAAATGCACACTTGTTACACTGGATACAGTTCTCAGAATTCCAAACTGGAACAAAGTTGGCCACACCACGCTTCTCATATTTGGCAGTACCTGAATACCAAGTACCATCCTCAATACCCTTGAAGGCAGATACTGGCAGCAAGTCACCGTCTTGTGCGTTGATAGGACGAACAACCTCATTGATGAAAGCAGGATCATTGTTGGCAGCCTTCTCATCGTCTGGCAAGTTAGCCCATGCAGGATCCACAGTCAGTGTCTTATATTCACCACCACGGTCAACAGCTGCATAGTTCTTGTTTACAACATCCTCACCCTTCTTGCCGTATGACTTCACGATAAACTTCTTCATCTGCTCGATAGCCAGATCTACTGGAATGACACCAGTGATACGGAAGAATGCGCTCTGCAGGATGGTATTGGTACGGTTGCCCAAACCAATTTCCTGAGCAATCTTAGTAGCGTTGATATAATAAACGGTGATGTTGTTCTTTGCAAAGTAGCGCTTTACGCGGTTTGGCAGGTTCTGTGCCAATTCCTCACCTTCCCAAACGGTGTTCAGCAAGAAGGAACCGTTCTTACGCAGACCGCGGGTTACATCATACATGTACAGGTAAGCCTGAACGTGGCAAGCCACGAAGTTAGGCGTATTCACATAGTATGTAGAACGGATAGGTGTATCACCAAAACGGAGATGTGAGCAAGTGAAACCACCTGACTTCTTTGAATCGTATGCGAAGTAAGCCTGACAATGCTTATTGGTGTTGTCACCGATGATCTTCACAGAGTTCTTATTGGCACCTACAGTACCATCGGCACCCAGACCGTAGAATTTAGCCTCGAACATGCCACCATCTTCGAGAACCAACTCTGGCTCTTGTGGCAGAGAAGTGAAGGTCACGTCATCTACGATACCTACGGTGAAATGATCCTTTGGCTGTGGCAAAGCCAAGTTCTTGTAAACGGCCAGCATCTGTGCAGGAGTAGTATCCTTTGAGCCCAGACCATAGCGACCAGCTACGATGCAAGGAGCATCTTTGGCACCATAGAAAGCGTCTTTAACATTCATATAAAGAGGATCACCAGCAGCTCCTGGCTCCTTAGTGCGGTCGAGCACAGCAATGCGCTTAGCAGTTGCAGGGATAGCAGCCAGCAGGTCCTTTGCAGACCATGGATTGAACAGGTGAACTGCCACCATACCAACCTTCTCGCCCTTAGCACGCAGATAGTCAACCATCTCACGCAGACACTCGGTCACAGAACCCATAGCCACAACTACGCGCTCTGCCTCTGGATCACCATAGTAGTCGAACAGGTGATACTGACGACCAGTGATCTTGCCAATCTCATCCATGTAGTGCTGCACGATAGCAGGAACATGGGTATAAGTAGTGTTGCAAGCCTCACGATGCTGGAAGAAGTGGTCAGGATTCTCGGCCATACCACGCATCACTGGCTTCATAGGATTCAGAGCCTTCTCACGGAACTCCTTCAGAGCCTCCATATCGATAAGACCAGCCAGGTCTTCCTGATCGATCTTCTCAATCTTCTGAATCTCATGAGAGGTGCGGAAACCGTCGAAGAAATTCAGGAATGGCAGACGTGCGGTCAGAGCAGCCAAGTGAGCTACACCAGCCAGATCCATCACTTCCTGCACAGAGCCCTCGGCCAACATGGCGAAGCCTGTCTGACGGCAAGCCATCACATCCTGATGGTCACCGAAGATACAAAGAGCATGAGAAGCCAGTGTACGAGCAGAAACGTGGAATACGCAAGGCAGATTTTCTGCAGCGATCTTATACATGTTAGGAATCATCAGCAGGAGGCCCTGTGATGCGGTGAAAGTGGTGGTCAGGGCACCAGCTTGCAGTGAGCCATGTACTGCACCTGCAGCACCACCTTCAGACTGCATTTCTTGCACTGATACTGTCTCGCCGAAGATGTTCTTACGGCCGGCAGCTGCCCATTCGTCCACGTGTTCAGCCATCGTAGAAGATGGAGTGATAGGGTAGATGGCAGCTACTTCGGTAAACATATACGCGATATGCGCAGCTGCTTCGTTACCATCACATGTAATGAATTTTTTCTCTTTAGTCATAATTTCATTAATATTAATGTTTCATCTAAAATTGTTTTCAATATAAAAAGCCAAAGAGCCACAGCGGAATCATATGGTCACGGCCTATCTCCATGTTGCGCATGATGTAGTACACATCTGAATTTTTCCGCCTGCCCGTGCTGTCCATGCAGAGCTTAAACTTCAGCCCATTGTCCACGGTGAAGGTGATGAGGCTGCTGCCCTTGCTCACGGTGTGGTCTTTCCAAAGGTTGTTCACAAAGAAGGTCTCCATCACGTCCCTATCGTCGAACTTCAGCGGATAGATGGCATACATCAAGCTGGTATTATGCATCAAGACGCGGGCGGGTTTCTTCGGAAATGTCTCATGATCCTTATAGACTAAGTTCACCATTCGGGCATCTTGCAAGTACTTGATATAGTTCATCACCGTAGCTCTGGAAGTATCTATTTCCTCGGCCAGTCGGCTCACGTTTGGCGCGTTGGGACCATCTACGGCCAGCAAATATAGCAATTTTTTTATCTTCGAGAGGTATTTTAGCTCAATTTGTTTGATAATAAGTATATCTACCTCTATCATCATGTTCATGGTCTTCAGCAGATTCTCCGAGAAATTGCGTTTTTCCAAGAAGAACGGATAGAACCCGTGGTGGATGTATTCTTGCAGATATTTGGAAGGGTTCACCTTTGGCAATATCTTACGTGCTATCTGTTCATGATTCTTGAGGATATCTTCCAAAGTGAAGGAAGGCAGATTCAGATTGGCACGTAGGTTCAGGAACTCGCGGAATGAGAAGCCTCGCAGATTGTACATCTTTACGATGTCATAAAGGTCGGGATCTTCCTCCTTGCTGGTGAGGCGCATCACTGAAGACACGGCAAACACGAACTTCATGCGTGGGAAGTGCTCATAGCATTGGCGAAGCTCGCTGGCCCAGTTGTTATGCTTGAAGATCTGGTCGATAAGGAGAATCCTACCGCCATGATTGCTAAACTCCGTGACAAACTCCATCAGCGTATGGTCGCTGAAGTAGAAGTTGTTCATGTTCACATAGAGGCAGGAGCGGTCGGTGCCATACTTCTCCTTGGCATACTGCAACAGGAAAGTCGTCTTACCTACACCCCTGGTTCCCTTGATGCCAATCATGCGGTGGCTCCAATCTATCTGATCCATCAAATCCCTGCGCACAGGGGCATTGAGGTGCTCCACCAGATAGGCATGTGTACGATAAAATGACTCCATATTGACACTATAATTGTTTAGTTTGGCAAAGATAGTGATAAAAATGCTTTTTGCAATGCGGACGTGACAAAAATAGTTACTATATTTGCGTTAATTATTTACAAAATCGCATTTATTGCACTTTAGGCATGGATTTATACCTCTTCAATCCCGAAACCGACCTTGCATTGGCCTCTCATGGTGCCAACTATACAGCCAGTGAGAAGATTCGGCAGATGGCACACGATCTGGCAGTGCTGCCGCTTTGGTATGCCCCTCAGGGAAGTGGCATCAGGGTGCCTGATGAAGAGAGTGCACATTTCGTGGAAAAATTATGCTCACAGTTAGGAACATTTTTTTTCACAGTTAGGAAAAAAAATGTTCATAGTGAGGAAATAAAAAAAGTGCAACCGTGGGGATGGGATAAGGCCGTGAAGAATCGCCTCCTGCGCATGGGGATTTCTGCAGAGATCTTGCCCTCCGATCTTCAGTTAGATGAGCATCGATGGTTGTCGTCAAGAGAGAGGGTGGCAGACATGCTTTCACATTTCAAGGGTGAGCCTTACTGTCATGGCAGTGCTGCCAATCTCTATACTTTGGAAGATTGTGAGCGCTATGCACTTGCGGCAAAGGAAGGTGTGGTATTCAAATCCCCATGGTCGAGCAGTGGAAAGGGCCTTTCTTGGTGTAGGGATGGCTTCACAGATAGGCACAGGAACTGGTGTCAGCGCGTCTTGAAGGAGCAAGGGGTGGTCACTGCACAGTCCATCAAGCAGCGTGTGTGCGATTTTGCTATGGAATTTCATTGCGATGAAGAGAAACACTGGTCGTTTATCGGCTACTCACTCTTCCAAACCAACGCCCAAGGGGCTTATTTGGGAAATCTGCTTCTAACAGATGAAGAGATAGAGCAACGGCTGTCTGCTTATGTGCCTTTGCAGCATCTCCGAAGGGTGCGTGAGATTCTTCTACATCAATTGGAGTCCTTTGATTATCAAGGCTATATGGGTATAGACATGATAATCTGCGCAGACTCAAACGATGCATTTAGCATCCATCCCTGCGTGGAGATGAATTGGCGCATGAATATGGGGGTAGTCAGTCATCTGCTGAGGGAAAAAGTCTTGCATCCAGAGGCACATGCCACGTTCCACGTTGACAACTATCCGCATCGAGAAGCGTTTGAGACACAGTTTCTTCCACGTTTGGAGGAGCATCCTTGTCATTGGGAAGGCCACCGCTTGAAGAAAGGTCTTTTCCCTTTGACACCCATCACTCCGCAGACACTTTCTGTAGCCTATATATCAGCGACTTAACTGTGCCGCTTCGCTCTCGTTGCCATAGCGATCTATAGCCGTTACGGCATAGTAGAGCTTCAGATTCCAAGGTGTCAGAGGAGCATAGGTATAGGTAGTTCCCGTCACTCTCTGAGCCACTATATTGGCAGGGTTTTCAGTATCCACTGGATAAGTGTCAGAGGCATATACCACATACATGGGGGCATTCCGCGTGTCGTTATCAGTAGCTGCTTGCCAAGTCAGACGTACAATGCCGTCGGCCTCTGTCTCTTTATGCAACTGCTGTGGAGCACTTGGTGCTTCGGCATCCAGCCATGGCAAAGCAGGTACTAAGGCTGGCGTGGTGTAATAGCTATAAAGCAATTGATCATACAAGCCTTTGGTATTATCCATCAAGTATTGCACACGATAATGGGCCTGTCCGCTCAATGACTGAGAGCGGGTAAAATTGATCTGCCTTTCTATTTCTTCCAAGGGCCAATCGCCTTCTTTAGGATCCAAGAAATAGATGCCAAGCCCTGGAATCACCTGTCTTCCGTTGCTTTGTTCCTGCCAATCCAAGGCAAAGGGATAGAAGTTGTTTCCCCTGAAATACATCATCGGATATATCTGATCTTGAATGCCTTCACCAAGCCATCCCTGTACGTCTTGACTTACCGTCTCGAGGGCATTCCAGCTATTGGAAGAATAGCGTGTGAGGTCATGCGATTTACCCACAGGACTGGTGCTGACCTTTATCCAAGGTTTCTGCGCTTTAATGCCTTGATAGAGATAACGCACTATCTCTGTGATATTGTCACGATGCCATTGCGCATAGTTCCGCCCTTTGGCTTCACGTCTGAATTGGCGCTGATCAGGGAATTGACGCAGGTATTCAGGATAGCGCAGATAGTCGAAATGCACGCCATCCACATCATACTTCTGTATAACCTCATTGACAAGGCTCATCAAGTATTCCTTAGTCTTAGGATTGCCCGGATCCAGATAGTATTCACCTTTATATAATAAGGCCAATCCCGGCTGCTTGCTTGTCACGGCTTGCTTTCCAAGGCTGTTCATGTGGCGTCTGGCTCCCAGAGGTATGGTCACCATCCATGCATGGCACTCCATCCCTCGCTTATGGCACTCTTCCACCACAAATTGCAGAGGATCATAGCCCGGATTTCCATTGACACGACCTGTCAGCAAAGAACTCATCGGCTCCAAAGCAGAGGGATAGAATACCTCTGCACGTGTGCGCACTTGAAATAAAACGGTATTGAAATTGGCAGCCTTCAGCTTGTCGAGCATTTCCAGCAGAGACTCTTGCTGTTTCCTACGGTTTTCGGCATTAGTGGCCCTTACTTTTGGCCAATCTAATCCATAGACGGTCGTGAGCCAAGCTGCTCTCACTTCTCGTTTAGGTAGCACATCAAGCGACTGGGCATTGCTTGGAATCCCCAGTGACAGAAGCATCAGTATGAAAAGTACAGTAATCATTTCGGCTGCGAAGATAGCAAAAATAGAAAATAAGACAAAAAATAGTGGTCATAATTCATTATTCGTTTAAAAACTATTACCTTTGCGCTCGATTTAACGATAAATTCGTCAAGAAAACATGGTTTCATTTACATTATCACTCATCGCCTTGCTGCTGGGTTACTTCTTGTACGGACGTTTTGTGGAAAACGTTTTCAGACCTGACAACAGACCTACACCTGCCATAGCTAAGGCTGATGGCGTAGATTTTATGGTGCTTCCTGGATGGAAGATCTTTATGATTCAGTTCCTGAATATAGCAGGCACAGGACCTATCTTTGGCGCTATCATGGGAGCGAAATTTGGGCCTTCGGCCTACCTTTGGATAGTCTTCGGCTGCATCTTTGCTGGTGCTGTGCATGATTATCTCAGCGGTATGCTCAGCGTGCGGCATGGTGGTGTGGGGTTGCCAGAATTAGTAGGATACTATCTTGGCAATACTACCAAGAAAGTCATGCTGATATTTACGGTGTTGCTGCTCGTCATGGTTGGTGCAGTATTTGTGTATAGTCCTGCTATCATCTTAGGGGATCTCACACAGTGGAATGTCATGTTTTGGGTAGCTGTGATTTTCGTCTATTATATCATTGCCACCATGATGCCTATTGATAAGATTATCGGCCGCATCTATCCGCTCTTTGCATTCTCGCTGATATTCATGGCAGTAGCCATGCTGGCATGTCTGTTTGTCAAGATGCCTCACTTACCAGAGATATGGGACGGTTTGGAGAATCGTAATCCTACTGCCGGTCCGATTTTCCCTTGTCTGTTCATCACCATTGCTTGCGGAGCCATCAGTGGTTTTCACGCCACGCAGAGTCCGCTTATGGCACGCTGTATGAAACATGAGAAGCAAGGACGCCCTATTTTCTATGGAGCTATGATTACAGAAGGTATGGTAGCTTTGGTATGGGCTTCTATCAGTGCTTATTTCTTTTACGACGGTGGAGCTGCCGAGGTTGGTTCGTCGCTCAAGGCCAGTGCCCCACAAGTTGTGACGGCTGTATCCAACAGTTGGTTAGGCACTTTCGGTGGTATCTTGGCATTGCTTGGCGTAGTGGCTGCTCCTATTACCAGCGGTGATACGGCTTTGCGCAGTGCCCGCTTGATAGTTTCAGAGTTTCTGCATTTTGACCAGAAACCTATCGCCAAACGCCTAATGATTTGCATACCACTGTTCATTGTTACCTCTCTTCTATTATGGTTCAACATTGCTAATGAAGATGGCTTCAATGTGATATGGAATTACTTTGGATGGGCTAATCAAGCTTTGTCTGTCTTCACGCTTTGGACTCTGACCGTCTATTTGGTGCGGAAGAAGAAACCTTACGTCATCACGCTGATTCCAGCGTTGTTCATGACTACGGTTTGCGGCACTTTCTTGGCAGTTTCTCCGATAGCTTTTGGACTTAGCACTACCATCTCCTATTTAATTGCAGCAGCAGTGTTTCTTTTCTCTTTAGGTTGGTTTATAAAGTGGTATCAGGCACAGAAATAACAAAGAAGGGGCGTGTTTTAGCACGCCCCTTCCCTTTATACTAACCTAATCATAACGTATTCTGCTTCAATGCTTCCACGAAATTGTCGATTCGCTGCATTTGCTCAGGAATATTAATCATCTGTGGACAGTGAGGTGAGCATTGGTTACAACCAGTACAATGACTTGCCTGACGAAGTTTTGGCACACTTCGATCGTAACCCACCAAGAACGCACGGCGCATCTTACGATACTCTGGGTCTTGCTGACTTTCAGGCACATTTCCTTCATTCACGCACTTGTTGAAATGAGTCAGAATGCCTGGGATATCCAATCCATAAGGACAAGGCATACAATATTGGCACTTGTTACAAGGAATGGTTGGGTATTGCTGCATCAGATCAGCCGTCTCATAAAGGAATTCTTTCTCTTCATCCGTCAGTTCTACAAGTGGTGAGAAACTACGAATGTTATCCTCCAGATTCTCCATGTAGGTCATACCACTCAAAGCACAGAAAACATTAGAGTGCGAGCCACAGAAGCGAAATGCCCATGAGGCCACACTATTTTCTGGGATAGCTTGTTTTAAGCGAGCCACCAGGTGCTGTGGGATATTGGCCAAACGACCGCCTAATAACGGTTCCATAATAACAACAGGTATATTGCGTTTGGTCAGTTCATTATACATATATTCTGCTGTCATTGATGCCCCCACGGCATGATACCAGTCAAGATAGTTCATCTGGATTTGCACGAAGTCCCAATGATAGGTTCCCTTATCATGTTCTTGCATACACCAATCGAAAGTTTCTTGGTCACCATGGAAAGAGAATCCAAGATGACGAATACGTCCTGCCTGACGTTCTTTGTCAAGAAAATCGTACATGCCATTCTCAAAGAAACGGCGCTTTGAAAGGCCGAGACCACCTTGTCCCATTACGTGCAACAGGTAGTAGTCAATGTAATCTACGCTCATTTCCTTGAACGAATTCTCATACATGGCTTTTGCTCCTTCCAATGTCTGTGACTGTGGGGAGAAGTTTGACAATTTAGTTGCGATATAATAACTACTGCGCGGATGACGTTTTAATGCATCGCCTGTGGCTTTTTCAGACAGGCCCATGCCATAGGCTGGAGAGGTATCGAAATAGTTTACGCCATGCTCAATCGCATAGTCTACCAATCTATTCACTTGTTCTTGATCAATGCCTTGTGGGCGACCATTATCATCCATAATCATCGGCCAGCGCATACAGCCATAGCCCAAAAGGGAAATACGGTCGTTGTGCAAATTAGACCATGTGCGGTATGTCATTTTATCTGTTGGCACAGGATCTGTATGATGTCCGCTCGGGTCGTACATAGCAGGCGTTTTAGGCCCACAGCTGGCCATCGCAGCGCCTGCGGCTCCCACGCCCAAGGTCTTGAGAAAACTTCTTCTGTCTATCTTTTTCATAACGGTACTCTTTTTTATTGAGGATTGAGAATTGAGGATTACCATCTGGATGGGTAAACACTATACTGACTGCGCAGCCATAATTCTCAATCCTCAATCTTCAATTCTCAATTATATTAAATAACTCTGTGAACTTCGTGGCCTTCCACGTAGATCGCACTCAGCGGACGGCTCGGACACAGCGCCTCGCACGTGCCGCAGCCGATGCACATCTCCTCGTTGATCACGGGGATCTTCTTGGAAGCCGGGTCGTCGGCATCCAGAGGAACCATCGTGATGGCACCCGTAGGACAATGCCTTGAGCAGTTGCCGCACTCCTGACCGTCACGGATGGGCACGCAGAGCTCACGCGTCCATACCGCATGGCCTATCTGGATGGAGCTCTTCTCCTCCTTCGTGAT
>CADALZ010000051.1 GCA_902788865.1 uncultured Bacteroidales bacterium | reverse complement strand
CCCAGTTAATGAGATTCATCTTGAAGTTGTGTTTTGATGCTTTTTTTTTTTTTTTTTACGTAATTTCTTTTACATCTGCCTTCTTAGCCTGTTCAACTATTGATTTAATATAATTTGTCAGGTCATTTTTGAGCGAATCAAATGTACTCTGCGGAACAAATTTATATTTTTCATTGTCCATGAATTTTCTGTGTCCGAGAGCGTTTGCATAAAATTCCTTTAAGAATTCCGGATTATTAATGTGTCCGCCGTTTAATACGTCTTTAACCTGTCCCTGAGTCAAAATTCTTCTTGAAGCATTGACCGTAACACCATTTGCTTCGACCTGAACAATTCTTTCCGGCTGAAGTTCGGACATTTGCTGTGCAATCTTTTCGTAATCAGCAAGTTTATCGGCAGGAACAATATTTTTAAGTTCCGCTTTAAAGTCATCAAGCGTGATAATTTTGTGTTTTTCAAATTTTGCTTTCAGGCTTTCGGGAAATTCTTTATTTTCGCCCAAAACCTCTTTTGCAAATGTTTCGGCATCAACTTTGCCGTGGGTGTGGCCACGGGCTTAATCCTGGAATTTGAGTTCGGCACCAACTGGAGCAACTACAGCTGGTTTGTGGGCGATATCTTCGGAGCGCCACTGGCCATCGAAGGCATTGTGGCCTTCTTTATGGAAGCCACGTTCATTGCTGTGATGTTCTTCGGGTGGCACAAGGTGAGCCGCGGTTTCCACTTGGCCTCCACCTGGCTGACAGGGCTGGGTGCCACTATCTCAGCGTGGTGGATTCTGGTGGCCAACGCCTGGATGCAGTATCCAGTGGGTATGGAGTTCAACCCCGACACGGCGCGCAATGAGATGGTGAGCTTTGCAGAGGTTGCCTTATCACCTATGGCAGTGACCAAATTTTTCCACACTGTGCTCTCAGGCTGGGTGCTGGGTGCCATCTTCGTGGTGGGCGTGAGCTGCTGGTACCTGCTCAAACAACGCGAGGCAGAGAAGAAGTTCGCCTTGGAAAGCATCAAGATAGCTGCCCTCTTCGGTCTGTTCTCTACGGTGATGGTAGCCGTCACCGGACATAGCTCTGGTACACAGGTAGCACAGCACCAACCTATGAAGTTGGCCGCCATGGAGGGCCTCTATGAAGGTGAACAAGGCGCGGGCTTGATAGCCATCGCAGCCCTGAATCCTAAGAAGGGTACGCCTGATGACGGGATAGATCCCTTCCTCTTCCGTATAGAGATACCAAAGATGCTTTCTATCTTGGCCACCAACAGTACCGACAGCTATGTGCCGGGCATTAATGATATATTAAAAGGTGGCTACACGCAGTATGATGGCACCACTGCTATCTCTGTGGCTGAGAAGATAGAGCGAGGCAAGACGGCCATACGTGCCTTTGCCGCCTACCGTAAGGCTAATGCCGAGGGCGACGAGTCTGCCGCTGTGGCTTCTGCCAAACTGTTGCAAGAAAATATAGCCTACTTTGGCTATGGCTACATCAAGAACCCTACCGACGTGGTGCCCAATGTGCCACTGACCTTCTACATGTTCCGCATCATGGTCTATCTGGGAGGCTATTTCGTCTTCTTCTTCATGGTGATGCTGTGGTTCTACTACAAGATGGATCTTACGCTGCCTAAGTGGAAATGGGTGCACTGGGTGGCTATCCTCACCATCCCGCTGGGCTATTTGGCCGGTCAGGCCGGTTGGGCCGTAGCCGAGGTTGGTCGCCAACCCTGGGTGATACAAGACATGCTTCCCACCAATGCAGCCATTTCGGCCGTAGGCGTTGGCTCCGTACAGCTCACCTTCTTCATCTTCTTGGCCCTCTTCACCATCATGCTCATCGCCGAGATTGGCATCTTGATGAAGACTATCAAGAAAGGACCGGAAATTAATGAAAAATTATGAATAGTGAATTATTTGGCTGCGCCATGTAGCGTAAGGCCATAGTTCATAATTTATAGTTCGTAATCCATAATCCATAATTTTTAATTCATAATCCATAATTTTTAATTCATAATTCTTATGACCTACGAATTCTTACAACAATACTGGTGGTTCATCGTCTCCCTGCTGGCAGGCATCTTGGTATTCCTGCTCTTTGTGCAGGGTGGCAACTCGCTGCTCTTCCGCCTGCCGCGGAATGAGGAACAGCGCAGACTGATGGTGAACTCCACGGGACGTAAATGGGAGTTTACGTTCACTACTCTTGTGACCTTCGGAGGTGGCTTCTTCGCCTCCTTCCCTCTGTTCTATAGCACCAGCTTCGGCGGTGCCTACTGGGTGTGGATGCTCTTGCTCTTCACTTTTGTGCTGCAAGCTGTGAGCTATGAGTTCCAGTCGAAACTAGGCAACCTGCTGGGGCAGAAGACCTATCGCTGGTTCCTGGTCATCAACGGCTTTCTGGCTCCACTGATTCTGGGCGTGGCAGTCTCCACCTTCTTCACGGGCTCTGAGTTTATTATTCAGAAAAACAATCTGGCAGAAATAAGTGCCCCTATCGTGAGTGTGTGGACGGGTGCTGCCCATGGTCTGGAAGCGTTGCTGAACTGGCGCAACCTGCTGTTGGGGTTGGCTGTGCTGGAACTCTCTCGTTGTTTAGCACTGCTCTACTTCATCAATAACATCGATGATGAGAATCTGGAGCAGTATAGCGGACTGCGCCTTTGGGCAGACGGCATAGCCTTCGTGCTGCTCTTCGTGGCATGGCTGGTGAGTATCTTGGTTGCCGATGGCTTCGCTGTGGATGCTGCAGGCGTGGTGAGCATGGAAGCCTATAAGTACCTGCACAATCTGCTGCAGATGCCTGTGGTGGCATTCCTTTTCTTAATAGGTGTAGTGCTGGTGCTCTATGGTATTGGACGTACCTTGTTCGACAACAAGTTCTACAAAGGCGTCTGGTTTGCTGGGGCTGGCACCATCCTCACAGTGACTATGCTCCTGCTTTTAGTGGGCTACAATGGCACATCCTATTATCCGAGTACGGCCGACCTGCAGAGCAGTCTCACGCTGCAGAACAGCTGTTCCAGCTATTTCACACTGAGCACCATGGCGGTGGTCTCCCTGCTGGTGCCTTTCGTGATAGCCTACATCGCTTATTGCTGGTATAAGATCAACAACAAAAAGCTGGATGCTTCCGAGCTTGAAGACGGGCATGCCTATTGATAGTAATTATCAGCGCGCTAGCACGTTAAAACACTTTACGTAAATACGTTTTGTGAACTTTTTTGGAAAACTTTGCTGGGCGTAAAATTTGGCAAAGTTTTCCGTTTTGTTTTGTAATCGTCTGTGTATTACAGAATTGACATTTTTTAACACGCAAAAAGTTTTCCAAAATGGTGAACTTAGGCGTAAGTATATTATCTTTGTAACGCTGATTGTAGCGAATGAAAAATAATAATCACATAAACCTCTAAATTACATCATGATACAGACAGTTGTGAAGCGTGACGGAAGAATCGTGGGCTTCAATGAAGAGAAAATCAAGGCCGCCATCCGTAAGGCAATGATCCATACGGAGAAGGGCGAAGACCAGCAGTTGATCAACCAAATCACAGACCATATCACCATGCGTGGTGGTTCGCAGATGTCTGTGGAGGCTATCCAGGACCTGGTGGAACTGGAACTGATGAAGAGTAGCCGCAAGGATGTGGCCCAGAAGTACATTGCCTATCGTAACCAGCGCAGCATAGCCCGTAAGGCTAAGACACGTGACATCTTCCTTGAAATCATCAATGTGAAGAACAATGATATCACGCGCGAGAACGCTAACATGAATGCTGACACGCCAGCAGGTATGATGATGAAATTTGCTAGCGAGAGCACTAAACCTTTCGTGGACGACTATCTGCTGAGCGATGAAAGCCGTGAAGCCGTTCAGCACAACTATCTGCACATACATGATAAGGACTATTATCCCACGAAGAGTCTGACCTGCGTGCAGCATCCGCTTGACAATATCCTGACGGGAGGCTTTTCTGCCGGTCATGGCGAGTCACGTCCTGCCAAGCGCATAGAGACAGCCAGTGTGCTGGCTTGTATCTCCATGGAGACAGCGCAGAATGAGATGCACGGCGGACAGGCCATCCCTGCATTCGACTTCTACATGGCTCCCTATGTGCGCACTAGCTTCGTGGAAGAACTGAAGAATCTGGAAGAGCTGAATGGAGAAGATTACTCACACCTTTATGATAAAGAACTGGAAGACTATCTGGAACGACCGCTCACAGGACTTCAAGGTGAAGACCGCGTGCTGCAGCATGCCATGAATAAGACCGTGGCTCGCGTACACCAGGCTATGGAGGCTTTCATTCACAACATGAATACGATTCATTCACGCGGCGGCAATCAGGTGGTGTTCAGCTCTATCAACTATGGAACCGATACCTCTGCAGAGGGACGCTGTGTGATGCGCGAAATCCTTAAAAGCACTTACCGCGGCGTGGGCAATGGTGAAACAGCCATCTTCCCTATACAGATATGGAAAAAGAAGCGTGGCGTGAACTACCTGCCAGAAGACCGCAACTACGACCTCTATCAGTTGGCCTGCAAGGTGACGGCCCGTCGTTTCTTCCCCAACTTCCTGAATCTGGATGCAACTTACAATCAGACAGACGAGTGGCGTGCAGATGATCCAAAACGCTATCTGCATGAGGTGGCTACCATGGGCTGCCGTACACGTGTGTTCGAAAACCGTTTCGGCCCGAAGACTTCTATCGGTCGTGGTAACATCTCTTTCTCTACCATCAACATTGTGCGCTTGGCCATAGAGTGCATGGGGGTAGAGGATAAGGAACAGCGCATCGCCCTCTTCTTCGCTAAGCTCGACCACATGCTGGAGGTGACAGCCAAGCAGCTGGACGACCGTTTCAACTTCCAGAAGACGGCCTTCGTGAAGCAGTTCCCACTGCTGATGCGCTCGTTGTGGAACGGATGCGAGACACTCGGTCCTAACGATACCATAGAATCAGTGATCAACCAAGGTACGCTGGGTATTGGCTTCATTGGCTTGGCAGAATGCTTGGTGGCACTTACGGGCAAGCACCACGGTGAGAGCGAAGAGGCTCAGGCACTTGGCTTGAAGATCATTACTTATATGCGTGACCGTGTGAATGAGTTCTCAGAGCGCTATCGTCACAACTATAGCGTGCTGGCTACCCCTGCTGAGGGCCTGTCTGGTAAATTTACCAAGGTGGACCGTCGCGACTTCGGCGTGCTGCCAGGTATCACCGATCGTGACTACTATACCAACTCCAACCATGTGCCCGTATATTATAAGTGCAGTGCTCTGCATAAGGCTAAGGTGGAGGCTCCATACCATGAACTGACGCGCGGTGGCCACATCTTTTATGTAGAGATAGACGGCGATGCTACGCACAACCCAGAGGTTATCACCCGCGTGGTGGACATGATGGATCAGCTGAACATGGGCTATGGCTCTGTGAACCACAACCGTAATCGTTGCTTAGACTGCGGCTATGAGAATGCCGATCCTAACTTGAAGGTTTGCCCTAAGTGCGGCAGTAAGCACATCGACCGCCTGCAGCGCATCACAGGCTATCTGGTAGGTACGACAGACCGTTGGAACCATGGCAAACTCTGTGAGCTGAACGATCGTGTGACCCACGTGGATGGTCAGTATGGTATCTTCCCTGCAGACGAAGAGGCATGATTTCTGTCATAAACATCATTGATGATACGATGGTGGACGGGCCGGGCTTCCGCACTTCTATCTATAGTGCGGGATGCCCGAACGCCTGCCCAGGCTGTCATAATCCGCAGACATGGGACATCAATCATGGTAAGTGGATGGAGACGGAGGAAATCATGCGTCGTATCGAGGCTGATCCTTTTGCTGATGTTACCTTCAGTGGAGGAGACCCGATGTTTCAAGCAGAAGGCTTCGCGGAGTTGGCCGAAGCTATTAAAGCACGCACCAAGAAAAACATCTGGTGCTACACAGGCTATCTTTATGAGAATCTGCTGACCAACCCACAGCAACTGCGCTTGCTGAAGTCTATCGATGTGCTGGTGGATGGTCCTTTCAAGCAGGCATTGAAAGACGAAGACCTGCTCTTCAGAGGCAGTAGCAATCAGCGCTTGATCGATGTGCCTGCCTCTTTGCGAGACGGGAAGGTAGTCTTATTGGACTATAATCCCACCCGTCTCTGAATCCCTGAGAAAGTTTAGTGGTTGCTTGGCTGCATGAATTCAAGTCCTGCGGCTTGTTGCATCATATTGTCTGCCAAAGCCATGTTGCTCTCTTGTTCGCCGAAGAGAATATCGTACATAGCTTTCAATCCCATGCGTCCACCGCCGTTCTTCAGAATCTGTACAATGCAGAGATTCTGCAAGCCGATGTTCTCTGCGAGGATATCCAAGTCGGTCAGAGCCAGCTGCGAGATAGCCAGTTGGTAGGCGTCCTCCTCGTTGTCGGCGATAAATTTCTGTACGTCGCCCAAGGTTTCCATGCCCAGATATTGCAGCACTGGCAAAAAAGGCAGCAGGGGAGTAGGAATGATTTCTGCTTGGTTAACAGCAGCGATGCGTTGGTTCAAGTTATCGAACGGATGCAGTTCCAAGGCGTTGCGGAACGATTCGTTGGTCAAAGGCACCTCCGTGAGCTGCCCGGATTTTACTAACGACCTTATCCGCCAACGGTAGTCAGTAACGGTGTTTCGCAGTCGGCTGAACTCGTTGTCAACCAGTTCAAGCATACCTGCCAGACGACTGAACTGACGGCGGAACTCGACAGGCAGTCGTACGTCACCTTTGTAGCCTATGTCGTGTTCAATGGTTGACCAGACATGCTGCAGAGCCGTGCGCATCTGGAGTTCGAAGCGTATGTTGTTGATCGCAGGATCGTCTATGAAAGACTTAGGAATCTTGCAGATGTAGTGCAGGGAATTGTATCCGAAGCTATTGGCTTGGTGCATCTTGCGTTTATCCACAGATTCTTTCCAATCCACATCCAACAAATGCTTTACTATGGCCGCTACCTTATCTACGTCATCCGTGTAGAACGTAATGATGCGCAGTCCTACAAGGTCTGTAATATCATCAATATCGTGATATTTGCCACCTTTCAATTCCAGCTTACCAATGAGGGATTTCTCTGTTTTCACACGATGTTCGATGGCTGTGACATAGAAACCTTGTTCACTTATGGCTGAAGTCAGGAGGTTGTAAGCTATTTCCTCTACCTTATTGTAGAGTGGGAGGCGCTCTTGGAATTGCTTCAGCAGCTCTTCGCCATGGGCATCAAGTTGGCTATTCATTAGATTCATTATAGATATGTTAGTATTTTCTCTCTTAATTAAAAAGCGGAACTAGAAAGTTCCGCTGTTCCCAACACTTTATTTTTTCACCAGAATGCGATGAAAAATAGCCTTCTTATAGTTAAGAGAGTTTTCTTTTCGACGGCGAAGATATATACTTTCCAACGAATATGCAAATATTAAAGCAATAAAAATGAGCAAATTAGTGCAGTTATGTTGTAAAACATCAAAGGCGACCCTTACGAAGAGTCGCCTTTGCAGATTTGATGTTACAAATGATTAGTTGCCAGCTTCAGCCTCGGCAGCCTTGATCATAGCCTCACTTGCATACATGTAGATTTCTACACGGCGGTTCTCGGCTGCGGTCTTGCTCTCATCATACTCGTCGAAAGCCTTACCCTCAACGAACTTGAACTGACCGTTGGTCACACCCTGCTGTGCCAGATAGCTCTTCACAGCATCAGCGCGGTTCTGAGAAACCTTTACGTTGGCTTCACGGGTACCTACCTTATCGGTATGGCCATAAACAGCGATGTCTGTCTGAGTGTCTTCCTTCAGAATCTTAGCCAGCTCGCTCAGTGACTTCTTTGACTGATCTGTCAGAGCAGATGAGTTGAAGCCAAAGAGGATACCACCATCGAAAGTTACCTTAACAGCATCCAGACCATTGGTGTCTGAAACCTTTTCTACCTGAGCGTTAGCAATCTTGGCAGCTTCTTCAGCCTTCTTATCCATCTTCTTGCCGATGATGGCACCTGTACCTGCACCAACTGCAGCACCAACTGCAGCACCAATAGCAGCGCCCTTGCCATGACCGATGAGGGCACCAACTACGCCACCCAGGGCAGCGCCACCACCACCACCGATGAGGGCACCCTTACCAGTGTTGTTCATAGAGCCACAGCCTGATACTACCAGGCAGAGGCAGAGTAATAATGTGAAAATACCAGTGTGTTTCATACTGAAATGTTTTTAAGTTGATTAATAATTTGTTGCAAATATACGTTTTTCTGAAATAGAATATTCATTTTTAACACAAAAAATGTTAGAGGTCTTTCTCTGGGTAGAGAGCCTCCCACCATGAGGCATCATTCTTCAAGTATTTAGAGAACCATGCAAAGATGGTTTCCTGCCACTTCAGACGTTTCTGATAGTCCAATATGTGGTGATTCTGATCCTTTACGGCCACAAAAGCTGTCTCTCTGCCGAGGAGCTTCAGGGCTGTGAACATCTGGATACTTTCACCTATAGGTACATTGGTATCGGCAGTGCCATGCAGGAAGAGCAGCGGAGTATGTATCTTGTCTGCATTAAACAGCGGACTCTGCTGGGTGTACATGTCGCGTGCGTTCCATGGGTACTTGCCTGCACTGGCCACCTCACTGTAGCTATATCCCCAGTATCCCTCGCCCCAGTAGCTGGTGATATCACTGATGCCAGCATGGCTGATGGCAGCAGCGAAGATGTCTGTCACCGTTTGCAGGTACTGCGTCATGAATCCGCCATAGCTGGCACCGATGCAGCCTATCTTGCTGGCATCTACGAAGCTATGCTCCTCGCAGAACTTCTTCGTACCTTCTATGATATCATCGGCAGTCATCAGTCCCCAACTATTCACATGGCGGGCGGCAAATTCTTGACCGAAGCCTGCAGCTCCACTGGGTTGCACCACATAGACCACATAACCTTGAGAGGCATAGGCATTATGCGGATATCGGCTTTCAAAGACGCGTTCAGTAGGCGTACAACCACCGTAATAGTTCACTATCATCGGATATTTCTTCGTAGCATCGAAGTGGGGTGGGAGGTAGTAGCGGCCGTAGATGGTATCACCGCGCTGATTCACGTAATTCCATTCGGCAAAGTCGCCTAGCTCCACATCTTTCAGCAGCTCTACGTTAGAGTCTTCCAGTAATGTATGAGTGCGTTTCTTAGGATTGAGGTTCAGCAGGTGCAGACGGTTGCTGTGCTGTGCCCCTTGACCCACATAAGCCATGACAGGGGCATCTGCAGCTAAAGAATAACTGCTCACTACATCTTCCTGACTGCCCAAGTCGGTGATTTTTCCAGTCTTAGGATCCAATGAATAGAGATATACTAAATCACGATGATTGGCTGAGAAGTATATCTGTCCGTCATGGCGTGACCAGTCGTAGGACTCGATTGACTGTGTGATCTTGTCTGTCAGAGGCGTTACCTTTCCTGTAGCGATGTCATAGCGGTAGAGGATGTACTGATACATACTCGGAATCTGTCCAGGCTTCACATGGTTTCCAATGCCGTTGAATGCCTCAGCAGAAGCCTGTACCAACAACTCCTTGCCATCGGGTGAGAAGCTCATGGCTCCCAAAAACTCTGCACCTTTCATTAGGGTATCCACTTGCAGTGTATTGGCATCCATGATGAGCACATCCGTTACATCGGTGGGACGCTTCGTGAGGCGAGAACGACGCACGTTCAGTAGCAGCTTGGTGCCGTCATTGCTGATGTCTGTCAGGTAGGCAGCATGACTGCCAAAGGTGAGGGGAGTAGTGACTCCAGTCTGTACATCTACCTTTGATAATGTAGAGCGGTCTCTCCAGCCAGGCTGGCGATCTTCAGGCTCCAGAATCTCGAACACCTCTGGGTCTTCCTTGGTGCCTTCATCCCTATTACGTATAATAAGGTAGTCTTCTGTGGGGCTCAAGGTATAATAGCCTTGCGGCGCATTTTCCATGAATACGGTGCGCTGCTGGGTAGCAGGATTCACTTTATAGAGCGTATTTCCATCGCGTAGCAGCAAGGCATTGGTACGAGGCATCCATTGGGCACCTCCCTGATGGCAGCTATACTACGGTTGGTGGCAGTCTCACGCAGTTCGGTACTACTTGTTGAGCGATTACCATCCGAAGTGGTGAAGTTCACCAATATGTATTGTCCGTTGGGCGACAGTGAAGCTGAAGTCACACGTTTACCATGCAGCACATCCATGAGGCTGAACAGATGCTTGCCTGTGGCAGTGGTTGGCACAGGCTTATCAGCCTTGATGCTCACATGGATACTGTCTGCAGCACCAGCGTCAGCCAGATAGGTGATTTTCACCACATGCTGGTGGGCTGGGCTTAACTTCAGAGTGGGGCCAGCTTCCCGTCCGTCTATGTAAATCTGATAGGTTTTAGGACCCTTCACTTCCAATCGGCCATCAAGATAACTCTCATTGTTGATGCCGAAAGACAACTGTCCCACAGCCTTGCTATCGGCCAGAGAGGGGAGCACATCGCCACTCCATACTTCTTCCTTAACGCTCTCTGAGGCATTAAACCCCTTGAGGAGCGTCATGTCATTGAAACTTCTGCCTTTAGCATCCACGTTGCCCGTTTGGTAAGGTGTGGTGATGGCAAAAGGGCCCGCCAGGCGAAAATCCTTCACTACGGTAGTGGTCTGTTGGGCGCTGAGGCTGGCGGATATACCTGCCAGCAAACAGCAGATCATTGTTTTTAGCTGATTCATTGAATTTGTTTTATAGTTTATGTTGCAAAGATAAAGAAATTTTTTTGTACCTTTGTCACAAATAGGTAACATTATAAATAAGGTGAAAGTATGGCAACAGTTGACGACAAGAAAATTATTTTCTCTATGGTCGGCTTGAGCAAGGTTATTCAGCAGAATAACAAGCAGGTGCTCAAGGACATTTATCTCTCATTTTTCTATGGTGCCAAGATAGGCATTATCGGATTGAACGGCGCGGGTAAGTCCACCTTACTTAAAATAATAGCAGGTCTTGATAAGCAATACCAAGGTCAGGTGGTTTTTGCTCCTGGCTATAGCGTGGGCTATCTGGAGCAAGACCCGTATCTTGACCCTACCAAGACTGTGAAGGAAATCGTGATGGAAGGCGTGCAGCCTATCGTGGATGCGCTGAATGAATACGAGGAAATCAATCAGAAGTTCGGACTCCCTGAATACTATGAGGATGCTGATAAGATGGATCAGCTGATGGCGCGTCAAGGTGAACTGCAAGATATCATAGACTCTACGGACGCGTGGAATCTGGATACGAAATTGGAGCAAGCCATGGATGCCTTGCGCTGTCCAGATGGTGACGAACCTACAGAGCACCTGAGTGGTGGAGAGCGCCGCCGAGTGGCTCTTTGCCGATTGCTGTTGCAGAAACCAGATATCCTTTTGCTGGATGAGCCAACCAACCACTTGGAT
>CADALZ010000050.1 GCA_902788865.1 uncultured Bacteroidales bacterium | reverse complement strand
CACCCGCCACCTCGTCGGCACCGTCGATTACGCTGCCCTCTGCCAGACTTTCCTTGATTTCTACAGCCATTACACTACGCCCTGTGGTACCATCGCCGTTACCGACTGCCGCGAACTTGACGCGCTGGCCGCGATTGTGAGGGACATCCACCAGACGCAGGAATTTGACTACGCTCTGTTGTCCGACGTGCAAAGGATGGACGGCTATAACCCCCCGTTGTTCTACGACCTCGGTGACTATATCAATCACTTCTGCACTGATGAGAAACTTCTTGCGGCTTTTAACCGCCAATTGGAGTTGACCGTCCCTTACAAGGCTCACACTGCTCAATATTATTCTGCCAGCAACGGCTATAACGCCATCCATGCTTTCTCTGGAATCACGACTTCAGCTCCAAGTCAAAACACCCGTTCCATCGGGCTGGAGAATACGAAGTGGTATCAGGCGACACACTGAATATATTGGCCTTGTGACGCATGAAATGGCCTTTTTCTGATTAAGGATGCAGAGGCTATAAAAATGCAGATGACAGTGCAGTCTTTTTCTCCGTCGGAAGACTTAATAGATAGAGATGTTATGCTAACGATGGAGATAACAAGGTTGATAGAACGGTGCAGACAGGGTGATGCAGATGCCCTTGGAGAACTGTATAATGCATACTCCTATAAGATGAGGGGCGTATGTCGGCGTTATATCAGCGACGATCAAACTGTGGAAGATGTACTGCACGATGCGTTTGTGATAATCTTCACTTCATTTGATAACCTGCAGGACTACAGTAAGGCAGAGGCCTGGATGAAGGCCATCACTAGAAACGTGGCATTAAAGTGCAAGGATCATTTGAAGGCATTAGCAACAGTTTCGCTTGAAGAGATGAACGAAGCAGAGCTGATTGCAGACGAATATGAGAAAAGGAACGTGAGAGGTGTACCGCTGAGTGAGGTAATAAAAATGATAGACAAATTGCCGGAGGGCTATGGGAAAGTGTTCCGACTGTCGGTATTCGAAGGCATGTCACACAAAGAGATTGCTGGCATGTTGGGCATTGAACCACATTCGTCATCGTCACAATTAGCACGGGCGAAGAAGATGCTCCGAAAGATGATGCAGCAATATTGGTTAACCGTACTTCTGCTGCTACTTGTTCCTATTACGTTTTATCTATTTAGGAAAGGGGATATTGTTGTCAAGGAAGAGAAATCACTTGTAGCTAAACAGAAAGATGCGACGAAAGAATCGCAGAAATATTCTCGGGCGGAACAGCCACAAAAGCCTGTGATTTCTCAAAGGTTACGGGTAGGCGACGACATATTGGGAATTAACCCGGTGCATCGTACAATCACGATTGCAACAGATAGCCTTCCATTTCTAAGCGCTCAGATTGTGGATCCCATCATGGTTGACTCCATATCTGATATCATAGTTCAGGAGCAAATGCTAACTGACACCCCAACGGCTTATACGACAAAGTCTATACACAAGGTGGAAATATCGCATTTCGACATTACCGACCTTCGACACGATAAGTCAAAGAACAAGAATGACTGGCACCTTGCACTGGCATATGCAGAACCTCCACAGGGCTACATGAGCCGTACTGACGATTATATGACCATGCCGACACTCTCTGGAAGCAAGACTCGCTCCACAAAGCTCTACAACTGGGGCGACTACATGGACTATGTCACTGCGAATGCTCCGATGATGGATTCCGTGAGCGCATCAAATATGAGGCATGTAGCCATCTTCAACTCCAACCACCCACTTGATCCGCTCACAGAAACCAAGCACCACGACCGTCCGCAGACCTTGCAACTATCATTGAGCCGACAACTCAGCAACCACTGGTCGCTCGTCACTGGATTGAGCTATACCCGTATGAAGTCCACCTTCAAGAGCGGCAACGAGAACACGCTCATCCATCGCACTCAACTATTGCACTACCTTGGCATCCCGCTGAAACTCGGCTACCGTATGGTTGGTGGCAATCGCTGGAGCCTCTACACCACGGGAGGCATCCAAGTCGATTTCCCCGTTAGCGCACGACTCTCCACACAATATATCTACGGCGGGGCATACGCCCACATTAGCAATTCGCCTAACATCGATGCCACCATCAATGCCCCATGGCAGTGGTCCGTCGGCGTAGGCATCGGCGCACAGTATCAGATTGTGCCACACCTGAACCTCTATTTAGAGCCGAGCCTGAACTACTACATACCGACCTCCACCGACATCGAGACCTACCGCACGGATCATCCGTTTACCTTCTCTTTGCCATTGGGTATCAAATTTACATGGTAACCATGCAGTTCTTATACGATTCAACAGACTATATAAATAGAGAAACCATTATTTTAAACTCTGAAGAATATGAAACATTACAGACCCTTCGCTTGGATGATGGCGATAGCCATAGCCGGCATGACAGTGACTGCTTGTAGCAGTGATGACAACGAGCCTGAGATGCCCTTTACGATCGATCCTATTGAAAAAACTGCGCTCTACGCCTGTGGCATAGGCCAGTCTGAAACACGCTCTGTTGCTGATTCGCAGAATGTACTCTTCACTGAGGATGACATCGAATGGTTCAGTGTGACCACCCGCGAAATCAAGTTTAAGGACATGGACGAACCGCTTTACAAACGTATGCAGCCCTTCCGTGAAATCGAGTTTCATCTGGGAGACAATGCCCTGTTTGTAGTCAGCAGTTTCGTTGGTGACTGGGATAGTCGGGTATTCGCAGACCTTGTCTTGCATTATGATGAGATTACAGACTCTGCCCAAGGGCACTACTATCTGCAGGACTGCTATCCCTCGCAGTTTATCGAAACCGATGAAGTGAAGACAAACATTAAGAAAAATGAAGGAAAGTGGGAGTTGTTCACTTGCTATTTGGAGAGTATGGGGAAACTGAGGAAATAGCACTTACTCCGTTCTGTCTTTGGTTGCAGTTTCAGGCTATATAGATAGAAATTGCAACCATTTTTATGTATTCAATCCTACGATAAACATCATGCGGCCACGCCTAGCTGGCTGTCGCAACTGATGATCTACTTAACTACGGCTTGCCAGTCGTGCTGCAAGCATTATAAGATATAGCAGAATCCAGCGGAACATCTATGGCTTGATGATATTATATAGGTCATAACTCCGTTGTTCCTCCAATGTTCCTCCGTTGTAAGTCCGCTTTTGTTTCACAGAGATAGTGGATGTTCCACGGTGGGAGAGGGGAGTTGCTTTTAACTGGCTTTTTCTGATAAAGCAATAGAAAATTTCGAGTGCGCCAATTAGGAAATTTTTACGCGCCAGTTGGGAAAATATTTTTTCCTAACTGGGGAAAAATATTTTCCTAGTTAGGAAAAATTTGCGGCTGTGCGTAGGAACAATTTTTTCTGTGCGCAGGCGCAAATCCCAGCTTTAGCATCACTAACTGAAGACCCTGCTCTCAATTTTATCCTTCACACTTCACAAATGACACTTAACAGGTTAATATACAGTGAGTAACGAGCGTGAAGTGTCGCTTCAAACACTTCACAACACTTCACAGCAGAGTCTGCAAAAATCAAGTTTAAGGCAGGAAGTGTGAAGAGTGGTGAAGTGTTAGTAAGCACTCTTCACGCCTTTAAGTGCTTGAAATACAGATGTATAAGAACCTTCTGTGAAGAGTGAAGGGTAAAACACAAAGTAAGGGCTTAAAAAGAGGGACGGGGGACAGTGGACAGTTATTATTTGTCCCCCTGATGTCACAGATTCCCAAATAGAAGCGCCTCGTCTTAACAAGTTTTTGGAAAGCAGATGATGTGCTTTCATTGAAAAATGCTATCTTTGCCTGCGTTAAACAAATTTGAGCAAATGACACTATATCCTAATCTAATAAAAGAAGCGCTGCAGACAGTGCGCTATCCTGGAAGTGGGAAGAATCTGATAGAGGCTGGCATGCTGGCCGATAATATGCGTATCGATGGTATGTCCGTGAGTTTCTCTCTGATCTTCGAGAAATCTACAGACCCCTTCATGCGCTCTATAGTGAAGGCTGCAGAGACGGCCATTCATACTTATGTCTCGCCTGAGGTGCAGGTGACTATCACCACAGAAAGCCGTCAGGCTCCTCCTCCAAAGGCTGGGGAGATGCTGCCTGGCGTGAAGAATATCATCGCAGTCTCCAGCGGTAAGGGTGGTGTAGGAAAAAGCACAGTGGCAGCCAATCTGGCCATTGCCCTCACAAAGTTGGGCTTTAAGGTCGGCCTGCTCGATGCCGATATCTTTGGCCCCTCTATGCCTAAGATGTTTCATGTAGAAGATGCCCGTCCCTATGCGGAGCATATCAATGGGCGTGATCTTATCGTCCCTGTGGAGAAGTACGGCATCAAGTTGCTCTCCATTGGTTTCTTCGTTGACCCTGATCAGGCTACCCTCTGGCGTGGTGGTATGGCCAGCAATGCACTGAAGCAGTTGCTAGGCGATGCCAACTGGGGAGAACTGGACTATTTCCTCATCGACCTGCCTCCTGGCACCAGCGACATACATCTGACCACCGTGCAGAACATCGCTCTGACTGGTGCTATCGTGGTGAGCACCCCTCAGCAAGTGGCATTGGCCGATGCACGTAAGGGCATCAACATGTTCCAAAATGAGCAGGTGAATGTGCCTATCCTCGGATTGGTGGAGAATATGGCTTGGTTTACGCCAGCCGAACTGCCAGAGAACAAGTATTACATCTTTGGTCGTGAAGGTGTGAAGCATCTGGCCGAGGAGATGAATGTGCCTCTGCTGGGGCAGATTCCACTGGTGCAGAGCATCTGCGAGAGTGGTGATGCGGGTGAGCCAGTGGCACTGAATGCCAACACGATGACAGGTCAGGCCTTCTTGCAGTTTGCCACCGCAGTGGTTCGCCAGGTGGACAAGCGTAATCTGGAGATGCCTGCCACCAAAGTTGTTGAGATGCATTAATCAAAAAAAAGATACAGGAATGGGTTTTTGGAAATCGCTCTTCACGGGAAGTGATGAGAAGCAGGAAGACAATCAGCGAAAAGAAGAGAAGAACTTCGATATCTTGAAGTTCGATGGAGTGAGAGCACAGCGCATGGGTCGTCTGGACTATGCCTTGCGCTGCTTTGATGAGGCGTTGAGCCTGAAAGAGGACTTTGAGACGCTGAGCTTCAAGTCGGCCACACTGATCAGTCTGAACAGGCTGGACGAGGCTCGTGAAGTGCTGGAACGTATGGCAGAACTGGAACCGCAGTCGGTGGATGTTCGCATTGCCTTGGCCAATGTGCTCTACATGGCAGAAGACTATCAAGCCATGAAAGAGGCTGCTGCTGAGGCTGTTGGCTGTGATGCGCAGAATCCGTTGGCTTACTTCCTGCTTGGTAGGGCAGAAGACTCGCTGGAGCACTTGACACAGGCCATCGAGGCATTGACTAAAGCCATAGAGTTGAAGTCGGACTTCGTAGGAGCCAGAAACCTGCGTGCTGAGGTCTATTTGAAAGATGGGCAGTCAGAGCAGGCCATGAGTGATATCAATGAGGTGCTGGCAGAGAATAGTGAGGAGGAGACTGCCCTTTCGCTTCGTGCTCGCATCTATCATACCTTAACAGGTGATATAGAAAAGGCAAAGGCAGACTATCGACACCTTATAGAAATAGATCCATTCCACAAGGAAGCCTACGCAGGCCTGATGTCTATCTTGAAAGCAGAAGGCAATGAGGCAGAGGCTAAGAAGCTGGAAGAGGAAGCGGCTGCACTGAACTTAGACAATGACGACCTTCCCAACTACACGATTGGTGGAATGGAAAAACGTGATGTTCTGGGCCTTTGATAATAAAAATGTCAGTTTATTTGAAAAATATCTCACATTTTGCTTGCTTTTGAGAAAAAAGTGCTACATTTGTAGCCGAAATTAAATGATAAAGCGATGAAGAACTTATTTACTTACGCATATTACTTCTTTTATTACTTTTACTTTAGCCAGAAAGTAGAGCGGGAGTTTGTATGTGTCAAGTGAGAGTGACGCTTAAGAACAGAGAATTGAATGAAAGTTGAACATATGAATCCCGCTCAATCTGATTGAGCGGGATTTTTTAATGACTAAAAATGAAGAGAATAGCAATACAAGGAGGCATAGGCTCCTTCCATGATGTGGCAGCCCATCAGTACTTCCCTGACGAGGAACTGGATCTGATATGCTGCTCTACCTTTGAAGAAGTCTTCGATGCCATCAAAGAAGACAGCCATGTGATAGGACTCTGTGCCATAGAGAACACCATCGCTGGCAGTCTGCTGCACAATTACGAACTGCTGAAACAAAGTGGGGTTCAGATAGTGGGAGAACATAAGCTACGCATCTCGCATAGCTTTGTCTGCCTGCCTGAAGACGACTGGGATGATATAAAGGAGGTGAACTCTCACCCCATTGCCTTGATGCAATGTCGTGATTTTCTGTCGAAGCATCCCAAAGTGAAACTGGTAGAAACCGAAGATACGGCACTCAGTGCTATGGTCATCAAGCGAGACAATCTGCATGGACATGCGGCTATCTGCTCTAAGGCAGCTGGTGAGTACTATGGCATGAAAATCTTGCAGGAAGGCATAGAGACTAATAAGCACAACTTCACGCGTTTCTTAGTAGTGGCCGATCCTTGGCAGACCGATGAGCTGAAGCAAAAGAGTAACGTCAACAAAGCCAGTCTGGTATTCACGCTGCCACACCACGAGGGAAGTCTCTCACAGGTGCTGAGCATCCTCTCTTTCTATCAGATCAATCTGACGAAGATTCAGTCGCTCCCTATCATAGGCAGGGAATGGGAATACCAGTTCTATGTAGATGTGGAGTTTAACAATATCCTGAGATATAAACAGAGCGTGAGTGCCATCACTCCGCTGACTAAAGAACTTAAAATACTTGGAGAATATGAAGCAGGAAAATCAAGCATCTAAGATACAGCCAGCCGATAGGTTGGCAAGTGTGAGTGAGTATTACTTCTCACGAAAACTGAAGGAAGTGGCTCGGATGAATGCCGAGGGGCAGGATGTCATCAGCTTAGGCATTGGCAGCCCTGATATGCCACCATCAGAGAAGACCATCAGTCGTCTGTGTGAGGAAGCCAGAAACCCTAATGGACATGGCTATATGCCCTACGTGGGCATTCCAGAACTGCGTCAAGGGTTTGCAGACTGGTATCAGAAATGGTATGGCGTGGAGCTCAATCCACAGACAGAGATTCAGCCGCTCATTGGCTCTAAAGAAGGCATTCTGCATGTCACGCTTGCCTTTGTCAATCCTGGTGAACAGGTGCTGGTGCCTAATCCTGGCTATCCCACCTATACCTCGCTGAGTAAGATCTTGGGAGCAGAGGTGGTTTATTACGATCTGAAAGAAGAGAATGGCTGGATGCCCGATTTTGAGCAGTTGGAGCAGATGGATATGAGCCGTGTGAAACTGATGTGGACCAACTATCCTCACATGCCAACTGGTACGAATGCTACGCCAGAACTGTATGAACGACTGGTAAGGCTGGCCAAGGAGAAAGACATCGTGATAGTGAACGACAATCCTTACAGCTTTATCCTGAACGATCATCCACTGAGCATCCTCAGTGTGCCAGGAGCTAAAGATTGCTGCATAGAGTTCAACAGTATGAGCAAGGCCCACAACATGCCAGGTTGGCGTATAGGCATGCTGGCTTCCAATGCCGACTTTATCAGTTGGGTGCTGAAAGTAAAGAGCAACATCGACAGCGGAATGTTCAGAGCCATGCAGTTGGCTGCTGCTACAGCCCTGGAAGCAGAGTCCGACTGGTATGAAGGCAACAATGCTAACTACCGTCGTCGCCGTGCATTGGCAGGAGAAATCATGCAGGCATTGGGCTGTACCTATGATGAGAAGCAAGTGGGCATGTTCCTATGGGGCAGAATCCCCGATAGCTACGCTGATGTGGAAGAACTGACTGAGCGTGTGCTGCATGAAGCCAAAGTGTTCATCACCCCAGGTTTCATTTTCGGAAGTAACGGAAAACGCTTTATCCGCATCTCACTTTGCTGTAAGGATGAGCGCCTGAAAGAAGCATTAGAAAGAATAAAAACATTAAAATAATGAATTATGGAGTTAGATTTACAACCCATTAAGCTGCAAGGCGTGAGTGAAGAACGCCCGCTGGTGATAGCCGGCCCCTGCAGTGCAGAGACAGAAGAACAAGTGATGACCACCGCTACCGCATTGGCTAAGAATGGCATAAAGATATTCAGAGCTGGTATATGGAAACCTCGCACTAAGCCAGGAGGCTTTGAGGGAGTAGGAGAGCCTGGCCTGGAATGGATGAAGCGCGTAAAGGCTGAAACTGGTATGTATGTCACTACCGAAGTGGCCAATTCCAAGCATGTGGAAGCTGCCCTGAAAGCAGGAATAGACCTCCTCTGGATAGGTGCCCGCACCTCTGCCAATCCTTTTGCCATGCAGGAGATAGCTGATGCCTTGAAGGGTGTGGATATTCCTGTGCTGGTGAAGAATCCTGTAAACCCAGACTTGGAACTGTGGATTGGATCCATGGAACGACTTAACAATGCTGGCATCAAGCGTTTGGCTGCCATACATCGTGGCTTCACCTCCAGCGAGAGGAAAATCTATCGTAACATGCCGCTTTGGCATATTCCTATTGAATTACGTCGTCGTATTCCTGCATTGCCTATCATCTGCGATCCCAGCCATATAGGAGGTAAGCGAGAGCTGATAGCTCCTCTGTGCCAGCAGGCTATGGATATGGGTTTCGACGGGCTTATCATAGAGAGTCATTGCACACCAGATGCAGCATGGAGTGATGCTTCCCAGCAAGTGACTCCAGACATCTTGGATTACATCCTGAATCTGCTTGTGGTGCGTGATGTGACCTATACTACTGAGAGTCTGGCCGAACTCCGAAAGCAGATAGATGAGTGTGATGAGAGTCTCATCCAAGAGTTGGCCAAGCGTATGCGTGTGGCTCGTGAGATAGGCACCTATAAGAAAGAGCACAACATGGCCATCGTGCAGACAGGTCGTTATAATGAGATCTTGGAGAAGCGTGGTTCACAGGGTGCCCTCTGTGGATTAGGGACGGAGTTTGTACGCATCGTCTTTGAAGCCATCCATAGCGAGAGTGTTCGTCAGCAACTTGAAATATTGAAAAATAACTAGAAACTATGAAAATCTTGATACTTGGTGCTGGAAAAATGGGCACCTTCTTTGCAGATGTGCTGAGCTTTCAGCATGAAGTAGCTGTGTTTGACACCAATCCTCAGAGTCTGCGTTTCGTCTATCACACCTATCGCTATACGACGGTAGAGGAGATTCAGCAGTTCGCTCCAGAGTTGGTCATCAATGCTGTGACCTTAAACCACACACTGGATGCTTTCCGCTTGGTAATGCCTGTCCTGCCGAAGGATTGCATTCTGAGTGATATCACCAGTGTGAAGACTGGCATGAAGGAGTTCTATGAGCAGAGTGGCTTCCGCTATGTGAGCAGCCACCCTATGTTCGGCCCAACCTTTGCCAATCTGAGCAATCTGAGCAATGAGAATGCCATCGTTATCAAGGAGGGAGATCACTTAGGGCGTATCTTCTTCAAAGATCTGTATCAGCAACTGAACTTACGCCTCTTTGAGTACTCTTTCGAGGAACATGATGAGACGGTGGCCTACTCGCTGTCTATCCCCTTTGTCTCTACGTTTGTCTTTTCTGCCGTGATGAAGCACCAAGATGCGCCAGGTACCACCTTCAAAAAGCATCTGGCCATAGCTCATGGCGTGCTGAATGAAGATGACTACCTGCTACGAGAGATTCTTTTCAACCCTCGCACACAGCATCAGGTGGAGAATATCCGCAAGGAGCTCAAGGAACTACTCGAAATCATTGAGCACAAAGATGAGGTAGGTATGAAGCAATACTTGGAAAAGATTCGGAAGAATGTCTTGTAGTGAAAGTGATTTTTAGTATCTTTGCTTTCAGTTATGATAGATCAACCCACAGTAGAACGCATTTTGGATACTGCACAGATCGTGGATGTAGTGTCCGACTTTGTCACGCTGAAGAAGCGGGGCGTAAACTACGTGGGTCTTTGTCCGTTTCATGATGACAAGACGCCTTCCATGTATGTATCGCCAGCCAAGGGCATCTTCAAGTGCTTTGCCTGCGGAAAGGCTGGTAATGCGGCTGGCTTCGTGATGGAGCATGAACAGATGTCATGGCCGGATGCCTTACGCTACTTAGCCAATAAGTATAACATCCAGATTCAGGAGCGTGAGCTCTCTGATGAGGAACGTCAGTCACAATCCGAGCGAGAAGGCTTATTTGCGATCAATCAGTTTGCGTGTGACTATTTCAAGCGTCAACTCCATGAGAGTGAGGAGGGGCGCAGTATAGGACTGACCTATTTCCGAGGACGTGGCTTCAGGGATGACATTATCGAGAAGTTCCAGTTGGGCTATGCGCTGGAACGTCGTGATGCCTTGGCTTCAGAAGCCTTGAAGAATGGCTACAAGAAAGAAGGCCTTGTGAAGACAGGACTTTGCTTTGAAACAGACGACCATCGCCTGCGTGACCGTTTCTGGGGGCGTGTCATATTTCCATTCCATACGTTGAGTGGCAAGGTGGTGGCCTTTGGTGGGCGTGTACTTTCACGTGAAACCAAAGGGGTGGCTCAGAAATATGTGAACTCGCCTGAGAGCGAAATCTTTACTAAGGGAAACAACCTCTATGGACTCTACTTTGCCAAGCAGGCCATCATGAAGAAAGACCGTTGCTTCTTGGTGGAAGGCTATACTGACGTCATATCGATGCACCAGAGTGGCATAGAGAATGTGGTCGCTTCCAGTGGAACGGCTCTCACAGAGGCTCAAATCAGGCTGATTCATCGCTTCACCAGTAATATCACTGTGCTGTATGATGGCGATGAGGCTGGTATTCATGCCGCCCTTCGTGGCACAGACCTGCTATTGGCAGAAGGAATGAATGTGAAAGTCTGTCTGCTGCCTGACGGAGATGACCCTGATTCTTTTGCACGCAAACATAACGCCACAGAATATCAGGAGTTTATCGAGCAAAATGAGACGGACTTCATTCGCTTTAAGACCAAGCTGCTGATGCGTGATGCAGAAAGAGACCCTATCAAGCGGGCTGAGCTTATCGGCAGTTTGATGGAGAGTATATCTGTCATTCCAGAAGCTATCGTGCGCGACATCTACATCAAGGAGTGTGCGCAGATGTTGCAGATGGACGACAAGATATTGGTTAGTGAGGTGGCAAAGCGTAGGGAAAAGCATGCCGGTGATGAGGCTAAGCGTAAGGAAAGGGAGCGCAATAGGACGCAGAACACCCCTCCAGCAGAAACGCCTCAAGTCCAAAATGAGGAAACTGTTCCTCCACCTCCTCCAGAAGATTGGGATGCGTCAGGGTCATCCAAGCCACAGCCGACTGTTTCAGACAAGGCTGCACAGGAGTTTGAGTCTTATGAGCGAATGCTGGCTGAGATTATAGTGCGCTATGGTGGACGCGTGATGTGTGAGAAAGATAAAGATAAGGTGGATGAGGGTGAAGCTGTCAGTGTGATTGCATATATCTCACACGAACTGAGGAAGGATGACCTTAAGTTCCATAGTCCTGTCTATCAACTTATTTTGGAGGAAGCAGAGCTGCATAAGGATGAAGCAGGGTTCAACTCTGAGCATTTCTTTATCAATCATAGCAATCCTGACATCAGTAGGATGTCTGTGAACTTAGTGTCTAATAGATACCAACTAAGTAAATACCATTATAAGAACCAGACGGTGGTAAATGATGAGGACCGCTTGTTGGAACTGGTTCCAATATTGGTGACAAACTTCAAGTATGCAGAGGTCACTGCCCGACTGAAATACCTGAGCAGACAACTGCAAGATCCTGAAATCGCCAAAGACGATCAGCAGTGCAATGCCATCATGACAGAATACTCCTCACTGATGGAAGTGAAGAATATAATGGCCAAGAACTTAGGTGAGAGAGTAGTGCTGAGCTTATGACTTGTTGCGTATCAGATCCATGAACTCGGCACGAGTCTTCGCTTGATTGAA
>CADALZ010000049.1 GCA_902788865.1 uncultured Bacteroidales bacterium | reverse complement strand
GCCTTACGCCGTGACGGCACTGGCTCCTGCCAGCAACTCAGTGCCTTTGAGGGCACAGACGGTGACCTACACCTCGCTGCAGCGTCCAGCCACCATCACTGAGAATGGCTACACGGCCACCTTTACCTACGATGATGAGGGAAACCGCATGAAGGAGGTAATCATCCACAATAGTGCGGCGTACCTGACGAAGTACTACATCGGCGGCATCTACGAGAAGGAGACCAACACCACGAACACCATCGAGCGGCTCTACTTGGAAGGCGACTACTACAGTGCACCGATGGTATTGACCAAGACTGGTACAGGCTCATGGACCTTACTAAACATCCTTCGTGACTATCAGGGCAGTATCCTGAAGGTGACTAACAGCGCAGGAACATGAACGCCCGCTAGGCACCAAACAGAAAGCCCCTACATGCTGGAATGGCCAGCAGTAGGGGCTTTGCTTATAGAGTCCTAAATGCTTTCAAGGATCAGGGCATCACATCTTCAGCATCGACCTCCACTTCTATGGCTGCCGAACGGATGTCGGCATTCATGGGTGGATTGAGCTTCTCCAACTTCAGTTGTATGGTCCTGATTTGGGGAAACTCCTTGAAAAGTCGGCGCACGATGCGCATAGCTGCATGCTCCAGCAAGCGAGACGGGATGGCCATCTCTGCCTTGACTGCCTCAAAGACCTCGGAATAGTTCAGGGCCTCATTGATATCGTCTGTTTGGGCTGCACAGGTGATATCTACAGCCATGCGTAGCTGCACCACGAAGGTGTTGCCACACAGGCGCTCATGCTCCAACACGCCGTGATGGGCGTGGAAGCGCAAGTCTTTCAGAGTGATCCAGCTGTTCATGCTTTAATTATAAATTATGAATTATGAATTATGAATTATTTTATCTACCGCTTTCCTTTATCAGACTGCGAATCTTATCGTTCAGCTTCTCCTGCTGCATCAGCTGCTCTATGGTGAGGTGCATGCGCCAACGCCAGTAGTGCTTAGGAATGGCAGGGATGTTGATGCGCTCGTCGGCATTCGGGTTGCGAACCTTGCCATCGATAGAGAGCCAATCTTGCAGCGATGGGATGCAGAGCATAGACTTGCCTTCCAAGTGCTGACGGAGAATCTCTTCGCAAATTTCTGGCGTAGCCGTGGCAGGGGCATCGCCCTCATGGTGCAGCACCTCGTTGTAGAAACGCTGCGTAGCCTCGATGTCTTCTTCCCACCAGCCACGCAGCGTACTCATGTCGTGCGTGGAGATGGTGGATACAGAGCGGTATGGATAGCGTGCAGGGTCGGCAAACTCTACGCCCAAATCCTTCGGCATGCGCTGAATCTCCAGCGAGAGGATGCGCAGATCGTTCATCACCTGTGGCACACAACTTGGTATCATGCCCAGGTCTTCGCCACACACCAGCATGCGGGTAGCACCCGTGAGGCGAGGCAACTTCTTCATGGCTTGCTCACGCCAGAAGTCGTTGTGACGCTCGTAGTAGTAGTGATTGTACAGTCGATCGAACGCTTGCTTCTCACCATCGGTAAGTGCCTGATACACATAGTCGTTCTGCACGGTGATGCGCGGATGGAACAAGTCCTTATGCTCACGATCACGTATGAAGAGCACATCACTGATGAGGCTGTAGAGCCCCTCACGCATCTTGACGCTCTCAGCATCCGTCTTGCCAGCGAAGTAGGCCTCCACCTTGCGCTGGGTGTCAAACTCAGGACGCAGCTGGTAAAGGTCGTAACCCTCTGCAGGCTGCAGGAAGTGCTGCTTCACATAGTCAGCTTTCTTGCCAAAGAGCTCTGGCAGGAAATACTCGTGGATGAACGGTGTGGTGAAGAACTCCTCACGGAAAGGCAGTCCGAAACGCTCTATCTCCTCACGGCTCATTGGCAATGAGGGCACAAACTGTCCCAGCAAGCCATGCACGGCATGCATAGGTATCTCCCAGATGCGGAAGAAGCCCAGAATGTGGTCTATACGATAGGCGTCGAAGTGCTCTGCCATCTTGCCGAAGCGGCGCATCCACCACGCATAGCCATCCTGCTCCATCACATCCCAGTTGTAGGTAGGGAAGCCCCAGTTCTGCCCGTTGACGGAGAAGTCATCGGGTGGGGCACCTGCCTGACCGTTCATGTTGAAGTAGTATGGCTCTTTCCAAGCCTCCACGCTGCCACGATTGATGCCGATAGGGATGTCGCCCTTCAGCACCACGCCCAGCGGACGGGCATAGTCGGTCACGGCAGAGAGCTGCAGGTGCAGGTGATATTGTATATAGTAGTAGAGCGCTATCTCTGGATAGATGGCTGTGCCTTCTGCACACAGCGCCTCGATCTCCTTCTCGTTGTAAATAGCGTATTGCTTCCACTGGCGGAAATCGGGTGTGCCGTTCAGATCGCGCAGGTAGCTGAAGGCCGCGTATGGCTGCAGCCACTCCTTATTCTCCTCAAAGAAACGCTTGAAATCCTCAGAGGCCAGAGTCGCCTCTCCATCTTGCTGGAAGATGAGACGGATATACTCCCACTTCCCCTTATTCACCTGTTCATAATCTACCTGTGGCAGGGCGTTGAGCTTCTGCTGCAGGCGTTTGAAGCGGTCGGTCTTCTTCTTATCCTTCAGTGCGCCCAGCTGCTTCAAATCCAGATACATGGGGTGGAAAGCATAGATGGAGATGCTGCTGTAAGGGTAGGAGTCCACCCAGGTATGGGTGATATTGGTATCATTGATAGGTAGAATCTGCACCACCTTCTGCCCCGTAGAAGCCGCCCAGCCAATGAACTTCTTCAGATCACCGAAGTCGCCCACGCCGAAGCTCTCCTCACTGCGTAGAGAGAAGACAGGCACAGCCACGCCAGCCCCCTTCCATTGTGGCAGGCAGAAGTGCACGAAGCGGTCGCCTATCACCAGCGTCTCGTTCTCTGCAAGTTGTGGATTAGGCAGGTAGCGGTTGGGATTATCCTCCCACGCCACCACCTCATGCTTCACCTTATTATATAATACGAACTTGTACTCCAGAGGGAAAGACAACTTCTGGGCATCCAGATGAATCTGCCATTCTGGATAGAACGCATCCGTCATCAGCACGGCCTTGTCGGGATCCCAGTTTCCCAGTGCCTCCTGATTTCCGCAGATACCCAGCACATGGTCGGCATCACAGGGCGCATAAGCCTTGATGAGTAGACCTTGTGCATGGTTGGCAGGCAGGGCAGCCCGCTTGCTATGAGCCATGAGCGACTCTGTGAAAGCTGAAGTATATAGCGCCAAGTTCTGTGGCAGGTCTTTCCAGTAATCGTTCAGTCGGAAAACCTTCTTCTTGCTATTGGGCACATGCAGCGTGCGAGGGATGCTGTTCCACTCAGAGCGTGTCACAGCCTCTCCTTGGAAGATATGATAGCTATATTGTACCGTCTTGTTGGCAGGCACTTTAAGGTCGGCCTCGGCAGTCCAATGAATGCCATCCACCGTGTGCAGAGGCAGGGCAGCAGGTGCCTGAAGGTTTCCAAATTCAGGCACATTGCCCATCACTCTGACGTCTTCACCCCAATGGGTGCGGTATTCAATATTGAAAATCAGTTTCATTCCAAACAGTTTTAGATACACTATTTATCCACAGCGAGAAGTGCCACAAGTGGTGCAGATGAGGCAACCCTCCTGATATACCAGCGTCTCATTGCCGCAGTTAGGACACTTCTGTCCGCGGGCAGCAGTGCCATCTACCACATATTTCTTCAGTGCGCGCTCCACACCGTTCTTCCAGGTGTTGATGCTCTCACTGTCGAGCTCCAACTGGCCCACCAAGCGAATAACGCGATCGATAGGCATGCGGTAGCGCAGCACGCTGGAGATGAGCTTCGCATAGTTCCAGTACTCTTTGTTGAACTTCTCAGACAGACCTTCGATGGTCACTTTGTAGCCACGCTTGTTCTCAAACTGGAAGTCGTAACGCTTGTTGCCATTCTCATCGGTATTCTTGATGATGTGTCCGTGTGAGATATTCTTTGGCAGAATGATGCCCTCGTCATCGTCGAGCACACCCGTGAAGATCTCGTAAGGATAGCCATCCAGCAGACCCACGAAGGCCACCCACTTCTCCTTGTTGTTCTGGAAGCGCACCACATCGGCCTCCAAGACTTTAGGACGCACTTCCACCACTGCAGGTGGCTGGCAGATCGTGGCAGCCACCAAGACACCAGCACGAGAACCATCACGATAGACGGTGCAGCCCTTGCATCCTGAGCGCCAAGCCTCTACGTAGAGACGGTTGACCAACTCCTCGTCCACATTGTTTGGCAGGTTGATGGTCACACTGATGGAGTGGTCCACCCACTTCTGGATGCGGCCCTGCATCTTCACCTTCATCAGCCAATCCACATCGTTGGAGGTGGCTTTATAATAAGGTGACTTAGCCACCAGGGCATCCAGCTCTTCCTGGGTATATTTCTTGTCGAGGTCGTAGCCATTCTTCTGCATCCAGATTTTGAACTTAGGATGGAACACGATGTACTCCTCGAAAGCATCGCCCGTATTGTCCACGAAGTCGATGTGCACATTCGTATCGTTAGGATTCACCTTACGTCTGCGCTTATAGACAGGCAAGAACACTGGCTCAATGCCAGAGGTAGTCTGCGTCATGAGGCTGGTGGTGCCCGTTGGCGCGATGGTCAGGCAGGCAATGTTTCTGCGGCCATACTTCACCATATTCTCATAGAGGTCGGCATCTGCTTCCTTCAGTCGCTGGATGAATGGGTTATTCTTTTCACGCTCCGCATCATAGACTTCGAAAGCACCACGCTCCTTGGCCATCTCTACAGAAGCACGGTAGGCAGCCAGAGCAATGGTCTTATGTACCTGCTCAGAGAAGGTCGTAGCCTCCTCGGTGCCATATCTCAGACCTAAAGCAGCAATCATGTCGCCTTCTGCTGTGATTCCCACGCCTGTGCGTCGGCCCATGCCTGTCTTTCGGCTAATCTTGTGCCAGAGTTCACGCTCGGTATGCTTCACTTCCTCGTCTTCAGGGTCGGCATCCACCTTCTTGAGGATCTGCTCTATCTTCTCCTGCTCCAGGTCGATGATGTCATCCATAATGCGCTGCGCCAGAGCCACATGCTTCTTGAAGAGGTCGAAGTCGAAATAAGCCTCAGGGGTGAAAGGATTCACCACATAAGAGTAGAGGTTGATGGCCAGCAGGCGGCAGGAGTCGTACGGACAGAGAGGAATTTCACCACAAGGGTTGGTGGCTACCGTGCGGAAACCTAAGTCGGCATAGCAGTCGGGCACCGATTCTCTCAGTATGGTGTCCCAGAACAGCACACCAGGTTCTGCCGATTTCCAGGCGTTGTGTACGATTTTCTTCCAGAGCTGTGAAGCCTCGATTTCCTTGCGGAAGACAGGCTCCTTGCTGAGGATGGGGTATTGCTGAACGTACTTTCTGCCCTCTGTGGCAGCCTGCATGAATTCATCATCAATCTTCACAGACACATTGGCCCCCGTCACCTTACCTTCTTCCATCTTGGCATCGATGAATGCCTCTGAGTCTGGATGTTTGATGGAAACGGTCAGTATCAGTGCGCCACGACGACCGTCTTGTGCCACCTCACGGGTAGAGTTGGAGTAGCGCTCCATGAAAGGTACCAATCCTGTAGAGGTCAGTGCGGAGTTCTTCACAGGAGAGCCCTTCGGACGAATGTGAGAGAGGTCGTGCCCCACGCCACCACGGCGTTTCATCAGCTGCACCTGCTCCTCATCTATCTTGAAGATAGCACCATAGGAGTCGGCCTCACCATTTACGCCGATTACGAAGCAGTTGGACAGGGAGGCAATCTGGTAGTTGTTGCCGATACCCGTCATCGGACTGCCTTGTGGCACGATGTAGCGGAAATGATCCAGAAGGTCGAAAAGCTCCTGAGCACTCAGGGCATTGGGGTACTTCTTCTCTACGCGAGCCACCTCATTGGCAATGCGCCAATGCATGTCTTCGGGCGACTTCTCGTAGATGTTTCCGAATGAGTCTTTCACGGCATACTTGTTCACCCATACGCGGGCGGCCAATTCATCACCTTCGAAGTATTTGAGCGATGCTGCAAATGCTTCGTCATAACTGTAGGTCTTTTTGTTTTCCATTATTAGTTTATAGCATTTGTTAAAATCTAAAATTAAGTAGTAGAAGAAAGTTGGATGTAACAAATACTCTACAAAGCTACGGATGTTTACTGATATATCAAAATAAATCACAATCTTTTTTGAAATAAAAATGAAGTTTTCCATTTCGATTTTTTAAAGTGCTTATTTTTAAAGCGTTATCAAAATGGCCCTATGTGTGAAGTTTTCCAAAAAGAAATTCACTGTGTATCGATTCTTGTTTTTTGACGAAAATGTGGCCCTGAGGAGAGAGCATAAAAAAAGCCGCCTCGATGTGAGACAGCTTCTTATCTTTTTGCTTTTGCTTTATCTTTTTCTCAGGTCGGCCTGAATGGCACTGAGAGAATCCTTAAACTTCTTGTCGATCTCTTGCATATCTTGCACAAGCTTGCAGGCATGAATCACTGTGGCATGGTCTTTATTGCCTATCTGGGCACCAATCTTAGCGTTAGAGAGGTCGGTGAACTTCTTGGCGAAGAACATCGAAATCTGTCGGGCAAGTACGGCGTCACGCTTACGCGACTTTGACTGTACCACAGATGCATCGATGTCGAGATGCTCGCATACCGTCTGGACAATGTGCTCCACCGTGATAGGCTTGGCCTCAAAGTTGATGAACTTTCGGATGGTCTTCTCCGTGAGATCCATGTCCACCTCTTTATTATAAATGGTAGAATAGGCCAACAGGGAAGCCACGATGCCCTCCAAGTCTCTGACGCTGTCACTCACGTTCTCGGCAATGTAGTCGATGATTTCATCGGAGAACTTCACGCCGTCGCGCTTGGTCTTATAGCGCAGGATGTCCTTACGCAGATCCAGCGAAGGCTTCTCCAACTCTGCCACCATGCCCCACTTGAAGCGTGTGATCAGACGTTCCTCCATGCCCTGCAGCAACACAGGAGAGCGGTCGGAGGTCATTATCAGCTGCTTGCCGTTGAGGTGCAGCTGGTTGAATATATAGAAGAATGTGTTCTGTGTTCTTGTAGCACCAGCGAACTCCTGGATGTCATCAATGATCAGCGTGTCTATTGTCTGATAGAAGTTCACGAAATCATTGGTCGTATTATTTCTCACAGAATCAGTGTACTGTACCTGGAAGAGGTGTGCCGAAACGTAGAGCACGCGCTTCTCGGGATACAGTTCCTTGATCTTGGCGCCAATGGCATTGGCCAGATGCGTCTTTCCCACGCCCGAAGGACCGAAGATGAACAACGGGTTGAAGATGGTCTTCCCAGGGTTCTGTGCCACAGCCTCGCCCACGCTGCGTGACAGCTTGTTGCTGCTGCCTTCGATGAAAGTCTCAAAGATGTAAGAAGGATTCAGATGTGCATCCAGTTCTGCTACAGGGGCATTAGGCACATCTTTCTCCTCCACCAGTTTCCGAGGTTGCTTCCCTTCAGACACTGGGTACTCTATCGGAGTGCCAGCCACCTGAATGGTATAGCTCAGTGTGGTGCCTTCTCCGAAGACTTTATATATGGTGCTTTTGATGATGTCCAGGTATTTGTCTTCAAGGAATTCAATGTAAAAACGGGAAGGAACCTGCACGGTGAGTTTCCCTTCCTGATAGGACAGCGGTACAATGGGAGCAAACCACGTATTGTAGGCTTCCTTCGTGATATTGTCTCGGATGATTTCGAGGCAATAATCCCACAGGCCGATATAATCAGCTTTATTCGTTTTCATCAAATTTGTTACTTATTTGCTTTCTTCTACTTCTGCAAAGTTGGGAATCTTAATTGAAAAAAACAAGAGCAATTTTTTTTTGGTTTTTTCATCAAAATACAAAGGCGCTTGTTTTCAAGCACTTACGGAAATCCGTGTTGTGCATGTCTTTTTAGGTGTTTAGCTTGGTTTTGAAATGCTTATTTGATAGGTGTTTCCATTCACTTCGCCTTGCAAAACTTTTTCCCTCCTCTCCGTTTCAAGGAGGCATTTAAACGCCCGATTCATGGGTGGAGTAGCGCCCCGTTTTCCTTTTCTTCGTATTTTAGAATAATTCTAATTAGCGTCTGCTGGCTTGTCTTTCTTTCCGAAGATAGAGAAGTGCACGTAGCGCTTCGGGTGTTGCTTCAGGTCTTCCAGAAGTGAAGCCGCGTTGGCAGTGGTTTCTGTCAGATTATTATATAAGGTGGGATCATTCAGAAGCAGTCCTACGGTGTTGTTTTTCTGTTCCAGCTTGTCGGTAATGCTCTTCACGTTGGCCAGTGTATGGTCCACCTTCTGCATCGCTGCAGCATAATCTATCTCCTTGAGGTTGGAGCTGATAGTGGCAAAATTGTCGCCTATCTCGTTGAGCTTGCTCGTCAGCTGTGGCACCTCGTTCTTCATGAGCGATTCCAGTTGGCGGCTGTTGGTATTGAGGCTGGCAGTGAGGCTCTCCACGTTCTTCAGTGTCGAAGGGATGGCAGGGTCGTTCAGCAGAGTGTTCAGGGCTATGAGGATGGAGTCCAGCTTAGGCATCATCTTCTCCAATTGTGGCACCATTTCGGCAGCCTTGCCCATCAGACCTGCATTCACACCACCCACCAGGGTGTCGCCAGGCATGGCCTTCTCACGTGGATTGTTGGCCAGCAGCAAGCTCATGCGTACAGCGCCCAGCAAGTCGGAGGTCAGCTCCGCCGTACTCCCTTTAGGGATGCGGAGACTCGGATCTACCTCGATGCATGCCACCACGTTGGCGTTGTTGGTGTAGTCGTAGGAGATGTCGCTCACCACACCCACCTTGAAGCCGTCGGCATAGATAGGGCTCGATTTGGTGAGCCCATTGATGTCATTAAACTTGATGTAATACTTCGTACTTGAACTGAAGAGGTTGATACCTTTGAAATAGTTGATTCCAACGACGAGCAAGGCCAGTGCCAATACACCCGTCAGGCCTATCTTGACTTCTTTTGAAATTTTCATATCTGTTTTTTATTTATTTGCCTTAAATTCATTGATGGCCTCATTGACGTTCATCTTCTCACTGCCCCTAAAGGCGATGATGAAGGCGTCTTTGTAGGTCTTCGTCACTTGCCTAAGCGTGCTGCGCACCTGATTGTAGTCGGTCGATGCCCCACACGTATATTTATAGGTACCTTTTTCTACATAGTAGTCCACCGACTTCAAGCCTGAGAGCCTGCGGTCGTTGCTGGCCAACTTCCTTGACGAGGTGAGGAACTGAATCTTGAAGACGGGCTTCTCCGTTCCTGTGGCTGCGCTGGCTGTTTCTTGCGCAGGCGCCTGCTCTTTTTTCACGCTCTCAGGGGCCGATTTTTTTTCCGCAGTTGCGGAAATATTATTTGGCAACTGCGCCGTCGCTCCTCCCTGTTTGGCCTCATGCTCTTTTTTGTAGGTCTGGAAGGCGCGGAAGATGGCGTTTGCCATGGTATTGGCTCCAGCCTCCGAGGCCAGGAACTGCTCCTCTGCAGGGGTGGAGATGAATCCCAGTTCTACCAGTATGCTGGGCATGGCACTGGCTTTCAGCACCAAGAAACCTGCTTGATGCACACCGTGATCCCTACGTTTGGCCGTAGTCTTGAATTCATCCTGCACCAGCGATGCCAGATGTACACTCTGCGACATATAGTTGTCTTGCATGAACTCAAAGATGATATACGACTCTGCGCTGTTGGGGTCGAACCCCGCATAGCTGGTCTTGTAGTCGTCTTCATAGAGTATCACGGAGTTCTCACGCTTAGCCACATCCAGATTGGCATCGCTCTTTGCCAAACCCAGCGTCCATGTGGAAGCCCCCATTGCCGTGCTGTTGCCTGCCACCGAGTTGGTGTGAACAGAGATGAAGAGGTCCGCCTTGGCATTGTTGGCTATCTCTGCCCTTCTGTTCAGTGTTACGAATACATCTTTCTGGCGTGTATAGACCACCTTCACGTCCTTGCAGTTCTGCTGCACCAGCTTTCCCAGTTTCAATGCCACGTTCAGGTTGATATCCTTCTCCTTGGCCCTCTTGCCTATGGCCCCAGGATCATGTCCGCCATGCCCCGCATCGATAACCAGCACAAAGTCCTGTGCATCAGTTGCATAACTGATACCAAAGAGCATCGTCGCCATAAGCAGTGCGATGCAGAGAATGCTTTTTCTGCCTGCTATCATTATCTTTCTTGCGATTAGGCACAGCAAAGATAGTGCAAATTCGTGAAAACTTCGTATCTTCGCACTAAAATTGTGAGAATAATGAATCCATTAGACCTTATTAATAAGTATTACCCCGAGGAGAATGCGCTCAGGCACATCCTGCTGACGCATAGTACCAAAGTGGCCGAAAAGGCCGTTTCCATCGGTAAAAAACATCCAGAGCTTGGCCTTGACTTGGACTTCCTCTACGAAGCCTCCATGCTGCATGACATAGGCATCTTTCTCACCAATGCGCCAGGTATCCATTGCTTTGGCACCGAACCCTATATCTGCCATGGCACATTAGGGGCTGCTTTGGTGCGTGAGGCTGGCTATCCACGTCATGCGTTGGTGTGTGAGCGTCACACAGGAGCAGGTCTTTCCTTGGCCGAGATAGAACGACAGCAGTTGCCCGTGCCGCATCGTGACCTCTTGCCAGTAAGTCTGGAGGAGCAGGTTGTCTGTTTTGCCGATAAGTTCTTCTCTAAGACGCGCTTAGAGCATGAAAAAACGGTAGAGGAAGCCCGTCGCAGCCTTCTGAAATTTAGTGACGACGGACTGCTCCGATTTGATAAATGGTGCAAAGACTTCCTTTAGAGTGCTAAATTTGGTTTAAAAAAGGTGATAATACAGCAAAAATCCGTATTTTTGTCTGCTTAAAGACAATATTGTTGTGTAAAATCAGTTGAAGTCGAAGATATTCATATCGTTTCTGCTCTTGCTGCTGCTCTCGATGATCAGCAGTGAAGCCATGGCGCAGCGACGCAGAGGGCGTAATGTCACCCCTGTGGCCACCCCTGATTCTTTGGCAAGGGCAGCAGGCGATACCTTGAATGTGCTTCAGGCAGATACGACGGTGGTCCGTACCGATACGGTGGTCACGAAGAAAGACTTCTTGGAGGCCCCTGTGACCTATGAGGCCAACGACTCTGTGTCTTTCACGCAAGGGGGCTTCGCACACCTCTATGGCAGCGGAAAGATCAACTATCAGCAGATAGAACTCTCGGCAGACGTTATCACGATGAACATGGATAGCAGCACGGTCTTTGCGCATGGCGTGACCGACTCTACGGGTGTGTCTTCTGGCATCCCTATCTTCAAGGAAGGCGACACGTCGTATGAGACGCAGACCATCCGCTACAATTTCAATAGCCGTAAGGGTATCATCGCCAACATAGAGAGCCAGCAAGGTGAGGGCTATGTGATAGGCAACAATGCCAAGAAGGGCAGCGGGGATGAGATCTACCTGAAGGACGGTCGATACACCACGTGCGACAACCATGAGCATCCGCACTTCTACCTGCAGCTGACCTATGCCAAGGTGAAGCCTAAGAAGAGCGTGGTCACAGGTCCTGCCTATTTGGTGGTGGAGGACGTGCCGTTGCCTTTGGCGGTGCCGTTCTTCTTCTTCCCGTTTAATAGCAGCTATTCCTCTGGCTTTATCATGCCTACCTATATGGATGACTCCAACCGCGGCTTTGGTCTGACGGATGGTGGTTACTACTTCGCCATCAGCGATAAGATGGACTTGCGTGTCACGGGTGACATCTTCACGAAGGGGTCTTGGGCTTTGAGGGCGGCGACTAATTACGTGAAACGCTACCGCTATTCGGGCACTATTCAGGCCGATTACCAGGTGACGAAGACAGGCGACAAAGGTCTGCCCGACTATCAGGAAACCAAGGACTTCAAGATCGTGTGGTCGCATCGTCAGGATGCCAAGGCCAACCCGAACTCTACGTTCACTGCCAGTGTGAACTTCTCCACCAGCAGTTATGAGCGCACCAACATCGGCAACCTCTATAACGCTCAGGCCATGGCGCAGAACACCAAGACATCAAGTGTGAGCTATTCACGCAGTTTCCCAGACCTGAAGCTCAGTGTCTCCACCAATATGAACATCGCACAGACCATGCGCGACTCTTCCATCTCCATGACCTTGCCCGATCTTAACATCACACTGAGCACCATCTTCCCCTTCAAGCGTAAGAATCCGGTGGGTAATGAGCGCTGGTATGAAAAGATTCAGGTGCGCTATACAGGACGTTTCTCTAATAGCATTAAGACCAAGGATAATCTGATCTTTAAGAAGAATCTGGTGAAAGACTGGCAGAATGGCATGCAGCACGTCATCCCTGTGAGTGCTACCTTTACACTTTTCAAGTATTTCAATGTCACCCCTAGTGTGAACTATACAGAACGCTGGTACACGCATAAGGTAGAGAAAGACTGGGATCGGGAGAATAATACGGTGAAGAATGATACGATTTATGGCTTTAACCGTGTCTATGATTTCAGTGCCTCTCTGGGCGTGAATACCAAGATCTATGCCATGTATAAGCCTATCATCATGAAGAAGCGGGATATACAGATCAGGCACATCATGACACCTTCTGTGAGCATGAGTGCCACGCCCGACTTTACGTCTGATACCTTTGGCTACTATGGCACGTACTATAAGCCCAATTCGGCGGGATTGATGGACACTGTGCGCTACTCTTACTACGAGGGGCAGCTGTTCAGTCCTACCTTTGGCGGAAAGAGTGGCAACGTGAACTTCCAGTTGTCCAACAACCTGGAAATGAAGTACCGCGATAAGAACGACTCCATCCATAAGGTCAGCCTGATAGATGAACTTGGAGCCTCTATCTCCTACAACTTAGCGGCGAAGAAGCAGCCGTGGAGTAACATGAACCTCAGCCTGCGCCTCAAGCTCACTAAGAGCTATACGTTCAGCATGAACGCAGTATTCGCTACTTATGCCTACGATTTCGATAAGAATGGCAATGTCATTGTGGGCGATCGAACGGAGTGGTCGTATGGCCGTTTCGGGCGTTTCCAAGGCTATGGCAACTCGTTCAACTATACGCTGAACAACGAGTCCATCAAGAAGATTCTGGCTTTCTTTACTGGTAAGAAGGTAGAAGAAGAAGGTGGCGACCAGAATCAGAATCAAGGCAATGAAGGCGAAAACCCGCCTGCCGATCCTAACAATCCACCTCAGAAGAAAAAAGTGAAGGCAGAGGCTGGTGCCGATGGCTACCAGAAGTACACTATTCCATGGAACATCAATATCAGTACGGGTTTCAACATCTCTGAAGACCGCTCTAAGCCTATCAACAGGCATACCATGCGTTATCCGTATAGCTTCAAGCTCAATTCGCTGAATATTAATGGTAATGTACGCTTCTCCAACAAGTGGGCTATGACGTTCAATTCGGGATATGATTTCGAGAATAAGAAGGTCATTCAGACGGCATTCAACCTCTCACGCGATCTCCACTGCTTTACCATGACCGCCAGCATCTCTCCGTTTGGTGTCTATAAGTACTACAACTTCACCATTCGTGCCACTGCCAACATCCTGCAAGACTTGAAGTGGGATCAGAGGAGTCAGACACAGTCTAACATTAAATGGTATTGATTTTTTATTCATTTCTTTTGCTTGTGCAAAAGAAACGAATCAAAGAAAACACACCGTCTGCACATCTTCCGCTAAAAATCACTCACGTTTTCCTAAAGCGCGAAAACTCGCAAGCTGCGCTTGCTCAAACAGCCCGCGCTTTTTAACGGAAAACGCTCCCGATTTTCTTAACGCTCCAGATGTGAGGACGGAATCTACTACCCAACATCGCTTCGCTCGTTTATTTATCTCCGACCTCATTTTTGGAGCGTAAAAAAACTTAGGAGCGTTTTTGGGAAAGAGCGCCGCACCGCAAAGAGCGCGAAGCGCACGTCTTGCGGCCCTCACAAAAACGTGAGTAAGTTTTAGCGGAAAAAATGCAGTCGGCGAACCTTTCTTTGATTCGTTTCTTTCGTTTCGGGACGAAAGAAATGAATAATAAACATTACCAACAAATCGGCTCTACGCCGTGAGCCTTCAGATACTCATTAGCTTGTGAAAAATGCTTGTTGCCAAAGAAGCCTCTGTAAGCTGAGAGTGGTGACGGATGGGCCGACTGCAGCACCAAGTGGCGGCTGCGATCTATAAACGCTCCCTTGCGCTGTGCATAGCTGCCCCAAAGAATAAACACCAGATGTTCTCGCTGCTCTGTCAACACCTTGATTACAGCATCTGTGAATGTCTCCCATCCATGTCCTTGGTGCGAGCCTGCTTGATGCTCACGCACGGTGAGGGTGGCGTTGAGCAACATTACACCCTGCTGTGCCCAACGCGTCAGGTTGCCACTGGCAGGCACAGACGCTCCAGTGTCATCATGGATTTCTTTGAAAATATTTTGCAATGAGGGTGGGAAAGGGATGCCGTCGTTCACCGAGAAGCACAGTCCCATGGCCTGCCCAGGCTCATGGTAAGGGTCTTGGCCTATGAGCACCACCTTCACTTGGTCGAACGGACAGAGGTTGAAGGCATTGAATATCAGTTTCCCAGGAGGATAGCATCGCCCACGCTGATACTCCATGCGCACAAAGTCCGTCAGAGCCTCAAAGTAAGGCTTGTCAAACTCCGTTTGCAGGCGCTGCCTCCAGCTTTCTTCTATCTGTACATTCATAATTATATAAGGTGTATGTTGACCTTCTCGCACTCTTCACGCATCTCTTCTGGCCAGATGCTGGCCTGAATCTCACCGATGTGTGCTTTGCGCAGGTAGTACATGCAGAGGCGGCTCTGCCCTATACCGCCACCTATAGTCAGAGGCAGCGATCCCTCCATCAGTCGTTTGTGGAAGTAGTATTTCAGTCGTTCTTCCTGTCCGGCCTCCTTCAGCTGCTTCAGCATCACCTCTGGATTCACACGAATACCCATGCTCGAAAGTTCCATCGAATGTCCCAGTACCGGATTCCACAACATCAAGTCGCCGTTCAGTCCTGGCAGTCCGTTCAGCCCCTCCGAGGTATAGTCGTCATAGTCGGGTGCGCGCCCGTCGTGTTTCTTGCCATCGCCCAGAGGGCAGCCTATGCCGATGATAAACACCGCTCCGAATTTCTCCGTGATAGCATCTTCACGCTCTTTAGGCTCCAGATGCGGATACAGCTGTCTGAGCTCCTCGGCATGTATGAAGTGTATGGTAGGAGGCAGGCAAGGTTTCATCTGCGGATAAAGCTCATACACCATATATTCAGTGCGTAGCATAGCAGCGTAGATGCGGCACACCGTGCGCTTCAGGAAGTCCACATTCCGATCCTCAGGCGTGATCACACGCTCCCAGTCCCACTGATCCACGTAGAGCGAATGCAGGTTGTCCAGCTCCTCATCAGCACGTATGGCGTTCATATCCGTGTAGATGCCATAGCCAGGCTCTATCTTATATTCGGCCAGAGTCACACGCTTCCACTTCGCCAGAGAGTGTACCACCTCTGCCCGTGCACCTCCCATGTCCTTGATGGGGAACGATACCGCCCGCTCCACGCCGTTCAGGTCGTCGTTCAGACCTGTGCCTTGCAGCACGAAGAGGGGAGCTGTGACACGTCTCAGTCTCAGCTCCGTGGAGAGGTTCACTTGGAAGAAATCCTTGATTTGCTTGATGCCTTGCTCCGTCTGCTTCAAGCCCAGCAGCGGTTCGTAGTGTTCTGGTTTTATCAGATGCATAGTTCAGTACTTTTCAAAATTTCATGCAAAGATAGGTCTTTTTATTTATATTGACATGAAAAATGAAAAATATTTGACATTTTGCGCCGTATTTTTGTTACTATGCGTTCAAAATAATATATTTTGCCTCTGCGTAATAAATGAAGACCAACATTTGTGAGTTTCCGTGGTTTTGTTTATCTTTGTCGCCGAAAAACTTATAGCGATGGCCTGGTAGCTTAGCTGAATAGAGCGTCAGATTCCGGTTCTGAAGGTCGCGGGTTTGAATCCCGCCCGGGTCACTATTGTTTCACGTTTTTCCAAGTAGTAATCCCCTCTGTGCTGTGAAGCGCAGAGTAGTTAGTGTTTTCAATCTGTCATAGTTCGATGTAAGGCAGTTTTATTTGGGCCCTTAGATATCCCTGCCTATATTATTAAGTTACAACATCGGAATTGCGTTTGTCAAGACCCTTGAAGAACTTTAACGTTTGTTTACATTTTATACGCTAATTATCATACGTTTTCTTAAGTTGTGAAAATGAAAATATTTTCTGAAAACGGGTGGTATTTTTGAAAATG
>CADALZ010000048.1 GCA_902788865.1 uncultured Bacteroidales bacterium | reverse complement strand
TGACTATGTGTTGACTAAGGCATACGCCAACCTGTACGCTCCTGGCCGTGACTATTTCTCTTGCCCATTGGTAAACTATGCCTACGGTGACGTATTCGGTGGTGATGCCAACAAGGGTTCTGAGTTTGCAGACCAGTCGGACTTTACTGATATCGAGACTTACTCATTCAACTCATCAAACGGCTACCTGCGCAGCAAGTACCGCTATATCTATGATGGTGTGAAGTATGCCAACGATGCAGAGCGTATCGCACGCTTGACCGCTGAGAAGGGTGGTATCACTGATGCCCAGCTGACTCAGGTACTGGCTCAGACTGCTTTCCTGCGCGGTTTGTTCCACTTTGAGGCTATTAAGATGTTCGGTGCTGCTGTACCTTACATCAGCTATGAGGCTTCTATCTCTGCCACTGACCCTAAGGTGAGCAACGTGGACGAGAATGGTAACTACATCTACATCTGGGACAATGTAATTGCCGATTTCGACTATGCTATGAACAACCTGCCTGAGACTTGGCCCAAAGGTAACCAAGGCCGTGCCAACAAGTGGGCTGCTGCCGCTTACAAGGCTAAGGTGATGATCTATCAGGCTTCTCCTTACACTGGCGTTGAGAATGGTGCCAATAAGACTGCTAACTGGAGTGCTGCTAAGTCTCTGTTGGAGAACATCATCAATAATGGTGTAGATGCTAAGGGTCAGAAGTATAAACTGGCTGACACTTACGAGGATCTGTTCACCGCTGGCAAGAGCGACTGGACTGGTGAGTCTGTATTCGACATTCAGGCTACCTACATTGGCATCTCCAACAACAACACCTCTGCACTGCTCGGTGGTTCTCACATCGCTATGGCAGGTGCCCTCGGTGGTGGTTGGGGTTTCTACCAGCCTTCAGTATATCTGACTTCTTCAATGAAGGTAGATGCTAACGGTCTGCCTGTAACTGATCTTGGTGAGACAATGTCTGTACCAGACCCAAAGGGTATGCCTGATATTGATCCTAAGACTGGTCAGCAGAAGAAGGATGAGGACGGCAACCTCCTTTGGAAGGAAATCATCAAGACTGACCTCAATATCTTCACTGATCCACGTTTGGATTATGCAGTAGGTCGTTTCGGCGTTCCTTACTATGACTGGGGTACTCCTCTGACCGTAGGTGGTTGGGTACGTGCTACTTCAAACGGTGGTTACTATCTGAACAAGAAGTACATGCCTAAGAAGGCCGATAAGGGTAGCCTGAGTTCAACCAACTCTACCGGTTCTACCGTTAAGAACCATCACCTCATCCGCTTGGCAGACATCTACCTGCTGTATGCTGAGTGCTGCATCGAGACTGGTGACAACGCTACTGCTCTGGAATACATCAACAAGGTACGCGCACGTGCTGCTAACAGCTATGTGAAGGCTGATGCTACTACCGATGGTGAGTATGTAATGGAAGACCTTGTAAATGGTAAGACTCTGACAGGTGCTGCTGGTAACTACCGTATCGGTCTGTGGCCAGAGGGTACTGACGTAAGAAAGGCTCTGATCGCTGAGCGTCACATGGAGCTGGCAATGGAAGGCCACCGTTGGTTCGACCTTGCTCGCTGGGGTATGGCTCAGTCAACCATTCAGGACTTCATCAACTACGAGTCTAACTATCTGGTGAAGTATTCTGGTAAGACTTACAACCCTAAGTGGGTGATGTTCCCAATTCCTAACGATGAGATCGTGACTATGCAGGGTCTGCTGGTTCAGAACGCTGCTTGGAAGTAATCAATACGGAATATAATCTGTTTTAGATTTCCAACCTAAATCTTACAAGGGGGTAAGCCGCAAGGTTTACCCCCTTCCTTTTTTTATTCCATTTCTTGTTCATTCATTTATTATCTGTATCTTTGCGGTTGTATATTGTAAAACCACACGTTTATGACTATGCGATTTCATATCACTCTTCAGTGTTTAATGTTGCTCCTACTGATATCATGCAACACAGCCATTGAAGTGTCCAGCCAAAAAGACCAAGAGGCCATTATCACGCCCGACTATAAAGATGTGACAATACCTGCCAATATCGCGCCCCTAAATTTTCAAGTGCAGTCTGATAGTCCTGCTGTACTGATTATAAATGATACACAAGGCGAAAGCTTTCAAGTTAAGTCGGATGACGAGGGCTTATTTTCCATTCCGCAAAAGAAATGGAAATCACTCCTCAGCCATAATAAAGGGAGCGATATTACATTTCAGGTATGTCTGGAAGAAGACGGGAAATGGGTAGCTTTACGCCCATTTGCCATGCATGTGGCTCAAGAAGATTTAGATTCATACCTCGCCTATCGCCTCGTACAGCCGGGATATACGTTCTGGAATCGTATGGGCCTCTACCAGCGAGATCTTGAAACCTATGAGCAGATGCCCATCTATGAGAATCAATATACCGACTACAACTGTGTGAACTGTCATAGTTTCCCTGCCCGCAATCCTGAGAAGATGACTTTCCACATGCGTGCCAAGAGTGCCGGTACGGTGATGCTGCAAGGCAATAAGCTGGAAAAGCTGAACACGAAGACAGATGAAACGATCTCTGCACTGGTTTATCCATACTGGCATCCTTCAGAAAACTACATGGCATTCTCTGTGAATGACACGAAACAAGCCTTCTTTGCTCATAGCGATAATATTCTGGAGGTGTTCGACAATGCATCGGATGTGGTCATCTATGATGTGAATCGACACGAAGTGTTCAGCAGTCCGCTGTTGAAAAGTGAGGATGCCTTCGAGACCTTCCCCACTTTCTCACCCGATGGCAAAAGCCTGTATTTCTGCTCTGCAGTGAAAGTTGATAGTCTCCCATTGACCTACAAGGACGTGCACTACAGTCTTTGTCGCATAGATGTAGATGTAGAGCATCGGACATTCGGCACTAAGGTTGACACGCTTTACAATGCCGTGAAAGACGGGCGTAGCGTTTCCTTCCCTCGCATCTCTCCAGATGGTCGCTTCATGGCAGTGACACTCCATGAAGCAGGCAATTTCTCCATCTGGCATCCAGAGGCAGACCTCTACCTCATTGACCTTCAAAGCGGTGAGATGCGACCTCTCACTGAAGCCAACAGTCCTGACACCACAGACAGCTACCACTCTTGGAGCAGCAATGGCCGCTGGCTGGTATTCAGTAGTCGTAGGATGGATGGTCTCTACACACGTCCGTTCTTCACTTACATAGATGAAGACGGTCATGCTCATAAGCCATTCGTTCTTCCGCAGAAGGATCCTGTGAATCACTACGAAGACTTGTTCTACTCATACAACATCCCTGAGTTTGTCAGTGGCAAGGTAAACGTGAACCAGCACAGCGTTGCAACAATGATGAAAGACACTGAAGGCATTAATGCCATGTATGCGAAGAACTAACTGTGAAAAATAATCTCCACAACTAAGAAAAAAAATATTCACAACTGCGAAAAAAAATAACAGCACTTTGACATATTGAAAATATGCTCTATATTTGCTTATCCAAATAGCAAAGCATTATGTCAAATACAATAGGCAACATATTCCGCCTTACCAGCTTCGGAGAAAGTCACGGAAAAGGCATAGGAGGCGTGATAGATGGCTATCCTGCAGGAATAGATATCGACATGGATTTCATCCAGCATGAGCTCGACCGCCGCAAACCTGGCCAGTCGTCCATCACCACTGCCAGAAAAGAATCAGACAAGGTAGAGATCTTATCGGGCATCTTTGAAGGAAAATCTACAGGCACTCCCATAGGTTTCATCGTGTGGAATGAGAACCAGCATTCCCAAGACTACAGCAATCTGAAGGAGGTCTTCCGTCCCTCACATGCAGACTTTACCTATTGGGAGAAGTATGGCATCAGAGACTACCGCGGAGGTGGACGCACATCGGCACGAGAGACTATCAGTCGCGTAGTGGCAGGTGCTTTCGCTAAGCTCGCCTTAAATCAGTTAGGCGTTAACATACAGGCTTATACATCACAGGTAGGTGGCATCTGTTTAGAGGATGAATACACCTTATATAATATAGCTACGGCAGAAGAAAATGCCGTGCGTTGTCCAGATGCAGAGAAGGCCAAGGAAATGGAAGACCTGATTCTGAAAGTAAAGGCAGAAGGAGATACCATCGGAGGCGTCATCACATGTGTAGTGAAGCATTGCCCCATCGGACTGGGCGAACCTGTTTTCGGAAAGCTTCATGCAGCCTTAGGAAATGCCATGCTGAGCATCAATGCGGCTAAGGGCTTTGAATATGGCAGCGGATTCTCTGGAGTGACGCAGAAAGGCAGTGAGCAGAACGATATCTTCTGCCAAGAAAATGGTCGTATCAGCACGCGCACCAATCATTCTGGAGGCATACAAGGCGGCATCAGCAACGGACAAGACATCTACTTCCGTGTGGCATTCAAGCCTATCGCCACCCTACTCCGTGAGCAGCAAACAGTTGATATAAACGGCGAAGAGACCGTGCTTGCTGCCAAAGGACGCCACGACCCTTGCGTGCTACCACGTGCTGTCCCCATTGTGGAAGCCATGGCAGCCATCACCCTACTCGACTATTACTTACTCTCTAAAACTACCCGACTATGATAAAGAAATACATCGAAGAAAACGAGCCTCGCATGCTCGATGAGTTGTTCAGTTTGATACGCATTCCAAGCATCAGCTCTGAGAGTGCGCATAAAGACGACATGGTGAAGTGTGCCGAACGCTGGAAAGAACTGCTCATAGCTGCAGGAGCCGACAAGGCAGAAGTGATGCCTTCTGAGGGCAATCCGATGGTATTTGCAGAGAAATGCATAGATCCGAAAGCTAAGACGGTGCTGATTTACGGACATTACGACGTGATGCCCGTGGAGCCACTTGAGCTCTGGAAGACTGAGCCTTTTGAGCCCGTCATCAAGGACGGTCATATCTGGGCACGCGGAGCCGATGATGACAAAGGACAGAGCTTCATTCAGGCCAAGGCTTTCGAATACTTGGTGAAGAATCATCTTCTGAAGCATAATGTGAAATTCATCCTTGAAGGTGAGGAAGAAATTGGTTCTCCAAGCCTCGAGGCATTCTGCGAAAAGCACAAGGAGCTGTTGAAAGCAGATATTATCTTGGTTTCTGATACCTCCATGCTCAGCGCAGATTTGCCTTCGCTCACCACAGGACTGCGTGGTCTCTCTTATTGGCAAGTGGAAGTGACCGGCCCTAACAGAGACCTGCACAGTGGTCACTTCGGAGGGGCCGTAGCCAATCCTATCAATGTGCTCTGCAAACTCATTGCACAGATGACAGACGAGGATGGGCGCATCACAGTGCCACACTTCTATGATGATGTGGAGGAGGTGCCACAAGAGGAACGTGAGATGATAGCACAAATCCCATTCGATCTGGAGAAGTATAAGCGTGCCATCGATGTGGCAGAGGTCTGCGGAGAGAAAGGCTATAGCACACTGGAGCGCAACAGCTGCCGCCCATCATTCGATGTATGTGGCATCTGGGGAGGATATCAAGGCGAAGGCGCCAAGACTGTGATACCAAGCAAGGCATACGCCAAGATCTCCACACGCTTGGTGCCCCATCAGGACAATGAGAAAATCGGACAACTTATGGCTGATTACCTGCAAGAGATAGCGCCAAAGAGTGTGAAAGTGAAGGTGGACTACCTGCATGGAGGCGAGAGCTATGTATGCCCTATCTCCCTGCCTGCTTATAAGGCTGCAGAGAAGGGATTCGAAGAGGCTTTCGGAAAGCGCCCATTGGCTGTGCGCAGAGGAGGAAGCATCCCTATCATTGCCACCTTTGAGAAGGTGCTTGGCATCAAGACCGTCTTGATGGGTTTCGGATTGGAGAGCAACGCCATTCACTCACCCAATGAGAACATTCCTCTGGATATGATACGCAAAGGCATCCAAGCTGTGGTGGGATTCCACTTGCACTTTGAAAATGAAGAAGGAGGGATTTAGAGTTTAGGGTTTAGAGCTTAGAGTTTAGAGCTTAGAGTTTAGAGTTTAGAGCTTAGAATTATGAATTATGAATTATGAATTATGAATAAGGGCTGCTCCCTCGCTATGGAGCAGCCCTTATTTTATTAACCATCTCCCACATTAGGGAAATCCTCAATTCTCAATTCTCAATTCTCAATCCTCAATTTATCTGGCATTAGGAAACTCTTTCTCCAACTCTGGACGGATCTGCTCAAAGTTGGCCAACTTAGCACGATAGTATTTCTCCACAACGTTCCAGTGGTAGTATGGAGCCATGTCTGTTTCGATAGGAATAGTACACTCACGCTCATTGAGCATGAACTTGACCAGTATGTCGCCAGTTTTCTTATGCTTATAGAACACTATCTGTATGTTGCTGGCCATTGGGATAAGTTTGTAGTCAGGGTAAACCTCAGCCAACTTAGAAAGATCATCTACAGCAACGCCCCAATTATTGAGTTCCAAAAGACAAGCTAATGGCATGATAATGGTATCATGTCCAAAACGCAAAGTGGCACTCTCTTTACCAGAAGCCAAAGCCACATCAGCAGTATCGAGAATGTTCTGCAACAACGGAGCCATGCGATATGGCATCAATCCACGGGTCTCCTTCGCAGGGCCGTATGCCAAATACCAATATAAATTGCCACCTTGGAAGAAATCATAGCACTCTTCTGCCGTAAAATAATCCAGCAGATTAAAGTCGGGTGTAAAGTCCATGTCTTGTACGCCAGTTGCAATGTCTATTAACTGACGCATCAATGCACTACCATCTACTACCCATTTTACGTAGTCTTGATCGGTGAACAAAACCTTCATAAGGCGATCAGGATTGGTGGTGGTCTTCAGTACATTGCCACGGGCCGCGCTAAACACAGGAGTACGCATCAACTGATTGAGAACGGGGTCATTGTGATTCATGTAGTACATATCGTGCGGACTGGCCTCATTGCTGAAGTGCAGTTTGCCATTGAGCGACTGCAGTTCCATGCACTCATTGACTTTCGAGAGGATGCTGCGGATGACCGTTGTAGAGCGGGCATCGATGTCTATCTCCTTAGTGAATATCTCAGGGAAATTCTGATACATACGACGTCCAATACCACGATGCTGAAGGGCACCAACCTTAGTCAGGTCTCCATAACGATCTTTGGCAGCATCGTAAATCTTTTCCAATAAACCGAGGATTTTCTCTCCTTCGGCAGTCAACACGCCATCCTCTTTAGCCTTTTGCAATGTCTCGACAGGTTGCTTATAGGCATTCTCGCCAGTCTGATAACGAGAGCCATGACGGGCATAATGGCTCAAATAGAAAGGTTGATACCCCTTAGGAGCAGGCGTAAGTGCTTCTGTAGGCTCAGGATAGATGGCCATATTTCCACCTGCCAAGTTCTTGTCTTGACGAATCTCGTCAAGCGTACTCTGGGCGCAGAGCCCCAACGTGAATGCACAGAGTGCAAAAAACAACAATACCTTTTTCATACGATATAGATTTGGATGTTAACATTAATCTTTCACAAACGCTAAGCGGAACGTGCAGCCCGACTTCCACTCCGAACAGCCATAGGCCGTCTTTCCCTTGATAATATGCCCTTTTCCACAGAGCGGACAGGGCTGTCCGATAAGGCTGTCATCTGCCAGCAAAGGACTTAATGCGCCTCCATCTTTAGATTCCGATTTGGGGGCCACAGCCTTTCTGGGCTTAGGAGCAGCCTGAGCTTTAGGCTTGGGAGCCTTCGCTTTGGCTTCCTCTGGTGTGAGGATGGTGATGCGTCTATTACTATTGTCGGCCAAGACCGACTGCACTATCTCCGTGACCATCTGCTTCAGCTCTTCGAGGAACTGACCAGCCTTAAAGGTCTTCTTCTCTATCTCACGCAGCTTCTTCTCCCAGAGTCCGGTGAGTTCTGCCGACTTCAGCAGTTCTTCATGGATAAGGCCGATGAGTTCCACACCCGTAGGCGTAGCTATCAGGCTCTTGCGCTCCTTGCGTATATAGTTGCGCTTGAACAGCGTCTCTATGATGGCTGCACGTGTAGATGGGCGGCCTATACCGTTCTCTTTCAACGCGTCACGCAGTTCGTCATTCTCAACCAGCTTTCCTGCTGTTTCCATCGCACGGAGCAGGGTGGCCTCTGTGTAAGGTTTGGGGGGCTGGGTCCACTTCTCCAGCAGTTCTGGGGTGTGGGGGCCGGTCTCTCCTTTATGAAATTGAGAATTGAGAACTGAGGATTGAGAATTATTGGCTTGCGTTTCACCGCTGTCTTCTTCTTGGAACACCACACGCCAACCAGGTTCTAACACCTGACGGCCACTGGTCTTGAAGGGTATCTCCTCTACCCTACCCTCGATGGTGGTGGTAGAAATCTTGCATTCGGGATAGAATACGGCAATGAAGTGGCGTGCCACAAGGTCGAACACCTTGCGCTCCATATCCGTGAGGTTGATAGGAGGCTGTCCGGTGGGGATGATGGCATGGTGATCAGTCACCTTCGAGTTGTCGAACACTTTCTTCGACTTAGGCAGAGGTTTGCCTGCCAAAGGAGCCGTCAGTGCTTCATAGCCTTTCAAGCCTCTGAGCGTAGCCGCACACTTAGGATAGATATCGTCGCTGAGGAAAGTGGTATCCACACGCGGATAGGTGGTCACCTTTTTCTCATAGAGGCTCTGAATGAGCTTCAGCGTCTCGTCTGCAGAGAAGCCGAACTTACGGTTGCAATCTACCTGCAGGGATGTGAGGTCGTAGAGGCGTGGGGGATATTCCTTGCCTGGCTTCTTGGTCACGCTGGTCACCTCGAAAGGCAGGTCTTTAAGCCGATTCACCAACTTCTGCCCATCTTCCTCATTGGCTATGGGTTCCATGCCAGGATTCTCTATCTGAGAGATGTCTATAGGCTCGTCATCTTTCCTATTCTTCTCCGCCTCTGCGATGAGTTCTTCATCACTTTTCTTCACCACGGCGCTGAACAGCGTATCTCTATAAGTGGTCTTGAGTTCCCAGTACTGGCGGGGCACGAAGTGCTCTATCTCCTGCTGTCTGTTGACTATCAATGCCAGCGTAGGGGTTTGCACACGTCCGATGCTCAGCACTTGGCGATTCTGGCCGTATTTCATGGTGTAGAGGCGCGTGGCATTCATGCCCAGCAGCCAGTCGCCTATGGCACGAGAGAGGCCTGCCTCATAGAGCGACTGGTAGTCACTGGCTTCGTGGAGGTTCTTAAAGCCCTCACGGATAGACTCTTCTGTCAATGACGAAATCCAGAGTCGCTTAACTGGACAGGTAGCTCCTGCCTTCTGCATCACCCAACGCTGAATCAGTTCACCCTCTTGGCCCGCATCACCACAATTGATGATCATATCGGCCTTCTGCATCAGTCCTTCGATGATCTTGAACTGCTTAGCATAGGTGTCGTTATGCTCTATGAGTTTGATGCCGAAACGCGGAGGAATCATGGGCAGACTGGACAGGCTCCAAGCCTTCCACTGTGAGGAATACTCATGTGGCTCCTTGAGCATGCAGAGGTGGCCAAATGTCCACGTCACTTGGTACCCATTTCCCTCTATGTATCCATCCTTACGCTCACGTGCGCCCAGCACCTCGGCTATGTCACGCGCCACGGAAGGTTTCTCGGCTATGCAGACTATCATATCTTATCGCTGAAACATATAAAGTACAAAGATAATGCTTTTTTCTTTCTTTGCAATGATTGAAGTAGATTTGCTTGTCAAAACACCCACCTTCGATTTCACCCTTCACCCTTCACAGCGCGTGAGATAGCCAATGAACCTCATCTGTTTACTATCGTGAAGGGGTTCATCGCACCCTTCACCACCCTTCACGACCTTTCACAGAAAAAGTCGGCCAAAGCGTGAAGGGTGGTGAAGGGTGGTGAAAGGTCAACGCTTACCCTTCACAAGAGTTTTGCTATATAATACAAACACTTTCAGCCCCACCGTGAAGGGTGAAGGGTAAAATCGAAGGTGGGCTATTTTTCGGATTAGCCTCCAGAATGCTGAAGCCATGGGGTATGCCATCAGAAAAATGGGCGATATGGCCATAAAAAGGGAGGAATATGGCAGACAAAACCCTGCGTCAGGCCGTCAGAACTTCAAACAGCAGTGGTGTCTGTACAGACATCACTGGCGTCTGTACAATCAGCACCGCTGTCTGCACAGACAGCAGTGCTGATTAAACTTTACATCGTTTGGGCAGAACTTTTGTCTAGTTATTCCGCTGGTTTTACCTAAGCATGTGGCAGGGTTTATCTGGCTGGTACGCTTTCCTTAGAAAGGCTAATCTTGCCATTGCCCTTCCTTCATCACACGTTTCAGTGTCAGGGCTTCATCGAAGACCAGAAGGTCGGCCATGTGCCCAGCGTCCAAACTGCCATAGAGGTGGTCTAAGCCCAACAACTGTGCTGGGCGCAGCGATGCCATTACCAGGGCTTCGGACAGCGGGATTTCCACGTGCTTTACACAATGGCACACGGCCTGCCACATGCTTATGGCAGAACCACAAAGCACCTTGCTGCCTTCTGGCGTGGTGCGCACGAAGCAAGTATGACCTTCATCATAGTCCACCCCCATTTCTGGGCATTGCGTAAAGCCATCGGTAAATAGGTAGAGCAACTGCGGCATGATGTCGTATGCCATGCGCACCATGGGGAACGCCACATGCACGCCATCTACGATAAGCCCTGTGAGCGGCTTCAAGTGGAAGATGGCAGGGATATGTCCAGGCTTGCGATGGTGCATAGGGGGCATGCCATTAAAGAGATGTGTCACAGAGTGATGGGGCTTAGCCAAGAAGCGCAAAGCCTCATCGTAGCTGGCTGCACTATGGGCGAAGGATACCCTTATGCCATGCTGCTCCAGATACTCCACTTGCTCGTCTGTGATACGCTCTGGAGAGACAGACATCATGCGCACAAAGTGCCTATCCTTATCCAACAAAGCCTTCAATTCTGCCTCTGTACAGTCACGCACACAGTCGGCCCTATGTGCGCCCCGATAAGCCATACTGAAATAAGGGCCTTCTAAGTGCATGCCTAAGAAGTTCTTAGGCAGCTGTGCCTCATGCGCCTGCAGTTGGCCCTGCATCTCCAGATACATAGGCAACGTATTGCTGGGCGCAGCAGCCAGGAATCCAGTGGTTCCCTCATGCATCAAGGCCGCTCCCATCTGCTGCAGGTCTGAAAAGCGGGCCGTCACCCCAAAGGCACCTCCACCCGCACCGTTCACCAGCACATCTATCAGTCCTGGGGCTACGCAGCAGCCTTGCATATCGATGCGCTGCATGTCTTGGGGAATCTCAGACTCGGGCAGGAATCCCTTTATCTGTCCCTCTTCTATCACCAGACCTAATCCTTGAGTCTCTGGTGCAATGCCCTTAGCGCCATAAAAGTGGGCATTGACTAATATCTTCTTCTCATTATTCATATGCTTAGCTTCATCTATCATGCTACAAAGTTAATACTTTTCGCCGCACTGGTAACGAACAGAGTCCTAAACTTTCGCGTATAGGCAAAAAAAAAACGGGCTGCGTGTGCAGCCCGTTCTATATATAATAAGGTGTAATCCTTATTCGTCACCCAGCAGAATCTCCATGATGGTACATGCAGCCTTAGCCACAGAAGTACCAGGACCGAAGATAGCGCTCACACCAGCCTTGTAGAGGAAGTCGTAGTCCTGTGCAGGAATCACACCACCAGCAATCACGATGATATCCTCACGACCGAGCTTCTTCAGCTCCTCGATAAGCTGAGGAATCAGCGTCTTATGACCAGCAGCCAGTGAAGATGCACCTACTACGTGAACATCGTTCTCTACAGCCTCACGAGCAGCCTCGGCAGGAGTCTGGAACAGAGGTCCCATATCCACATCGAAACCACAGTCGGCATAACCAGTAGCTACGACCTTAGCACCACGGTCGTGTCCGTCCTGACCCATCTTGGCCACCATGATACGTGGCTGACGGCCTTCCTTCTTGGCGAACTCCTGAGTGAGGCGGCAAGCCTTCTCGAAGTCGCTATCGTTCTTACTTTCTGATGAATACACGCCTGAAATAGTTCTAATTACTGCTTTATAACGGCCTACGATAGTCTCGCAAGCATCTGAAATTTCACCCAACGTACAGCGCAAGCCTGCAGCCTTCACAGCCAGAGCCAGCAAGTTGTTCTTGCTCTTGCGACCCTCTGCAAAGTCACGCACGCACTCGGTAATTTCCTTCAGTGCAGCCTGGCAAGCTGCCTCATCGCGCTCAGCACGCAGCTTCTTCAAGCCCTCAATCTGCTCCAGACGAACAGCGGTGTTGTCGATCTCAAGGATGTCGATAGGATCCTCATGGTCGAGACGGTACTTATTGGTACCCACGATGGTCTGAACGCCAGAGTCGATACGAGCCTGAGTGCGGGCAGCAGCCTCCTCGATACGCATCTTAGGCAGACCAGTCTCGATAGCCTTGGCCATACCACCCAGCTTCTCGATTTCCTGGATGTGCTCCCAAGCCTTGTGTACCAGCTCGTTGGTGAGAGACTCTACATAGTAAGAACCACCCCATGGGTCGATCTCCTTGCAGATGTAAGTCTCTTCCTGGATATAGATCTGCGTGTTACGTGCAATACGTGCAGAGAAGTCGGTAGGCAGTGCGATAGCCTCATCCAGTGCGTTGGTATGCAGTGACTGTGTGTGACCCAGGGCTGCAGCCATAGCCTCGATACAGGTACGGCCTACGTTGTTGAATGGATCCTGCTCAGTCAGTGACCAACCAGAAGTCTGTGAGTGTGTACGCAGAGCGAGTGACTTAGGATTGGTAGCGCCGAAGCTCTTCACAATCTTAGCCCAGAGCAGACGACCAGCACGCATCTTGGCAATCTCCATGAAGTGATTCATACCGATAGCCCAGAAGAATGACAGACGTGGAGCGAATGCATCTACAGGAATACCAGCGTTCACACCTGTGCGGAGGTAGTCTATACCATCGGCCAGAGTGTAAGCCAACTCGATATCAGCGGTAGCACCTGCTTCCTGCATGTGGTAGCCAGAGATAGAGATAGAGTTGAACTTAGGCATGTTCTGTGAAGTATATTCGAAGATATCAGCGATAATCTTCATAGAGAATGCAGGTGGGTAGATGTAAGTGTTACGCACCATGAACTCCTTCAAGATATCGTTCTGGATAGTACCAGCCATTTCCTCGAGCTTAGCACCCTGCTCCAGACCTGCGTTGATGTAGAATGCCATTACTGGCAGCACACCACCGTTCATGGTCATAGACACAGACATCTTGTTCAAAGGAATACCATTGAAGAGCACCTTCATGTTCTCAGAGCAGATAGACACACCAGCCTTACCCACATCACCCACTACACGAGCGTTGTCTGGGTCGTAACCACGGTGTGTAGGAAGGTCGAAGGCCACAGACAGACCCTTCTGACCAGAAGCCAAGTTACGGCGATAGAATGCGTTAGACTCCTCAGCAGTAGAGAAACCTGCATACTGACGGATGGTCCAAGGACGCAGTGGATACATGGCTGAGTACGGGCCACGCAGATAAGGAGGAATACCAGAAACGAAGTTCAGGTGCTCCATGCCCTCAAGGTCTTCTTTGGTGTAAACAGGCTTCACATGGATGTGTTCAGGAGTTTCCCAGTTGAACTCATTGCCATTAGCCTTCTGCCAAGCCATGCCATCTTCTGGCTTCATGGCAGCATATATGTCGATATTCTTAAAATCTTTTCTCATTTCTTCAAAAGTTTAGCGTTGTACTCTTTCATTGTCTCCAATACGTTGCACTTCACATGGATGAAGTTCTCAATGCCAGCGGCCTTGAGGTCGTCCATGCAAGCAGGAGCACCAGCCACGATGAACATGGCGCGTCCGTTCAGATACTGGAATGCAGGAATTGCATACTCTGCATATTCGTCATCGCTTGAGCAGAGTACCACGATATCAGCATCGGCAGCCAGGGCAGCGTCAACACCTTCTTCTACGGTCTTGAAGCCCAGGTTGTCCATCACCTTGTAACCAGCAGTTGCCAAGAAGTTGCAAGAGAACTGTGCACGGGCCTGACGCATAGCCAGGTTACCGATGGTGAGCATGAAGGCGATAGGACGCT
>CADALZ010000047.1 GCA_902788865.1 uncultured Bacteroidales bacterium | reverse complement strand
TGTTGCAAAAGCTGGAAGAGGTGAAAAACTGGATTGCCAAGAACGGACGGGAGCCAAAGAAAGATGGCGACCTAAAGGAGAAAATGATGTTTGCTGCTATGACGGCTTTAAAAGAAAAAGGTTTATGGACATAGATAAGGAACTTAAAGAAATATTCGACGACCCTCTGTTGCAGATGAGCGAACAGGAGAAAAAGCTTTTTGACATTCCTCAGGATATGCGAAGAGTGATAGCTAAGAAAAGAGCCGACTATGTGGCTCAGCGTAAGCTATGTGAGAATTTCGATGATTATAAACCTCTGTTTGAAAAAGTTCATCAGGAGTTGAAAGAGGGCAAACGATCGTTGTTGAAAATCAATAAGACAGCTACGCTTGCTGCTGGAAGGTATTACTTTGTTAGTGGTCAAATGCTGTTGCTGGAAAAAATAGGTGAATTAAAAAAGAGTAGTAACTTCTTGCCTGATGCCAGAACACGTTGTATTTACGAGAATGGCACAGAATCGGATATCCTTTTGCAGACGCTTCGCAAAAATGTTGTTAGCGACGGCTATGCCATATCAGAACTACAAGAAGAAGCGACGACTCAATTCTTCAATTATTCAGATATTACCACAGAGGACAAAGTGACAGGCTATATCTATGTGCTTTCTTCGTTATCTGAAGATTCTGCTATCAAAGATGAGAAGAATCTATATAAGATAGGATTTACAACTGATACTGTGGAGCAAAGAATTGCCAATGCTGAAAAGGATCCCACTTACTTGATGGCTCCTGTCAAGATTGTAGCAACCTACAAGGTTGTAAACATGAATTCACAGAAGTTTGAAGATTTGGTTCATCAGTTGCTGAAGCCCGTACAGCTCCAGGTTTCTGTATTTGATAATAATGGGATAGAGCATCAGCCTGAAGAATGGTTCATTGTTCCGTTGCCTGTCGTTGATGTAATTATTAAGAAAATAATGGATGGTACTATTGTGGGTTATATATATAATCCACAGATGGAATGCCTTGAAAAACGTATTGTCAAGGCTAAATCAACATTCGACACTTCTGGTATGAAAGTGCTGACCCTCAATATTAAGAAGATGTATTTCGATGAGATTTTGAGAGGCACGAAAAAGATAGAGGAACGGGAACTGAAGCAGACAACTCTCAATAGATATACTTACGTAGATGAAGCTGATGGCAAACGCTATCTGCGACGTTATGATGCTCTTAGGCTTTTTGTTGGCTATCATAAAGATAGGGAAAATGCTTTAGTGCAAGTAACAGATATTACCTATAACGAAGGCATTGTGGAATATCATCTTGGCATGATATTAGAGCATATTAAACAGAAGTATTTAGAGCGAGAAATGCCAAATGATTTGCAAGAACACAATAGAGCGAAAGGAAATAGATAAATATTATAGAATATGGCAAAAGATTATGATTCCATTCCTGTAGGGAAACTTGGGTTTTACACAGACGATCTAGATGTGTTTGAAGCACGTATTGCAGAGATAGAAGCTGACATGGAAGAAGTGGAAGCTGGTTATGAAGATCCTGAAAAATGGGTTACCTCTGAACAAATGGACGAAGAGCTTCTAAAGGAATTCCCATGGCTAAAAGAATAATAAACAAACATCCCTCACCAAGCAAATCATCAGACTGCTTGGCGGGGGATTTCTTTATAGTTTCGCTACCCTCTCCTACTTCAAATTCTTAGTCTTCACCTCTACCCATTTCTTATCGGTATAGAGCAGGGACTTGGTGCTCTTGAAGATCTTGGCGGCTTTCTTGCTGCACTTGAACTGCCAGTCGAGCCAAGCCACGCCTGCCTGACCAAAGGAGCCGCCATTCTTCTCACGGAAGGTGCCTCCATGGGCATCGCCTGGAATCTCTCGCACGGCATAGACCACGGGCACAGAGCTCTGGATGCGGTCATAGTCCATAGCTGCGTTGGGACGGGCGGCATCGGTATCACCCACGAAGTAGGCAATGGGGATGGTGAGGTGGATGAGCAACTCTTTCACAGCGGGGGTGATGCCCATCAGGCTGCTGCGGGTAGGATCGGCATTGTCGGCCATAGCGCCTAAGCCGCTGTTCCAGAGGCCAAGCAGGGAGACACGGGGATCACCAGCGAGCTTCAAGGCCTGCACGCCTCCACACGACTGGCCAAAGAGGGCGATGTGGCGGGTATCTACCTTCTGGTAGTACTTGCTGCCAGGGCGCTGGTTCTCTGCCAGAATCCAGTCGATGCCTGCCCTCATGTCTTCCTCGGTAGTGGCACCCATAGCAGCACGCACGCCATCGGGCACAGGCTCACCAGTTGCTATGACCAGATAGCCATGTGAGGCAATCTCTGTCCAGAAGGGACGGAAGGAGTCTCCATCGTCATCGCAGCCAGGACCCGACATGAGCACCACGGGGAGCCGGTCTTTCTTGGGGAAGGCACTCAGATCTACGGGATGGTAGATGGTATGGTCGACCAAGGTGGGGTCTACCTCCATCACCACAGGGTACTTGCCCGTGGGATCTACCCACTTGTCGGGTGTAGGACGGAGGTCGAAATAGGCCTTCAGTTGCTCTTGGGTGAAGGTCTGGGTGGTGCCTTGTGCCTGGACGGCTTGCGTGCACAGCAGACCTACGGCGCATATACAAAGAATGGTTCTTGCTTTCATCGTCGTTGTCTTTTTAAGATTCCTAACCTATGGTGATGGTGTATCTGCTCATGAACGAGGCACCGGGCAGTAGGTGGTTCATCAGGGGTTTGTCCTTGAACTCACCATGGAAACCACGGGGGTCACCGATGCCGTACCAAGGCTCTATGCAGACGAAGGGGGCATGCTTGCCGTAGGGGCTCCAGAAGGCACAGACGGGGGTCTGATAGTCCACCGTCACAGCGGGCTCGCCATCGGTATCTACCAGCATGGCACGGTGGGTCTGACAGCGGTGTATCTTCACCGAGTCGTTGCGGAAGAAGTCTTCGGTGATTTCCATGATGCCCATGTCGGCCTCCAGAGGCACTTCGTCCATGTCGTGACTGCCATCGGGATAGCTCTTCAGGGTAGTCATAGGTGCCTCATTGTCGAGCTTGATTCTGCCTTCCAGCTTACCACCTGGCACGTTGAACGCTGGGTGTCCGCCTATCTGGAAGTGTATCTCACGGCAGTCGGTGTTCTCCACATGCCAGATGACCTGGATCTTCGGGCCTTCCAACTTATAGGAGATGGCAAGGTTGAAGTGGTAGGGATAGACCTTCAGCGTATCTTCCGAATCATGTAGGGCGAGGGTGACCTTCTGAGGGCTCTGACTCACCACGGTGAACTCGGCATCGCGTGCAAAGCCATGACGGGAGAGGTGATACTCCTTGCCATCTACGCGGTAGGTATTGTCGTTCACACTGCAGACGATGGGGAACAAGATGGGTGAATGGCGGCTCCACTCTGGGCCTGCCTGCCACATGTACTCTCGCCCATCGGCATCTTTCACACTTTGGAGCTCGGCTCCCTTCTCAGCCACTCGTATCGTGAGCTGTTCGTTCTTCAGTTCTATCATAATCAGAAAATATTGATTTCACAGCAAAGATACAATATTTATTTCTACATTTGCAACGGAAAACTTAAATATATGGATATGAAAAGGATAGTGAGATATACATTGTCAATGTGGCTGCTGGTGGCTGGTCTGATGGTAAGCACCGCAGTCAGCGGACAAACGCGGAAGCAGAAGATACGGGCTGCCATAGAGCGACAGATGAAGGATTACCCAAAATCGGAGTTGCAGGATCTGTATAAGTCGTTCTTCCAAGACCGATTCGGGCCAGGACACATCATTGCCGACACTACCTCGGCTGGCAACTATCTGCGACAGGAGATGGCTTCTGCCAAGCACTTCGGCGGAGCCTACTACGAGCCTACGGGCTTTGAGGGGAATCTAGCACGTGTGAACCTGCGGGTGCTGCACGAGGGGCTGATAGACTATGACACGTTCTTCTCTGCCTTTGTGCGCAGCGTGAACAGCATCAAGCCCTATACCGTAAAGAAATGGAAGAAGGAATGGCGCTTGATACGTCAGGTGATAGGCGACATGAAACTTGAAAGCCTCCCCCACTTCGCTGAGCAGGAGAGGCAAATAAATGATGTGCTGGCGAAGGGACAGTACCAGATGGACCACAGCGACACTTATGGCGAGGTGTATGACCCGCACTACCGCATTGTGGAGCGCCGCATCTTCGAGCGTGAATTGCTGCCTCTGATTGAAAGGCGGCAGTAAGCATCGTCTTCTTCAGTCCAACTCAATCTTTCCCTTCATGGCTTTTGTGATGAGCTTGCCTGCAAGATTAGGAGCCAGACGGGTGAGCTTATCCATAGCCTTACAGTCGTGGCCTATCTTGATGCGCTTCTTGCCACGCTCCATGCCACACACGATGACTTCTGCAGCATCTTCGGGCATGGTGAGCAGGAAGCCTTTGTTCTTCTCTATCAGCTCCTTTGAGATCTCCACCTTGGAGGCACCAGAGTTTTTCTGTATGTTGGTGGCTATGGAGCCAGGGAACACCACAGACACTTGGCAATGGGTGTCTGCCAGTTCGCACATCAGGCCTTCTGTCATCAGCTTCACGGCAGCTTTGGAAGCGCCATAGGTCACCTGTCCTGGCACGGGCAGGAAAGAGCCCATGCTGGCCACATTCACCACGTGGGCCTCTGGGCGCTGAAGCAGGTAGGGCAAGAACGTCTTCAGCACGTAGAGCGTACCATAGAAGTTGATGTTCATCACGCGCTCTATCTCTGCGTAAGGCGTATCTGCCAGAGCGCTGAATTTCTGTATGATGCCAGCATTATTGATCAAGCCATCGAGCTGTCCGAACTTACCAATAACCTCATCCTTCAGGCTCTCTATGAGAGCACGGTCTGTGATGTTGGCCACCACGGGGGCCACCCTATCCTTCAGTTCCCCAGCCTTCTCTACCGTGCCCTGCAAGGCAGTAGGGTTCAGATCGAGTGCCACCACACGGGCCCCTTTCTTAATCAGATTCAACACTAATTCGCGGCCCATGCCACCGCCTGCACCTGTCACTAAAATCACTTTGTCTTTTACCTTCATAACTCTATCTTTTTTTATTAAAGTTTCGCTAGGGCTTATATTTATTTGTCCTTCTCACTCTGAGAGAGGCTTCCAAACCCATTTCTCCCCCTCTGGGAGGGATTTCCAAACACATTTCTCCCCCTCTGAGAGGGACTTCCAAACCCATTTCTCTCCCTCTGAGAGGGACTTCCAAACCCATTTCTCTCCCTCTGGGAGAGGCTCCCTACTCATCCCTCTCCCTTTGGGAGAGGTCAGGTGAGGGCTTTCACATTGCATACTATGCAGGAGGCGTTCCCTCTCCTAACCTCCCCCAAGGGGGAGGGATTTTAGTGTGGGCTATCATACAGAGGGTAACACCCCTGCCTGTAGTCTGTCCCTTCCATCGGAGCTTCACTCGCGAAACTCGAATCATTTGTTTTTTTTTGCAAAGTTAGGCCGAATTCATCGGTTTGGAAAGGTCAATTTCGCCACTAATTTCTATCAAAAACAGCTATTCTCGGAAAAAAACACTTTTTTGATGCAAGGTTTTACTATTTTTGCATTTATAGAGTAAAACAATAAGAGAGATATGAAGACAAGGAATGTATGGATATATTTATTCTGCCTGATGGGGGCCTGCCTGATGCAGGGCTGCTCGGTGGAGGATGATGAGGTGGATGAAATCAACCAGAAAATTGGCAGCAATGATGGGTATGCCTCTTCCAGTATAGATGCACAGAGCATCAGGGCACTGGTGACGACCAAGACTACAGAAGACGGGGCTTTCTACTTGCAGGAGAGCGAGAAACGACTGCTGCACCCCGTGAACCTGCAAACCTCACCTTTTGGCAATAAGGAAGTGAGGGCCATAGTAATATATAATGAGGTGGTGCAAGCAGGAACCAATCAAACAGGCATGGTAGATGTGTATGTGAAGTGGATAGACGAAATACACACCAGAAAAGCCACAGACCTCAGCGACGAACAAGTCAGACAATCCACAGAGGAGAGAAAGCGTATTCATGGTGAGGAAACCATTGAGATAGTAAACGACTGGGTGAACTCTCTCACCGATGGCTATCTGACCCTCCACTACCAAACTAATGGACTGGTGGTGAACGACATAGAACTGCTCACAGGTGGCAACCCAGAAGATCCATACGAAATGACTTTATGGGCCATACCTGCCAGCAATAGCAGCACCAGACTGCCTGCTGACGGAGTGATAGCATATAAACTTAGTGGACTGCCTCCTACAAATGGCGAGGTGAAGATAGCGACCTTGCGCTGGTATTCACCCAATGGGTGGAAGCAGGCGCAGTTTTACTACCAAACTAAAAATTGAGCAAAGCTTTAAACATATCGGAGGAAGAGCTGGTAAGACGGATGAAAGAGCATGACTCACGGGCCATGAGGCAGTATTATGACCTTATGGCAAGCTACCTCACTGCCGTATGCGCACGCTACATCACCCAAGAAGAGGAGTTGAAGGATGTGCTGCAAGACAGCTTTATCCGTATCTTCAGCGCCATAGACATGTTTGAGTACAGAGGCGAGGGTTCGCTCCGAGCATGGTCCAGACGCGTGGTGGTGAACGAGGCTCTCAACGCCCTCAGACAGAGCAAGCAGCTCTCACCTATCAGCTATACAGAACAGCTGCCAGACATCCAAGAAGAAGAGCCAGAGACTGATGACGTGCCACCTGATGTGATACAGCGCTTCATCCGCGAACTACCTGTGGGCTATCGCACGGTGTTCAACCTCTATGTGTTTGAGGACAAGAGCCACCAAGAGATAGCTCAGGTGCTGCACATCAAAGAGAGTTCCTCGGCCTCTCAGCTATCCAGAGCCAAGAATATATTGGCCAAGAGAATCAATGAGTATAAATTGCATAACAACGATAAACAATGAAGGACAAGAATTGGAAGCAGAAGCTGCAAGACAAGATGGCTCACTATGAAGAGCCTGCGCCCGATGGCCTGTGGGAGAGCATCGAGCGTCAACTGCCTGTGGCAGAGGCCCCCGTGCAGGGCTCTGGCAAGCACATTATCTCCCTATGGGTAGGACGCCTTGCTGCAGCTGCGGCTTGCATAGCTTTTGTTCTGCTCATTGGTAAGGAATGGATGGATACCCCTCAGCAGCCTTCTCCCACGGCATCTGAGACACTAAGTACTATCACACCTACTACCCCTGTGACGACGGAAGATAATCTCATGGCAGAAGTGCCACAGCAACGCGCAGCAGAGCCTGTACGCCAAGTGCCTATCGGTAGGAGTTTGAAGTCATCTGCTACACGCCTGACAGAGACAGAGGCTGAAGTGACAGAGGTGGCTGACAATCTCGTCAGTCACAATGTGGATGAAGTCCGTCAAGATAGTGAACAGGAACCCCTGCCAGAGTCTCCCAGCAGCGCCTCTGAGCCTACGGAAAGAAAGGGGCAGGTCTCTGGTAATGCATGGACATGGAACAGCCCTAAACAGCGCCATAAGAAGCAGGGAGGCAGCAGACTCACGGCCAGCTTCTATGCCAGTGGCGGCCCTGTAGATGCTCTCTCGCAGCGCACCTACGACTTGGGCTTCACACCCATCTATGCCTATGCTCCTAAGACTTCCAACGCGAGTTATGCCAACGCAGCCTATGACGATGCCAGCGGACAGCAGATCACGGCCTCTAACGGATTGGCAGAAAATAGTGCCATGGTGCGCTCTGTGTCCAACAATCTGCTGCTGAACTCCACCTACACAGAATATCGTCATGAGGTGAAGCACCACCTGCCACTGCGAGGCGGCATCAACCTGCGCTATGCCCTGACAAACAGGCTGGCCATAGAGAGCGGCATCAGCTATACGCGCATGACATCCGACTTCTACGAAGGGAGTCCTGTGAACTATTTCTCCACTACACAGACACTACATTATATAGGTGTGCCAGTGCATCTGCTCTATACCGTCTGGCGACCCTCTGCCTTGGAAATCTACGTCATCGGCGGAGGCATGGTGGAGAAGAATATAAAGGGAGATTCAGACACCACCTACCAGATCAACCAGACAGAGGTCACCCACTCCACCCAGCACTTCACAGAGAAGCGCCTACAGTGGTCGGCCAATGGTGGCGTGGGCGTTCAGTACAATCTGAACCACCTCTTTGGCATCTATGCAGAGCCCAGCGTGAGCTACTACTTCGACAATGGCAGCAGTGTGAGCAATTACTACAAGGACAAGCCTTTGGAATTCAATCTGAAGGTGGGTCTGCGATATAGTTTCAACAGATGAGAATCAGCCATAAGGACGGAGGAGAGCCTAAAAACTATTTTTTTCTTCATTATTCTTTGCCTATTAGAGTTTTATTCGTATATTTGCAGAGTATTAAGAATTAAACATAAAGGTTAAACAATAAGAATAATAGTTTTTTAGGTTTTCACTAAGTCTGGGACATAATGGCTTGTTGAAAGTAGTTATGTTCACCTCATTTAGAAAAAAAGAAACCTTTCATAGGTTCTTTATGTTGGATGAGTTATAAAGATGCTTCGCAGTGATGCGAGGCATCTCTTTTTTATGCCTGCTGATAGGCCTGCTCTTCTTTACGCAGTTCGTAGAGCACACTCCCTACCAGAGGTATGGCCAGAAGGAATGACAGCAGATCGGCAACAGCCTGACACACTATCACACCGTCAAGCCCCATCAGCGATGGGAGTATCAGGATGCAGGGAATGAAGAACAACCCTTGACGGGCTGAGGAGAGAATAGTGGCTCGTACGGGCTTGCGGATGGTCTGCATCATCATGTTGCTATACATCACGATAGCTCCCAGCGGGAAGGTGAAGAACTGCCAGCGCAGGGTAGCTGCACCCACCTTGATCACTTCTCCATCGTCACGAAACAGGGCGATGATCTCTTCGGCATAGCCATAGCCAAACAGGGCAATGAGCACCAAGAAGGCGGTGCCTATCTTCACACAGAACCAATAGCCCTGACGCACCCTGCTGTAGAGGTGTGCCCCATAGCTGAAGCCACAGAGGGGCTGAAAACCTTGTCCGAAGCCTATCAGCACAGAGTTGATGAAGAACGTGAGGCGTGTCACAATAGACATGCCTGCCACAGCAGCATCACCACCCCAGCGAGCAGCAGCGGTATTGAGCATGATGGCGGCCACACTGCCCAGCAACTGGCGGGCCAGAGAAGGCGTACCACCACTGATAATCTCTTTGATGTAATACCACGAAGGCGTGAACTGGTACAGCTTGATGCGTAGGTTGCCTCCCCTGAAAGTCATGGCCACTATGACACAGAAGGCACAGAACTGAGACACGGCTGTGGCCAGAGCTGCTCCACTCACTCCCATGCCTAAGCCAAAGATAAAGAGTGGATCCAGCAGAATATTAAGCACAGCACCAGACACGATGCCTATCATGGCATAGGCTGCATTGCCCTGATAGCGCATCTGATTGTTCATCGTAATCTGAGCTGCCAGGAAAGGCGCACCCAGCATCACAATGCTGAGGTACTGCTCTGTGTAGGGCAATATGGTAGGAGTAGAACCTAAGGCGATAGAGATAGGTGTGATAAACAGGAACACACCTGCGGCTATGAACAGGCCACAGAGGAAGGCCATCACGGCAGCTGTGGCTGCCATCCTGCTGGCATGCTCCACCTCACGGGCTCCCAGTTGACGTGAGATGTAGTTGCCAGACCCTTGTCCGAAGAAGAAGGCCACAGCCTGCACGATAAACTGCACGCTGGCCACTATGCCCACAGCAGCTGTTGACTGCGTGTTCAGTTGGCCCACAAAGTAGGTATCAGCCACGTTGTAGAAGCTGGTCACCAGCATGCTGATGATGCTGGGCACAGCCAGGGTGCTGATGACGCGAGGCACAGAGCCTGTGGTCAATAAGGTGTATCTGTCTTGTGATTTGCGCTTCATAGTTCTATAAGTGGTAATACTCTTTCACGTATGCCAGCAAAGATTCGATGGTATCGAACGCAGGCGATTCTCCTTGTGAGGTATGGAACACAAACTGGCCTGTAGAAGCAGGGTTGTCTGTTTCTATATAAGCCCCTGAATCTGCATCATTGTCGGCCTGTATGCCTATGCGATACAAAGCCTTGCAAACCATAGCCAGACGTGTGCCTGATCCCTCTACCCGAATCTGGTGGGTGATGACGTTCTGCACACGGAAGAGGCCTGCTTCTGCATCGAACACGATGCCCTTGCGGGTGAAGAACGAGCCCAAGATGCCTTGCAGGGAGAGGTCTTCTGGGGTACCTATAGACACACCTTTCTGCTTATCCATCAGCCACACCTTATCGGCTATCTGCAGGGCCAGCTCCAGATCGTGCGTGGAGAGGAAGATGGTCTTGTCTGTCTGACGACTCAGCTGGTGCAATAGCTGCATCATCTCCACCTTGCTGGGATAGTCCAGAAAGGCTGTAGGTTCGTCCAGATAAATCACTGGCGTTTCCTGTGCCAGAGCCTTGGCTATCATCACCTTCTGACGTTCACCATCACTCAGGGTCTGTATCATGCGCCCTTTCAAGGCAGTGATGCCCACCAGCTCTATCGACCTGTCAACGATCTCCTTGTCTTCTTTCTGCAGAGTGCCCCAGAAACCCGTATAGGGACTTCTGCCCAGACCCACCAGTTCATCCACCGTCATGTTGCGTATGTCTGGTTTCTCTGTCAGCACCACGCTGATGAGACGGGAGAGCTGCTTGTCTGTATAGGTGCTGAGTTCCCTTCCCAGTATCTGGATGTTTCCAGCCAATTTAGGCTGAAAAGCCGAGAGGGTGCGCAGCAGGGTACTCTTCCCCACTCCATTGGCTCCCAGCAGGCAGGTCAGCTCTCCGCTGAAGATGCTGGCATTGATGCCCTGTGCCACCACTTTCACATCACTCTTACCAGGGTAGCCTATCGTCAGGTTTTCTATACGTATGGTTTCCTTACTCATTGATTTCTCCTTTCCTCTTATTAAATAATACAGATGCTACCACAGGGGCTCCTACCAATGCCGTGACAGAGTTGACAGGCAGAGCACCTTCAAAGCCTGGCATGCGCGCTATGAGATTACAAGCCAATGCCAAGGCAGCTCCACAAAGCAGGGAGGCTGGCATCAGGATGCGATGGTCTGACGTGCGGAAGATGGCCCTACACAGATGTGGCACGGCCAAACCTAAGAACATGATAGGGCCACAGTAGGCTGTGACGATGGCTACCAACACCCCAGAGCAGGAAATGACCCACAGACGAGCACGTTTGATGTTCAGTCCCAGGTTGCGGGCATAGCCATCGCCTAAGAGCAGCAGGTTCATGGTCTTGATGAGCAAGAACGACAGGGGCAGTAGGATGAGCATCAGCACGATGAATAGCACCATCTGGTCGCCAGACACACGCGAGAAACTACCCAATCCCCAGATCACATAGGCCCGGATATCTTCTTCCACACTAAAATATTTCAATACGCCAATGATAGCATTGGCCACATACCCTATCATCACACCTATGATGAGCAGGGTGACATTGCCCTTCACTTTCTGCGATACCCACACGATGAGGGCCATCACAGCCAAGGCACCTACAATGGCAGCGATGGAGAGCGCTGCATCTCCCAGATAACCCAGCCTGCTCAGTGCCACACCTCCAAAGGTGCCAGAGAAGAGCACCACACAGGCCACGCCTAAGCTGGCTCCAGAGCTGATGCCCAGCACAGAAGGACCAGCCAACGGATTGCGAAAGACGGTCTGCATCTGCAAACCACTGATTGCCAGCCCAGCCCCTGCTACCATAGCAGTAAGCGTCTGTGGCACACGCGATTTCCAAATGATGTTAGAGTGTATGGTCCACTGATCTGCAACAGACTCCCCTGCCTCTGGAGATCCTCCCAGCAGAATGCAGACTATCTCTTTCATGGGGATATGCACAGAGCCTAAAAGCAGGTTGAGCAAGAAAAAGACCACTATGCTCAAAGCCAGCATCAACATCCAGAATGAAGTAGGTCTTTTCACTTGAGCAAATGGTAATAAGTTGGTTTATACTCTGGCGAAGCCATTTCTGGATGGAACACAGCCACGAAATCTTCCAAGAGCACATCGGGCTGCCTCTTCAAGGCATCATAGGTATAGGTGCCATCGAAACTATTCATGATACGCCAATACTGGGCATTGGCAGCTTTGCTATATACTGTCTCAAAGTCCAGGTTCATACCTCCTGAATTGGTATCGTCCTTAAGGAAATAGTCGGCTCCTGCGTCACGGAACACCTGCGCCAAAAAGCTCTGTCCACCCACGGCATACCAGTTGCCACCTCTGATCTCACCACTCAGCACCACGGGGCGCTCAGTAGCCTTGGCAGTCTGTTCCTTCAGGGCATTATATCTGTGGGCTATGCCGTCGAACAGTTCATTAGCCTCTTTCTCCATCCCGATGAACATGCCTATGAATTTCACCCACTCTGCCTGTCCCAGCGGTGTCAGTTCCTTGTAGCCCAGATGTGGCACCAGTGGCAAGCCTGTCTCTGTGAGGGCATCGTAACCTCCCCGCTTAAAGGGAGAGATGAAGATAACATCTGGATTGGCATTGATAATGACTTCTGTGTCAAAGTTGCCCTCAATGCCTATCTTAGAGGTCTGTCCATTCTTCAGCTGTTCGTTCATCTTTTCGTTGAAGAGGTGACGTGTGCTGGTGATGCCTGTCACATAGCTGGTGGCATCCAGGGCGATGAAATTAGAGAGCTGAAGTGTAGTCATGCAGATCACATGGCGCACAGGCGTTTCCACTACCTGATAGTCGGAAGGTACAGATGCAGGCTTCGTGCCTCTGGGCACCAGGGCGAAGTGATAGGTCTGGGCGCTTTCGTTTTCTGGATCGGCGATGTCCACCAGTCGCACCCCATCATTGAGGTATTTCACCTTGAATCCCTCTGCATATTGAGGGGCTATCTGCGCTGCACCTACTGTTGTCTCCACAGCAACATCTACAGCATGAGAGGCCTGACCATTCTTCCCGCCACAGGCAGTCAGAAGAAGAGTAAGCACCAGAACAAAACCTTTCAGACTGAATTGTTTCATGGGTTTAAAAATGCTTTTAATATTGTTTGGAATAAAATTTGGATGCAAAATTAATCATAGTTTTTCATTTTACCGAATGGCTTTGGTGTTTTTTACACCTATTTTATTATCTTTGCAGCCAAGAATATAACATAAACGAGAAAAACGATATGATTGACCTCAAGACTCAGTATGCAGGGCTGCAATTGAAAAGCCCTATTATCGTGGGAAGTTCTGGACTTACACGAAACCCAAACAAGAGTAAGGAATTGGAAGACGCTGGTGCAGGTGCCATTGTTCTGAAGTCACTTTTTGAGGAACAGATTGAAATCCAGATAGACCAGGTGTCTAAGAGTTCTGACTATTATCCAGAGGCTGAAGACTACCTACGCAGCTATATGAAACAGAATCAGCTGCAGGAGTATCTGGACCTTATCAAGCGTACGAAGGAAGTCTGCACAGTGCCAGTGATTGCCAGCATCAACTGCTATAAGTCTGATGCCTGGATAGAGTTTGCCTCAGAGATAGAGAAGGCTGGTGCCGATGCCTTGGAGCTGAACCTCTTCTTCGTTTCTACAGACATAGTGCACAATGGTGCTGTGGTGCGCGACCTCTACATCGATGTGGTGAAGAAGGTGCGCAAAGTGGTCACTATTCCTTTCACGGTGAAGATCAGCCAGAATGTGGGCAATGTCACAGCACTGGTAAATGCCCTGAAGGCCAATGGTGCAGATGGCTTTGTGCTGTTCAATCGCTACTTCCAGCCAGACATCAACCTCAAGAAAATGGAGCTGATTCCTGGCAGCATCTTCAGCAGACCAGAGGAGCTGTATGAAACGCTGAGGTGGACGGCCATCGTGAGTGGTAAACTGCCTAACGTGAGCTTGGCTGCTTCAAGAGGCATACATGGCTGGGAAGGTGTGGCTAAGTGCATCTTGATGGGCGCAAATGCTGTGCAGATGTGCAGCGCCATCTATCAGAGCGGCACACGCATCATCTCCGAGTCACTCGAAGGGCTGTCTAAGTGGATGGAGGAGCAGAACTTCCAGAATCTGGGACAGTTCAGGGGCTTACTGAACTCAGCTAAGTTCCCTAACCCCACCATCTATGAGCGCCACCAGTTCATGAAGTATTACTCTAACAGAGAGTGACATTACTTTTTAAGAGTTTTTGACTAAAAGAATGTACATATTCATAGAAAATATATTTACATTTGCACTATTATAAACCATTAAAGTGAAAATGATGAAAAGACTGTATTTACTGATGATGACTCTGGTAATGAGCATCTGCTTGGCCTCTGCACAAAACAAGGCTAAGATTGAGTTTGACAAGACAACGCACAACTTCGGAACATTCTCTGAATCTTCCCCTGTAGTGACGGCAACGTTTACCTTTACCAATACTGGTAATGGCCCATTGGTGATCCATCAGGCTGTGGCCTCTTGCGGTTGCACCGTTCCTGAATATACGCAGGAGCCTATCCAACCAGGCAAGACGGGTACCATCAAGGTGACTTACAATGGCGAAGGCAAACTGCTGGGACATTTCAGAAAGTCGGTCACTCTCCGCACCAATGCTGAACCAAAGATCACTCGCCTCTACATTGAAGGAGACATGATACCAAAGACCAACTGATAAGTGTCTGAAGAATTAGCAATCAATAATCTATCATGGAAGATAAAGAGAAAAACATTTCCTTACCTGACAATGCCTTTCGTGAGCTGAAACCAGGTGAGGTCTATAATCCGTTGATGAGTCCAGACAAGACTTATCCCGAAGTCAACCTGTGGTCAGTGCTGTGGGGCATTGCCATGGCCATCCTCTTCTCGGCTGCAGCCTCCTATCTGGGCTTGAAGGTGGGACAGGTATTTGAGGCAGCTATCCCTATCGCCATCATTGCGGTAGGTGTATCTAGTGCGGCTAAGCGTAAGAATGCACTCGGTGAGAATGTCATTATCCAGTCCATAGGTGCCAGCAGTGGTGTCATCGTGGCTGGTGCAATCTTCACCCTGCCAGCGCTCTACATCTTGCAGGAGTCTTATCCAGAGGAGATCACCGTCACATTCGCCCAGGTGTTCATCAGTTCACTGCTGGGTGGTGTGCTGGGCATCTTGTTCCTGATTCCTTTCCGCAAGTATTTCGTAAGCGACATGCACGGCAAGTATCCTTTCCCTGAAGCCACAGCTACTACGCAGGTGCTGGTAAGCGGTGAGAAAGGCGGCAGTCAGGCTAAGCCTCTGCTCTTAGCGGGCTTAGTGGGTGGTCTGTACGACTTCATCGTGGCAACCTTCGGCTGGTGGAACGAGAACTTCACCACTCGCGTGGCCGACTTTGGTGCTACCATAGCCGACAAGGCGAAGCTGGTGTTCAAGATCAATACTGGGGCTGCTGTGCTGGGTCTGGGCTACATCGTAGGTCTGCGCTATGCTTGCATCATCACAGCTGGCTCACTGGCTGTGTGGTTCATCATCGTGCCTGGCATGAACCTCATCTGGGGTGATGCCATCCTCAACCAGTGGAACCCTGCCATCACCACGCCTGTGGGCATGATGAGCCCAGAGGACATCTTTACCAACTATGCACGTAGCATAGGTATCGGTGGCATTGCCATGGCGGGCATCATAGGAATCGTGAAGTCTTGGGGTATCATCAAGAGTGCCGTAGGACTGGCAGTGAAGGAGATTGGTGGCAAGCAGAATGCCAATGTGGAGGTGAAGCGCACACAGCGCGACCTCTCCATGAAGATCATCGGCATTGGCTCCATCATCACACTGGCTCTGGTGCTGCTGTTCTTCTACTTCGACGTGATGCATGGCAACCTGCTGCACACCATCGTGGGCATCTTGCTCATCACCGTGATAGCCTTCCTCTTCACTACCGTAGCGGCCAACGCCATTGCTATCGTGGGTACCAACCCTGTTTCTGGCATGACGCTGATGACACTGATTCTGGCCTCTGTAGTGATGGTGGCTGTGGGTCTTAGAGGTCCTGAGGGCATGGTGGCAGCCTTGGTGATGGGTGGTGTGGTCTGCACAGCGCTCTCTATGGCTGGTGGTTTCATTACCGATTTGAAGATTGGTTACTGGCTGGGAACTACTCCAGCTAAGCAGGAGACTTGGAAGTTCCTGGGCACTATCGTTTCTGCAGCTACCGTTGGCTTGGTAATGATAGTATTGAACGATACCTACGGATTCACCAGCGGACAGCTCTCTGCCCCACAGGCCAATGCCATGGCGGCTGTGATAGAGCCTCTGATGAACGGTGTGGGTGCGCCTTGGCTGCTTTATGGCATAGGTGCTGTGCTGGCTATCATACTTAACTTTTGTGGTGTACCTGCCCTGGCCTTCGCACTGGGTATGTTCATTCCTCTGCAGCTCAATGTGCCTCTGGTAGTAGGTGGTGCCATCAGCTGGTATGTATCTACCCGCAGTAAGGAAGCAGAGGTAAACAAGGCTTGTCAGGAAAAAGGCACTCTGCTGGCTTCTGGCTTCATCGCTGGTGGTGCACTGATGGGTGTAGTGAGCGCAGCTATGCGCTTCGGTGGTGTGAATCTGGTGAACGAGACTTGGCTGGCCAATCCGCTCTCTGAGTTGCTCTCACTGGTGGCTTACATCATCCTTATCATCTTCTTCGTGCGCACAGCAATGAACATTAAGAAAAACTGAACATTAAAATGTATATGAGGAAAATTATCACATACTTGTTTGGGGCAAGCTTGCTGTTGGCAAGCACCACTGCCCTGGCACAGACGCAGCGTAATGAGATGCTGCTCAATGCTGTTTCTTTCATCAATACGCCTTATGGTGTTAAGACGCTCGACATGAACAATGAGGAACAGTTGGTTCTCAATACCGACGAGGTGGACTGTGTGACGCTAGTGGAGAATGTGCTGGCCATGTCATTGGCAGAGAATTCTCAGACACTGGAGGTCAACGAGCAGGACTTCACACGCTGGCTGACTAAGATTCGCTATCGCAATGGCGTAATCGATGGCTATCCTTCTCGCCTGCACTACATGACGGAGTGGATCAGCAATGGCATCAAGCAGGGTTTTCTGGAGGATATCACTGCCGTGCAAAGCCCTTACACGCTGAAGACTGACATTCACTACATGACCTCTCATGTGAACGACTATCCTAAGTTGCAGCTCTCTGCCGACAATGTGGCCAAAATGAAGCAGGTAGAGGCTTCTATCACTGGACAGGAGGTACACTATGTACCAAAGGACTATCTCACAGACGAGGGCTTCTTCTGGATTCGTAGTGGCGACATCATCGCTATCACTACCAGCACTCCTGGTCTTGACGTGGCTCACATGGGCATTGCCATCAACGTAGATGGAACCCTTGCCCTACTCCACGCTTCTACCACCGACATGAAGGTAGAGGTTTCTAAGGTTTCGCTTAAGGAGATGCTTCGTCGCAACAAGTCTTGGACAGGTGTCCGCGTGATTCGAATGAAGAAATAATTCACTAGTGGAGTCCAAATAAAAAAGGTGTGTCCTTCTGAACACACCTTTTTTATTTATTACCAATTCGCCTTAAATCTCAATAGTGGTCTGTAGAGGCAGATCAACAGAAGAACTACCAACGTAGATTACAGCCTTGCCCTTCTCTACATTCCATGCATGCTGGAACTCATTCCAATGACGGAGGTTCTCCTTAGGGATGCTAATGGTGACCTTAGTGGTCTGACCAGCTTGAATAGCTACACGCTTGAAGCCCTTCAGCTCATACTTAGGACGCTCCACTTTGGAATCAGGGCGAGCGATATAAACCTGTGCCACCTCGTCGGCTTCCTGCTGACCACGGTTAGAAAGATCGAAGGTCACCTCGATGGTGTCATCCTTCACGTCAGCATTCAGATTAGCATACTGGAAGTTCACGTAGGACAGTCCGTAACCAAATGGATACATAGGCTTCACATTCTTAGTGGTGTACCAGCGATAGCCCACGAATATGCCTTCAGAATACTCGGCATCAGCACGACGGGCAGCCTGACGATCACGATTGTTCACCAAATTCACGAATACATCGCCACCACCCTGCTCAGTCTGTGGATATACACCCAGTGCATAAGCAGGTGAGTCCTCCAACTTCTCGGGTAGGGTGAAAGGCAATTTACCAGAAGGTGCAATCTTACCCGTCAGCACATCAGCCAGGGCATTACCACCTTCAGTACCATTGAACCAACTATAAACCAAACCCTTGGCAATAGGATTCACAGTACGAAGATCCACAGGCGCACCAGCCACCATCACAGCCACGATGTTAGGATTCACCTCGGCAATGGCCTTCAGCAATTCATCCTGCTGGAATGGCAGCTGGATGGTAGTACGGTCGGAGCCCTCGGTCTCCACCTCACGGTTGTCACCACCGATGAAGAGCACCACGTCGGCACCTTTAGCCACTTTCAGTGCTTCTTTCTTTAGTTTCTCCATGCGCTTAGCATATTCCTCCATCGCATTAGCAGGAAGCTGCTGTCCCCAGCGAGCCTGTGGAGCAGGCTCATAGCCACGGGCATAACGGATTCTGGCTTTGCCCTTCAGTGCATTCTGTAGGCCTTCCAATGGAGTCACTTCATAGAGGGTCTTCACACCAGCACCTACACCACCTAAGCCCATGGTACGGGTAGCATTGTCACCTATTACAGCCACAGTCTTCACGTTCTTCAGCGGCAGCAAACCATCGTTCTTCAGCAGCACGATGCTCTTAGAAGCCACCTTATAGGCTATGGCTTGAGTCTCTGGCAGAGAGGTCACCTTGGTATTGGCTACGTCCTTGGGGACTGGAGTGATGGCGAAACGTACACGAAGGATATTACGTACATGCGAATCTACCACCTCCATAGGTACGGCACCCGATCTTACGGAATCTGCCAATGCCTCACCCATGTAAGTATGCCCAGGCATCTCCACATCCAAGCCACCTACAGCAGCTCCAACGGTAGAATGCGTGCCACCCCAGTCACTGATGATAAGACCTTTGAAGCCCCACTCATTGCGCAGAATGGTATTCTGTAAGTTGAAGTTCTCAGAGCACCATTCGCCCCACACCTTATTATAAGCAGCCATCACACCCATGGCATTCGCTTTCTTCACAGCCATCTCGAATGGTGTGAGATAGATTTCACGTAGGGCACGCTCAGAGATTTGAGCATTGATGAAACCACGCATGTTCTCCTGGCTATTCACAGCGAAATGCTTCAAGCAGACAGCCTCATTCTGATCTTGGGAACCGAGTGTATAGCCCACAGCCAGTTCACCGCTCAGGATTGGGTCTTCACTCAGGTACTCGTAGGTACGACCACCGGTTGGCAGACGTTGGATGTTCATGGCAGGTCCCAGAATCATGTCCTTACCACGCAGCTTAGCCTCTATGGCCATACCTTTGCCATACTCATAGGCAATCTCTGGACTCCAAGTAGCAGCCAGTGCAGAGCCTGTAGGAAAGAATGTAGCTCGGTCGGTCTCCCACCCCAGTGGTGTCCATGAGTGGGGTTCCATTTCCTCACGGATGCCAAATGGGCCATCAGCATACTCCATGTCGGCAATGCCAAGCCTTTCAATACCAGCCGAAGAAAACATGTTTTTTCCATGCAGCATGTTCACTTTCTCTTCTAAGGTCATACTTTTGATGATTTCCGTAATCTCGGCTTCATGCTGCAGAAGCGGATTCGTCTGTTGCGCATAAGCTGCTCCACCTATAAAGAATGCAGCCAGCAAAAAAATCGTTTTTTTCATTTGATATAGATACATTAATGATAGATTTAAGTTTCACTATAGCAAAGGTGGCAAAGATTCTTGAAATATCAAACTTATTATACTATTTTTTATTACCAACATAGTATTCTTGGTAATATGCTTTACACGACAGGGCATTGACGTAGGCAGAGATTGACTAGAATGGTACACCACCTACGCCTGGGTCTTGCTCTGGATAGTAGCCTGGCTCTGGAAGAGGAGGCTCTGCCATGCTGCCAATGGGTGATGGGGCATTCATGCGCGATGGGATGGTCTCTGGTATCTGGTCATCATCCAAGTTCTGGAAACGGGTGTATTCACCGATGAAGCGCAGATTAACATCGGCAATGGCACCGTTACGATGCTTGGCAATGATAATCTGGGCGATACCACGCAGGTCGTTACCCTGCTCATCGGTATAGATCTTATAGTACTCTGGGCGATGGATGAAGCATACCATATCGGCATCTTGCTCGATGGCACCAGACTCACGCAGGTCGCTAAGCTGTGGACGACGACTATCCACGCCTGTGGCAGCCTTGTCGCCTCTGTTCTCCACACTACGGTTGAGCTGCGAAAGGGCGATAATGGGGATGTTAAGCTCCTTGGCCAATCCTTTCAGTGAACGGGAAATGGTACTTACCTCTTCTTGACGATTGTAGAAGGTCATACCACTGGCATTCATCAGCTGCAGGTAGTCTATGATGATAATCTTCACCCCATGCTCACGCACCAATCTACGGGCCTTGGTGCGCAGCTCAAATACGGAGAGTGAAGGTGTATCGTCCACATAGAGCGGAGCATCCAGCAGATCTTTCAACTTATAGTCGAGTTGCTGCCATTCATAGTCGGCCAACTGGCCTGTACGTATCTTATTGCTGGGAATCTCCCGTCTTACCCATGGCTGGACGCGCAGCGATGATGATAAGGTCGCTGTTCTGCCAGCCTGCTGTGATCTTATCCAGCTCTGGGAATCCACTCTGCAAGCCACTCAGACCATCGGGCCTGCCTGCTGCTGCCTGAATGTTCTTATAGGCCTCTGCTATCACAGGATTGATCTGTACATAGTCTTTCTTCACATTCTGCTGTGAAATCTCGAAGAGTTTGCCCTCAGTCTCCTGCATCAGGTCATCTACATCGACTGTTTCATCGAAAGCCTTAGACTGCACCCTGCTGGAGAAGGTGATGAGCTCACGCGCCAGTGCCTTCTGAGCTATGATGCGGGCATGAAACTCCACATGGGCAGCAGAAGCTACCATGCCAGTGAGCTGGGTGAGGTAGAAGGGACCTCCCACCTCCTCGAGTTCGCCACGCTTAGCGAGCTGCTCCTTCACCGTCAGCAAATCTACGGGACGCTGAGACATGGCCAGGTCTGTGATGGCTGAGTAAATCAACTGGTGACGATGCTCATAAAACGATTCAGGCTTCAGTAACTCGCTGACCTGTGAATAGGCATCGCTCTCTATCATCAACGCAGCCAACACGGCTTTCTCAAGCTCTGGAGCCTGTGGCGGGATGCGCCCATAGTCTGACACTGTGGGGGTATTATTGCTCTTTGGCGTTCTGGTTCTTCTAACTTCTGGCATAACAATTTTCATTTAGCGGAACAAAGGTAAAATAAAAAACGGGATTATGCCTTGTCCTTCGCAAATAAGTTTTTAACTTTGTATCAACAACCTGTTAATATCTTTGCTTAATATGATAGTTTTTCCTTGCTGCAAAATAAACTTGGGATTGAACGTGACTGAACGTAGGCCAGATGGATACCACAATCTGGAGACCATCTTCTACCCTATCCCACTGACGGATGCCCTGGAAGTGGTGCCCCTGAAGGAGGCTGATGCGCCTTACCGACTGGCGCAATATGGCAATGCCATCGAAGGGCCTGTGGAGAAGAACCTGGTGGTAAAGGCATATCTGATGCTGAAAGCCGACTACGCCCTGCCGCCAGTGGATATACACCTCTATAAACATATCCCATCTGGAGCTGGACTGGGTGGCGGATCGTCTGACGCAGCCTACATGCTCTGCCTACTCAACAAGCTCTTCAATCTGCAGCTCTCTGAGGAGAAGCTGATAGACTATGCATCACGTCTTGGCGCAGACTGTGCCTTCTTCGTGCATGGACATCCCACCTTTGCCACAGGCATAGGAAACATCTTCTCGCCTATCACCCTGGACCTGAAAGGCTGGCAAATCGTCATTGTGAAACCAGATATCTTCGTCTCTACGCCAGAGGCATTCAGAGGAATCACGCCCCACAAGCCTACCCACTCGCTGCTGGACATCGTGCAGCAGCCTGTAAATACTTGGAGACAGAGCATGTTGAACGACTTTGAAGACAGCATCTTCCCTGCACATCCGCGTATCCAAGAGATTAAGGAGCAACTCTATGAGGCTGGCGCTGTATATGCAGCTATGTCTGGGTCTGGATCTTCTGTCTATGGACTGTTTGAGGCAACCTGTTCTCTGCCTGACAATGCAGATTTCCCAGACGATTTTTATTTTTCATGTATTCTTTAGGAATCACAAAAATATTCTCTATCTTTGCCAAATCATTAACTTATTAAATACATGAGCTATGAAAAACAACCTTATTACTCGCAGGAATTTCCTGAAGGGGATGACAGCTACAGCAGCTGCAAGCGTCTTGCCTGCCACTGGCTTAGCCTCCCCTGAAGAGGTGATGACTCCTGCTCAAACACCTAAACGCAAAGGCCCTCATCGTGGCGTTTCATTCTACAGCTACTCTGCTGAATTTGGATTCGAGAAGAATCTGGAGGACTGCTTCGAGGATGTATGTGACATGGGCGCTCACGGCATAGAGATCCTTGCCAATACTCACATTGAGAACTATCCTAACCCTACTGAGGAGTGGATTAACTACTGGTGGTCCCTGTGCCGAAAGTATGACATCGAGCCTATAGAGTATGGCCACTGGGTAGATGGACGTGTACTTCAAGACCGTGAACTTACAGTTGACGAAACGGTGGAGTATCTGAGTCGTGACTTGCATCTGGCACACCGTCTGGGCTTCAAATTTCTCCGCACCAAGATGACTGTGAAGGACGGACAGCTGGCTCCAATAGACAACTGGCGTGAGGTCATCACCAAAGCCTTGCCACTGGCTGAGCGCTTAGGACTAGTAATGCTGCCTGAGATTCACACTCCATCGAGCCTCACAGAAGGTTTCATCCTTGAGTATGTGGACTTCATCAAGCAGACTGGTACAAAGAATTTCGGACTGAATATAGACTTTAGTGTGTTCCGCAATGCAGGCAGACAGAACACCCCAGGCCAGAGGGCTTCTTACAGTGAGCCAGAGGATATCATTCCACTATTGCCTTACATCTATTGCTGCCATGCTAAGCTTTTCCACATGAGCGACGATTTCAAGGAGACGCAGATTCCTTACGAGCGTGTACTTCAGATTATGATAGATCATGGATGGGACGGCTACCTGCTGAGCGAATACGAAGGTAGCGACAAGTACGACCAAGGCTACGAGGTGGGACAGACACTGCGCAAGCAGCATATCATGATGAAGAGAATTTTAGGTGAATAATCGTTAAGGAGGAGAATATATGGAAAAACAAGTCATACAATCTGTAGGATTCAGAAATATCGTTTCTGATGGCAAGGTGACAGGCTTCCAACTGAAGATTCGCCTGCCTTATTATCGTGGAGTTTACCTCAGCCAAGTTAAGGTGGGTTCTCTCGTAGTGGATGGTGAGGAGATCACCAAAGACCATATCTTGTGGCGTCTGGGGGGCAGTGACTATACATGGCAGGAAATGCTCCAGGCTCGCCAAGTGCATTGGCATCCATTAGAGTTAGTTACTTTAATCGTCGACAAACCTGGTGGATTGCAGCAGGGCTATCACGACCTGAAATATAGCTACGCCTGCACACACTCTTACATGCCTCCTATGATGGAGGAGATGATGTCGCCTTTCAAAGAGGAGACTGTCTATCTGGTAGAGTTTGGACATACGCACCATACCAGAAGACTGCTCATCGTCTGATATTTATTGAACATTGAACATTGAGCATTGAACATTATCCATCCGGATGGGATAACGCTAAACAGACAGCGCAGCCCTAATGTTCAATGCTCAATTATCAATGTTCAATTTTTAATTGTGATCACCGTACGGAGATAGTGCTTTAAGGTAGGCGTACCATTGTCTTGTGCCTCTAAGATGAGATGAATGGTCTGACCTGGCTGTGCATCTGCTGGCACAGTGAAAGTTGTCTTGGCTGTAGTAGGACTATCCACTGTTACCTCTCCCTCATACGTTCCTACGCGGAACTGCCACCACTTCAGCGTCAGCTCATCTCCGTCAGGATCTGAAGCCTTAGCATTCAGTGTAACCTTCTCTCCAGGAGCAGCTTCAATGCTCAGAGGACCAGTTACCACTGGATTATGGTTTGCAGAAGCATAGTCGGGCGTAGTGGCCCATACAAAGCGTGCTGCAAAGTCGTTCATCACCTCTGGGAAGAAGTAAGGCATAGCATCATCTGTACGACTCATCGCTGCATATTGCTCTGCCAGTGTAGCATTAGGGTCAACCTTCATTTCAAACTTACGACCGCTCCAGCCACCCCATGTCTGGTCTTGCCAACCACGGAGGCCGTTATCTATCATCTGCAGGTAGCAGAATGTGTCACCCTCACCTAAGAATGAACCTTTAGGTTGGATGTCACGCAACCACAACTGGTAACCTTCAGCCTCCAGTTCTTCAGCCGTTTTTCCGCTTTCTCCAAAGTAGTCGTACACATCGCCCTTCACCATCTGCTTGCCATCGCCCCATACACGATAGAGTTCGCCAAGCTTGCCTTTGCTGCGCACATGCTCCTGCATCCATTCTGGAGAAAGGTAATACTTATACTCTGGTTTCACTGAGCGAAACGCCATGTAAGAGAGCGGAGCTGTACCACCCCGCAAGCTCTGTGTCTGGATATCAGGCCAAGCCTTGGCGATGTAGCTAGGGTAAGTACCATCCTGGTCGCCCGACATGCACATCACGGCTTTCTCTGACACCTTCTTATAGATAGCATCCCACTGTGGAGTGCCCTTATACTCGTCTTCGATACTGCGCAGAGCTGCTGCGACAGAGCTGGCTCCACCCCATGTCTGTATGAACACAGGACCAGGTTTCTCGTCCAGCAGCACCTGCTTGATGAGGTTTGAGCCTTCTGTATCCTTAGAATAATCGCCTTCAAACTCCACATTACCCCATTTCACTATGCTGCGCACATACTCTGGCGTAGGATAATCGGCATTGTGAACTTTCAGATTAGGATAAGCTTCAGCATAGGCATCCACCACATCGTCGATGAAGCGCTCTGTGGGAGTCCAGCGCCATGATGTCTGAGGGCCCAGTCCGATGTTGGCATACTCACTGCCCTCCTTGAACTGGGTGGTTCCTTTGCCATCGCCCTTCCAGTGGAACTTACTACTGGTATAGATGATGCCTTCCGTTTGAAAATCAGAGGCGTAGAGGATATAGCGAATGAGCGAGTTGTTATCGTCAAGCTCTGGATCGCAGGTCACGATGATACGTGGCTTAGGCACTTGCTGATCTGCTGTTTGAGAACAGCCTATCAGCAAAATGCAAAGATGCAAAAAAGCAATGATACAAAGATTCTTATTCATATTACTTTTGTTTTTTAGAGAATGCTTCTATTTTGGCCTCCATGTCGCTGAACATCAGACGAGTGTCGATGCGATCATAGACACGAATCTGGCGTCCACCATGCGTAAAGCGATAAGAGCCATCCTCTGCTATGGTAGGGATGGTGACATAGTGGTAGTGTGAAGAGGCTGGGTCTGTCTCGAAGTTGCTCTGCAAAGCTGTCATCAGCACCAGAGGACTGTCGCCCAAGATGTAAGTCTCGCCCATGGAACGCCCATTACGCCCTACCATCATGCCTGCAAGAGAGTCGTAGAGGTATGCACCCAACTTACCCAGAGGGCGCACCTTCACGTCAAGCTCCGTCATGCTGTACATGCACTGGCGATAGACATCGCGAGGAATCTGCCATATTCGGATATCGCTCTGATTGAAAATAGTACGACCAGCAGCAATGCTCAGGTTGAGGTTGTACTCTGGCATAGAGTAGCCAGGAGGCACTATGGCACCCGTCTCCTGATATTCCTGTCCACCTATCCAGATAAGGACAATGTTCTTGCCAATCTCAGGATTCATCAACCACGCTGATGCAATGTCTGTGAGAGGTCCACCTACGCAGACATAGAGAGGACGCTGTGGGGTAGCTTTCAAGGCCTCCTCCACGATGAGACGTGCTCCCTCCGACTCCACTGGTTTCGTAGGGTCTGTCATCTTCGTTGCTGCACCTGGCACCACTTTGAACTGCCCCTTCATGCCCATCACATCAAGTAGTTCGTTCACCTTGTTTACAGACATATCGGCTTCATCCTTACCCTGCAGGTTGCTGAAGAATCCTCGTCCGTTGCCACCCAGATGAGCACCAATGATGCCCTTGATGTCGCACGAAGGCGACAGGATGTGGTGTGCCAACTGGAACAGTCCGTCTGGATCGCCCATGAAGTCATTGTCTATTATCACACTATAGCGCTTTCCTGTAGTGAAAGGCTCGTCATTGGTCTGCGCTTGCAAACTACTGCCCATAAGCAGTGCTGCGATGGCTGCTAACAGATAGAAATGTTTCATTGTGTCATTACTAAGTTATTATTAATGAAATATCAGAGCTGCTTTATGAAATCATTAATTCCTATAACGGACACTTTAGGAAATGATACTTTTTCGAGTACATTAAAATAATGGCCATGATGAGGCAATTTGTATCAAGAACTATGTTTTGCATGATTCATTCGTGTATAAGGAGTGCGTTCGTGTAGGTTGCGGAAACTCTCAAATTTTTCATCGTTCATCTCTCCAGATTCCCACATCTCATTCATCAGATCTTGGGCTCTGGATGCGAAATACTGAGACATGATGTGCTTCAATTCGCTAAGAGCTTGAGGGCTATTAACGAATGACATCATATTCAGCAGCTCAAGTTGAGCTTTGTTAAACACGGTTTGTTCCATATTGTTTGGTTTTATCATGGCAAATATAATACATTTATCTTTAAAGCAAGCTATATCTATACAAAAAAATTGAGGGGTATGCTAGTTGCTTTGCACACCCCTCGGTCTTGACGTTGAATCTCGCAAATTAACATCAGTACCATTTCTGAGCGACTACCCCTGAAAAGTTTTTTCGCACGTCATGCTCACGAATGCTCAGCGGTGTGAGCATTTTTGCTCATAGGTGTGAAAATAAATGTTCACAGTTAGAGCATAAAAATTTCCCAGTTAGCGGGAAATGGCAGAGCTGCTTTCTCGTCCATGACGAGATTACGTCTCGCTACCTCGTTGCTTACGGCTCGTTGCCTCGTTGCTTACGGATCGCGGTAGTTTTATAATACGCTGCTCGCGTTTTAGTCTTCACACTTCACAACGACTCAATAAATGCTTGATGCTCAGCATAAAACTGCTGTGAAGTGTTGCTTCAGACACTTCACCACTCTTCACACGTGTGAAGTGTTGTGAAGTGTTCAAGACTACTCTTCACACTTTTAATACACTATTAATCAATGCATTAAGCTTCATTTGTGAAGTGTGAGGTCTTTTTCGCAAAATTCTCATACGCGTTTTTCACTACATCCATACATGTTCCTTTTTCGTCAATCCCTTTTTACAAAAAAATCATAATCTTGGCGTGAATCGTTGCACCTTTCTCTTTTTTCACTATATTTGTTACTGAAAAACACTAATCACTATGAGAAAGTACACCTTTTTATTATATCTGCTATGCTGCACACTGGCGATGCAAGCCCAGATGGTGTGGCACAATCCGCTGAGCGAAGATACTGCCAGAGTGCAAGGACGAGGTTGGAACATGGAACTGAAGGACAACTACCATCGGATGCCTGACAGACTGAAGCCTGTGATGCGCGATGCTGTGTGGCAGCTCTCTACCAATAGTGCAGGTCTGCACATAGACTTCTACTCCAATGCGCCTGAAATCGTGGTGCGTTATACGGTAAGCGGAAACAAGACGCTGCCAAACCTCACTACCATCGCTGTGAGCGGACTGGACCTCTATGCCACCGACTGCCATGGGGTGACTGATTGGTGCGCTTGTCCTGGAAACTACAGCTTCGGACAGGCCACAGCAGATACCATCACCTTCCACTACAAGGGCCTCACGTACCACAACCAGCATCGCCTGGGCAGTGAGTATCGCCTCTTCCTGCCCCTCTACAACACGGTGACGTGGCTGGAGATAGGCACTCCAGAGGGCAGTGTGTTCAAGTGGAGCCCTCTGAGCACAGAGCGTCCCATCGTGGCCTATGGCACTTCCATAGCCCAAGGGGCCTCGGCTTCTCGCCCTGCTATGGCGTGGACCAACATACTGCAACGCCGACTGGATACACCTATTTATAATATGGGCTTCTCTGGCAATGCGTGGATGGACGAGGCTGTGTTTGACGCGCTCTCTGAAATAGATGCACGTATGTACATACTAGACTGCATGCCCAACATGTATCGCTGGAAGGAGGATATCTACAGCCGCACCATAGCAGGTGTGACGAAGCTGCGCCAAAAGAGTGAGGCCCCTATCCTGCTGGTGGAAAATGATGGCTATATGTATGGCCACACTAATCCCTCTATCGCAGAGGAGGCCAAAGTGACCAACGAAGAACTGCACAAAGCCTACGAGGCTCTGCTGAAGCAAGGGGTGAAAAATCTGCATTACCTCACCATGGAGGAAATAGGACTGACGCCCGACGCTCAGGTAGATGGCTGGCATGCTTCTGATGTAGGCATGGAGCAGTATGCTGCAGCCTATATGGAGAAAATCACCGACATCTTGGACCTGCATCCACTGACAGACTACACGGCTGTGCGCCAGCGTCGTGAGCCAGCCACCTATGAGTGGAACGAGCGCCATGAGGCCGTGCTGCAACGCCATCGCACCACCCAGCCCGATGTGCTGATGATAGGCAACTCTATCATGCACTACTGGGCTGGAGAGCCCTCACACCGCATACATCGCAATGTGGAGGCTTGGAACCGTCTGTTCGAAGGACTGACCGTCACCAACATGGGTTTCGGATGGGATCGCATAGAGAATGTGCTCTGGCGCATCCAGCATGGAGAGCTTGAGGGGGTGAATCCAAAGCACATCTGCCTGATGATAGGTACCAACAACATCAGCATAGGTGAGAAGTCAGAAAAGATAGCCAGAGGCATCGTGGAGCTGACAGAAGCCATCAGGAGAAGACAGCCACAGGCATACATCCACGTGCTGAAAGTCTTCCCCCGCAAGGACAAGTATGCTGATGTGAAAGCCGTGAACCAACTCCTCACACAGATGCTGCGCACAGACGAGCGCACAGACCTGATAGACCTCACGCCTGTGCTCACTCTGCCCAGTGGCCAGATAGACCCTACGCTCTATGGCACAGACGGACTGCATCCTGCTGCCAAAGGCTATGAAAAAGTAGCCCAGGCATTGCAGAATATTGTGAAATAGTCTTAAATATCATCCTATTTCACTCATATTTAATAAAGTAGCGTTTTTTTAACATCAAACTATTGTTTATGTGAAAACTATTCCTTATATTTGACAAGCCTTAAAAATATTACACGAGGAGGATCAAACCATGATGTTCAACAAAGACAGTATCGTACACAACAGCCGGAAGCTTTATGCTACCATGAAAAAGATGTGCCACTATTCGTTCAACGACCTTCAAGGAGAAAGTCATCTGAATGATACGGACCTCTGTTTGGCCATAGGTCAGTTATTACAGGAAGGGAAGTTGATGCAGCGAAAGGGTACTGACGGCATTTACTATCTGGTTGCTTAAGAAGTAAAAATAGCGAGGTCAATGGCCTCGCTATTTTTATTACGTGTTCGCACGCACGTTGGTTTCACTAAGAAGATCCCTCACCTTAAGAGGTTTCAGAAATTCCAAACCAACCTAAATCTTTATTTTTATTACATATCTTTCCGCTACCCTTAAGGGAGGGATCTATATGCTTCTGTCCTATAGAATCAAGCCCGACTCTCCATGAACGGTGATCAGGTCGCCAAAGCCCATTTCCTCGGCAAAGTCCTCCAGCAAGGCATATTCATCGCCTGGCTGTGGGTCACCCTCCAGATAGTCGATGAACTCCTCATACAGACGGTCCACCTTCTGATACTCTTTCTCATTGCCATGATACTCGCTCACCACATTGATGCCATAGAGGTTGGCATAGTAGAGTGAGGCTATGAGCACCATCAGTCGGCTGGCATTCACCACTGTCTGAGGCATCAGGTCGAGCTCCTTGCTGGGGCGAATAGCCGTGAGGCTCTCCTGCTCCTGACGAGTGAGGTAGAGCAACTGCAATGGACGCAGCTGTGGGTAGTCGAAGTAGATGCGATCTTCCACTATCAGATCGTGTACGAAGTTCATCAGCTGGTAGCTGAAGCCATCAGCCACACCACGCTTGAAAGCCTCCAGGCTCTCTGGACGCATCTTAGTGGCAAAGTTGCTGAAGAACACGCCAAAGCGTCTATTGAAGTTGGCCAGATTAGAAGCCGTAAACTCCACCACCTTATTCTTACCACGCTTACGCGCCTCCTGAACCATCTGCAGGCGAATGAGCTTACGTAGCACCAGATAGTCTGTAAAAGGCAAGCTCAACTGGTACTTTATCTCATGAGGTTCGTTGCCCTGAGCCTTAGCCACTTGGAGTGTAGCAGAATGCACGATGCTGTCATCGGCACTAATGGTGATTTTCTTACCGTCTGCCTGCTCCAACTTTGCCTTCAGGCCTTCTATCACGGGCTTATAGTCTGTTTCACTCACCAACTTCTCCGACAGAGATACCAGCAAGCGCAGCAGGTTGTCGCGTGTGCCAGAGTTATCCACTGCCTGAAGCGTCTTCTGTGTGCCATCCATGCACACCTGGAACGCACGCTCTGTATCGCCCTGCTGGAGGTAAGCCAAGGCCCTGCCATAGTGCGCATTCACATAGTAAGGATTGCGCTCCAGCGCCTGATCAAAGAGGCGTATGGCTTCGCCAAACTCCTTACGATCCAGGCAGGCAGCGCCCACATTGGTCACAGCGATGAAGTTCAGCGGATCATGCTCTATGGCCGTGCGATAATAGTCCTCTGCTTCTTCAGGCTTGGCAGCAGTCAGATATACATTGCCCAGCTGCACCAGCGCCGTCATGCCAGCAGGTGTCTCCTCTATCTCCAGCTCTGCCCCCTCATCGGTAGGCTTCACCACAGGCTTGTAGGCCAACTCTTCAAACGTCTTTACTATCTTGTCATTCAGCTCTTCTACGGTCTTAGCGTCGAAGGCATTATCTGCGAGTTTTAGTGAAATTATCATATGTCTTTTTGAATTTATGCTGCGAATATACGAATTATTTGAAACAAACCCATATCTTTGTCGAAATTAAAAACGAAAGATGAAGTATTCCATCCGAAAGACCCTACCCCATGAGGTAGATATAGTGCTCAGCCTGTTTGAAGAGGCACGCGCCATCATGCGTGCCGATGGCAATATGCACCAGTGGACTGGTGGAGAGCCACGACGTGAGCTGGTGGAGCATGACATAGCGCAAGGCAACAGCTACCTGATGCTGGATGCCACAGGGCATATTGTGGCTACCTTCGCCTTTATCGTAGGCGTAGATCCCACCTATATACATATCTATGAGGGAGCTTGGCTGGATGCCGACTCGCCCTATGGCGTAGTGCATCGCCTGGCCAGTAAGCCGCTGAGTCGTGGGGTGGCACAGGCTTGTTTCGACTGGTGCTTCCAGCAGGTGCCCAATCTGAAGATAGACACGCATCGCGATAATCACATCATGCAGCATGTGCTCCTCAAAGCTGGCTTCCAGTATTGTGGCATCATCTACCTGCTCAATGGCGATGAACGCTTGGCGTTTCAGAACGTAAAACATTAAACATTAAACGTTAAACATTTAACATTAAACATTGAACATTAAACTGGGCTGTCTGCTATGCGTCAACCCATCCGGATGGATAATGTTTAACGTTTAATGTTTAATGTTTAAAGTACCAAGAACAGCGTGACAAGGAATGGAACGCTGAAGTCTGTGACGAAGCCACAATAGATAGACACAGGCACATACTCACGCCCTGCCGTCTGACTGATGATGGGCAATGTGGTATCCATCGCTGTGGCACCCCCTGCAGCAATGGGCGCCAAAGTTCCAAAGAAACGTACCATCAGGGGAGCTGCCAGCAGGGTGAACAGCTCACGCGTGATATTGGCCAACAGGGCCACTGTGCCCAGCTCTGCACCACTATATTCTGTAATAAGGATACTCGAAAGTGAATAGTAGCCAAAGCCTGAGCCTACAGCCAGTACCTCCGTCACTTCACGTGGTACAAGCAGCCAAGCCGCCACACTGCCTGCCAGCGTGCCTAAGATAGAGCAGACGGGGAGCCAAGCCAGTCGGTGGTTCAGGGCACGGAAGCGCTGCACCATGCTGCCGTCTATCCCAACACTCATGCCCACAGCAAAAAGTAGTGCACAGAGCACATAGAAATTATAATCGGTAATCCAAGCTGGCACCAGGTGAGCCACACCGCATGCCACACCCAGCAAGAAGAAACCTATGATGATGAGACTCCCTTTCATGCCTCACCTCCTGTACGTGAAACGTAGCGCCAAAGCATCCAGGCTCCTACGCAGCTGCCCAGTGTGGCCAGCAGACCTATCACCAGCGCCTCTAAACCCAGTGTATGCAGGCTGTACATGATTACGTCATTGCCTCCTACCTGCAAGCCCAGCACAAAGAGCAACAGCCAGATGGTGATTTTGAGGAAACCTCCCACTCCATCAGCCATCTTCTTCAGGTCGCAGCAAGCACTTCGAGCAGCCAGTTTGCGTACCAGCCAGCCCGTCAGCATGCCCCCTATCATCACCAGAATTACTTTCAGCATAGTGTATCCGTATTTTTTCAGCCGCGAAGTTAGTAAAAAATCCACAAACTTATATTATCTTTGCTTCTGCAACCTTAAAAATCATACATCATGAAAAGATTTCTTGCCACATGCATGGCTTTCTCGTTTGCCCTCTGCCTCTGCGCCCAGACCACAGGCAACGGCTATCCCTACACACAGGTGCCCTTTACAGCCGTGAAAGTAGCACCAGAGTCGTTCTGGGGCCAACGCATCAAGGCTGCCCGCGAGGTGACCATCCCTTTGGCTTTCAGCAAGTGTGAGAGCGAAGGGCGCTACAAGAATTTCGAAATGGCAGCCTATACGCTGCAGCATCCTGGTCATGCAGGACTTCAGACGGATGAATGGGATGTGAGCAAGTTCATGGGATTCTCCTTTGATGATACAGATGTCTATAAGACCATAGAAGGAGCCAGCTACGTGCTGCAGACCTATCCTGATAAGAAGCTGGAGGCCTATATCGACAGCATCCTCGACATTGTGGCTGCTGCCCAAGAGCCTGATGGCTACCTCTATACAGCCCGCACCATCAATCCTCAGAAACCTCACGAGTGGTCGGGCAGTCGTCGCTGGGAGAAAGACGAGGAACTGAGTCATGAGCTTTACAACCTTGGGCACATGGTGGATGCTGCCTGTGCACACTATCAGGCCACTGGGTCTCGCAAGTTTCTCGACATAGCGATGAAGTTTGCCGACTGTGTGGTACGTGAAGTAGGTCCACGTGCTGATCAGGCTTGTGTGGTGCCAGGACACCAAATCGCAGAGATGGCATTGGCACGTCTCTATGTGCTTACAGGCGAAAAGAAATACCTCGACGAAGCGAAGTTCTTCTTGGATTATCGTGGAAAGACCAATCATCACGATATCTATAATCAGAGCCACCAACCAGTGGTGGAGCAGACAGAGGCTTGGGGACATGCCGTGCGAGCTGGCTACATGTATGCTGGCATGGCCGATGTGGCTGCCCTGACGGGAGATGAGGGCTACATCAAAGCCATAGATGCCATCTGGCATAACATTGTGGAGCGTAAGTACTACCTCACAGGAGGCGTGGGAGCCCGTCATGCTGGTGAGGCTTTCGGAGCCGACTATGAGCTGCCCAACCTCACAGCCTACAATGAGACTTGCGCAGCCATTGCTCAGGTTTACCTCAACCAACGCATGTTTCTGCTGCATGGCGATGCCAAGTATATCGACTGTCTGGAGCGCACCTTATATAATGGGGTGATCAGTGGCATGAGCGTAGATGGCGGAAAGTTCTTCTACCCCAACCCTCTTAGTTCGAATGGGGTGTATAAGTTCAACGCCGAGGGCACCACTACACGCCAAGACTGGTTTGGCTGCGCCTGCTGCCCTAGCAACCTATGTCGCTTCATCCCTTCCGTACCTGGTTATATCTATGCGGTGAAGGATAAGAATCTGTACGTCAACCTCTTCACGGCCAACACAGCCACCTTGCAGGTAGAGGGGCGTGATGTCACACTGGAAGAGACCACCCAGTATCCTTGGGATGGAGACATCAGTCTGCGCATTGCCCTGAATCGGGCATCCGACTTCACGCTGATGGTGCGCATCCCTGGATGGGTACGTGGCAGCGTAGTGCCCAGCGAGCTCTACAGCTACAGCGATACAGAACACCTCTCCTATACCATCTCCGTAAATGGTGAAACACTCTCCACACCTGTCAATGCCCAAGGCTATGTACCAATCTCTCGTAAGTGGAAGAAGGGCGATGTGGTGCGCATTCATTTCGACATGAAGCCACGCACTGTGACAGCCAGCGATAAGGTGACAGATGATCGTGGGCGTGTGGCTGTGGAGCGTGGTCCGTTGGTCTATTGCGCGGAAGGTGTGGAGAACGGAGGAGCTAACACGCGTACCCTCTTGATGCCAACATATCCG
>CADALZ010000046.1 GCA_902788865.1 uncultured Bacteroidales bacterium | reverse complement strand
CCGCAATGCGGACATGACGGTGACCAACAATCTCTCACGTCCCTACACCTTCGTGGGGAAGGCCTTGTATTCCAAGCAGGTGGAGATACCAGCACAGTGGAAAGGAAAGTACATCACCCTGCTCATGGAGCGCACGAAACCCACGAAGGTATGGGTAGATGGGCGTCTGGCAGGCAGCAATGATGACATCTCCACGCAGCAGGTCTATGACCTCTCAGCCCTGCTGACACCGGGGCGGCACGAACTGGCCATACTGGTAGATAACAGCCCCTATGCCATCCCTGCACAGGTGTTCAGCTCGTCGCATGCCTATTCGGAATCTACGCAGACCAACTGGAACGGCATCATAGGGCGGTTTGAGCTCCGTGCAGAGGAGCCTTGCAGCATCATGGCCGTGAAGACGGTGCCAGACATCTATACGCCCCAAGTGAAAGCAGAGGTGGCGCTGAGGGGCTTGGGGAAGACTGACAGCAACCTGCGCTTGGTGCTCGATGTGGTGCGCGATGATCAGGCCACCAGCACCGTGGAAGTGAAGGAGGTCTCTGCCCAGCAAACCATTACCCTACCGATGAAGGGTGCTGCGCTTTGGAGTGAGTTCCACCCCGCACGGCATACGCTCATCGTGACACTGAAACGCGGAGAAGAGGTGCTCAGCCAGAAGACGGTGCACTTCGGCCTGCGCACCTTCAGTGCCGAGGGGAAGCAATTTGCCATCAACGGGCAGCACACGTTCCTCCGTGGCAAGCACGATGCCTGCGTCTTTCCTCTCACAGGCCATACAGCCATGGATGTGGAGACTTGGCGACACTACTTCCAAGTGGCCAAGCAATATGGCATCAACCACTACCGCTTCCACTCTTGGTGCCCTCCTGAGGCTTGCTTCGAGGCTGCTGATATCGAGGGTATCTACCTGCAGCCAGAGCTGCCTATCTGGGGCGACCTTAGTGCTGCGGACGATGCTCTGATGACTTTCCTCCTGAAGGAGGGGAGGCATATCCAAGAGACCTATGGCAACCACCCCTCTTTCGTGATGTTCGGACTGGGCAACGAGATGTGGGGACCTGAGAATCTGAGCAAGTTGCTGGGTACCTTCAAACGGGAATTTCCACAGATCCTTCATGCGGCTGGTTCTAATGATTTCCTGGGCTATCAAGGGAAGCTCTATGGCGAGGACTACCTCACTACTTGCAGGGTGGGTTCGGAGCCATGGGGTTCTTACTACACCCATGCCCGCGCATCGTTCTCGTTTGCCGATGCCTATGATGGTGGCTTGCTGAATCATGCCTATCCAAATACGCAGATGAACTTCGCCAATGCCAATGCCGAGACTGACGTGCCCGTGATAGGGCATGAAACGGGGCAGTATCAGGTGTATCCCAACTATGCTGAGATGCAGAAGTATGTGGGCGCACTGGAGCCACGCAACATGGCTGTGTTTAAGGAACGACTGGAAAAGGCTGGCATGGGCAGTCAGGCTGCCGATTTCTTCCGCGCTTCGGGCAGATGGTCGGCCTTGCTCTATCGGGCAGACATAGAGATGAACCTGCGCACACCCCACTGGGGAGGCTTCCAGCTATTGGATCTGCAGGACTATCCTGGACAAGGATCGGCCTACGTGGGCATGCTGGATGCTTTCATGGATAGCAAGGGCTTGATTTCGGCGGAAGAATGGAGACAGTTCTGCAACGAGGTGGTGCCGCTGGCCGTGATGGAGAAATATTGCTGGACCAACGCGGAAACACTGAAAGCCAATGTGGAGGTGGCCAACTACTCGGCCCTTCACTTGACGGACATGGTGCTGGCGTGGTGCCTGCAAGACAGCAGGGGCCAAGTGCTGCAGGAAGGGAAACAGACCTTCACGGCCTATCAAGGCACGCTGCAAGAAGCGGCAGAGATAGCTGCCTCGCTCCGTGGGGTGCAGAAAGCCGAGAAACTCACCCTCTCCCTGCAGATAGAAGGCACCGACTATCGGAATGTCTATGATGTGTGGGTATATCCTGAGAAGCACACGATGGTTGCTCCTGCAGATGTGCTGGTCACTAAAGACCTGAACACCGCTATCAAGCAGCTCCAAGAAGGGGGCAAAGTGCTGCTCTTCCCTGCATTGGAGAACCTGCAAGAACAAACGGTAGGTGCCCTGTTCCAAACCGACTACTGGAACTACAAGATGTTCAAGACCATCTGCGAAGGTAATGGGAAGCCCGTATCTCCGGGAACCATGGGACTGCTGGTGCAGAACGAGCATCCTGCCCTGGCCGACTTCCCCACTGAGTATCACACCAACTGGCAGTGGTTCCCCATCGTGAAGCAAAGCAGACCGATGGTGCTCGACCGCCTTCCTACCGACTATAAGCCTATCGTGCAAGTGATAGACAACATAGAGCGCAATCATAAATTGGGCTTGCTCTATGAGATTAAGGTGGGAAATGGGAAACTCCTGGTCTGCATGGCCGACATAAAGGCTGCACAAGACAAGCCTGAAGCCCGCCAACTGCTGCAAAGTATGCTGGAGTATGTAGGCTCTGACAAATTCCAGCCCTCACTGCAGCTTACTACAGCAGAGCTTCAGCAGCTCTTCTCCTCCAAGGCCGAAGAACGCGAAATAGAGAAACTGGGAAATATCTCTTATTAAGAGAAGGCTCAGAACATCTGGCTGACACGGCGCACGGCAGCTACCAGCGCATCGACCTCCTCCATGGTGTTGTAGAAAGAGAACGAGGCGCGCAGGGTGCCCTCTATGCCAAGACGCTGCATCAGTGGCTGTGCACAGTGATGCCCAGTGCGCACAGCGATGCCCAGACGATCGAGCAGCGTGCCCATGTCGAACGGATGAATATCGCCCACCAAGAAAGAAATCACGGCACCACGTTCTGGAGCTTCTCCGATGATGCGCATATCTGGGATGGTGCGCAGCTGCTGCAACGCATAATCTGTCAGTGATGTTTCATAGGCAGCAATCTCGTCGATACCTATCTGCTCTACATAATGCAGGGCAGCCGCAAGGCCCGTTGTCCCTACAAAATCGGGGGTACCAGCCTCGAACTTGAAAGGCAATTCATTGAAGGTGGTATGCTCGAAGCTCACATGCCCTATCATCTCTCCACCACCCTGATAAGGAGGCAGCTTCTCCAGCCACTCTTCCTTGCCATAAAGCACGCCGATGCCCGTAGGGCCGTATATCTTATGTCCGGAGAAAGCCAGGAAATCGGCATCAAGCTGCTGCACATCTACGGCAAGATGAGGCACCGACTGTGCGGCATCTATCAGCACGGGCACTCCGTGCGCATGGGCTATCTGGATGATGCGCTGCACCGGATTCACCGTGCCAAGTACATTGGATACATGCGCCACGCTCACGATGCGCGTATGCTCATTGAACAACTGCTCGTAGGCCTCAAGCTCCAGCTCCCCTTTGTCTGTCATGGGAATGACGCGCAGCTTGATACCCTTGCGAGAAGCCAGCAACTGCCAAGGCACAATGTTGCTATGATGCTCCATCACAGACACTATCACCTCGTCGCCCTCATGCATGAACTGCTCGCCAAAACAAGCAGCCACTAAGTTGATGCTCTCTGTAGTGCCACGTGTGAAGATGATTTCCCGCGTACTTACCGCATGAATAAACTGACGCACAGCCTCACGGCTTCCCTCGTGAAGATCTGTAGCACGCTGTGAGAGGTAGTGCACACCGCGATGCACATTGGCATTCACCGTGTAATACTCCTCTGCCATAGCATCTATCACCGCACGAGGTTTCTGTGTGGTAGCAGCATTGTCCAGATAAACCAACGGTTTGCCATACACCTGCTGCTCAAGTATCGGAAAATCAGCTCTAACTTTATACATTAAACGTTAAACATTAAACGTTAAACATCTCAAGTTTCGCAAGTGGTGCCATAGGCATCTTAATAGGTTGTTAGCTTTCTTGCGAAACTTATACTAACATTTAATACTCTAAACCCTAAACTCTAAACTCTTAAACTTTCCTGCAGATACCACAAGAAGCACAAGACTTGCCAAGCTCTCCGCGGAAACGCAGTTCTACCAACTGGCGGAGTCGGTCTTTAAGGGAGTCTATCTGCACCGCATCTATCACATCATCTACAAAGGCAAACATCAACAAGAGACGCGCCTCTTTCTCGGAGATGCCACGCTGCCGCATGTAGAAGAGCGCAGCCTCATCAAGCTGCCCCACTGTAGCTCCGTGGCTACACATCACATCGTCGTTGTAGATCTCCAACTGCGGTTGTGTGTACATGCGCGCCTCACGCGTAGCGCAGAGATTCCTATTGGTCTGCTGGGACTCTGTGTGGTGAGCGCCTGGCTGCACCTTCACAAGACCTGCAAAAGCACCAATAGAACGATGGTCGAGCACATATTTAAAGAGTTGGTTGCTGGTGCAATGAGGCACTGCATGCTCCACATACACCTGATTGTCAACCACCTGTTCGCCATCCTCTATCGCCATGCCATAGGCACGCAGAGAAGCCCCCTCGCCCACCAAGCGCACGCTGGTTGTATTACGCGTCACACCGCCTAAGAGCGTCATGCCATTGAGCAGCACCTGACTACCTGCTTCCTGCTGCACATACAACTGACTAAGTCGTACATGCTGGGGGGTGGTTTCTTCCAATTCGTAGAAATCAAACACCGCATTCTCGCCCACAAAGACCTCCACCACTTGCGTTGACAGGCTCTTGGAGCCTTCCTGAGCATGGTCGCATGCCAACAAGCGGAGTTGTGCGCCTGGCTCCAAGACCACCAAGATGCGGCGATTGACCATCATGTCGATATCTGAGCGCATCAGATTGATGAGTTGCAACGGATGCTCCATAACCACATTGCGAGGTACGTAAACGAAGACACCATCTTGCACGAAAGCGGTATTGAAGGCAGTGATGCCATCGGTATGCACATCTGCCAGTTTGCCATAGTGCGCACTTATCAAATCTTGATAACGCAGCGAAAGCTCTTTGAGACTACCCACAAGTACCCCTTCTGGAAGCGACTTTTGTTCTGAAGCCGCATAGAAGGCATCGTTTACGACAAAGAAAGGTGAAGTGCTAAGTTGTGGCACACTACCCCTAAACACCTCATACGGATTGACTTCCACAGGAACACGGCGCAGGTTCAAGCCATAGTCGGGCTCAAAAAGTTTGCTGATGTCGGTATATCTGTATTTCTCCAGCTTACGCGTAGGGAATCCCTGCGCACAAAAAGCCTGGAAAGCCTCATCACGCAGCGCGTTAAGCACAGGTGTGCTGTTCTTCGACAGCAAATCCCCATGCTGCTGATAGAGGTCGATATATTGCTGTTCCGCACTCATAGTTACTCTCCCAACTCTTCTTTGATCCAATCGTAACCACGCTTCTCCAGCTCTAAGGCCAGTTCGGGACCTGCTGTCTTCACGATGCGACCCTTATAGAGCACATGCACCACATCAGGCTTGATATAGTCGAGCAAACGCTGGTAGTGCGTGATGACGATGCAACTGGTCTCTGGTGTTTTCAGCTTATTGACACCCTCTGCCACAATGCGGAGCGCATCGATGTCAAGTCCGGAATCTGTTTCATCCAGAATGCTCAAGCGAGGCTCCAGCATAGCCATCTGGAAGATTTCGTTGCGTTTCTTCTCACCACCAGAAAAGCCCTCGTTTACAGAGCGATTGGCCAACTTATTGTCCAGCTCCACCACGGCACGTTTCTCACGCATCAGCTTGAGAAACTCGCTGGCACTGAGCGGAGGCAGCTGCTGGTACTTGCGCTTCTCATTTACAGCGGCGCGCATGAAGTTCACCATGCTGACGCCAGGAATCTCCACAGGATATTGGAAACTCAAGAAAAGCCCCTCATGGCTACGGTCTTCTGGAGAAAGCTCCAGCAGATTCTTGCCATAGAACGTCACGCTACCCTTAGTCACTTCATAGGCAGGATTTCCCACCAGAACAGAAGAAAGCGTACTCTTACCAGAACCGTTTGGTCCCATGATGGCATGCACCTCACCAGGCTTAACGGTGAGATTGATGCCTCTCAATATCTCTTTGCCAGCTACATTGGCATGTAAGTCTTTTATCTCTAACATATTCATCTTTATGCTTAATCATCCTACAGATCCTTCGAGGGAGACAGAGAGCAACTTCTGCGCTTCCACGGCAAACTCCATAGGGAGTTTATTGAGTACCTCCTTGGCATAGCCATTGACGATAAGGCCTACAGCATCCTCTGTGCTTATGCCACGCTGGTTGCAGTAGAATATCTGAACCTCATTTATCTTACTGGTAGTAGCTTCATGCTCCACCACCGCCGTTTCGTTGTGAATGTCCATGTAGGGGAACGTATGTGCTCCACATTTATTACCCAGCAAGAGTGAATCACACTGGCTATAGTTTCGAGCCCCTTCAGCCTTGGCAGCTACACGCACCAATCCGCGATAGGAGTTCTCACTGCGCCCTGCAGAGATACCCTTGCTCACTATCGTGCTGCGCGTATTCTTCCCCAGATGAATCATCTTAGTGCCTGTATCGGCTTGCTGGAAATGATTGGTGACAGCCACGCTATAGAACTCAGCGGTAGAGTTATCTCCCTGCAGCACGCAAGAAGGATACTTCCACGTGATGGCAGAACCCGTCTCTACTTGTGTCCAGGAAAGTTTGCTGCTGTTGCCGCGGAGTTGTCCACGCTTGGTGACAAAGTTGTACACGCCACCCTTGCCCTCGGCATCACCAGGATACCAATTCTGCACCGTGCTATACTTTACCTCTGCACGTTCGTTGACCACTATCTCTACGATAGCCGCATGCAGCTGGTTCTCGTCGCGCATAGGAGCCGTACATCCTTCCAGATAAGACACGTAGGCATCGTCATCTGCTACTATGAGCGTGCGCTCAAACTGCCCTGTCATGCGGGCATTGATGCGGAAGTAGGTAGAAAGCTCCATAGGGCAACGCACCCCCTTGGGGATATAGACGAAAGACCCATCGGAGAACACTGCAGAGTTCAGGGCAGCAAAGAAATTATCGGTAGGAGGCACCACAGACCCTAAGTATTTACGTACCAAATCGGGATGCTCTCGCACCGCTTCGCTGATGGAGCAGAAAATAATACCCTTCTCCATGAGCGTCTCCTTGAAAGTGGTTTTCACAGAGACAGAATCCATCACGGCATCTACTGCCATACCCCCCAGCATCATGCGCTCTTCCAGAGGGATGCCCAACTTATCGAACGTCTTCACCAACTCAGGGTCGAGTTCCTTAGACTGCTGGCCCTCCTTCTTCTTGGTAGGGTCGGCATAGTAGGATATGGCTTGATAGTCTATTTCTGGAATGCGCAGATGCGGCCATGTAGGCATCTCCATCTGCTGCCATAGTCTAAAAGCATTCAACCTAAAATCAAGCAACCATTCTGGCTCTCCTTTCTTCGAAGAAATCAGGCGCACCACATCCTCATTGAGGCCACGGTCTATGATCTCCGTGTGCACATCGGTGGTGAAGCCATACTTATATTTCTCTTCCGTCAGTTGGCGCACATAGTCGTTGCCAGATTTCAACTCATCCTCACTCATAATCAGTTCTAATCAAAAAAAGCAGACATCAAGAGTGCCTTACACCGCATTGATGATGTCGTGCGTCAGTTCTTTGGCCACAGGCACGAAAATACCTGCAAAGTCGCCTAAAGGATAATACAACACGCTCTCTTCCTTAGCTTGCTTGCTGAGAATCTTTCCACTGGCATCTATATACTCCAAGACACCGATAAAGAGGCTTGCCAGAATCAGGTACTTCAGTGCGCCTAATCCTGCACCAAGCCAGCGATTCAGCCAGCCTAAGGACACCACTTCCATAGCCTTGGTAAACAGAGATGCCACAATGGTGAAAGCCAAGGGCACTGCTATCCAGATAGCGATGAAAGCAATGATCTGAGCAAACGTCATACTGTCTGTCAGTGTTCCTGAGATTTTCTCTGCCACAGGGATATAAAGCATCTTGGCTGCCAACAGGCCTATCACCAAGCCTGCCAGCGATGCCAACTGCTTCACGAAACCCTTCATCATGCCAAGTACGGCACCCAGCAGAAACACTATCAGGATGATAATATCTAACGTATTCATAAATCTGCTCAAAGAGTCTGTTTAACTTCAATCTCCTCGTAAGTCTCTATCACGTCACCTGGCTTCAGGTCGTTGCATGCCACCAAGCTGATACCGCACTCGAAGTTGGTACCCACTTCCTTCACATCGTCCTTGAAACGCTTCAGTGCATTGATATTTCCCGTGAAGATCACAATACCATCACGTATCAGGCGAGCACGGTCAGTACGTTTCACCTTGCCCGTCTTCACCATAGCACCTGCTACCATACCTACCTTGCTGATGTTGAACACCTCACGCACTTCGATGGTAGCGGTCACCTGCTCCTTCAATGTAGGAGCCAGCATACCTTCCATAGCCGCCTTCACCTCTTCGATGGCATCGTAGATGATAGAATACTTGCGGATATCTACGCCCTCCTGCTCTGCAAGCTTTGCAGCAGCATTGGAAGGTCGCACCTGGAAGCCCACGATGATGGCATCACTGGCAGCAGCCAGGGTGACATCAGACTCGGAAATCTGGCCTACGCCCTTATGGATGACATTCACCTGAATCTTATCCGTAGAGAGCTTGATGAGCGAATCGCTCAGAGCCTCCACAGAACCATCCACATCACCCTTGACGATGATGTTCAGTTCATGGAAGTCACCCAATGCCAAGCGGCGGCCTACCTCATCGAGGGTCAGCATCTTGGTGGTGCGCAGACCCTGCTCACGTTGCAGCTGCTCACGCTTATTGGCTATCTCACGAGCTTCCTGCTCTGTTTCAAACACATGGAATGTATCACCGGCAGCTGGAGCGCCATTCAGACCCAGGATCAATACAGGCTCTGATGGTCCGGCTTGCGTCAACTTCTGGTTGCGCTCATTGAACATGGCCTTCACACGTCCGTAGCATGAACCTGCCAAGACGATGTCGCCCATCTTCAGCGTACCGTTGCTTACCAGCACTGTAGCCAGATAGCCACGTCCGCGATCCAGTGAAGACTCAATGATAGAACCAGTGGCACGACGATTAGGATTGGCCTTAAGATCGAGCAACTCGGCCTCCAGCAGCACCTTCTCCATCAGTTCTTTCACACCAATACCCTTCTTGGCACTGATGTCCTGACTCTGATACTTACCACCCCATTCTTCCACCATCATGTTCATAGCAGCCAGCTCTTCCTTGATCTTGTCAGGGTTGGCTCCAGGCTTATCTATCTTGTTGATGGCAAATACGATAGGCACACCTGCTGCCTGAGCGTGGTTGATAGCCTCACGTGTCTGTGGCATCACATTGTCGTCAGCAGCCACGATGATGATAGCAATATCTGTCACCTTAGCACCACGGGCACGCATGGCGGTGAAAGCCTCGTGACCAGGAGTATCCAGGAAGGTGATGCGACGACCGTCGTCCAACTTCACATTGTAGGCACCGATGTGCTGGGTGATACCACCAGCCTCACCAGCGATCACATTACTCTTACGGATATAGTCCAGCAAACTGGTCTTACCATGATCCACATGACCCATCACCGTAACGATAGGTGCGCGTGGCTCCAGGTCTTCCTCTTTGTCGGCCTCTTCAACGATGGCCTGAGAAACCTCTGCACTGACGTACTCTGTCTTGAAGCCGAACTCTTCTGCCACCAAGTTGATGGTTTCAGCATCCAAACGCTGATTGATGCTGACCATGATACCCACGCTCATACATGTTCCGATAACCTGCGTCACAGACACATTCATCATGTTGGCAAGCTCGTTGGCTGTCACAAACTCCGTCAGTTTCAGGGTCTTGCTCTCTGCCAACTCCTGATTCTCCAGCTCTTGCTGGCGAGTCTCTGCCAGTTCGCGTTTCTCCTTGCGGTATTTAGCACCCTTGCTCTTGCTCTTATTGGTAAGGCGGGCGAGGGTTTCCTTTACCTGGCGTGCTACATCCTCCTCGTTGACATCCTGATGCGGAGTCACCTTAGACTTGAAGCGGTCTTTCTTCTTGCCGCTTGGCTGGCCACCCTGACCCTTATCGTCCTTACGACTGTTCTTGCCAGAGTTCTGGAAGTTCTGCACATTATTGATGTCCACCTTCCCACTGCCTATGCGGTTGCGCTTCTTCTTGCCCAGACCTTCGTTCTCGCGTCCCTCGGCTTTCTCGCCTTGTGAGCGTTGCTTGCCGTCATCATGACGGATTTCCTTCATGATGGCTTCCTTCATCTGCTTACGCTGGTCTTGGCGCTGTTTTTCCTTCTCAGCACGCTCTTTCTTACGCTCCTCTTTCGATTTCTTCTTAGGACGCGTCTGCTGGTTGAGTGTTGACAAGTCTATCTGTCCTATCACATTGATCTTCGACTTGATTTCTTCACCTGCCAGGCGGAAGACCTCATCCTTTGGCTTGTCTTCTGGAGCAGGTGTCTCCTTGGGGGCTTCAGCAGGTGCTGGCTGTGGAGCAACTGGCTGTGCAGGTGCTTCCACCTTCACTGGAGCAGGCTCTGCAGGCTTCACTTCCGCCTTTTCCACAGGTTTCTCCACTGGAGTTTCCTCTTTCTTCACAGGAGCCTCCTCTGCCTTCTTCACTTCAGGCTTGGCTTCTGGAGCCGTGCGCTGGTTGAGCTTATCCAGGTCGATATGCCCCACCTTCTTGATGCGAGGTTTAGCAGCCTCTGGCACCACGGTCTTTATCTCTACTGGAGCAGCAGGCTTCTTCTCTTCTACCGTCGGAGCCGGTTCTTCAGGGGCAGGCTTTGGTGCAGGCTTTGGCTGTGCAGGTTTCTGCACCTCCTGTGCCTGTGCACGCTGCCAGGTCTTCCCCAGACGCTCGCTCTGCTGCTTCAGAGCTTTGTCGCTCTGGAACTCCTTCTTCAGCAAGTCGAACTGCTCTTCGGTAATTTTCGTATTAGGATTCTCCTCCACGGTGAACCCTTTCTTCTGCAGAAACTCTACTGCCGTAGAGATCGACACGTTTAAATCTCTTGTAACTTTATTCAGTCTAATCGTCATCAGCAATCCTTTCTTTTTTACTCCTCTTCAAACTCACGGCGCAAGATGTTCAGCACCTCATCCACAGTCTCCTCTTCGAGGTCGGTTTTTTCTATTATCATATCACGCGGAGCATTCAGTGCCGTCTTGGCAGTCTCTATGCCCATAGCCTGGAATGCATCAATAATCCATCCATCTATCTCATCGCGGAACTCATCGAGCATGATGTCTTCCTCGTCAGCAGAAGAACCCTGCAACTCACGATAAACATCGATAGTATAGCCTGTCAGCATGCTGGCGAGCTTGATGTTCAAGCCGCCCTTACCGATGGCCAGTGACACCTCTTCTGGCTTCAGATAGACATCGGCACGTTTTTCTTCCTCATTGAGCACGATGCGGCTCACTGTGGCAGGACTCAGTGCACGCTGGATGAAGAGCTGAGTGTTGTTGGTGAAGTTGATCACGTCGATGTTCTCATTTCTCAACTCACGCACGATGCCGTGAATGCGGCTACCCTTCACACCTATGCAAGCGCCAACTGGGTCGATGCGGTCGTCGTAGCTTTCCACCGCTATCTTGGCACGCTCACCAGGGATGCGGGCAATGCGCTTGATGGTGATGAGTCCGTCGTTGATCTCTGGCACCTCCAATTCGAAGAGGCGCTGCAGGAACATCGGACTGGTGCGGCTGAGGATAATCTTTGGGTTGTTGTTCTGATTATCCACACGCGCTACCACTGCACGCACGGTCTCACCCTTGCGATAGAAGTCGGTAGGAATCTGCTCCTGCTTAGGCAGCAGCAAGTCGTTGTTCTCATCATCTACCAGCAAAATCTCTTTCTTCCAGATCTGATAGACCTCGGCACTTACCAGTTGGCCCACACGGTCTATATACTTAGCATAGAGCGAATCTTTCTGCAGCTCCAGAATCTTGGCAGCCAGTGTCTGGCGCAGTGTCAGGATAGCGCGACGGCCAAACTTGCTGAAGTCCACGTTGTCTGTGAACTCCTCACCTTCTTCGAACTTATCATTCTCATTCTCCACACCCTTGTTGGCCTCGCTAAGCGATACCTGCGTGTTAGGGTCAGTCACTGCCCCATCGGCCACTACCTCACGATTACGTCTGATCTCCAAGTCACCCTTATCAGGGTTCACTATCACATCATAGTGCTCATCACTACCAAACATTTTTGCAATCACGCTGCGGAAGCTCTCCTCCAGCACATTCACTAATGTTGCTGTGTCCAGATTGTCTTTGTCCTGACGGAAGGTTTTGAAAATATCCATCAGGGATTCTGTTTCCTGTTTCTTTGCCATTTCTGCTATTTGAATTTAATTATTTGTTTCACGTAATCTGTCTCGGCATGTGTCAAGGCCACCTCCTGCTCCACCAGCTTAGGGCGCTTCATGCCTTCTTCCTTCACCTTCACCTGTGTGGTGAGGGTGAGTCCATTTTCATCTGCTGCCTTGAGCGTACCCGTAAGCTTGCGCCCTTCGCGCGTCTTTACTTCTACCTCTTGGCCTATGCAATTCTCAAACTGGCGCAGTACTTTCAACGGCTGACCTATACCAGCAGAGCCAACCTCCAAGTCGTAATCGTCCATTTCTCCATCCAGCTTGGATTCTATAAACTGACTTAGGGCTACGCAGTCTTCTATCCACACGCCCTCCTTTTGGTCAATCTCCACCGTGATTTTGTTGTCGGCACTGATCTGAAGGTCCACCAGGAAGTAGTCCTTGCCCTCCAGCCACTCATTCACTACTTGCTCAATCTGATCTTTTACTATCATTCGCTTTTGGTTTAAAAATAAAAAATGAGGAGCTCTCAGCCCCTCATCAACTTCAACTTTCCGCTGCAAAGATACGTATTTTCTGCATAAAAACAAAAAGTATTAGAAAAAAACACTACCTTTACGGGGTAAAATGACTAAAAATATGAGACTAAAGCATCTACAAACCAATCGACAGTTCATGTTGGGCAACACCATCGTCTTCGTTGGTGTGATATTCGTGGTGGTACTTTTCATCTACTTGAGCCTCCGCATGCAGGCCCAGAAGAGTGACACGCACTACTACACCGAGGTCTATAGCATCGCCTTGGAGGAGGGCTTTGCAGGGGGTGCCTATACCGTTTATATGAATGATAGCATCGTCTTCGACGGCTCCATCTCCGAAGCCTCACAGGTCATAGAGGTGAAGCGCTTTGCAGAAGAGAGTTCCTTGCTCATCGTGGATAAGGCCACAGAGCAGGTGGCCATCTTCGAGCTTCCCACCGAGGGCGGCACTTTCCGCTACGCTAAGAAAGACGGGGAAGTGATTCAGACCAATCCATAAATTACTCATACCGAAAAGCATTATGAAAAGAAGAAGATTTATTGCGAGTTGCCTTTTCATGGTGATGACTGCCCTCTGCAGCATCACTTGGGCACAGTCATTGCCTCGCGCTGAGGCACCTAAGACGGTGAAGAAAGCCATGAAGAAGTATTTCAAGGCGATAGATAAGGAGAAGCAAGACTTGCACAGCATCATGGTGGTGCAGCACGGCAAGGTGCTTTCTGCCACTTGGCGCAGCGAGGGGCAGGAGAATGTGCCTCATGCACTCTGGTCTGTGAGCAAGACGTTCACTTCTACTGCCGTGGGACTGGCCATCAGCGAGGGGAAGCTGAAGCTGACGGATAAGCTGATTTCTTTCTTCCCCGACAAGCTGCCAGAGGTGGTGAGCGATAATCTCAAGGCCATCACCGTGCGCGACTTGCTCACCATGAACTGCGGGCATGATACCGACCCTACGGGCAGCATCCGCAACGTAGAGGGCAACGATTGGGCTAAGGCTTTTCTCGCTTACCCCGTAGAGCATAAGCCCGGCACATTCTATTGCTACAACAGCCTGGGCACCTACATGCTCTCTGCCATCGTGCAGATAGTCACTGGCGAGAAGGTGGTAGATTACCTCTATCCGCGCCTCTTCCAGCCGCTGGGCATCGACAAGCCTCGCTGGGATGAGAGTCCGCAGGGCATCAACACAGGCGGATGGGGTCTCTACCTCAAGACAGAAGACCTGGCCAAGATGGGACAGCTCTTGCTGCAGGGCGGTAAGTGGAACGGCCGCCAACTGGTGCCTGAGGAGTGGATCAGAGAGGCTTCCAAAGCCCAAGTGCCTTGCCAACCCGCTGGCATGAAGCCCGACCAAGTGGAGAAGGCTGGCCTCACCGTGGAGAACAGCGACTGGGTGCAGGGCTATGGCTACCAGATGTGGCGCTGCCGTCATAACGCCTTCCGTGCCGATGGGGCCAACGGGCAGTACATCCTCGTGCTTCCCGACCAAGATGCCGTGATCGCTGTGACTGCCAACATAGGCAATATGCAGGGCGAGATCAACCTCATCTGGGACTATATCCTGCCGGCATTGCAGCAGAACTGATCATTCATTCTTCAGCCGTTCTTCCTCCAGATCCAGACGACGGACAAAGAGTCGGATGAGTCCTTCATCAATCTCAGGATGCCTGCGATTGATGCGGTAGAGGTGCATGCGCTGTTTCTGGCAGAGGTGGTAGAAGTAGTTCTTGTTCTCTTCCTTCGTAGGCAAGATGCTCTTCTCCTGCTTGAGCTCGTCTTTCCAGTACTCCGTGAGATACTCCACCAAGACCTGCTCTTCATCGGTAGTGGCAGGATGGCGCTGTATGTACTCTAAGCTATACTCAGCCAATTCGCGCTGAATGAGCACACGTGCCTTTTCCTCTGGGATATGGTCCATATAGTTGGGGAATTTCACCCGCTTCAGCACCGCTGGCAGCGTAGAGCCTTGCAGCAGCAGCGTCACCAAGATGATGATGAACGTGAGGTATAGCACCAGGTTGCGATGGGGGAAGGGCGTTCCTGTGGCCTCCACCACCATAGGGATAGACAGCGCTGCAGCCAGTGCCAGCACACCACGCATGCCGCTCCACCTCACGATGAGGCAGGTAGGTAAGTCGAACAGATAGCGGTGCTTGCGGTCGCCCTCTATCTTTCTGCGCAGGGCTGCCAGCACCATCGTAGCCAATGAGGCTCCCAGGCGCACCACGATCACAGCTGCCGACAGTATCAAGCCCCATAGGGTCACGGTCTCTATGCTAAGTCCCTCTTCCTTGATGCCACTCACCACCTCAGGCAGGTCGAGTCCTATCAGCAAGAAAGCAAATCCATTGAGCAAGTAAGCATAGTTGCGCCACACATTCAGTCCCTCAATACGTGTCTCGCTGTCCAAGAATTTCACGTTAGAGTAGCCCAGCATCATGCCGCCACTCACCACAGCCAGCACACCAGAGGCCCCTACGGCATCACCTATCAGATACATGATGTAAGGAGCTATGAGGCTCAGCACAATGGAAACCTTAGTATCTACGGGCAGCCACTTCATCAGCTGGATGAAGATCACCGTCACCAGCAAGCCCACGCCAGTACCGCCCAGCACCATCCAGAGGAACGAAAGCGAAGCCTGTCCAAGGTCGAACGTCCCCGTAGCCACAGCCATTAAGGCGAAGCTGAACACTATCAGAGAAGACGCATCGTTGAGCATGCTCTCCGTCTCTATGATGGTAGATACCCTACTTGGCACCTTCACATATTTCATTATCACATTGGCACTCACAGCATCGGTAGAAGACACGATGCCGCCCAGAAGGAAGCCCGTCGAGAGCGAGAGTCCTGGAATCAGCCACACCGCCAGCAATGCCACAGACAGTGCCGTGAGGAATACCAGCAAGAAAGAGAAGCTGAGAATCACCCTCCACCACTGCTGCATCTCCTTCACAGACACGCTCATAGCACTCTCATAGAGCAGAGGGGGCAAGAATATGATAAGGATCAGTTCTGAATCAAGGGTAATCTTAGTCAAACCCGGTATCAGTCCCACGGCCAATCCAAACAGCACCAGCAGCACCGGATAGGCTATTTTCAGTTTGTTTCCCACCATAGTGAGCAGTGAGATCACCACAATCATCGTGATGACGTAAATGGCAAAATTTTCTATCATAGCAATTTTTTTAGGTTCTTTTTTTGCGAGTGCAAAACTACTAAAAAAATCTCTACCCCGATTCCTTTATCGCAAAGAAAATCCCCTCCGCGCTTCGCAGCGCAGAGTATTTAGTGTCTTCAATTTGTCATAGTTCGATGTAAGGCAGTTTTATCTGGGCCCTTAGATATCCCTGCCTATATTATTAAGTTACAA
>CADALZ010000045.1 GCA_902788865.1 uncultured Bacteroidales bacterium | reverse complement strand
AACAACTGAAAACTGAGATTCTGAGATGCATATATATGCGTTCAAAAATAGAAAAAGTGTATATATATGCATCTTTCGCCCTGCTCCCTAAATCGTCTTCTTTGGCACAAATTCAGGGTTTCTTGTGAGGTAAATTTTACGCCCTCGTGAGAGCATAAAAATTGCCTCGTGAGGCATTTTTCGTTACTGCACCTGTAGCTTCTTACGGTGGATGCATATTTATGCATCTCAGAATCTCAGTTTTCAGTTGTTTTAGGAGCACCCCCTCATGGTGCAAATTTTGGCATGAATGCTCTTCCCATCACGGAAGATCACCTTCACCATATCAGTTATATCTTTCGGGCGGCAAAACTCCATACCCCCAGTTTTTTAGCAGTTCATTTATTATAAATGTAATATTTTTATTAAATTGTATTGTAACTTCGAGGAAGTTTTTTTATCTTTGTATTTGTTATAAGACACTCAATGAAAGAGAATTTACCTTGACATGTTTAATGTCTCCTTAACTGAAGATAAAAACTTAAATATAATTTTTATGAAAAAGACGATTCGAGACTTATTTCTGTTGTCCTTGCTTGCAGGCCTTGCTTCCTGCGCAAGTGACGACCTCTTATATGATTCTGTCAATGACTCCGTGATCCAGCATATTACCGTGACCCTTCCCGCCGTAGAGGTTGAGGAGGAAGTTGCCAGCACCCGCAATCAGTTCATCAACATGGGCACGGCCGACTGGAATGCCGTATGGGCAGAGGGCGACACCCTGGGCATCTTCCCCAGCAGTGGCGGCCAGGTGGAGTTCGCGGTGACGGAGTTCGGTTCCAACACGTCGGTTTTCGACGGTGGTGGATGGGCACTGAAGAGTGCCGTTACCTATGCCGCGTATTATCCGTTCGACAAGCACAACGTGTACGTGACCAACAAGACGATCCCTCTGGACTACACGGGCCAGGTGCAGCAGGGCAATGGCAGCTACGACCACCTGGGCAGTTATGACTTCCTGGCCAGCAAGGCCATGCCCCGTTCAGGCAACAGCCTGAACTTCGAGCTGCTTCGTCAGGGCTACGTCATCTGCCTCAATCTGACTGTACCAGAAACGGACACCTATACAGAGATAGACCTGGTAACCGACGGGACGCCTTTCGTGACGAAGGCAGAGCTCGACATCACTTCCACGACTGCTCCTGCCGTAACCGCCAAGGAGAAATCAAACACCATCCGCTTGGGTCTGGAGGATGTGACGGTGTCTGCTAATGGCACGCTGACGGCTTACATGATGGCGTTTCCTGTGGGCAACGTGACCCCGAGGGTAGTGCTGCATGGTAAGAATGGCACCTACGAAGGTGTGGTGAACAAGGTGATGAACCTGACCAGGAACAAGATGGCCATCCGTTCTGCCACGCTTACAGGTGCTACGATGAAGAACCTGTACCTGATAGCAGCCGCAGAGGCTAACGACGGAGTGGATCTCACGAACTACAAGGATGGGAATGGCTTTGTGGATGTGAACGCAGCTCGTGCCATGCTGGAAAAGGTGGAAAGCATAGTAGTAAATGGCAAAAATGATCCTACCATCTGCGATGAGATAGGCTATTTCCCAAATCTGGAGACGTTAAATTGCGCTAGCAATAAAATAACTTCTTTGGATTTGTCAAAGAATCTGAAATTGAAAGAACTGAGGTGTGGTAGTAATAACCTCTATTCCTTGAATGTGACGAATCATTTCTATCTCGAAAAGCTGTCTTGTGATAACAACTACATCTCACACTTGGATGTAACACACTGTTCTGGGCTGAAAAATTTAACTTGTTCAGCTCAACATAACCAACTTACGTCTCTGGATGTGTCATACAATCATACCTTAGAGCAATTGTATTGTCAGGATAATGCTTTGCAGTCTTTGGATTTATCCTATAATCCATTCCTGAAAAGTTTAGCGTGTGGTGACAATGAACTTCATTCTCTGGATGTGTCAAACAATCAAGAGCTGACCTATCTGTCTTGTTACAATGCTGCGCTCTCTTCTCTGGATGTTTCTGCGAATACCAAACTGACAGACTTGTATTGCCAGAAGAATTCTCTTATTTCTTTGGATCTGACAAAAAATACAGCCTTGAAGACTGTTTATTGCTATGAGAATTCTCTTAGGGGCTTGGAAGTGACCAAATGTACGGAATTGGAGGATTTGGAGTGTGGTGACAATAATCTTACAACCTTGGACGTGCAATACAATACGAAGCTGACGACCTTGATGTGTGCCAACAATAAGTTGACAAACCTGAAACTAAATAAAAATGCAGCCTTGGTTATTTTGCATTGTGGTGGAAATAATTTAACAAGCTTGACATTAGACCTTCGTAATGAGAATAAAAATCTTATGTTATTAAGTATAGAGGGTAGCGCGAAACTCAAAGTATTAAGTTGTTATGGAAGTGAGATTAATAATGGTAATTTATATACCTTGAATGTTAAAAACTGCCCGGCGTTGGAGGAACTGTATTGTAGTTATAATCCACATCTGTCATCCTTGGATCTAACAGCTGATACCCGTTTGAAGTTTTTGAGTATTGCCAATTGTAATTTCTCAGATTTGAATATTACTAATAATACCGCTTTATTGGAATTGTATTGTGGATACAATAAAATAAAAGATCTGAATGTCTCTCAGAATACCTTGTTACAAAAATTATCTTGTGCTCACAATGAACTGTCACGTTTGAACCTTACTAATAATACCAAATTGACATCTTTGTTAAGCTATGATAATCTGATGAGATCTCTAGATATCAAAAGTTGTACTTCATTGACGTTGGATAAAGTAGAGTGTGGAAGACAATGGCAAGATGCAACTAGGACTACCGGAATTTATCTGTCATTGCTCACTACTAGTAGTAATACGGGAACTTTACCTAATACTGGTCCAGATGGAACTAACAGTAGAGTATACTAAATAGCATAATAAAAGCGCCCGTCCTGATTAAGACGGGCGCTTTTCTATTAGTACCAATTGTAAAGGGGGGGACCTCAATCCCTATTTTTCCTAAAATAACTGATAGGATGAAGCAGTATATGGAAGAGGCGGAAACGGGAAAGCCAGATCAGTCCTGCAAAGACAAGAACAGAATAGAGGAAGAAAAGCACTTCATCTTGAGGAAGATAGCCTCGCCTGATAATCACTATCAGCGCCTGTATGGCAAAGGAGTGGTAAAGGTAAATAAACAAGGTCTGAGCCCCCCAGCGTGCTAAAGCATCGCGTACTGGCGCCATCCGCATGGCAGCCATTCCTGTAAGTAAGGCAGCAAGCAAGAAAAATAGCCTCCAGACTGCCTGGAGGGTGAGAGGTATACTAGAGAACCACCAGTAGGAGTATTTACAATTGTTAATGTCCTCCATTTTCACTTTTAGAAAGTACAGCACAACGAAAGCTAAAACTAAAACGGTCGCTGCTGCTGTTGCAGGTATTTTCCTTAGTATTCCCTTCATATCTATACTAGTGGAGTAGTAACCCATGCAGAAGAAAGGTAGGAAGGCCAAGGTGTGTTGCAATGAAAGCTCTGCCCCCATAGGGATAAAGCCGCTTAGAATGCTTAGGATGAAAGTGGAAACAATGATGCCCATCGGATGTTTGCATATGAATCCTTCAGGGGTTAGCAAGACCAGAAGCCGCCAACAAATCAGACTCAGAAGGTACCATAACGTCCACTGTGGATAGATAAAGAACGTGATAATGTCATCGCCTCCATGCCAAAGCAGTGGTAGAAAGCATCTGATGGCCTGGAATACCAGGTAGGTTTCCAATAATTTCCAGATGCCAGTGATGTATTTCTTGCGATCTTTGATATGTGAAAACCTACCAGAAACAAATACAAAGACAGGAATATGGAAGAGATACACCATATTGGTCATAGCGCAGTTGAAGCTCCCACGAGGGGCAAAACTTTGTATCAGGTGCCCGTAGAGCACGCAGAACATCAACAGCAGTTTCAGGGAATCCCAGTAAGTGTCTCTTTTCATAATGCTTAGTAGTTTGCAAATATAAGGACTTTTTCTCTATTCTCTTTGCAAGTGGAACTGTTTTTCGCAATTATTGGGAAAACGGAGGTTTATAGGTAAGTAGAGGAAACTTCATATATATAAAGTATTCTCGCTGATTGTGGCAGAAATGTGATTTATTTACTTCTTTTTATTGCTAAGTTGGGAAATAATAATTATCTTTGTATTTAAGATACCTTCTTGCTGATTGAGAAGGTGTATTGAGGTTGCAAGGTGGCAAATCTTAACGGAGAATTTAAACTTTATTTTTATACATATGAAAACAACGATTCATAATTTATTTCTGTTATCCTTGCTTGCAGGCCTTGCTTCCTGCGCAAGCGACGATCTTCTGAATGATCCTTCGGATGCGGTAGTCGGCAATACAGACTCCGAGATCCGACAGATTACCGTAACCCTTCCTACCATAGAAGTAGAAGAAGGCGTAGCTAGCACCCGCAATCAGTTCATCAACATGGGCACGGCCGACTGGAATGCCGTATGGGCAGAGGGCGACACACTGGGCATCTTCCCCAGCAGTGGAGGCCAGGTGGAGTTCGCGGTGACGGAGTTCGGTTCCAACACCTCCGTTTTCAACGGTGGTGGATGGGCATTGAAGAGTGCAGAGACCTATGCTGCATATTATCCGTTCGACAAGCACAACGTGTACGTGACCAACCAGACGATCCCTCTGGATTATACAGGCCAGGTGCAGTCGGTCAATGGCAGCTACGACCACCTGGGCAGTTATGACTTCCTGGCCAGTAAGGCTATGCCCCGTTCTGGCAACAGCCTGAACTTCGAGTTGCTTCGTCAGGGCTACATCATCTGCCTTACGCTGACGGTACCCGCAACAGACACCTATACAGGAATAGACCTGATAAGTTCCTATCCGCAATTCGTGACGAAGGCAGAGCTCGACATCTCTTCCACGACAGCTCCTGCCGTAACCGCCAAGGTGGAATCCAACACCATCCGCTTAGGTCTGCAGGATGTGAGCTTATCTAAAAATGAAACGCTGACGGCATACATGATGGCATTTCCTATAGGTAGCGTAACCCCGAGGATAGTGCTGCATGGTAAGAAAGGCACCTACGAAGGTGCTGTGGATAGGGCGATGAATATGACCAGAAACAAGATGGCTATTCGTTCCGCCACGCTTACTGATGCTATGCTGCATAACCTGAACCTGATAGCTGCCGCAGAGGCTAACGAAGGAGTGGATTTTACAAAATATAAAAATGCTGTGGGCCATGTACCTTTAAACAATGCTGATGTGATTGCTATGCTGAAAAAGGTAAAAACCATAGACGTAACTGACAAAGGTGATCATACAGTTTGCGATGAAATAGGCTATTTCCCAAATTTGGAGACTTTGAAATGTTCTGGCAACGGATTCTTAGCTATTGATCTTTCCAATAATCTGAAATTAAAATATCTGGATTGCAGTAATACTCAATTACATACTCTTGATGTGTCAATGTTAAGAGATTTATATTATTTAAATTGTAGTGGTACAAGTGTGGGGGCTTTGGAAGACTTAGATGTTTCGCATAATCAAGCGTTGACAAGCTTGTATTGTAATGGTATAAGTGCAAAGCGACTAGATGTGACCCACAACCCAGAACTCCTGTACCTTGAGTGTAATGTTAATAGTATCCAGTCTTTAGACTTGTTTTACAATACTAAGTTGTTAAAGTTAGATTGCAAAAGAAATTTGTTGTATTCTCTTGATGTAAGTGATCATGCTAGTTTAACATCTGTGACATGCACCGGAAATCCAAATCTTAGTTCACTGAATCTGACCAATTGCTCGGCATTGACTTCCTTAGATTGCGCAGTTTGCAATCTGAGGGAACTCGACGTTTCAACTAATACTGCTCTAAGTAGCCTATGGTGCTATTCAAACAAATTAGAAAGTCTTGATGTTTCAAATAACACGAACCTGAATAATTTGAACTGCAGTTATAATAACTTTACCACTTTGGCTATTCAGACAGATGAGATTTTCTTGAATAAGTTAACCTATTTAAATGTATCTCATTGTGGACGGCTTCAGGAATTATATGTGGCGGGTGACTTTTCTGCTGATTTGAGTTCAAGTACAGGTAATTTGAAGACCTTGATTGTAGATAATTGCGAAGCATTAAAGTCCCTAAATTGTTCTGGTAATAAGATTGAATCTCTGGAGGTCAACACTTTGATTAATCTCGGCCAGTTACAATGTCATGCCAACTGGATACAATCTCTTGACGTTTCTGAAAATACGAAGTTATATTGGCTGAGTTGTTATTCGAATTTGATGTCTAGTCTAGATATCACGAATTGTACTAATTTGAGGCTTTATGAAACAGTTAATGGTCAGCGAAGAGCTACGTATTGTGGTAGTCAATGGGGTACTATTTATAAAAACACACCTAAGACTCTGACTTTGAAACATAAATCTTCTCAAGGAACGACATTGGATGATACAAATCTGAAGAACAAGAACGTGACTCGAAATGTAGTTTACTGATAGTTCTTATTGTATTTGCAATCAGTATGATTATAATGCTCATAACTGTGGACAAAAATGCCCATAGTTATGAGCATAAATGTTCACATCGATGAATATTTGTGAGCATTGGTGTTTATTTACAAAACCTGTGTTTGTTTGATTTTACCTTCACCTCTAAGGCGTAAATAATTGATTGTAAACATATTAAGCAGGTGAAAGTGGATGCCGTTACCTTCACCTCACCTTCACCAACTTAACTTATTGAGATTAAGCATCTTAAGTATAGAAGGTGAAGGGTGAAGGTAAATTACTTTTGTACATGCAAAATTCGTTTGAGAATGTTTGGCAAACATGTATAAACTCAGTATCTTTGCATCCAAATAACTGAAACATTATGAAACTGAGAAAAGGTTTTTCTTTACGCGAGATAGGGACCGACCATGTGGTGGTGCCCGAGGGTATTGAGGTCATTGACTTCAATAAGTTGATCAGTCTGAACGGCAGTGCCAAGTACCTGTGGGAGTCCCTGCAGGATAAGGATTTCACAGTGGATGAGGTGGCTGCTCTGCTCACAGACAAATATGAGGTGGCTGTAGAAACCGCTAAGGCCGATGCTGCCAAGCTCATTGCTAAGTGGCAGGAAATAGGACTGATAGAGGCATGACCACAGAGCAGGCTTTCTGGACATTGCTGAAGGCGGGGCTTTGGAACAAGGCTCCGCAAGGTTTTGACGCGCCCCTCACAGAGGAGCAGTGGAAGGCTTTGATGCAGATGGCCAAAGAGCAGACCTTGATGGGGGTGCTCTATGATGGTATGAACCTATTGCCAGCAGACTTGCAGCCCCCACAGGCGCTGCGTATGACGTGGTTCTGGAGCGTGAACAAGATAGAACAGACCAACAGGCTGATAAACCGAGTATTGGTGCAGTTTCTGGAGAAACTGGAAGCAGAAGGCATCCGTCCGCTGCTGCTGAAGGGACAATATAATGCGACACTTTATCCACAGCCGCTGCATCGGCAGTGTGGTGACATCGACCTCTTCATAGGCAGGAAGGACTATCCGAAGGCTTGCTCCCTGGTACGTGAGTGGGGCATGTCGGGCGAAGAGGATGAGGAAAGTCTTAAGCACCTGCACTGCGACTGGCAGGGAGTGACCATAGAACTGCATCGCGTGGCTGCCATCTTCCCTTGGCCGTCGAAGCAGCGCTACTTTCTGCAGTGGAGCGAGGAAGTGCTGCAGACATCCGAAGAGACCTTTATCCCTACCACAGAGGAGAAGGCGGTACGTGTTTCTACCCCCGTGTTCAATGCGTTCTTTGTCTTCTACCACATGTATCATCACTTCCTGAACGGAGGCGTGGGGTTGCGTCAGTTGTGCGACTATGCCCGGATGTTGCATGTGAATCTTGGGCGTTTGGATTTGGATGAGCTTCAGGAGCGTTTGAAGAAGTTGGGGTTGATGCATCCGTGGCGGGTGTTCGGCACCCTGCTGGTGAGGCAACTGGGACTTCCACAGGAGGAGTTCCCCTTCTGGCAGCCCGATGAGAAGAAAGCAGAGAAAGTGCTGGCCGTGATAGAGCGAGAAGGCAACTTCGGACGCTATTCTGGGAAGAAGAAACCAGATACGGGCTTCTTCCTGTGGCTTAAGCTGAAGCGCTTTCTGTTCAACTCGGCACGCTACCCCATGGTGATGCGCCTTTTCCCCAAAGATACGCTGCAGAGCTATGGCTTCTTCATCATTGACAGAGGCAAGCTATTTATAGACCATTTCAAGAAAAGATGATACGGAGGTTGCTGAACTGGCTATGGCTGGCATCGATGGGCATTCGTGGCAAGTTGGTGCTCAACGCGCTGTGTGGACTGCTCTACATAGCCGCCAGCCTGTCGTTTGTCTATTTCAGCAAGGGAGCCATCGACTTGGTGACGCGTGGCGTGGTGAACTCCCGTGGCACCATTTATTTATATGGAGTGATCCTGCTGCTGCTTTTCCTCTCGGAAATGCTACTAAATCAGATTATGGGTTGGCTGGAGAGTCAGACGGAAGTGACGCAGAAGAACTACCTCCGCCACCGCCTCTACAGTCACCTGATGCATGTAGATTGGGAGCACTGGGAGCGTTTTCACAGCGGCGATGTGCTGAACCGCCTAGAAGAAGACGTGCGTGTGGTGGCAGAGACCGTCTGCAAGTCGGTGCCACAGCTGTTCACTACCAGTGTGCAGATTTTGGCAGCTTTTATCTTCCTCTACTACATGAGTCCTATTCTGGCTTGGAGCGTCATCTTCATCATGCCATTCTTCCTGCTGGTAAGTAAGCTGTATTTCAGAAAAATGCGTAAGCTCACGAAGGACATCCGCTCTACCGACAGTGCTGTGCAGAGTGTGATGCAGGAGAGTCTGCAGCACCACATGCTGATACAGAGCATGGAGCAGCACGATGCCTTTGTGGACAGGCTGAACACCCTGCAGACCTCACTCTACGGACAGACCATGCATCGCACGCGTTTCAATCTGTTCTCACGCGCCATGGTGACCTTAGGCTTCATTTTGGGCTATATGACGGCCTTTATGTGGGGTATCATAGGCCTGCAAGACGGCGTGATCACTTTTGGTACGATGACGGCCTTTCTGCAACTGGTAAACCGCATTCAGCGCCCTACAGTGGACTTGACACGCTTGATTCCCGACTTTGTGCATGCCTCTGCCTCCATCGACCGTATCGAAGAGCTGGAAGCACTACCAGGTGAACCCGTGGGAGAATCTAAATTATTGCAGGGAGTGGCTGGTATCAGCATCAGTCATCTCACATTCCGTTACCAGACAGGAGAGAGGGATATCTACAACGACTTCAGTCACGACTTCAAGCCAGGAAGCCGCACGGCCATCGTGGGAGAGACGGGGGCAGGAAAGAGCACCTTGATCAAGCTGATACTCTCCCTGCTACAGCCTTCAGATGGGGAAATACTCATATATAATAAGGAGGAAAAGGTTCCTATGTCACCTGAACTTCGTGGAAATCTGGTGTATGTACCCCAAGGCAACAGCCTGCTGAGCGGTACCATTCGCAGCAACCTGCTTTTAGGCAATGCCGATGCCACCGAGGAGCAGATGTGGGAGGCGCTGCATACGGCAGCAGCCGATTTCGTAAGCGACCTCCCATTGAAGTTGGATGCCCATTGCGGTGAGTGGGGGGATGGACTTAGTGAAGGTCAGGCACAGCGCATCGCCGTGGCTCGTGGTCTGCTGCGTCCAGGCAGCATCCTGCTGCTCGATGAGTTCAGCGCCTCACTGGATAAAGAAACAGAGCGCATCCTCATTGAAAGGCTGATGCGCTCTGCTACCGATAAAACGATGCTATTTATCACTCACAGGGAGATGATCTTGAATTATTGCGATGAGATAGTCAGACTGGTCAGAGATTGAAGTTATCACTTAGTGCACGGCTATGCTGGGATACCATTGTTGATCTCCTTACCAGAATTCGTTGGCCAACTTGTCATACTGGCAGCCTTGGTGAATGTTCCTGTTGCTGCTACTCCATCCAGCCACTGAGTAGTGCATTCCTCTGCAGAAATATCCGTAGCAATGCAGGTTACGGAATATAGTTTACTACAGTTATAGAACATACGGAAATAGCAATAATTAGCAGGGGCATCATATTTGTCTTTCAATATAGTAGCAGGCAGTATTGGGGCTATAGTCAAGGAAGGGGGACATGTCTATATGTTGACTCATGATAAGAGCAATCTTCAATTCGAAGTTCCCAAATAATCATTGAATCCATCAATTATCTAAAACATAATAATAAGCCCCGAGAGTTATCGTTTAACTCTCGGGGTTCTTGTTAAACAGCAGCTATATGCTTCCACACTTGAAGTTATAGCTGCTGTTGCTGTTGTATTAGGTACAACTACCTTTATCAAAAGCTTACTCTCTAAATTCCAAATTAGAAATTCAGACAAGCACGCATATCATCAATACCCACCTCAGAACCGGTCCAATAGTTACCTTTTTTCACCTGGGCACCATCACTTAGTGCACGGCTATGCTCATAAAACAACTGAAAACTGAGATTCTGAGATTACTTGAACGCCTGTGCTGTTTTGTAATACTTCTTAGTATCATCATTGTAGGTGATGTAGCCTCGATTCATCCAGACGGACAACATGTGCTTGGTTCCCACAGGATCCTTGCCTTGGGCCTCGCGAATAATCACCGCATCATCAAAAGTGAATTCAGGTTGCAGCACGTCCAGCATATTCGCAGGTCCACGTCTGCCTATCTTCTTCTCCTTCTGCAGCACCTTCTCTATCTCTTCGCCAAAGAAAGCCATCTTGCACCACATGTCGTAGCGCAGGCTCCACAGCGCAAAGTCGGCTATCTCCTGTGTCCACTGCATGCCTTGAGCCACATAGAGGGTCATGGCCTTCAGATAGGCTGACACGACGGCTCTGCGAGATAGCATTTCGTAACCGTCTTCGCCCGTCAGCAGACTGTAGTTTCTGCTCTCTTCAATCATCTTCTTCGCCAGTTGTAAGGCCTGCTCGCAGTGTACTTCCCCTCTCACCTCGTTCAGACAATCGATGTAGGGCTTCAGCGCGTCGGCAAATGCCTCGTCGTAGATGCCGTAGACGGGCAGATCGTTTAACATAGGTACCACGATGGTAGAGAAGTTCAGACGGCTCAGGGTACCATCCGCAAAGGAGTCCTTGAAGAAATCACGGCCTTTGGAGATGGTGGTACTGGCATTCCAGTTCCAGCGCAGGCGCGTCACGGACGTGACACTGGCGGCACCGACACGTTCTTGACCATATGGCGCACAGTCGAATGCCAGGCGTATGATGTGTGCAGGCCCTTTTCTGCGGTTGCCTGTCTGCAGCTGCTCCAGCAGGTCGAGTTCGTCCATGGCGGTGTAGAGGAATCGTCCACCAGCATCTTGCAGGCGCTGAACGAAGGCAGCGTTTGTCATATCTGCAGGTAAGTACTGTATGCAGAGACCTTCTGGTCTTTGCGGCTTGTCCTTATTGGCACCACGTGTATTCATTGCCTTTTTCCATTCATTTTCACGTTGGCGGTTGATCTTGTCGCGCTCCTCTATGTCGGCCATGATGTACTCAATGGGCTTGTTCACGCATCCCTTGCCCGTACTCATCTTCGCCATGAGCACGCTCATGAAGGCAGGCTCATGCAGCACATTGTCGAGGTAGCGGAAGTAAACCCCGTGCATGTGTGCCCCAAGGGGTGGGAACACCGCGCAGGCCACTGCTGGCTTGTAGTACACGGGCACCTTCGAGGTGAGCAACTCAATGAGCGGTGGCAACTTCTCTGGCAGCGCAGGAGGCATCTCGTTTCTATTCAACCGCGAGGTAGGGTCGTACTCATTTTCCTCCATGTTCCATTCTGCCTCTTCCAATACACGTCCGATGAGGTCCGACGGTTTCTCTTCGATTTCCCTGGTGCAAGCGCTGTTTATTACTTTTTCGCGCTGCTCTGGAGTCTCCCCATAGGTAGGAATAATCTTGTCGAGTAGTGCTTGGTCGGCTCCATAAATCTGACGTAGTTGAAGAGCCATGCTGTAGACGAAACTTTGTGGTCGGCCAAAACGTGGTTTTCCACCAAGCGCCCGTTCCAATGCATCTACCACAAAACGGGCTTTTTCTAAGTCAAAATGTTCTAAATTCATAAAAAGTATTTTAATTAAAGTTTATATGCAAATTTACGACATTTTTGGCTGATTACCAAATATTTTCAAGAAAATATGCAAAGAAAGCGACTTTTTTCTCTTTTCTTGCAAATTTTATTATCTCAGTATCTCAGTTTCAATTAAAAATAGGATAATACCCACGGATTAGAGGAAGTGCGAATCAAAATTTATTATATATATAAATATATATATATATATATATATATTTATATATATAATAAAATCTAACGTGAGTATTACCAAAAACATACACACGCTTAAATAACAACTGAAAACTGAGATTCTGAGATGCATATTTATACGTTTTCTGTTGTACGAAAATGCATATTCTTGCATTTTTGCCCCACTTTCACGAACGTCTGCTTTGGCGCCATTTTTGAGTTTCTGGTGAGGAAAATTTTACGCCCTCGTGAGCGCAGAAAAATGCCCCCGCGAGGCTTTCTCTGTTACGGCACGTGTAACTTCTGGCAGAGGATGTATGTTTATGCATCTCAGAATCTCAGTTTTCAGTTGTTTAAATGCCCCTATTTTTTAATCTTGTAGTGAAAATTACCACGCACAAACTTTGGCTGTCTCAAAGAAATGCACTACATTTGCTACAATTAAATTCGATATACTATGAGAAAGATTATTTTGGCAGGACTGGCAGCCCTGATGCTGGCCGCCTGCGGACAACAAAAACAGCAGCAGGAAGCACCTGCACTGACTAAAAGCGGACTGGATCCCGCTAAGTTCGTCACCACCGTAGAAGGCAAGGAGACGGGACTCTTCACCCTGACCAACGACAACGGCATGGAGGTTTGCATCACCAACTTCGGCGGACGCATCGTGTCTGTGATGGTGCCCGACCGCACGGGGACGGAGCGCGATGTGGTGCTGGCCTTCGATAATATCAGCGACTATCAGAACATCTCCAGCGACTTCGGAGCTACCATAGGCCGCTATGCCAACCGCATAGGCAATGCCCAGTTCACACTGGACGGACAGACCATCCAACTGATAGCCAACAACGGGCCGCACTGCCTGCATGGCGGTCCGCAGGGCTGGCAATACAAGGTCTTCGACGCTGAACAGCGCAACAGCTCTACCCTCACCCTCTCTCTGACTTCGCCCGACGGCGACATGAACTTCCCTGGCACCGTGAGCGTGGAGGTGACCTTCAAGCTGACCAACGACAATGCCATAGACATCAACTACTACGCCACTACCGACAAGAAGACGGTGATAAACATGACCAACCACTCTTACTTCAACCTGAGCGGCGACCCTACACAGAGCACCGTGAACCACCTGCTCTACGTGAATGCCGACCAGATGACGCCTATCGACGAGACGGTGGGCGTGACGGGTGAGGTGCGCAAGGTAGATGGCACACCGTTCGACTTCCGCACGGCACACGCCATGGCGGAGGAGATAGGCAAGGACGATGAGCAGATAAAGTTTGCCAACGGCATAGACCATAACTTCGTGCTGAACACGGCGGGCGACCTCAGTCAAGTGGCTGCCAGCCTCTACTGCCCCGAGACGGGCATCAAGCTGGATGTCTTCACCAATGAGCCTGGCATACAAGTCTATACGGGCAACTTCCTGAATGGCCGTGTGGTGGGCAAGAAGGGCATCGCCTACCAGCAGCGCACTGCCACCTGCCTGGAGACGCAGAAGTTCCCCAACACGCCTAACCATCCCGAGTGGCCTAGTGCCACGCTGGAACCTGGACAGACGTATCACAGCGAATGTATTTACAAGTTTAGTGTGGAGTAATGAGCTTTTTCAACAACGGATGATAAGGATTAAAAATAATATGTATAAGTCCGTAAAATCCGATGTTATAATTTAAAAACAAAAAAAATGAACAGTATCAGTCAAGCCATAGCGCAGTCGGGATTTCAAACCATCGACTTCGTCATCTTAGTATTCTACCTCATCTTGCTGGTGAGCCTCGGCCTCTTCCTGAGCCGCAAGAAAGACGGGAAGGAACGCAGTGCCAACGATTACTTCTTAGCGGGCAACACGCTGACGTGGTGGGCCGTGGGTGCCTCACTCATCGCTGCCAACATCTCGGCAGAACAGTTCATTGGCATGTCGGGCACAGGCTTCCGTGACGGCATCGCCATAGCCGCCTACGAGGTGATGGCTGCCATCACGCTGGTGGTGATAGGCAAGTTCCTGCTCCCCGTGATGCTGCGCCAGAACATCATGACCATTCCGCAGTTCCTGCGTGAGCGCTACAACGATGGTGTGGGATTGGCATTCTCTATCCTGTGGCTGTTTCTCTACATCTTCGTCAACCTCACCTCTGTGGCTTGGCTGGGCGCGCTGGCTATAGAGCAGATACTCGGCCTCCAGGGCGTGGCAGTCAGCATTGGCGGATGGGAAATCTCCATGCGCATGATCATCATCTTGGCCCTCTATGTGATAGCAGGCATCTACTCCATCTACGGCGGTCTCTCGTCTGTGGCTTGGACAGACGTGCTGCAGGTGACCTTCCTCGTGGGTGGCGGCTTGATAACGGCCTACTTTGCGCTGGTGGCTGCTGCAGATGGCGGCTCGTTCATCGATGGGTTCCAGAAGGTTTATACCTACATCACCACAGGGCCTCACGAGACCGACGTACACTTCCACTTGGTGATTCAGCAGAGCCACAATGCCAGTGCCTTTGCCAATGTGCCTGGCATAGCTGCCGTGGTGGGTGGCGTGTGGCTTACCAACCTGGGCTACTGGGGATTCAACCAGTATATCATCCAGAAAGGCTTGGCAGCCAAGAGCGTGGACGAGGCGCAGAAGGGCCTTATCTTCGCTGGCTTCCTGAAGATATTGATTCCGTTCATCGTGGTGCTGCCAGGCATCTGCGCTTACTACATGCACGAGAATGCCGCCCTGATGTCGGGCCTTCAAGGGCAGATCAACGTGGCCGATGATGCTTACCCCTGGCTGATCAGGAACTTCACGCCTACGGGCATCAAGGGTCTCTCCTTCGCAGCACTAACAGCAGCCGTGATTTCATCGCTGGCTTCGATGTTCAACTCCACCTCTACCCTCTTCACGATGGATATCTATAAGAAGTACATCAACAAGGGGGCTGGCGACAGGCAGTTGGTGAACGTAGGCCGCTTAGTGGCGCTCTGCTCGCTGGTCATCGCCCTCATAGCCGTAAAGCCGCTGCTAGGCGGACTCGATCAGGCGTTCCAGTACATTCAGGAGTATTCTGGCTTCATCTATCCGGGCATCATCATCGTCTTCGGCTTAGGCCTGCTCTGGAAGCGTGCCTCTTCACTGGCTGCTGTGTGGACGGCCATTCTCACCATCCCGATGGGCTTGCTCTTCAAGGTGCTGATGCCCGATGTGGCGTTCCAGTTCCGCGCTGGCTACATCTTCATTTTGCTCTTCGTCTTCTTTGTGGTGATGACTTATATGGACAAGAAATATGTGCAGTGCGAACTGCCAAGTGAGAAAGACCAGCACCAGATGCTCTACTGGGCACACATGCTGGGAGGTGCGGGCGTGCTGATGATAGTGGCTGCATTGATAGTGACTATCGGCGGACTGGTAGCGCCTGAGAATCCTACGCTCTTCTATCTGAACGATATTGGCTTCCAGGCATTCTACTTCTTCGGAGTGCTCACGGGTTCTTCGGCCATCTGGCTGTACTCCAACTCTAAGGACAAGGTGCGCGACCCCAAAGCTTTGCCTATCAACCTGCAGCTGTTCAGCACCACGCGTGGCTACACGTATGGCACCATAGGCATAGGGGTGATCACGGTTTTGCTTTATATATTATTATGGTAGTATTTTTTTCACAGGATTAAAAGTTTAATTAATTCTCAATTTTCAATTCTCAATTTTCAATTAAATAAATCCTTTTAATCCCGTAAAATTTATAATATTATGCTTGAAGAACTAAAAATAAAGGTGTGTGAGGCCAATCTGGAATTGGTGAAGCATGGGTTGGTGATTTTCACATGGGGCAATGTCTCTGCCATCGATCGTGAGAGCGGATTGGTAGTGATCAAGCCCAGTGGTGTGAGCTACGAGGCCATGAAGCCGAGCGACATGGTGGTGGTGGACCTTGATGGA
>CADALZ010000044.1 GCA_902788865.1 uncultured Bacteroidales bacterium | reverse complement strand
GAAATCAAGGAAAGTCTGGCAGAGGGCAGCGTAATCGACGGTGCCGACGAGGTGGCGGGTGCAGAGGTGATAGGGGAAGCCGTAAATCATGATTTCCGTCGGACAGCCGATGAGGTAGTCGGTCACATCTTTGAGGTCGTAGGCGGCTTCGACGAACGACATGAAGCAGTCGTCGAACATGATGTACTCCATCCGCATCCCCGCGTCGCCGATGGCGTCGGCCAGCGTCGTGGTTTCAATCTGATATTCGCTCGTCCAGCCGCCGAACCACCGCGTCTGCGGCACGTCGTCGCGCTCGAAGTGGTATTGGCTCCGTGCGCGGCTCGTGCTGACGGGGAGCCAACCCATGCCATGACAGCCTACGATGAGCGAGTAGCGGCGGGCAGGGGCGATGGCCCGCACATCGTTGAGCATCGTCGTGATATTCTCGCGCTGTGTGAAGTCGGGCTGGCTGTAGAACATCAGCGTGTCGCGGATGCACTGGCCTTGTTCCTGTTTGAGTTCTATCACATTCGCCCTGCTCGTGGTTGAGGAAATGCAGACGATGACACGTTCGTTCTTCAACAGTCCGCCCTTGATAGCGATCTCGAAGTCCGCAATGTTCTGTTCGAAATACGGCGTCATGTTCGTTGACCACGGCATGAAGAAGATAACCGTTTGCTCAGTTGGTTCATCTAATTTTGGCTCATCGTCATCGCTGCAAGCCGTTAGCATAAATGCTACTAAAAGCATGGTTATCGTGAGCAAAAATCCTCTGTTATATACCTGCTGTTTCATCTTACAATTATTTTTGTCATTTTGTGCCGCAAAGTAACAAAAAGGCAAAAAATAACCCTTTGGCTAAGTCCGAAATGTGATAGCCAAAAGGAAATGTCTCAACTTTGGTTGAGAGCTTCTATCTATTAAGACTATTATCTATCACCAAACGTAATGTCACGCCGTATTTTGCTGACAGTATTTGGATGAACGTTTAAGAACGAAGCAATGTCTTGTAAGTCAAGAAACTCCACGATACCAGGACAGCGTTGCAACAACATTTCGTAGCGTTCACGGGGGCTTGTACAATGGAGGTCAAGATAACGTGATCGAAATTGGCAGAGAATGTGCTCGCCAATCATGGCTCGTAGTTTCATCGTCCCCATGTTTTGGTTGAAGAATAGTTCCAGTTGCTGGCCCGTAACCCTCAGTACACGGCTGGGCACCATCGCCTCAATGGTGGCCTGTGACAGACGACCATAGAGAAATGTGGGATAGTCGCATACGAACTCGCCCTCAAACGAGAACCATGTAATATGTGCCTTGTCGTCGCTCATGCCATATTTTACATACTTGAAACATCCTTCAATGACAAAGGCAAACCACCGCGCTGGGTCACCCTCTCGTTCCAGTTGATCACCCTTGCGGTAAGTAATCTCCTCACCCTCTCGCTCGATAAACTGTCGCAGCATCTGCAAGTCCAATCGGTTATTGTTAAATTTTTGTTCCATATTATCGCATTGCCTTATGATTCACTATACATTTCCCATGTTCATGCCGTACTCCCGCAGGTACTCTAGGTCTAGCCCCTCTTTGTGGGTGTTGAAGTGTATGTTTGATTGGTGTGGCATGATGCCACGTCTTACGACATATAGATACTATAAGTTTTTGACTAAATCAAAGAAGAAATCCTCTGTCTTTTCATCATGAGGATAGAATCGATTAAGTTTATATACTTTGGTTTTATAATTAATTCCCTGAGGAATAATCATTTCACTATCAAAACAAAATCCCATAACTACTTCATGAGGGTTATTATCTTTATATGGTATAAACAGGAATATTCCTTCATCCGACTTTTCTTGAATTGGTGAATACCCCTTATTCTCAGAATATTCGATCACAGCATTTACTACAGATTCATCAATATAAAAAAAATTACCGGGTAGTCCAGCCTTACTTCCTCCTTCATCTAATAAAAATGATAATAAAACAGCAATATATAATCACACTACCCCCTATAAATCTTTATCTAATAAAAGTCACTGAGTCTTACCCAGAACTTTACTTCGCAGTCTGCAAACCACTGCGCTTGCTACGATTATAACTGCGATAGTCGTCCATCTCTATCTCTACATCAGGCTCAATGAGGGAGCCTTCTTTGGGGAGGGCAAACTTGATGTACTTGATATTCAGCCCTCTATCAAGCCATTGCTGCTCATAATAGGTCTGGATGCTCAGTATCTCATCGGCTTGGCCAGAGTGGTAGAGGTCGTCTGTCTGTACTTGAACAGACAAGTGATTTTCTTCTATAAGCAGCTTGGTGTAGGTATAAAGGAAATTGCTATCAGTCTTCAGATGCACCAAGCCTCCGTCTTTTAAGAATTTGCGATAGCGTTCTAAAAAATAAGAGGAGGTAAGGCGCTTGGTGGGTTTCTTCATCTGGGGATCTGAGAAGGTGAGCCAGATCTCACTGACCTCATCCGTAGCAAAGAAGCGATCAATGATCTCTATGTTGGTGCGCAGAAAGGCCACATTGGTCATCCCTGAACGCAGAGACTCCGTAGCCCCACTCCACATGCGGGCTCCCTTGATATCCACTCCGACAAAATTCTTGTCTGGGAACAATCGGCCAAGGCCAACGGTATATTCGCCCCTTCCACAACCGAGTTCAAGCACAATGGGATGGTCGTTCTTAAAGAACGACTCACCCCATTTTCCCTTCATCTCGAACGGCACATTATCTACCACTGAGTAAGGATACTCAAACACGTGGGGATAACTGGCCAGATCTACAAACTTTGCTAATTTTCCTTTACCCATTATAGTTTTTATTCTATCACCACGGTGGTCCAGCCATGCTTGTCTTCTTCAATGCCATACTGGATATTACGCAAGTGATTATAGAGTTTGGTAGACATCGGACCAGGCTGCCCATCTTTAGAGAAGGTGTAGCGCTTACCAGTGTCCAAATCGTCAATGTATGAAATAGGAGATATAACTGCAGCCGTTCCGCATGCTCCAGCCTCCTCGAAAGTCTCCAGTTCTTCTTCTGGAATCTGACGACGCTCTACCTTCATGCCATAGTCCTCGGCCAACTGCATCAAACTCTTATTGGTGATGCTTGGAAGGATAGAAGTAGATTTTGGCGTCACATAAGTGTTGTTCTTGATACCAAAGAAATTGGCTGCTCCGCACTCGTCCATATATTTCTTCTCCTTAGCATCCAGATAGAACTCGCAAGCATAGCCCTTCTGATGAGCGATATCGTTGGCCTTCAGAGAAGCGGCATAGTTGCCACCCACCTTATATATACCAGTGCCCAGAGGGGCAGAACGGTCATATTCACGCACGATGACGTATGGATTTGTAGAGAAGCCACCCTTGAAATATGGACCCACTGGAGTGACAAAGATGAGGAAGAGATACTCCTTGGAAGGGTGTACGCCTACCTGTGCTGAAGTGCCTATAAGCAGCGGACGGATGTAGAGTGTAGCACCACTCTCGTAAGGTGGGATGAAACGTTCATTGAGGCGTACAACTTTCTTCACCATGCTAATGAACATCTCAGTAGGTACCTCTGGCATCAAAATGCCACGACAAGTGCTCTGCAAACGTGCTGCATTCTCATCTACGCGGAACACGCGCACTTTGCCATCCGGACAGCGGTAAGCCTTCAAGCCCTCGAAAGCCTCTTGTCCATAGTGCAAGCAGGTAGCTGCCATGTGCATAGGAATGGTTTCCTCACTGCACACTTCTATCTCACCCCACTTACCGTCACGATAGTAAACTCTCACATTATAATCTGTCTTGATATAACCGAACGACAGATTCTTCCAATCAATTTCTTGCATATCTATACACCAATTAGTTTACAAATTCAAACAATCGGCACAAAATTACTATTATTTCTTCACTTTATTGCCCGTCTGACAATAAAATTTCAACTTCTTTGTCAACTTGGGTCAATTTTTCCGTACAAGCTGCTATAATTTGCTTCGCCTCCTTGATATTTGCAGCCAGTTCGTCGATATCCAAGTCACCATTGTCTATCTGGCGCACTATCTGCTCCAGACGCTCCATAGCCTGGGCATACGTTTCTTTCTTTTTCATGCTTCCTCCTTACGCTTTTCTATATTCTTGACTTCAGACCTTACCTTACCATCAACCCACATGGTCTCCAAGACATCACCTTCGGTTATAGACTCCAGACCTTTAATGATCTTGCCTTCTTTCAAGGTGATGGTATATCCACGAGCCAGTTGCTTCTCTGGTGCGGCATCTTCGATCTTCTGCATCCACAATGACAGCTGATGCTTCTGGGAAGTGAGCCTGCGATGGGCAGCCAAGCCCAGCTTACCCCTTAGCCCTTCTAACGCCACTTTTTGTTCAGATATTCTACGCACAGCACCTGCAGGAATGGCTTTGGTCAGCACAGCTAAGCGGTTACTTTTTTCTTTCAGTAGCTGCTTCACCCCAGCATAGAGCCTATTCTTCAAGGCAGCCAGCTTTTCTGCGGCATCCACCATATATTGTATCAGAAGCTCGGCAGCTGCCGTAGGTGTCTTCACACGTGTATGAGCCACCATATCGAGCACCGTATCATCTCTTTCATGCCCTATGCCTGTGATAATGGGCAATGGGAATTGCGCACACGCAGAAGCCAACAGGTAGCTATCGAAGTCGGCCAATTCTGAGGTAGCTCCCCCACCACGAATGATGACAACCACATCAAACTCCTCGCTTCGGGCATTGATGCAGTCTAACGCATGAAGCACAGATGCCTCCAATCTATCGCCCTGCATCAAGGCAGGAAAAAGTTCCACTCTGAAATAGAAGCCATAGGCATTCTGGCGAAGCTGGTCGCAGAAATCGCCAAAACCTGCTGCCGTCTTAGAAGAAATCACAGCCACTCTCTGAGGCAGCATAGGAATCTCCAACTCCTTATTCAGGTCGAGCACTCCTTCTTCTTGCAGTTGCCGAAGTATCTTACGCCTCCGCTCTGCCAGGTCGCCCAAAGTATAGGTAGGATCTATCTCACTGACTACCAAGCTATAGCCATAAAGCTCATGGAAATTCACAGACACCTTCACCAGCACCTTGATGCCTGCAGCAAAGGCTTGCCCTGTAGAGCTTTCAAAATAGGCCTTCAGCAGATGATAGACATTCGCCCAGATGATGCCACGAGCTTTAGCCAAGAGCCCATTTCCCCGCTCGCTTTTCTGAATGAATTCCACATAGCAATGCCCTGAGGAATTGGCATGTACCTCACTGAGCTCTGCTCTCACCCAATATTCATCGGGGAGACCAGTCTCCAGGGTATCACGCACCAGCGCATTCAGTTCGAGCAGGGAAAGAGACTCCATCTATATTAGATAATGTGTAATCAGAATTCTACTGTTGCACGACCAGAAACATAAGCCTGATAGGCTTTCCACATGTCAGGAATACCCCAGCCGAAGATATTGTCAGGCATATCAGCACGGTCGCCTGCACTCTTGACCAATTCTATCACCTGCTTAGCCGTGAGGTTAGGGCAAGCCTGCCACAGACAGGTCACCATGCCACACATGATAGGTGAAGCGAAAGAGGTGCCGTTGGCACGACCTTGATTTCCATTAGGGCGCAACACATCAGAGCCCAAACCCACAGCTACCACATCGGGCTTAATACGTCCGTCTGAAGTGGTACCAATAGAAGAGAATGGAGCCAACTTGCCTTCTTTGTCGATCGCACCTACGCAGAGAATATCGCTTGCATCGCCTGGAGCTGTGGTTTTCTTCCAGTTGTTAGATCCAGAATTTCCTGCACTGCAAACCAGAATCATGCCTTTGCTGGCTATACGGGAAGCCTGACGAGACATCAATGATTTCTTACCATCCAAGTCACGGATGGTGTAGTTCATAGATGGGTCATCAAACTCATTATAACCCAGAGATGTATTCATCACATCTACACCGACACTGTCGCAGAACTCCACACCGATGCACCAGTTATCTTCTTCGACAGGTGTCTCAGAACTTTCGTTTTCTGTACGGATAAGCCAGAAAGAAGCGCCTGGAGCAGTACCAATCATCTGATAAGGGCGATTGGTGCCGATGCATGAAAGAACGCTCAATCCATGAGAGCTGGCAGCAAAGATATCAGAACCCGGATCTACTACATCGTAGGTTCCAAGCACTGTCACATTGTCAAGCGTTGTGATCTGATCATAATTATGGAAGCCACCGTCAAGGATGCCTATCACCTTGCCCTCACCACGGAAGCCTGCCTCGTGCAGCTTGTCACCATTGCTAATCTGAATCTGAGCCGTGCCAGAACCATAAATAGAATCTGGATGCTCCACCACCTCGTTAGCTACAGGGAAACGGCGTTCGGCTGTTGTGGTAGGCTTGCTGCTGCCCAGTGACCAAACCTTCTCCACCTTAGTTACAAAGGGGAGGCGACTGATGCGCTCTGCCACACTGTGGTCATTGGTAGAGATGGTCACAAAGTTTTCCCACTTGCCTTTCAGAACCACATGTCCGCCTTCACGCTCTATGGCCTGAATATAAGTGCGACTTACAGGCAGATCTGTAGAATCCACGCTGATACCTTGACGTTGTCTTCTTGCCAATGCACGCTCTGACAAGAACTCTTGTGGTTTACTGAGTGAGTATTCTGTACCCACTTTGTCCTTCAGACTGATGCGGTATCTCAGTGAGTCCGTATCAGCAGCCTTCATTCCTGCTGCCGCAAGAACCAAAGACAAAACTACGATTAACTTTTTCATTTTTTAAAAGCTGTATTACTGTTTACTAATCTTTCTCTATCAATACTACGGCATAAGCAGATATGCCTTCTTCCCTGCCCGTGAAGCCAAGTTTTTCGGTGGTAGTGGCTTTCACAGAAACGTCATCCATATCCACGCCCATGATTTCTGCCAATACTTGCTGCATGGCAGGAATGTGGGGATTCAGTTTAGGACGCTCTGCACATACGGTGGCATCCACATTACCTACGTGATACCCTTTGGTGGCTATAAGTTCCACGGTTTTCTTCAGCAGCACCTTACTATCTATATTCTTATAGGCAGGATCTTTGTCAGGAAAATGGAAACCTATATCCCGCATGTTGGCAGCACCTAGCAAAGCATCACAGATGGCGTGAATCAAGACATCGGCATCACTATGGCCAAGCAGCCCTTTTTCATGCGCTATCTGTACGCCACCTATCCACAATGCCCTGTCTGTCACCAGTTGGTGTACGTCATACCCAAAACCTACTCTTATCTTCATGCTTACCTAATATAAAAATCCAACACATTGCGTTCTCCAAGAAAACCTTGCAAATGCTGATCTACGGACACTGGTCCTACGCCAGCTGGCGTTCCTGTGAAAAGGAGGTCACCAATCTTCAAGGTCATGAACTTGCTCACATAAGCGATAATCTCATCTACTGTGAACAACATCTGCGAGGTATCTCCGTGTTGCACAGTATGTCCGTCTATATCTAAGTGAAAATCTATCTTCTGCACATCACCTCCGACCTCATCCAGAGGTACGAAATCGCCCACGGCTGCAGAGGCATCAAAGCCTTTGCTTAGTAACCATGGAAGGCTCTTCTCACGGAGCTTGCGCTGCAAGTCACGGGCTGTAAAGTCTATACCTACTGTCACAGCGTCATAATAGCGATGGGCGAACTTAGGAGCGATATGTCTGCCCAAACGGCAGATGCGAACAACCAACTCAGCTTCATATTGCACATCTGAAGAGAAGTCGGGCAAGAAGAAAGGAGAACCATTCTTCAATATAGAGGAGTCTGGCTTGAGAAACAAGACTGGTTCTGTGATTTCCTCTGTATGTCCCAGCTCTGCTTTATGCAGCGCATAATTCATTCCAACTGCTAATATCTTCATAGGTATGATTGCTGAGTTATCTATTTTTACATTTTAATTTACAAAGATAAGGTATTTATCTGACAAATGTGTATATTTGAACCCACTAAAAGATGAAAGATATGAAAAACAATGACTGGAAAGACCGACTGGGCATGGTCTACTCAACCAACCCAGACTACCAATTTGAGACTGCCTCAGAAAAGGAAGCAGAGACTTTGCCACCACAGCAACAGAAGCTCAGAGTAAAAATAGACCGCAGTCATCGGGGTGGTAAAACCGTAACGCTAATCACAGGATTTATAGGAACAGAGGATGATTTAAAAGCTTTAGGCAAATGGCTGAAAGGCAAATGCGGCGTGGGTGGAAGTACGAAAGATGGTGAGATACTGGTGCAAGGAGACTTCAAGGCTAAAGTGATAGAATTACTGCTAAAAGAAGGCTACACCCAAACCAAATAAATATGAACAAAAAAACGGGGCTTGAAAACCAATAGGTAATCAAGCCCCGCTCTTATAATAGCTTAAGTAGATTACTCAGCGTGCAATGTGAAGCGCTTGAAGTCAGTAACGGTGAGTTCCTTGTCCTGTGACTTCAGATACTCAGCCACTGTGATCTTAGCGTCCTTGTTGTAAGCCTGCTGCAAGAGGCAAACGTCCTTGAAGAACTTAGCCATACGACCCTTGGCGATGTTCTGAACCATAGCCTCAGGAAGATTAGCGGCCTTCTGCTCACCTACTGTCTTACGAATCTCACGAGCCTTCTCAGCCTGAGCCTCAGTCAGCCAGCCTTTGGCGATATTGCTCTCGATGTGATCCTCGCTGTCCACCAAGTTGGCATTGATACCAGCCTTATTGATAGCTGCAACTACAGCCTTCTCAACCTGCTCTTCCTTAGTCTTCTGAATAGCCACTGCAAACTCGTTGTCCTTCACTTCCTGAGGGATGTTCTCCTCATTCACAGCGATAGGAGCCATAGCTGCAATCTGCATAGCCATCTCATGACCAGCCTCATCGAAACCAGCCTTGTTCAGAGCTACCATAGTGCAAAGGAAATTGCGGTTCATGTGATTGTAAACTGCGATGGTCTCGCCTTCGATGGTGTTATAGCCATCAAGTTCCATCTTCTCACCAGTGATACCACTGCGATCAGTCACAGCCTGCTGAACTGTAGTGCCAGGAACGAGTTCCAGTTCCTTCACCTCATCCAGAGTCTTGCACTTATTGGCAAAAGCCACATTCAGAATATCCTGAGTCAGTTTGATAAAGTCAGCATTGTTAGCCACGAAGTCAGTTTCGCACTTCAGAGCAATCATAGCACCGTAGCCATTCTCAGCCTTAGCCAGTACGCAACCTTCAGAAGCCTCGCGGTCAGAACGCTTAGCAGCCACAGCCTTACCCTTCTCACGGATAATCTTCATAGCCTCATCGAAGTCACCATTAGCATCGTTCAATGCGTTCTTGCAGTCCATCATGCCAGCACCGGTCAGTTTGCGGAGCTTGACAATATCAGCCATTGTTACAGCCATAGTATTTGTTTCCTTTCTTTAAATGTTAATATTAAGCCTCTTCGTCTTCCTTGATGTAGGCAGCAGCCTTAGAAGCATTGATAGCATCCTCATCCGACTTGTCCAGACGAGCCTTGCCACTTCTCTTGCGTGGTTTAGCCTGAGCCTCAGCGCCCTCACCGGCAGCTTCTGTGTCGATCTTCTCAGCCTTACGCTCCTCAAGACCTTCCTGGATAGCAGCGCAGCAAGCATCGAGGATTACCTCTACAGACTTGGTAGCGTCGTCATTAGCAGGGATTACGAAATCAATGTTTGAAGGATCAGAATTGGTATCAACAATACCGAACACTGGAATACCCAGGCGATTAGCCTCGCGTACAGCGATGTTCTCCTTCAGCACGTCCACAACGAACAAAGCAGAAGGCAGGCGAGTAAGATCCTGGATAGAGCCAAGGTTCTTCTCCAGCTTAGCACGCTGACGCTCGATCTGCAACTTCTCACGCTTAGAGAGGTTAGAGAAGGTACCATCGGTAGTCATCTTGTCGATATTGTTCATTTTCTTCACAGCCTTACGGATGGTAGGGAAGTTAGTCAGCATACCGCCCGGCCAACGCTCGATTACGAAAGGCATGTTTACAGAGGCAGCCTTGTCAGCCACCACCTGCTTAGCTTGTTTTTTAGTAGCAACAAACAGGACTCTTTTTCCTGATTTAGCGATTTGTTTCAAAGCTTCAGCAGCTTCGTCAATCTTAACGACCGTCTTATTCAGGTCGATAATGTGAATACCGTTGCGCTCCATGAAGATATAAGGAGCCATAGCAGGATTCCATTTTCTCTTCAGGTGGCCGAAGTGGCAACCTGCTTCCAATAATGTATCAAAGTTTGTTCTAGACATATTGTTCTATCTTTAAAATCGTTTACATTCTTTTTTGTTTCCTAAACCAACCGCCGGGTAGCCTAAACCTACGAGTCCCGGTGGTTTAGATACTAAACGCTATCTTCAGTTCCAAAGCATTAACGCTTGCTGAACTGGAATCTGCGACGTGCCTTTGGCTGTCCTGGCTTCTTACGCTCAACAGCACGAGGATCACGTGTCATGAAACCCTCTGCTCTCAGAACAGCCTTGTCTTCTGGATTGATTTTCACCAAAGCGCGGGCGATAGCCAAGCGCAGGGCCTGTGACTGACCAGTGAAACCACCACCGCAAAGATTCACCTTAATATCATACTTTTCAGAAGCGCCAAGTTTCTCCAGTGGCTGCTTCACCACATACTGCAGAATGCTTGATGGGAAGTACTCTTTCAGGTCGCGGTTGTTGATAGTAATCTTGCCAGTTCCCTCACTTACGAAAACACGTGCGATAGAACTTTTACGTCTGCCTAATGCATTTACTACTTCCATATCTATTATTTAAGTGCGTTAATATCAATCATTTTAGGTTCCTGTGCCTGCTGCTTGTGCTCCTCACCTGCATAGATATACAGGTTACCCAGGATTTTTGCACCCAGCTTAGTCTTAGGCAACATACCCTTTACTACAGTTCTCAGTAAGCGGTCAGCTCCGTCTGGCTTAGCCAGCATCTGCTCAGGAGTAGTGAAACGCTGTCCACCAGGATAACCTGTGTAGCGAACGTACACCTTGTCGGTCCACTTTTTACCAGATAATTTCACTTTGTCGGCATTGATAACAATCACGTTATCGCCACAATCTACATGAGGGGTGAAGTTAGGTTTGTACTTACCTCTCAACAGTTTCGCAACCTTAGAGCCAAGGCGACCCAGAATCTGATCCTTAGCATCTACAATGACCCATTCTTTGTTCACTGTAGCCTTGTTTGCAGAAATGGTTTTGTAACTTAAAGTATCCACTCTTTAAATAATTTAATAAAATTGTTACTACTACTCCATAACGCCTTATTCCACCCGACACAAAGTTTCGTAAAACGCTATGAATTAAATGTTTATCCTATCACGGATAATAATCGGCCTACAAAGGTAGGGATTTTCTCTTTATTAGCCAAAGTTTTCGGCTTTTTTTTCTTCAAAAACAAAAGGCTGCCTCCAAAAGAAGGCAGCCTCTATGTTATCAGAATCTTTCATCAGAATTCCGCATTGCGTGGTGTACGAGGATATGGTATCACATCACGAATGTTCGACATGCCTGTCACGAAGAGCAACAGACGCTCGAAGCCCAAGCCAAAGCCTGCATGTGGGCAAGTACCATATTTGCGGGTATCCAGATACCACCACATATCCTTCATCGGGATATTGCGCTCAGCCACTTCCTTCTCCAGTTTCTCCAAGCTTTCTTCACGCACGCTGCCGCCAATGATCTCGCCAATGGCTGGGAACAGCACATCGGTACCTTGCACCGTCTTGCCGTCTGCGTTCTGTTTCATATAGAAGGCTTTGATTTCTTTCGGATAGTCTATCATGATAACGGGCTTCTTGAAATGGTGCTCCACCAGATAGCGTTCGTGCTCACTGGCCAAGTCTACGCCCCATGACACTGGGAATTCAAACTTATGGCCGTTTTTCACTGCCTCTTCCAGTATCTTGATACCTTCTGTATAAGGCAGACGTACAAAGTTTTCCTTCACCACACCCTGCAGACGCTCTATCAGCGTCTTATCAATCATGTTGTTCAAGAACTGAAGATCGTCCATGCAGTTGTCCAACGCCCACTGCACGCAATACTTGATGAAGTCTTCCTCCAGATCCATCAGGTCGTTCAGATCGCAGAAAGCCACTTCAGGCTCCACCATCCAGAACTCTGCCAGATGGCGAGGTGTATTGGAGTTCTCGGCTCTGAACGTAGGGCCAAAGGTATAGATAGCTCCCAGCGCTGTCGCTGCCGTTTCACCTTCCAGCTGTCCGCTCACGGTGAGGGAAGTCATTTTTCCAAAGAAGTCGTCATCGTAGATGATCTTGCCATTTTCGTCTTTCTTCAGGTCATAGAGGTTCTTCGTGGTCACCTGGAACATCTCACCTGCGCCTTCACAGTCGCTGGCAGTAATAATAGGTGAGTTGAAGTAGAAGAACCCATGCTCATGGAAATACTTGTGGATGGCGATGGCCATGTTGTGACGGATGCGGAACACTGCCCCGAAAGTATTAGTACGCATGCGCAGATGAGCTATCTCACGCAGGAACTCGAAGGAATGTCCCTTCTTCTGCAGCGGATAGGTATTGTCACACTTACCCAGCACCTCTATCTCACGTGCTTGAATCTCCACCTTCTGGCCAGAACCTACCGATTGCACCAGTTCGCCATTCACGCTCAGGCAGGCACCTGTAGTGATATCCTTCAGCAGATTCTCGTCGAAATTGGCCAAATCTACTACCACCTGAACATTATAGATCACCGAACCATCATTCAAGGCGATGAAAGCTACCTGTTTGCTACCACGGCGGGTTCTCACCCATCCTTTCACATTGACCATAGCGCCGAAGTCTTCACGCTTCAGCAAGTCAACAATCTTTGTTCTACGAATACTTTCCATATAAATATCCTCTATTTATTCGAAAGAGCCCATGCGCAGGAAGTTCACCTCAGCCTCTGTCAGGAAGCGCCAGTCACCTCTGCGTAAGCCTTTCTTAGTCAGACCAGCGAAATACACGCGGTCCAGCTTCAACACTTTATATCCCAGAGATTCAAAGATGCGACGCACGATGCGGTTGCGTCCAGAGTGAATCTCGATACCTACGTCTTCTTTCTTGTTCTCATCTACATAGCTGATAGCGTCTGCATGGATTTCGCCATCTTCCAGCTGAATGCCAGAAGCGATCTGGTCCATATCAGCGCGTGTCAGTTTCTTATCCAAGTGCACCTGATAGATTTTCTTCTTCAGATACTTAGGATGTGTCAACTTAGAAGCCAAGTCGCCATCATTGGTGAGCAAGAGCACACCAGTGGTGTTACGGTCCAAGCGACCTACTGGGTAGATGCGCTCAGGGCAAGCATTCTTCACCAGATCGAGCACAGTCTTGCGTGCCTGTGGATCATCAGAAGTAGTCACTGTATCTTTTGGCTTGTTCAGCAGGATGTAGATCTTGCGCTCTATGTTCACAGGCTGATCATGGAACATCACCTTGTCGCCACGCTTGATCTTTGTTCCAAGCTCTGAAACCACTACACCATTCACAGATACTACACCTGCAGTGATGAACTCATCTGCCTCACGACGTGAGCATACACCTGCATTTGCCAGATACTTGTTCAAGCGTATTGGCTCTTCTGGATCTACGAACTGCTCCTTATATTCTATTTGCTTCTTACGGCTATACTTTGCATTTGGATTATAGCCTGGGCGATTATTCTGCTGGAATTTACGATTTCCACCCGGACGGCTCTGACGCTCTTCTCCCTGCTGGAAACGTGGACGGAATGGACGCTCTCCATAGCTGCTGCGCTGCTGACGGTCGCCATAAGAAGAACGCTGGCCGCCTTCGGCATTGAAGCGAGGGCGATATGGGCGATCTCCTGCTGGGCGCTGTGGGCGCTCCTCATCTGAACCACCATTATATGACCGGTAAGGACGGTTATTGTACGAACGGCTTGGTCTCTCTGCATTGTCGCTGCTATAGAACGAACGCTGTGGGCGATCGCTGGAGTAAGCACGCTGTGGACGGCTCTCACCGTCACCTTCGAAACGAGGGCGGTAAGGACGGTTGCTACTATAGCTTACGCGTTTGCTTGAATCACCTGCATTAGGATTAAAACGTGGACGTGGTGTGCGTCCTGTACCACTGTTGTAACTTCTCTGTGGGCGATAACCCGAAGTGTTGCCATAACTTTCTCTGTCGAACTGATTACCATCACGGCTGGCGTCTGTTTTGTCACCATCACGCCAAACTTCATCATCTGTACTCATAATATTCTATACGTATAAAATTAGACATTAGCCATCTCGGCCGGTTTATTAATAATTAAATAGTTAAATTCCTGTGTAATTGCTTGGACTTATTTTGTGAAGTTCTTGCTTCACGGCTTCGCTAACTTCCAAAGTATCTATAAACTTGCTGATAGACTCCTCTGTAATAGCTTCATTGGTTCTGGTCAGTGCTTTCAGTGCCTCGTAAGGGTGCGGATAGGCCTCTCTACGAAAAATAGTCTGAATAGCCTCTGCCACTACACTCCAACAGCCATCGAGATCGGCCTTAATGGCTTGCTCGTTCAGCAAGAGCTTACGCAGTCCTTTCAATGTGCTCTGGATAGCTATCACGGCATGCCCCATAGGCACCCCAATGTTACGCAGCACGGTGCTGTCTGTCAGGTCTCTCTGGAGGCGTGACACAGGCAGCTTCATAGAAAGATGTCCCAGCACGGCATTGGCGATACCCATGTTTCCTTCTGAATTCTCAAAGTCTATAGGGTTCACCTTGTGAGGCATGGCGCTAGAGCCCACCTCACCTGCCTTAATCTTCTGGTGGAAGTATCCCATGGAGATATACATCCAGAAATCTCGATCCATATCTATCACTATGGTATTGATGCGTCTCATGGCATCGAAGACTGCAGCCAGATTGTCGTAATTAGAAATCTGCGTGGTGTATTGCTCACGCTCCAAACCCAGCTTCTCGCTCACAAATTTATTTCCGAAGCCCTTCCAGTCAATGTCTGGATAAGCCACATGGTGGGCGTTGTAGTTTCCCGTTGCTCCGCCAAACTTTGCTGTGAGCTTACAAGCCTTGAGTTGCTCCAACTGGCATTGCAGGCGATATACATATACCTGAATTTCTTTCCCCAGTCGTGTAGGTGAAGCAGGCTGCCCGTGCGTCTTAGCCAGCATAGGGATGTTCTTCCACTCTTCTGCATAGGCAGCAAGCTGAGCAATCAGCTCTTCTGTCTGTGGGTAGAACACCTGCTCCAATGCCTCTTTGATAGACAGTGGCACAGAAGTATTGTTGATATCTTGTGATGTCAAGCCGAAATGGATAAACTCCTTCACGTCATCGAGTCCGCCCAACTTGTCGAACTGCTCTTTCAGGAAATACTCCACAGCCTTCACGTCATGATTGGTCACGCTTTCTATCTCCTTGATGCGCTTTGCATCGGCCTCAGAAAAGTTTCGATAGATATCGCGCAATGCCTCAAAGCAGACAGGCTTCACACCTATCAGCTGGGGCAAAGGCAGTTCGCAGAGGGTGATGAAATACTCCACCTCTACCTGTACACGGTATTTTATCAGTGCAAATTCTGAGAAATAGCTTGCCAGAGATTCAGTCTTTCCACGATAGCGTCCGTCAATCGGCGAAATAGCTGTCAGCATATCAAGTTCCATAGTCGTTTATCCTTCCTTTTTTACTAATACCAACTAAGAGGCGCAAAGTTAAGCATTTTTTTTGAATTTGCAGACGTTTTGGAGAAATTATTATAAAAATAAAAGTCCCCGCATCACTGCGAGGACTCTTGTGGGCGTTGACGGATTCGAACCGCCGACCCTCTGCTTGTAAGGCAGATGCTCTAAACCAGCTGAGCTAAACGCCCTTTCGCTCTTCCCTTTTGGAAAAGCGATGCAAAGATAAGGCATATTTTTGAATCTGCAAAACAAAATGACTTTTTTTTGCAGAAAATTTCATTTTTACTTGTATTCCTGCCAACTCTTTATCTGCACATCATCCAGTGTCATGCTGGTAAATGCCTCAATGAAGGCACTGGCCAGACGGGCATTGGTGATCAGTGGGATGTTGTGATCTATGGCTGCTCGGCGTATGCGATAGCCATTGGTCACCTCACGCTTGGTATGGTTCTTCTGGATGTTCACGATGAGGTCGAACTGGTGTTCGCTAATCATGCGCATCACATTGTTCTCTGCGTCTGGACGCTCATCTGGCCAGAACACAGGGATGGTGCTCACGCCATGGGCATTCAGGAACGCAGCCGTACCTGCTGTAGCGTAAATCTTATAACCCAACTTAAAGAGCATCTGGGTAGCAGGCAGCAGATCTACTTTCGACTTCATGGCTCCTGTTG
>CADALZ010000043.1 GCA_902788865.1 uncultured Bacteroidales bacterium | reverse complement strand
GCCACTACTACGTCTATCTGGATAAGCTCAAGCACTATAAGCTCCACACCTTCCACTCGGCCTATTACTTCGACCTCATGCGGGTGGCAAGGGCTTTCAGTCCAGAAGAGCGGATAGGCTTCGTGCCAGGCGATGTCTATTTCACGCCTCCCTTCCCTGCCTTGGTGAAGAGCCGCCTGCTGGAGAGTGGCCATCAGAACAGCGTGGTGCTGAAACTGGACAGCTATAGGCACTTCCAGTTTGTGAAAGACGAGATTCCTTTCACAGAGAAGCAAGACAGGGCCATCTTCCGAGGCAAGATAAGGCTCAGCCGTCAGCGTCGCCAGTTCATGGAGATGTACTTCGGAAGCCGCATCTGCAACTGTGGCATTGTGGAGAAGATGGAGGAGCATCCAGGGTGGACCGCTCCGCGAATAAGCATCAAGGAACATCTGAAGTATAAGTTCATCATGTCCTTAGAGGGCAACGATGTGGGCCTCGCCCAACGTGTGAGACGTGGTTCATGGAGGGCCGACTGATACCCGACTATCACTACATCGCTATCAAAGATGACCTCAGCGACCTGGAGGAGCGACTGAATTACTACATAGACCATTCAGACGAGGCGCAGCAGATCATCAATCATGCCCATGAGTTCGTGGCGCAGTTCATGGACAAGGAGCGTGAGCACATCATCTCCCTGCTTGTCATGGAGCGCTATCTGATGCTGACGCAGTAAAATTCCAGAACAAGCCATCCTACTCAAGTTTCGCCAGAGAGCTCCGAAGGAGCGGCAGACAGCAGGGGTACAACCCTTGTATGATAGCCTCCATTTACAAACCCTCCCCCTTGGGGGAGGTTAGGAGAGGGAACGCCTCCTGCATAGGATGAGTGCGATGCTATATGAAAGCCCTCACCTGACCTCTCCCAGAGGGAGAGGGGGTTATTGTGGAAGCTCTCCCAGAGGGAGAGGAACTGATAGAGGAAGCTCTCCCCGAGGAACTAATTAATGAAACTATATGCCGCGGATAATAAATTGTTATTGTTATTATTGTTATTGCGAGTGTCAACTCATTCAGGAAAAAGTCAACCAAATCAGGAATACTGTCAACTTCTTCAGGAAAATGTCAACCATATCAGGAAATAGGTAAAATAATGTCAACCTAAATTAGGAAAAGACAATGTTTTTTTTGCCCCTAATTACGAAGAAATTTTTTCCTAGTTAGAGAGTATTTAATTGATATAAAAAAAGAAATCCCGATGCAGGCATTGGCATCGGGATTTCTTTGTATGATGACTCTGGAATTTACCAGATGATGGCACGGTCGGCTGGATCGAGCCACATCTTGTCGCCAGCCTTCACGCCAAAGGCCTCGAAGAAGGTGTCGATGTTGCGCAGGGTGGCATTCACGCGCCACTTGCCCAGTGAGTGGGGATCGCTCTTGGTCTGCTGGTAGGCAGCCTCGTCAGTGATGTTCTCTGCCCAGATGCGGCCATAGCTCAGATAGAAACGCTGCTCTGGTGTGAAGCCGTCTATCACCTCACCGCTCTGTCCCTCATCGGTCTTCTTGAAGGCATCGAAGGCAATGCGCAGACCGCCCTGATCGGCGATGTTCTCACCGAGTGTGAGGTGGCCGTTGGCATGCTCGTTGCCCACAGCGATGATCTGGTCGAACTGTGCGGCAAGCTTCTCAGCGCTGGCGTGGAACTTCTGTGAGTCTTCTTCCTGCCACCAGTTCTGCATGTTGCCATCGGCATCGAACATGCTGCCCTGATCGTCGAATCCGTGGGTCATCTCATGGCCTATCACCACACCGATGGCACCGTAGTTCACGGCATCGGAGGCGTTAGGATCGAAGAACGGAGCCTGCAGGATGGCAGCAGGGAAGCAAATCTCGTTGTTCAGTGGGTTGTAGTAGGCGTTCACGGTTTGTGGCGTCATGCCCCATTCCTCACGATCTACGGGCTTGCCATACTGGTCGAGATTGCGGCGAGTCTCATACACGCTGGCGGCCTTGATGTTGTCGTAGAGCGACTTCTGTGGGTCTATGGTCAGGCCGCTGTAGTCGCGCCACTTATCAGGATAACCCACCTTAACGGTGAAGGCATTCAGCTTCACCAGCGCATTGATCTTGGTGGCAGGGCTCATCCAGTCGAGTGAAGCGATGTGCTGTGCGAGTGATTTGCGCAGATTGGTGATGAGCTTCATCATCTTCTGCTTGCTCTCCTCTGGGAAGTACTTCTCTACATAGAGCTGTCCTACGGCTTCGCCCAGCAGACTGTTAGGATAGCCCTGTGCGCGCTTCCAGCGTGGCTGGCGCTCCTGCTGGCCGGTGAGCATGCGACCGAAGAAGTCGAAGCTGGTCTCTGCAATCTCATCGCTCAGATAGCCCGTAGAACCGGTGATGACCTCGTTGCTGATATAGTCCTTGATGGCCTGGTCTTTCAGGGTGGTCATGAACTCGTTGGCCACAGCCATCACCTTAGGCTCTGTGAGGATGACTTGCTGCAGGTCTTTCAGGCCCATGAGGTCGAAGTACTGACGCCAGTTGATGGCTGGATAGTCTTGCTGCAGCTGGTCGATGGTGCGGATGTTGTAGAGCTTGGTATAGTCGCGCTGCTCGGCACGTGTCATGCTGGCCTCGGCAAACTTATACTCCATGTCGTACACCGTCTTCACGGCACGTTTGGCATCTTTCTCCTTATAGCCAGCCAGCACGAAGAGCTTCTGCAGAGTGTTGCGATAGGCTTCTTGCAGCTTCTTGCTGTCGGCATCTGTATTCAGGTAGTAGTCACGATCGGGCAGTCCGCTGGTACCAGCACTTAGGTACACGGCATTCACATTACTATTGGCCAGGTCGCTCTGCACGCCGATGCCGAAGAATGGGTTGGCGAGTGCCAGATGTGTCTTCGCGAGGAACTCAGTGAGCTGCTCCTTCTTCAAGGTCTGAATTTCTGCCAGGTCGGCCTGAATGGGCTGTGCGCCTTCACGGTTCAGACGGATGCTGTCCATCGCCATGTTGTAGAGGTCTTTCACCTTCTGTCCCACGGTGCCGAAGGCATGCTGCTCTTTCTGTAGATTGTCGAAGAGCTCCTGCAGCTGCAGGCGGTTCTTCTCGGCCAGGTCGTTGAACACGCCATAGCTGGAATACTGTGGAGAAAGTGGGTTGGCCTTCATCCAGCCGCCACCGGCATACTGGAAGAAATCGTCACCTGGTTTCACGCTAGTGTCCATGTCGGCACGGTTGATGCCCGACGTCTTTTGTTGGGCGTTGAGTGAGAGCAACGGCAGCGCCATCAGTACCACCAACGCCAGTTTTTTGATTGCATTCATACTACTATAATTATTTAGTTCGCTTTAATATCTTAGACGGTTATTCGCGATTTGAGGTTGCAAAAATATGACTTTTTATTTAGTTTGACAAATATTCAAAAAGAATCGCTATCTTTGCTGCCAAACAATGGAGTTATGAAACAGCGCAAGAGAACGAAAAGCATCACGATGGACGACTACATCAAGGCCGCTAAGCGAGGACAGCGTGAGGCCGAGATGGAGCTGCTGGGCCCTGGATTTCACAGCAAGGACCGTGCCCACAAGTCTAAGAAGCTCTATACCCGAAAGCAGAAGCATAAGGGTAGGGAGCTGTGAGACAGCATAAAAAAAGGGGTGTGCCGATGTGGTACACCCCTTATCTTTGTGACCCTTAGTTGCGGAATACCAGTCCATCGCCGAAGTAATCTACGATGATAGGCTTGTTGCGGTCCACCTCCTCGGCGAGCAGCTTGCGCGACAGGTCGTTGAGCAGGTAGTGCTGCACGGCACGCTTCACCGGACGGGCACCGAACTCAGGATCGTAGCCCACGTGTGCCAAGAAGTCGGTGGCATCTGGCGTAAGCTCCAGTGTGACACCATTCTGCTGCAGCATCTTCTTCACACCGTTGACCTGCAAGGTGACAATCTCACGTATCTCCTGCTCATTGAGCGGCGTGAACATGATCACCTCGTCGATACGGTTGAGGAATTCCGGACGGATCTGCTTCTTCAGCATCTCCATCACACCATTCTTGGTCTCTTCCAGCAGAGCAGCCCGATTGTGCTCCGTAAGTCGTTCCATCTGGCTCTGCACGTAGCTGCTACCCATATTGGATGTCATGATGATGATGGTGTTCTTGAAGTTCACCGTGCGACCCTTATTGTCGGTCAGACGACCATCGTCGAGCACTTGCAGCAGGATGTTGAACACATCGGGATGGGCCTTCTCTATCTCATCGAAAAGCACCACGCTGTAAGGCTTACGACGCACCGCCTCGGTGAGCTGTCCGCCTTCATCATAGCCCACGTAGCCCGGAGGCGCACCTACCAGACGAGACACGCTGAACTTCTCCTGATACTCGCTCATGTCGATACGCGTCATCATGGTCTCATCGTCGAACAGGAACTCCGCGAGGGCCTTGGCCAACTCCGTCTTTCCCACGCCCGTGGTACCAAGGAAGAGGAAGGAGCCGATAGGTCGCTTAGGGTCTTGCAGGCCCGCACGACTGCGGCGCACAGCATCGGCCACGGCTTGGATGGCTTCGTCTTGCCCGATGACACGCTTATGCAACTCGTCTTCCAGATGCAGCAATTTCTGCTTCTCGCTCTGCAGCATCTTGCTCACAGGTATGCCCGTCCATCGTGACACCACGTCAGCGATATCCTCGGCATCCACTTCCTCTTTGATCATGGCTTTGTCGCCTTGCATTTGGTGCAGGCGCTCTTGTGTCTGCTCTATGTCTTGCTGCAACTGCTGCAGTTTGCCATAGCGTATCTCGGCCACAAGGCCATAGTTGCCCTCGCGTTCAGCACGGTCGGCCTCAAACTTCAGTTGCTCGATGCTGACCTTATCCTGCTGAATCTTGTCCAGCAATTCTTTCTCGCTCTGCCACTTAGCCTTGAACTGACTTTCCTGCTCCTTAAGTTCTGCCAGTTCCTTGCCTATCTGCTCCAGTTTCGGCTTATCATCCTCACGCTTGATGGCCTCACGCTCTATCTCCAGCTGCTTGATCTTACGCGTGATTTCATCCAGCTCCTCTGGCACGGAGTCTATCTCCATACGTAGTTTGGCAGCTGCCTCATCCATCAGGTCGATGGCCTTATCGGGCAGGAAACGGTCGCTGATGTAGCGGTTGCTCAGTTCCACGGCTGCTATCAGGGCATCATCCTTGATACGCACGTGGTGATGGTTCTCGTAGCGCTCCTTCAAGCCTCGCAGGATAGAGATGCTATCCAGCGTGCTCGGTTCATCTACCATGACGATCTGGAATCGGCGCTCCAGGGCCTTATCCTTCTCGAAATACTTCTGATACTCATCCAGCGTGGTGGCACCGATGCTGCGCAGTTCACCACGTGCCAATGCAGGCTTCAGGATGTTGGCCGCATCCATGGCGCCTTCGCTCTTACCAGCTCCCACCAATGTGTGAATCTCATCGATGAAGAGGATGATATTGCCTTCGGCTTTCTTCACCTCGTTGATGACCGCCTTCAGACGTTCCTCAAACTCGCCCTTGTACTTGGCGCCGGCTATCAGGGCACCCATGTCGAGCGAATAGACCTGCTTGTTCTTCAGGTTCTCTGGCACGTCACCTCTTAATATACGGTGCGCCAATCCCTCCACGATGGCCGTCTTACCCGTACCAGGCTCACCTATCAGGATAGGGTTGTTCTTGGTGCGTCGGCTTAAGATCTGCAGCACACGGCGTATCTCATCGTCACGTCCGATCACAGGATCGAGCTTGCCGCTGCGGGCACGTTCGTTCAGATTGATGGCATATTTCTCCAGTGCTTGGTACTGATCCTCAGCACTCTGCGAGTTGACGGTGCTGCCCTTGCGCAGCTCTTGTATGGCGGCACGCAGGTCTTTCTCATTCATACCTTCCTGCTTCAGGATGGTAGCGGCAGTGCTGTTGACATTGAGAAGTGCCAACAACAGCGGTTCGATGGAGACAAACTCATCGCCCATCTGCTTGGAGTAGTCGATGGCCTTTTGCAGCACCTCGTTGCTCTCGCGGCTCAGATACGGCTCACCGCCCTGTACGTGCGGCAATTTGTCTATCTCGGCATTCACTTGCTGCGTCACGCTGGTAGTGCTGATGCCCAGTTTCTGGAAGATGAACTTGATGACATTCTCTCCCTGACGGAGCACCCCACTAAGCAGGTGAAGCGGCTCTACGGCTTGCTGTCCCCGGCTCTGTACCAGGTTCACAGCTTCTTGCACAGCCTCTTGTGCTTTAATGGTGAAATTGTTGAAGTTCATATGATAATCTCCTTTCTTTTTTTTGTTTTTTTCGATACACCTCTAAGGCTGCAAATCCTTTGCCAATACGGCTTTTCTGCCTTTTTGACTCGTTGCGCAGAGTTGCCTCTGCCGATTTGGCAATTACAAATAAACAACAAAGTGAATAAAAAAGTACAGAATTGTCGTTTATATCGGTATTTATGATTACTTTTACAGCGGAAATCTAAAATAGAGACATAATGACAGAAGTAGCCCATTTCTCTCAGAATGTGGTTCTGATGGAAGCAACCTTCATCCGTGAAGTGCTAGACATCACCCACGCATACCTCCAAAAAAAAGGTAAAGAATGCCCTTTGCTCGATTTTGCCCACTGGCTGAGTTTCCTCTCCATAGACGGCGGCTTCACGTCGGAGATAGAGGAGCGGAAGAAGTTTGAGGAGATTCAGATCATTATAGTGTGCGATCAGAAGGAAGAGCCCATCACCTCTTGTTATCCGCACAACCTCAGCGAGATAGATGGCATGGGCACCATGACCATGTCGGGTCCCATGCACTTCAGTGTGGTGCAGACAGAGGGCTATTTCTCCCGAAAAGAGCTCTTCTTCGACCTGATGGACTGGGTGGTTACGGCTCCAGAGGTAAAGCGTGTGATGCTGCTTCCCAGCATGGATACGGAGGATGACATGCCGCAGGCCTTGCTGGAAACAAGGCAGCGCATGAAGCTCGACGAGGATGCCCGCATGGGAAACGTGACATGGGTGCACATGGGCAAGATAGACGATGAGCGCTTCTGCAACCATGTCTCTGTGTTCTTCTCCATCATGATGGCGCTGGGCATCAAGTCGGAAGAGCTTGGATAAAAAAAGAACCGCTGACCGAGGGGCCAACGGTTCGATTATGATGGATTACGATATACGCACTATGCCAGTAACTTAGCTACGGCTGCCTCTATCTTCTCAATGCTGTCTGTAGGCTCGAAACGGGCCACCACCTCACCACGCTTACCAATCAGAAACTTGGTGAAGTTCCACTTGATGTCGGGGTTCTCCTTGTAGTTAGGATCGGCCTTAGAGAGCATCTCGTCCAGAATCTTGCTCAGAGGATGCTCAGGATCGAAACCACCGAATGGCTTCTGGCTCTTGAGGAACTTGAAGAGCGGATCTGCCTTCTCACCATTGACTTCGAGCTTCTTATACTGTGGGAATTTAGTGCCATAGTTCAGCTGGCAAAACTCACGAATCTCTTCGGCTGTGCCAGGGGCCTGCTGGCCGAACTGATTGCATGGGAAATCGAGCACCTCGAAGCCTTGTGCATGATACTTCTCATAGAGCTGCTCCAGCTCTGTGTACTGAGGAGTGAAGCCACAACGGGTGGCTGTGTTCACTATGAGCAAGACTTCTCCGGCATACTCCCGAAGTGATTCCATTTTGCCCTTGCGGTCTTTTACTGAATAGTCGTAAACTGTTTTCATTTATTGTTAGATTAAAGTGTTTTTAGAGCTGCGCCTTCACTTGAGCTTCTACCTTGGCCATGTCCATTGTAGGCTCGAAACGTGCTATCACCTCACCGTTCTTGTTCACCAGGAACTTGGTGAAGTTCCACTTGATATCGCTCTTCTTAGCAAAGTCGGGATCTCTGCGAGCCATCATCTGCTCCATCATCTGACCTCTCTCTCCTGGGAAACCCTTAAAGCCCTGCTTAGCCTTGAGGAAGGTGAAGAGGGGAGACTCGTTCTCTCCGTTCACATCGATCTTGGAGAACTGAGGGAAGGTGGTCTCATAGTTGTCTGTGCAGAACTTATGAATCTCTTCATTGCTGCCAGGAGCCTGCTCACCGAACTGGTTGCAAGGGAAATCGAGCACCTCGAAACCCTGTGCATGATACTTGTCATAGATCTCCTGCAATTCTTTGTATTGAGGAGTGAAGCCACACTTAGTAGCTGTGTTTACGATGAGAAGCACCTTGCCCTTGTAGGCATCCAGAGATACTGTGTTTTCTTCTAAATCTGCTACCTTAAAATCATACACGCTGTTTTGCGCATTGAGTGCCAGTGCAAAGACTGACAACATCACGAATAAAATTTTTCTCATTTCTTTTCTGTTGTATTTAATATTTCGCTACAAAGGTAAGGCTTTTGTTTTAATATCTGATAGGGTGCGTATGTTAATAATCTAAAATTATTAGTGTTTTTTTTTATTTCATTTTTGCTTTGCGCGCCATTTTGAACAGCTCTGGGTTCAGGTGACAATAGCCTGTGGGGTTCTTGTCCAGATAGTCTTGATGGTATTCCTCGGCCAGATAGAAGTTCTTCAGCGGACAAACCTCTACGGCCAACGGGGCATTATAGACATCGGCCACCTCGTCATAGACTTGCTGAATCACAGGTAGATCGGCATCGTCGGTATAGTAGATGCCCGTGCGATAACGAGTACCTTCATCTTCACCTTGCTTGTTGACGCTAGTGGGATCTATCGCCTTGAAAAAAAGGTGTAGCAAGAACTTGAGGCTTACCACGGCGGGGTCGTATTTCACGTGCACCGTCTCGGCATAGCCAGTAGTGTCGGTATAGACCAACTTATAAGTAGGGTCGGGCACATTTCCGTTGGCAAAGCCAACAGCCGTGTAAGTGACACCCGAAATTTGCTTTAGAAAATGCTCTGCTCCCCAAAAGCATCCTCCTGCCAAGTAGATTTCTTTTTCGCTTTTCATTTGCTTAGGTTTTAGTTTCTACAAATATACGCATTTTTCTTGTATTCTCAATGACAAGAAGCGAATATTTTTTGTACTTTTGTGCAGTAATCTTAAAACGCTTGAAAAATGAAGAAGTTATTTATCTCCGCCCTGATGTTAATGCTCAGTGTGCTTTCTATCAATGCACAGAATATGATTATAGCTACCTACAACATCCGACTTTTGACGCAAAGCGATTACGAGAGTGGTAATGGCTGGAATCAGCGCTATCCTTACATAGTGAAGCTCATACGCTTTCACCAGTTCGACATCTTTGGCACTGAGGAAGGCTACCTCAGTCAGCTGAATGATATGAAAGCACAGCTGCCCGGCTTCGACTTCATAGGTGTGGGACGCGACGATGGGGCCGAGAAAGGCGAGCATGCAGCCTTCTTCTACGATACCAATAAGTTTGAGGTAGTGGATCATGGCGACTTCTGGCTCTCTGAGATTACCGACAGGCCCAACGTGGGATGGGATGCCGCCTTGCCACGTGTCTGCACGTGGGGCAAGTTCCGTGAGAAGCAGACGGGCTTCACCTTTATGTATTATAATCTGCACATGGACCATATCGGCGTGGTGGCACGTGCCGAGAGTGCCAAGCTGATACTGCGCAAGGTGCAGGAGGATGAGGAGAGGGAAGGACTGCCTTCTGTGCTCTCGGGCGACTTCAACGTTGATCAGCGTGACAGCGGCTACTTGCTGCTGGCCAATTCGGGCTTGATGCGCGATGCCTATGACGTGGCCGACATCGTGTACGACAATGTGGGCACATGGAACGACTTCCGTCCAGACCGTGGCAACGATGCCCGCATAGACCATATCTTCCTCACGAAGGAGTTTCATGTGAAGCGCTATGGCATCCTGACGGATACCTATCGGGCCAAGATAGACAAGACAGAACGTACGGAGCCTTTCATGGCAGGACCGAATACCGAAGATTCAAAGAAATTCACTGCACGCGTTCCAAGCGATCATTTCCCCGTGATGATAGAGGTGGAAGTGGTGAAGTGAAAGTATTAGTTTTATAAGTAATCCAAATTATGAGAAAAAACATTCAGAAAGACCAGGCTGTGGTGCGCTTCAAGCACTTCCAGAATAGTCCTTATGCCGTGTTTCGCTCATTGAAGGTTCAGATCAACATCGGCGTGCTGGCTGTCACTTCGCTGGCTTTTGCCAACGCTGGCAGTCTCAGCGCCCAGACCGTGAACACTCCTATGCAGCCCGAAGCACAGTATGAGCTGGAGGAAGTGGAGGTGACCGGCAGCAGGGTTCCCCTGACGCTAGGTCAGGCAGCGAGAATGGTGACTGTACTCAACCGCGAGGCCATCGCGGCTGCGCCGGTACAGAGTGTAGTTGACCTTCTAAAGTATGCGGTTGGCGTAGATGTCCGCCAACGCGGCCCTATCGGGGCACAGACCGACATCAGCGTGCGTGGTGGTACGTTCGACCAAATCACCATACTTCTCAATGGGATCAACATCGGCGATCCTCAGACTGGCCACAACGTGGCCGATTTCCCAGTTGACATCAGCGAAATAGAGCGCATCGAGGTGCTCGAAGGGCCTGCCGGACGTGTCTATGGCACATCGTCTCTGGTGGGAGCTATCAACGTGGTGACACGCCAGGAGAAGGAGAGTAGTGCCGATGTCTATGCAGAGGGTGGCTCCTTCGGCTATTTCCGCGGAGGGGCTCGGTTCAACGTGGTGAGCGGCAGACTGAACAATCAGCTCTCTGCTAGTGTGACGCGGAGCGATGGCTATACGCGCAATCAGGCTGGCGGACTCAATGGTGACTTTGCCGCGCTGAAGGCCTTCTATCAGGGGCAATATGATCACGATCAGGTGCGTGTGAATTGGCATGCGGGCGTGAGCGACAAGGGTTGGGGCTCCAGCACTTTCTATGCCACACCTAAGTGGAAGGCTGACGACCAGTATGAGCACACACGTAAGTTCTACACCACGGTGCAGGCAGAGACTAAGGGTTTCTTGCATTTCAAGCCAGCAGTGTATTGGAATCGTAGCTACGACCGCTATGAGGGCTATCGAGACAAGCCAGAGGTGATGCGCTATAACTACAACCGCACCGATGTCTTTGGGCTCAATCTGAACAGCTACTTCGAGACGGTGCTGGGCAAGACGGCCTTCGGTGCCGAGTTCAGAAACGAGGATCTGATCAGTGGCAATCTGGGTGAACCGCTGAACAAGCCCAGACATATCCATGGCACCGACCGCGACTACACCTTAGGCCTGAATCGCAGCAATCTGAGCTTGCATCTGGAGCATAATATACTGCTTCGCAGTTTCACACTCTCTGCAGGCTTCATAGCTGCTAAGAATACGTGGAACGAGATGCCGTTCAAGATTTATCCTGGCGTAGATGCCAGCCTCGAATTAGGGCGTGGCTGGAAGCTCTATGCGTCTTACAACACCTCGCTGCGCATGCCGTCATTCACGGAGCTTTACTATTCTGTGGGTGGCCATAAGGCCGATAAGTATCTGAAGCCAGAGGAGATGCAGGCCATAGAGGGGGGCGTCAAATACCTCTCCAACGGGGTGCGAGCCACCTTCAGCGTGTATCATCACCATGGCAAGAACATGATAGACTGGATCTTGAATCGTGACGACGGGGAGGATGCTGTATGGACATCTATGAATCATACCAAGATCAACTCTCTGGGCGTGGAAGCCAACGTAGGACTGGATTTCCAATATTTACTGCCGCATCAGCGCTTCTTGCGCTCACTGAATGTGGCGTATAGCTACATCGATCAAGACAAGGACTTGGAACCTAATCTTCAGTCGCAATATGCTTTGGAGTACCTGCGCCATAAGTTGGTGGCTCAGCTCCAGCTGCATATATATGATAAGGTGAACCTGAATGTGTCTTACCGCTATCAAGACCGTGTGGGCAGTTGCCAGTTGCTCAACGGTGAGACGATGGAGTACAAGCCTTACAGCTTGGTAGATGCCCGCCTGTCGTACGACATGCCGCAGTATAAACTGTATGTGGAGGCCAACAACCTCTTCGACACGAAGTACTACGACTATGGCAACGTGCCTCAGCCAGGCTTCTGGTTCATGGCAGGTGCATCCTATAGGTTTCATCTGTAGCTGATAGGGCGTTTGGCCCTGCTACATCACTTTCACGGGGGATATGGCATATCATCGGCTGGTGATATGCCATATCGTTTTAAGGACAGATTTCCACCTCTATAGGACAACCCTCACGTTTCTCTGGACTTGCTTTTTTGGATTGGTTGTGCTATCTTTGCAGTGTGTTTCTGTAAACTAAGCCCTATGCGAGTTGTTATAGCCCCTAAATATCAGCACTTGGAAGACTTCCTGCGCTCTGTGGCGCAGGGAGACTATCAGCGTGAGGAGGTGTGGCGCAATAGGCGCAACACCGTGGAACTGGTAAGGGTAGGGGATGTGCCGTTGGTGGTGAAAAAGTATAAGCGTCCGACGCTGGCCAACTGCCTGATATATACGTTCTTCCGCAAGAATAAAGCGCAGAAGGCATGGGAGAATGCCTTCCTGTTCCAGAAGCTGGGTCTGGAAACGGCTACGCCAGTGGCCTATATGGTGCGCAAGAAGTGGGGATTCTTCCACACGGCTTGGTTTGTCTCAGAGTATCTGCCTTATCCAGGAATTGAAGATGCCTATCTAGCTTGTAGCACCGATGTGGAGAAGAAAGAGCTGGTGGAAGCCTTTGTGGATTTCACGCTGCATCTGCATGAGCTTGGCATCGTGCATCGCGACTATAATCGTGGCAATATCTTGGTGCATCGAGATGCCCACGGGTATCATTTCGCCTTGATAGACATCAATCGGCTGTGGCTGAAGAAAAACCCAGGTGTGAGGCTCTCTATGCGCTCACTGCAGATGCTCAATCTGGACTGGATGAATCTGGCAGGACTTCTGCCTCGCTATGCTGAAGGCAGGCATTTCAGCCTTGACGACTGTGTGTTCTATCTCTCGCGTTCGAAGCATCAGCATACGCTGCAGAGTCATATTAAGCATGGCTTCAAGCGTTTCATCGGGCTGGAGTGATACATTGTAAAAAGTAATTCCTCCTCCCTAGGGGGAGGTTAGGAGAGGGTACCCTTTCTGCAAAGATGCTGTATGCGAACCCTCACCTAATCTCTCCCAAGGGGAGAGGAATTAAAATTAGTCTCTAAAAATGCCCGTTTTCGGCTCTCAGAGCGTTTCCAGATTGGAGCCTTTGATGGCTTCTTTGATCTGAACTTCCAGCTCCTCGGCCAGTTCTGGATTGTCGGCAATGACCTGCTTTGCTGCATCGCGGCCTTGCGCCAGACGCGTGTCATTGTAGCTGAACCATGAGCCGCTCTTCTTGATGATGCCCAGCTCTACGCCCAGATCTACGATCTCGCCTGTCTTAGAGATACCTTCGCCAAACATGATGTCGAACTCTGCCTTGCGGAATGGAGGCGCCACCTTGTTCTTGATGATCTTCACGCGGGTGCTCTTGCCTAATACCTCATCGCCATTCTTGATGGCCTGTCCGCTACGGATATCTATGCGCACAGAGGCATAGAACTTCAGTGCGTTACCACCCGTTGTGGTCTCAGGATTGCCGAACATCACGCCTATCTTCTCACGCAGCTGGTTGATGAAGATGCAGCAAGTGCGTGTCTTGCTGATGGCCGATGTGAGCTTGCGCAATGCCTGTGACATCAGTCGGGCCTGCAGACCTACCACGCTGTCGCCCATCTCGCCCTCGATTTCCTTCTTGGGAGTCAAGGCAGCCACAGAGTCTATCACGATGATGTCGATAGCCGATGAGCGAATCAGCTGCTCTGCAATGTCAAGCGCTTGCTCGCCATTGTCGGGCTGAGAGATGAGCAGATTATCTACATCTACCCCAAGCTTGGCAGCATAGAAGCGGTCGAAGGCATGCTCAGCATCGATGAAGGCAGCTATGCCGCCCATCTTCTGTGCCTCTGCGATGGCGTGAATGGCCAATGTGGTCTTACCAGAGGACTCAGGACCATAGATCTCGATGATGCGGCCGCGTGGATAGCCTCCCACCCCCAGAGCCACATCCAGTCCGATGGAGCCAGAAGGAATCACTTCCACCTCCTCTACACTGTCGTCGCCCATCTTCATGATAGAGCCCTTGCCGAAACTCTTCTCTATCTTGTCCATCGCTGCTTGCAGCGCTTTCAGTTTCTCGTTAGATGGCCCTTTAGCGCCATTCTCCAATACGTCTTCGTCGTTTTTCTTTGCCATAATCTTTCTAATCTTTTAATCTTTTAATGTTTTAATTATTTAAAATCTGTTTCCCGTGTTCTTTCGTCTTGATCTCCTTAGGACCGATGATGCGCTCCACGATGCCCTCCTCATTGATGATGAAGGTGGTGCGCAGAGTGCCCATGTATTTGCGTCCATACATGCTCTTCTCTGCCCATACGCCGAAAGCCTCGACCAGTTTCTTGTCCGTGTCGGCTATCAGAGTGAAGGGCAGTTCGTGCTTGTCGATGAACTTCTGGTGCGACTGCTCATTGTCCACGCTCACGCCCACTACCTCGTAGCCAGCCTTGCGCAGTTCACTATAGTTGTCACGCAGGCTACAAGCCTCTGAGGTGCAGCCAGAGGTGTTGTCTTTCGGGTAGAAGTAGAGCACCAGCTTGCGTCCTGCAAAGCTGCTCAGCTTTATCTCTTCACCCTTCTCGTTGATGCCCAGTATCTCAGGCGCCTTATCTCCAACTTTCATGAATTATGAACGTTTAATGTTTAATGTTCAATGTTTAATGTTTAACGTTTAATGTTTAATGTTTAACGTTCAACGTTTAAAGTTCAAGGTCACCATCAAACACCTCGTGCCAAGGCAGACCTTGCTTATTGAGCTGCTCCATGAATGGATCTGGGTCGAAGTTCTCCACGTTCCACACACCTGGCTTCTTCCAGAGGCCCTTGAGGAACATCATGGCACCTATCATGGCAGGTACACCCGTGGTGTAGCTCACGCCCTGCATGCCAGTCTCCTTATATGCCTCCTGATGGCTGCAGTTGTTATAGACATAGTACGTGCGCTCCTTGCCATCTTTCAGTCCGCGGATGCGGCATCCTATGCTCGTCTCGCCCTCATAGTTGGCTCCTAGGTCTTGTGGATTAGGCAGCACAGCCTTGAGAAATTGCAGCGGCACTATCTTCACCTTCACATTCTTATCGGGCTGGTCGGCCAGCGGAGCCTCATAGGTGATCTCGTCGATGCGTGACATGCCGAGGTTCTGAATCACATCCAGATAAGTGAGGTACTGCTGTCCGAAGGTCATCCAGAAGCGTGCGCGCTTGATGGTAGGATAGTTCAGCACCAAGCTCTCCAGCTCCTCGTGGTGCAGCAGGTAGCTCTCACGCGGACCGATGTTGGGGTAGGTCAGAGGCTTGTGAATCTCCAGCGGCTCGGTCTCCAGCCATTCGCCATTCTCATAGTACTGTCCCTTCTGCGTGATTTCGCGGATGTTGATTTCAGGGTTAAAGTTGGTGGCAAACGCCTTGTGGTGATTTCCGGCATTGCAATCCACGATGTCCAGATACTGAATCTCATCGAAGTGATGCTTAGCTGCGTAGGCCGTATATACGCCGCTCACGCCCGGATCGAAGCCGCAGCCTAGGATAGCCGTCAGGCCAGCCTTCTCGAAGCGCTCCTTGAAAGCCCACTGCCAGCTGTACTCGAAGTGTGCCACATCGCGAGGCTCATAGTTGGCTGTATCCAGATAGTTGACGCCCGTCTGCAGGCAAGCCTCCATGATAGTGAGGTCTTGGTAAGGCAGAGCCAGATTCATCACGATGTCTGGTTTGTAATCACTCAGCAGCTTCACCAGCTCTTCCACGCTGTCGGCATCCACCTTAGCGGTCTTGATGTTTGGATTGCCTATCGCTTTCACGATGGCATCACACTTAGCCTTTGTGCGGCTTGCTATCATGATGTCTGTGAAGACATCGGTGTTTTGTGCCACTTTGTGGGCAGCAACTGTAGCCACGCCACCAGCACCTATAATCAGGACTTTACCCATGTTTTCTTGTATTAAGGTTGATAATATGGGCAAAGATAATGAAAAAACCGAATGCATGACAAAATAAGCAGGCTTATTTTTTTGCATTCGGTTTATCTTATGTGCAGAGGTGGCTTATGCCATGTGCTGTCGCAGGAATTCCGTACACTCCTCGAAGGTCTTGAACGTGTGTTCCTCTGGCACCAAGTCGGGTATCACGTCCAGCGTACGCAGCATGTACATAGGCTGTGGCTGTATGATGGTCATCAGCACCATGGCACCGTGGCTCTGTATCTCTTTGATGGCTGTCTCCATGGCATAGAGTCCACTCTGATCCATGAAGCTCACCAGTCGCATGCGTATGATCACCACCTTGGCATCGGCAGGCACATCGTTCATCACGCTCTGGAACTTAGTGATGGTGCCGAAGAAGATAGGGCCGTTCAGACGCTGTATGTAGATCTTCTCGCGCACGCTCTCTGGGATGCCGCCTTCATCACTCCAAGGGCTCTCCTTGTCGAAGTTGGTCATCACGCTGGAGCTATAGCCGCCTTCTACCAGGTCGCTGGCACGCTTCATGAAGAGCACGCAGGCTATCACCATGCCTATGGCCACGGCTGTGAGCAGGTCTACCAGTACGGTGAGCAGGAAGACGATGAGCAACACGGCAGCATCAGCCTTAGGAATCTTCACAAGGTCTTTGAATCCCTTGAAGTCTATGATGCCCCAACCCACAGTGATCAGGATACCAGCAAGTACAGACAGAGGCACGTAGCGCACCAGTCCGCCGAGGCCTAAGAGTATGGCCAGCAGGAACAATGAGTGCACCATACCACTGATCTGTGTGCGGCCGCCACTCTTCACGTTCACCACCGTACGCATCGTGGCACCAGCACCACCAATGCCGCAGAACAGGCCGCTTACCATGTTGCCTATACCTTGGCCTATCAGCTCTTGGTTGCTGTCGTGATGCGTTTTGGTAATGTTGTCGGCCACTACCGAGGTCAGCAGTGTGTCAATGCTTCCGAGGCCAGCCAGTGTCAAGCCTGGGATGATGGATACTTGCAGGATGTTCAGCCAGTCGAGCCCTTCCAGCGAGAGTCCTTCTTTCAGGAAGAAAGGCATGGGCAGACCGCCAGGTATTGCTCCGATGAGCAGGCGCTCGTCCATGTGGAGGAAGAGTGACACGATGGTCATCAAGATGAGGGCCACTAACGTAGCAGGCACTTTCTTGGTCACTTTAGGAAACAGCCATATCACGGCTATGGTGCCTAAGCCTAATAATAAAGCGGTGAATGATATGTCGGAGCTGAGGTGTTCAGGCAACAGGGTAATCATATCCACCGTCAGGACGGGCGATTTCTGTCCCAGCAGCGCGTAGAACTGCTGCAGGATGATAATGACGCCAATACCGCTCATGAAGCCCGAGAGCACAGGGTAGGGGATATAGCGCACATACTTGCCAATCTTGATGACTCCGAAGAGGATCTGGAACAGTCCGCAGAACAGACCTGCCATAGACATGCTGATGAGCACGGCGCTCAGC
>CADALZ010000042.1 GCA_902788865.1 uncultured Bacteroidales bacterium | reverse complement strand
ATGTCGAGGATGTGCTCTATGTAGCGCACGCTGTTGAAGTGGCCATTGATGTCGATGTCGCTATACTTCGCCACGATGGTGGCCACTGGCTCGGTGCTTCTGACCTTGATGCGCGAGGGCTTCTCGATGGGGCACTCGCGGTCGCAGATATAGCCAGCTATGCAGCCGTCATGCAGCGCCATCAGGTCGGCTGGCTTGCGCGTCACGGTGCTTATCATGGCCCACACGGAGCGGGCATAACCCAGCGTCTTGCCATCCTTATTGATAATGGCAAAATTACGGTCGGTGAACAGGCGATAGACATTCTCCACCCACGTATCTATGCTGAAAGGCTCATACTGGTAGGGCATCCCATCAAGCTCAATGGCCAGACGGGAGAGCACCCATGTATGGTCTTCCTCATTGAGGCGGGCTATGCCGAAACCACGCTCTGAGGCATGGAAGCCTGCTGCATTGAGCAGATGATTTCCGAGCACGCCCATGGTGAGACGGCCTGTGAAATCGACGTGAAACGGCTCTGCCACGAACTTGTAGGTACCTATCTTATTCTCTGCACTCATAGCTTAAACTCCTTATACTTAGCCTCACGCTTCTCCAGATAGTCATCTACGCGCTCGAAGCGGCTCTTGGTCACGGCGATGCGGCCAGAGCGCACGAACTGCAACACGCAGTCGAGCTTCATGAGCTGGTCGTCCAGGTCGGTAATCTCAGAGCTCAGACCATCTTTCACCAAGATAGAATAGACGGAGTTCACCTCCACGATGCGTGCCCCGCTGCGACGAATCACCTTAGACACCTCCTTGTTACTCTCGAGCACACTGGTCTTCAGCTTATAGAGTGCTATCTCATATTGGAAGATATTGTCATCGGTGAAATATTGCGCCTGCACCACATCTATCTTCTTGCTGATCTGCTTGGCCACTTTCTCCATCGTGTCGGGGTCGGTCCATGCGGTGATGGTGTACTTATGCACGCCTGGGATGGAAGAGGCAGACACATTGAGGCTCTCGATATTGATCTGCCTACGTGTGAACACGGCTGTGACCTGATTTAGCACACCTGCCACATTCTCAGAATGTACGATGATGGTATATAATTTCTTTTCCATATTGCTCTTCTTTTTATTCGGCCTCTAACATGATTTCACTGATAGCACTTCCGGGCGGTGTCATAGGCAGCACGTTCTCTTCTTCGGCCACACAGGCTTCGAGGATAAACGGACCGTCGGTTTCTATCATCTGCTTCACCACTGCCTGGAGTTCTGCTCTCTCCTTAACCCTCACCGCCGGGATGCCGTATGCCTCGGCTATCTTCATGTAGTCGGGGTTCTGCATGTGCGTGAATGAATAGCGACGGTTGAAGAAGAGTTCTTGCCACTGACGCACATTGCCGAGGAAATGGTTGTTCAGAATGATCACCTTCACTGGTACTTTATGCTCCATCACCACGCCCAGCTCTTGGATGGTCATCTGTGCTCCGCCATCGCCCATAAACACGCAGACCGTGCGATCGGGCGCGCCATAGCAGGCTCCGATGGCTGCGGGCAGGCCGAAGCCCATGGTGCCAAGGCCACCTGAGGTGACCATGCTGCGCTGCTTGGCCAACTTGAAGTAGCGGGAGGCCGTGAGCTGGTTCTGACCCACATCGGTGACCAGCACAGCCTCGTGATGGGTGGCCTCGGCCACAGCATTCACCACCTCGCCATAGGTCAGGGGTCCTTCGGATGGATGCAGCTCATTGTGTATCACCTTGTCATATTCCAGCTTCTCATAAGTGGTAAAGCTATCCACCCACTTGGTGTGCTTGGCTGGCTTGATCAGGGCACCCACTTTGCGGAGCGTGTCTTTGCAGTCGCCCAGCACTGCTACATCTACCTTCACATTCTTGTCTATCTCGGCAGGGTCTATGTCGAAGTGGATGATCTTGGCCTGCTTGGCATAATTGGGCAGGAAGCCCGTGACACGATCGCTGAAGCGCATGCCCACAGCTATGAGCACATCGCACTTGTTGGTGTTCACGTTGGGTCCTATATTGCCATGCATGCCCAACATGCCCTTATTCAGAGGGTGATTGTAAGGGATGGCAGAAAGGCCCAGCATGGTGGTGCCGCAAGGGATGTCGGCCTTCTCAATGAAGTCTTTGAGTTCTTGCTGCGCACCTCCCAGTTCTACGCCCTGCCCCACCAGCATGAAGGGCTTCTTAGCCCCATTGATCAGTGCTGCGGCTTGTTCCACAGACACGGGATCGGTATCTGGCACGGGGTCGTAGCTGCGTATATAGTCCACCTTGGCAGGCTGGTATTCTATCATCTGTGTTTGGGCGCTCTTGGGGAAATCGAGCACCACTGGTCCAGGTCGCCCGCTCTTGGCAATGTAGAAGGCACGCGCCACAGCGCTGGCGATGTCGTTGGCATCGCGTATCATGTAGCTCCACTTGGAGATAGGCTGTGTGAGGCCCACCCAATCGACTTCTTGGAAGGCATCGGTACCCAGGGCACTGACACCCACCTGTCCGGCTATGACCACGATGGGGGTGCTGTCTATCATGGCATCGGCAATGCCTGTCACGGTATTGGTGGCACCTGGGCCACTGGTCACCAAGCAGACACCCACCTCGCCCGATACGCGTGCGAAACCTTCGGCTGCGTGAGCCGCACCTTGCTCATGGCGCACCAAGATGTGATTCAGCTTGTCAAGATGGTCGTACAAGGCATCATACACGGGCATGATGCTGCCACCTGGGTAGCCGAATATCGTCTTCACTCCTTGATGTTCCAAAGAAAGCATCAGAGCTTCTGAGCCAGAAATCAATTTCTTTTCCTCTTTCTTCATGCTTCATTCTTCATTTAAGATTCTTACTCCTCCCTTGTCGGCCGAGCTCACACTCTGAGCATAGGCACGCAAGGCCTTGGATACTTGGCGATTGCGCTTCAATGGCTGCTGAGGACGGGCTGCCAGCTCTTCATCGCTCAGGCGCACGTTGATGCTGCGGTTAGGGATGTCTATCTCGATGATATCGCCATCCATCACCTTGCCGATGTTACCACCAGCGGCTGCCTCGGGCGAGATGTGGCCGATGCTGAGTCCAGACGTGCCGCCGCTGAAGCGTCCGTCGGTGATCAGGGCGCACTCCTTGCCCAGGTGGCGACTCTTAATATAAGAGGTGGGATAAAGCATCTCTTGCATGCCAGGGCCACCCTTCGGACCCTCATGGGTGATCACCACCACATCGCCACTCACCACCTTACCATTCAGGATGCCCTCACAGGCGTCTTCCTGAGAATCGAAGACCTTGGCTGGTCCGCTGAACTTCCAGATGCTCTCATCTACGCCTGCTGTCTTCACCACGCAGCCGTCTTGAGCGATGTTTCCAAACAGCACAGCCAAGCCGCCGTCTTTGGTGTAGGCATGAGCGATGTCGCGGATGCAACCAGCTGTGCGGTCGGTATCGAGGGTGTCGTAAGTGCACTCCTGACTGCCCATCACATTGCTGAACTTATTGGCTGGGGCGCTGCTATAGATGCGTTTAGCCTCAGCATCTGTCTGAGCACCTGTAATGTCATATTTCTTCAGATCTTCTTCGAGTGTAGCTCCATTGACGCGCTTCACCTGTGTATGCAGCAAGCCGCCCTTGGCCAGCTCGCCCAGAATGCCGAGGATACCGCCTGCGCGGCCGCACTCTTGGACGCTGTATTTCTGGGTGTTAGGAGCCAACTTGCAAAGGCAAGGCACACGACGGCTCAGTTGGTCGATGTCGTTCATCTTAAAGTCCACCCCTCCCTCTTGGGCCACAGCCAGCAAGTGGAGGATGGTATTCGTAGAACCACCCATGGCAATGTCGAGCGTCATGGCGTTGAGGAAAGCCTCACGGGTGGCGATGCTTCTTGGCAGCACACTCTCGTCGCCTTCCTCATAGTATTTATAGGCATTGCGGACCACCTGACGGGCTGCATCCTTAAAGAGCTGGATGCGGTTCTTATGGGTGGCAAGGATGGTGCCGTTGCCCGGCAATGAAAGGCCGATGGCCTCGGTCAGCGAGTTCATGGAGTTGGCGGTGAACATGCCCGAACAACAGCCGCAGCCCGGACAGGCACGGTTTTCTATCTCTGCCAGCTCTTCATCGCTCACACTGGTGTCTGCACCCTTCACCATTGCAGATATCAGATCTACATTTTCGCCTTTATATTTACCAGCCTCCATCGGACCGCCGCTGCAGAATACTGCTGGGATATTCAGGCGCATGGCAGCCATGAGCATGCCTGGAGTCACCTTGTCGCAGTTGGAAATACAGATCATAGCATCGGCCTTGTGGGCATTGACCATGTATTCCACGGAGTCGGCGATGATGTCGCGCGAAGGCAGTGAGTAGAGCATGCCGTCATGCCCCATGGCGATACCATCGTCTATGGCAATGGTATTAAACTCGGCAGCATAGCATCCCATGCTTTCTATCTCTTGCTTCACTATCTGACCTATCTCATGCAGATGTGTGTGGCCTGGCACAAACTGGGTGAATGAATTGACAATGGCTATCACTGGCTTGCCAAACATCTCACGCTTCATGCCATTGGCCACCCATAGAGCTCGGGCGCCAGCCATTCTTCTGCCTTCAGTGCACACGGCACTCCTCAACTGATGTTTCATAGTCTTTTCTCCTCTTAAAAAACAAAGCCTTCCCCAACTGATGTGAGAAAGGCTCTAATCTATATCCTAAATAATATATAAAGAAACATACATCTATACCCTTCTCACGCTTTATAGCTCGACGACTACAAGGCTAATGACACTTAGTACAGTTAGGCTGACCAATGTATGCTTACTCATAATTACTCCTCTTTTTTGATTTCGGTTGCAAAGTTAAAAAGTTTTTCCGCATATACCAAACAATTGTAAGAGAAAGTTGCATCTTTTGTTTATAATTGTAAGGAACGGCATTCTTTTGGCATAAAATAATGGATATTTGGAAACTTATCACTACCTTTGCCTTCTGAAATACTATAGTGCAATATGGAAAATACAGAAAAAAAGTACTACAAGGTAGCTTATAAGCTATACACCATCGAAGATGGAGAGCGCGACCTGGCTGAAGAGGCACCAGTCGAGGAGCCGTTTGAGTTTATCACCGGACTGGGTCTGGCCTTAGATGCCTTCGAAAAGAAGATGGAGACACTGGCCTTGGGCGACAAGTTCGACTTCGTGATTTCGCAGAATGACGCTTATGGCGAATATGACGAAACACATGTGGTGGAATTGCCTAAGAAAACGTTCTTCATCGATGGCAAGTTCGACGATGTTCATGTGCAGGAAGGGGCCATTATTCCGCTGATCTCCGCAGATGGCGAGCGTTTCAGCGCCGTGGTGAATGAGATCAAGGACGAGGTGGTAGTGGTGGACTTGAACCATCCGTTGGCTGGCTGCGACCTCAACTTCGTGGGCGAAGTGGTAGAGGCACGCCCTGCTACCCCTGAGGAAATAAAGGCTGCAACCTCACCTGGTTGCCATTGCGGCAAGGGTGGCTGCGACTGCGAGAACGGTGAGTGCGACTGCAACGGCAAGGATTGCGGCGAAGACTGCGAGTGCCACAAGAAGTAAAGCTTAGCACTAAGCATAACAAAAATAGGTAGGGTCGATTCCCTGCCTATTTTGTTTTATCCTACTCCAGATCAACGAATCTCTGTCAGGATGATGTTGCGGAACTGCAATGGGCCGCCCTCACTCTGAAGAGCGATGAAGCCACGGTCGAACTGGCCATCGGCCTCGTTCTGAAGCACACCATTGATATAAACCTTCATGTGCTTGCCTATGCACTCTATATCGGCCTCATTCCACTCACCTACTGGTTTCTCCTCGGCATTGCCAGTGGCAGCCTTGATGGCAAACTCGCCTGCCTGACGCGCTCCTTCTACCTGATAGCCATTCAGACCTACCACGAGGCCGAGACCACCATTCATCAGGTTGGCTTCCATACCCACAGGCCATACATGGTCACCCTCTTGTACACGCTGGAACAGACCGCTGTTTGATGGCTCACCTACCCAGCGCCACTCAGCATGCAGCTTGTAGTCGCGATACTGATTGCGGGTGCGCATATAGCCGAATGGCTGACCAGAAACATTGATCACACCGTCTGATACCGTGAATACTTCTTCTGGCTTTACACCGCTCTCTGGATCAACGTATGGTACCCATCCGCGCAGACTCTGACCGTCGAACAGCTCCTTTGGCTTGAATACCAGAGAAGTGACATCGGCACCGGTGGCTGGCTTCAGTTCCTTCACATACACATTGCGGAATTCGATAGGGCCGCCTTCACTCTGAAGGGCGATGAAGCCCTCGGTCAGTGAGGTCTCTGCCTCGTTCACCAACACGCCATTCAGTTTCACAGTGATATGGCTGCCGATGCAACTTACCTCCACCTGGTTCCACTCTCCTGCTGGCTTCTCCAGTCCTTCATCATTCACCAAGCGGGGCTTGAAAGGTCCTGTCTGATTAGGATCACGTTGGATGGTGCCACCTGTGTCACCCACAGTGCCTACCTTCAGCTGCACTTCTATCATACCCGGCCACATGGCATCGCCTTCCTGCACACGCTGGAAGAAGCCACTGTTAGTGCCCTTTCCGTCGGCCCAGCGGAACTCCGCAGAAGCCACATAGTCGGCATACTTCTTAGCTGTACGCAGATAGCCATAAGGCATACCCAAAGTATGGATCACACCATCTTGAACGGTAAACAACTGATCTGCAGTCACATCACTTGATGGGTCGGAGTAAGCCACCCAACCCGTAAGGTCCTTTCCGTTGAAAATCTGAGTCCCCTTGTCTTCACCACAAGAGGTCAGCAATGCAGCCATTGCGAGGGCTGCCAAAAACATCTTTTTCATTTTGCTTTTTTATTAGTGGTTATATTTGTTGTCTTATCCCAGCAGTCTCACCTTGGTCTGCTTATACCCTGAGATGATATCGTCGAACACCTCACGAACAGTCTGAATAGGATAGCCTTTCAGCAAGCCCGTAATCTGGCCAATCTCCAGTTCGCCCTGCTCCAAGTCACCCTCAAGCATACCCCGACGGGCACGTCCGGCACCAAGCAGGGTGAGGAGGTCTTCCTTCGTGGCTCCCTTGTCCTCAGCTTCTTCTATCTCAGTGCGCAAGGCGTTCTTTATCAGGCGTGTAGGTGAGAGTTTCTTAAGCGTGAGCAGCGTGTCTCCCTCTTCCAAGCTCAGGCAGAGTTTCTTGAAATCTTCATGCGCAGAGCTTTCCTCGGTCAGGGCAAAACGGGTGCCTATCTGTACGGCCTCGGCACCCAGCGCCTCTACGGCCAGCATGGCTTCACCCGTGGCGATGCCACCAGCAGCGATGAGTGGCAAAGTAGTGGCGCGACGCACGGCTGGAATCAAGCAGAGCGTGGTGGTCTCTTCGCGTCCGTTGTGTCCGCCTGCTTCGGTTCCTTCTGCCACCACGGCATCTACACCAGCCTCCTCGCACTTCGCAGCAAACTTACTGGATGAAACCACATGAGCCACCAAGATGCCACGCTCATGGAGCCAGCCCGTCCACTTCTTAGGACTGCCAGCAGAGGTGAAGACTATCTTCACACCTTCCTCGGCAATGATGTTCATATAGTCGGCTGCAGCTGGGTTCATCAGCGGCACGTTCACGCCAAAAGGCTTGTCGGTGGCTGCCTTACACTTACGGATATGCTCACGCAGCAAGTCGGGTGTCATGGAGCCTGCGCTCAGCAGTCCCAGACCGCCACAATTACTCACAGCCGACACCAGTCGCCATCCGCTACACCATGCCATACCGCCCTGAATGATGGGCAATTCTATACCAAATAAGGAAGTAATTCTATTCATAGTCTACCAATGTTTCAAATTTTCGGTAAAGCTACGAAAAAACTTTGACATGCACGCTATTTCCTGCCATTATTTCTCAGATAAGCCTTGCACTTTATTATACTCATCGAGCACCTGCTGGGTCTCCTTTTGGTTTTTATGATGCCTGAATCGCCAGAATTCGCGGGTGAAATACTGGGTGAGCAGGGTGGCATAGTCGCCCACCAACATCCCGTTTTCAAAGCGTAACAAGGGCTCTTTCTCTTCCAACTTGATGCGCCCGCTGATGGTCATTCCTTTGACATCCGAGGTTCCAAGCATACGCCAATACTGTCCTCTCCAGGTGTCGGCATGGATGGCTATCTTGCGCTGATAAATGGGATCCCAATCGTAGGGTGTCGTGGTGTTATAGGGATGCAGCGTGTAGCGGGTGCCGTTGGTTGTCGGAGCCTTCTCTCCACGACCGAAGACCGAGGGCATGGAGTCGTCGAATTCGAGCCAAGGCTTATCGTTCTGCATGCGCAGTTCCACGGGTGGTGTTGGCACTTCCTTACTCCTCAGCCGCAGTGTGTCTATGTCGCTCTGTGCCTGCACATGCTGCACCATAAGCAGCAGCAAGAATACCAGAAATAAGCCAAAATGCTTCATTGCCTACATGGTTTATCAGAAAGACATACGCAAGCCGCCTGTCAGCTCCAAGGCTGCCCGATGGGTGGTGTGCAGATAGCTGGACTGACCTCTGTCATTGAGTCTATAGCTGACCGCAGGTTCGGCATAGAGTGCCAATCGATCGGAGATTCGATACTCTACCCCCACGCCACCTCGCGCAGAAAGCAGCAAGGGATCTTCCTTGAAATCGTGCCCGAGAGATTTTTCTATGGCACCGCCAACCGCAGCATAGACTTTGGTGTTCTTGGACTCTGCCAAAGTGACATCCAACTGTACCGGCAGACTCAGCGTCTGCACATCGGTTGCCCCATTCACTGGGTAATGTGTGAAGCGCAACCCTGCTTCCAAGGCCAAGGCTGGGCTGAGTTCTTTCTTCAGCATAAGCCCTGCCGAGACTGGGGCCTGATGATCACCACTGGGCCAAGCACTGCCAGCTGTGAGCGCTATGCTCCATTGGCCTCGATGCGCTGTGGGTGAAGGCTGTGGCTCAGTTGGTTGCTGAGTCTCAGAAGTTGAAACCACAACCTCCTGACTGGCAGATGCATAGCCGCCGTTGTTCACGGGCCGATTGGTGCCATAGACCTGCGTCCGAATGGTTACTGTCACCTCCACCAACTCGTCAGGATCGGCAACGTCAGAGCCTAAGAAGTAAGCGTCTGAGCTCAGAGCTACTGGTAGCTGGCGAATATTGCCCTGCAGCTTTTCGCTCTGTTTGGCAGCGATAGGAGGATCATCGGGCAATGAAGTTGGCGCCGAAGCCGCAGGCATGGCATTTTGGGCCAACGATTCAGCCTCAGGTGCTGGCTCGGCTCCTTGCCACAGCCATACAGTCAAGCCCAGCAACACGGCCACAGAGGCAGCAGCTGCCCACCAAGCACGACCCACAAAGAAAGCTGGTCGCTGCTGTGCAGACTCTGCCATATGCAGGTCATTGAGTAACCCACTCCAGGCATCGGCAGGGACGTTCATCTCTGCCTTTTGCAGCTTGTCATGAAACAAGCTTGAGAATTCATCCTTTTGCTTCATTCGACTCGTATGCTTTTATTTTTTCCTTTAATATCTTTCTGGCGCGATGATACTGCGAAGTGGAGGAGTGCTCCTTAATGTGCAGCATATCAGCTATTTCGCGGTGCGACTTCCCATCGATGACAAAGAGATTGAACACTGTGCGACAACCCTCGGGCAGCTCTGCCACCAGCTGGAGCAGTTCCTGCTCCGTCAGTCGGCCACCAGCCTGGACGATGGCATTGTCATCATCGGGTATCGCGGTCAGCTCTTCATCTTCCTCTTCAAACAGGGCCTCGAAGCGGCGTTTTCGCCTGAGAAAGTCCACCGCTTCAGTTATCATCACTTTGGTGAGCCATGTGGCCAGTGTGCTGTCTCCTTTGAAGCTGAAGTGTGTGAAAATCTTGATGAATCCATCGTGCAGCACATCCAGCGCGTCGTCTGCATTGCCTGTATAGCGGTAGCAGACGGCCATCAACTGCTTGGAATAGCGCCTATAGAGCATCTCTCGGGCAGCATCTTCTCCGGCCCGACACCCAACTATCAACTTCTCCTCATTTTCCAAATCAACCACTTGTTTTTGCGAGGTTTTTCCACCCCTTTCTGTTTGTTAGACGATGCAACTGTCTAAATGCTGCAAAGACATCTGATAAAAAATGTTAAGCCGCACTTTGTACGGCTCATCTTCAACAAAGATAGGCAAAAGCATGCATTTTTGACAGAAAAATACTATCTTTGAAACGTAATTTAGTAAAGCTTATGAAAACTACACTTTTGCTGGTGGGAAAAACCGTAGATAAGCATTTCGTGGCGCTGATAGACGACTATGTGGAGCGCACGAAGCACTACCTCGGCTTTGAGGTTGAGGTGATTCCCGACCTGAAAAACAATAAGAGCCTAAGTGAGGAGCAACAGAAGGAGAAGGAGGGGGAGCTGATTCTGAAAGCGCTGCAGTCAGCCGACTATGTGGTGCTGCTGGATGAGGGTGGCAAGGAGATGCGATCGGTGGAGTTTGCGCAGTACATGCGCCACAAGATGAACACCGTGAGTAAGCGACTGGTATTCATCATCGGAGGACCTTATGGATTTTCAGAGAAAGTCTATCAGATAGCAGCAGAAAAAATGTCGCTCTCGCGCATGACGTTCTCACACCAGATGGTGCGCCTCATCTTCGTAGAGCAGCTCTACCGCGCCCTGTCTATCTTGGCAGGGAGCCCCTATCATCATGAGTAGATTACCAGCCCAGCTGGCTGAGCCCTGCATCCTTATACCAAGCGGTGTTCTGATAGGCGACATCGCGAGGCGATGTGCCATCTTCGGTCACAGGCAGATAGACAGAGAGACCTTTGGAACCCTCCATAGAGAAGAGTCCAGCAGAGGCAGAGAAGTTCTTCGGCGTGGTGAGGAAGCTCACCACCGCGGCATCGTAGGCGGCCTTCCAGTTGTTGAAGTCGGGTGCAGAGAGCAGCCTCTCCATCACTCCGTAGAGGTCGTAGTAGCCGATGTATGAGGAACTGGTCTCTGAGCGGCGGTCGTAGTTCAGCACCGAGTCCTTCAGCGTATGCAGGTCGAAAGCCTGATGCTTGCCGAGCATGCTCTTGGTGATTTTGGCTAAGTTTTCCATCGCCGAAGTCTTAGCCGCACCTATTGAAACGCCTCCCGTCCAAGGTTTATTTAAATTAGACTTTGTCTCATCGTAGGTGGCACCGTAGTAGTTGTAATAGCTCTGGACTATCCCCTGCGCCGCGTTGCCGCCGAACATCTTTGGCACAATCACATCGTATGGGGCACCAGGACCCGGGATCTCGGTAGGCGAACTCACCACATAGTCAGCCACCTCACGCAGCTCATAGACCGTCTCCACGGTGAGCATGAAGCAAGCATCGAACATCAGGAAGTCCACTCGCTGACCGAAGCCTATCGCCAAAGCTTTCCGCAGGTCACTGATTTCGGTATGTGATAATTTTGGATTATCATCAACCCCTATCCACTTCTGTTCCATACCTGCCATTGGCTTCAAAGACTTAGTGGGTGTTGGATAACTCACCCATCCTTCTCCGTGTGACCAATAGATGAAACCATATTTTTCTGCCGAATAGGCGGTTCTGACTTTAGTAATCACATCTTGTATCACCGTAGGTGATGCAGAGTCATGATTGGCTGGATATTCATAGAATATCTCATCGGTCACATTACCAGATGCATCTTTTACAAGCCTATATATAGTTGGAAGCCGATCTAAGGGATCTTTATCATTAGGGATGGGATCCATATATATCAGAAGATTACACTTTGACACATCAATACCCATGCTGGCAAAACCTGTTTTCATCTCGTTAATGTCATCTCCACTGAAACCATAAAGCGTGTTGTCGGCCACCATATAAACCAACACAGTGCGCGTTCCCGATTTCGTGGAAGGAGTTGGGTCTGGTTCGTCATTATGATGACATCCTGTCAGTATGCCAAGCAGTAGGCATAAGAGGCCGAAAAAGAGAGCTTTGCTATGATTCATCTGTTGTTATTCTGGTTGTTTAAACTTGAAATCGGTAGCGGCAATAGCCCGCAGGCCTAAGCCTGACTTGCGGTACTTAGCCAGCAGTTTATCGTATTCTTTCTGCAGCTTCTTCTTGTCTTTATTGAAGAAAATCATGCACACATAGTCGGGTTTGTTCTGACCTACTGCCAGATAGTCCTTCAGTTGGTAGGAGTACTGGTAGCGCTGGTCTAAGTACTTGCCATCCACCAACTTGGCGCTATCGAGCAACTGGATATCGGTGTAGAAAGCCAGTGTGTCGAGAAACGAGGAGGCAAAGCCGAAGCCATAGACCTGAGCGGCCTCGGGCTCCATCTTGTCTTTCTTCTTCTTATCGCCCTTCTGCAAGGTGGCCGATGTACAGAGCACCACCACCAAGAAAGCCATGAATATGTGTAGGAATTTCTTCATAATCAACCCAGATAAGACTTGAGTAACTTGCTGCGGCTGTTCTGACGCAGACGGCGGATGGCTTTCTCCTTGATCTGGCGCACACGCTCACGGGTGAGTCCGAACTCATCACCGATCTCCTCCAGCGTCATCTCCTGACCGCCAATGCCGAAAAACTTCTTTATAATCTCACTCTCACGGGCAGAAAGTGTAGTCAGTGCACGATCTATCTCGCGCGACAACGACTCATCTACCAACTCCTTGTCGGCCATAGGAGAGTCGTCGTTTGGCAGCACATCCAGCAGGCTGTTGTCCTCGCCATCTACAAACGGAGCATCCACAGAGATGTGGCGACCAGACACCTTCAGCGTGTCTGACACCTTATCTACAGGCACATCGAGCACATCGGCCAGTTCTTCGGCAGATGGGCGGCGTTCATGCTCCTGCTCGAACTTCGAGAGGGCCTTGCTTATCTTGTTCAGCGAACCAACCTGATTCAGTGGCAGACGCACGATGCGGCTCTGCTCTGCCAAGGCCTGCAGAATGCTCTGGCGAATCCACCACACGGCGTAGCTGATGAACTTGAATCCACGTGTTTCATCAAATTTCTCGGCTGCCTTGATAAGGCCGAGGTTGCCTTCGTTGATAAGGTCGGGCAGACTTAATCCTTGGTTCTGATACTGTTTAGCCACAGAAACCACAAAGCGCAGGTTGGCTCTGGTGAGCTTCTCAAGAGCCTCGCGATCGCCCTTACGGATGCGCTGCGCCAGCTCTACCTCTTCTTCTACGGTGATTAAATCCTCACGGCCAATCTCTTGCAGATACTTGTCAAGCGATGCACTTTCGCGGTTTGTAATGCTTTTTGTAATCTTTAATTGTCTCATTTTCTATAATGCAATTTGGGTGCAAATTTACGACATATAATATTGACTTCCAAGCTTTTTTGGCACTTATTTTAAGCAACAAAAATCATGCCGAAGCCCTCGTTTGTCAGTCTGTCTGTTCGAGAATGGCAGGCCGTGACGCCATCCTTAGGGGGTAACGATTCGTTACCCCTATACACCAGCGCAATGATTCACAGACACTTAGCAGAGTTACGCAGGGAAAGCAAACTGGGAACAAGCGTCACACGTCACGCGTCACAGCAGTTTTGGGAAGTGGTACCCGAGCGTCACACGTCACAGCGTCACAACTGTTTTTGGGCGCTACCCTCCCCCAAGAATAGAGGGAAAAAAGAATTTAATATATATATTTATATAATATATAAATATATATATTAAAATTTCTACTTAGGTCTTCTCCTAAGAAAGTACCCATTCCCAGAAACCACTGTGACGCGTGACGTGTGACGCTTGGGTACCACTTCCCAAACTGCTGTGACGCGTGACGTGTGACGCTTGACAGTTCAGAAAATGCGTTCTGGCGAAGAAAAAAGTTTTCTCACGCGAGGGAAAAATCGGCAGTCGGGCACCCCAGCGAGTCACAAATTTTTTAACACATTTTTTTGCCTCGGAAGTGAAATTTTTAGGCCAGAAAATTCGAAAACCGCTAAATGGATTATGTATCTTTGCGCCATGAAACAGAAAAGACCCCTTCTCACGGCCGGAGAAGAGGTCTTTTTTAGTTTCCTCCCCCACCCCACGGGCAGCCCCTCTTTGGCCAAGAGGGAGTGCCCTGAGCACGGGGATGTATCGGTGTTTGAAATATTGTTACTCTGAAAGATCTACGGCAAAGTTGGCACGACGACCGCTGGAGTAGATACCGCTGATGAAGAGCACTTGGTCTGGGCTCTGACTGGCAGTCTTCAGCACTTTCTCCAAGTCGCTCACGGTATTCATGGTTTCACCATTGGCGCGCAAGATGATGAAGCCTCTGCGGATGCCAGCCTGCTGGAACTTGCCCTCAGAAACGCTGGTCACCTCCAAGCCGTTGTTCAGGCGGAGCTGGCGCTTCACGGTGTCTGACACTGGGCTTACCTCGGCACCCAGAGCCTCAAGGTTCACCTCAGAGCTCTTCTGGTTCATGTCCTGAGAGTTCTTCAAGGTCACATCCAGGTCGCGTGACTTCTTCTCACGCACCACGGTCACCCTCACCTTGTCGCCCGGACGATACTTAGCCAGTGCTTCCTGCAGGTCAGAGAAGGTGTGAATCTTCTTGCCGTCGATGCCAGTGATGACGTCGTCCACCTTCAGCACGCCAGCTGCAGAGCCGTCTTCTACCACCTCTGCCACATAGACGCCCTCATTCACGCCCAGGTCTTCCATCTTCTTCTTCATGCTGTCGCGTGTGGCCTCGTCCATCTGGAGGTCGGTACCCAGCGTGTTGCCACGGATACCCAGCAGGGCACGCTGCACAGAGCCATACTGCTTGAGGTCAGACACCACCTTGGTCATAATGCTGGTAGGGATGGCAAAGCCATAGCCTGAGTAGGCACCAGTAGGTGAGTAAAGCATGGCGTTGATGCCCACCAGCTCACCACGGGCATTGACCAGTGCACCACCACTGTTGCCAGCGTTGATGGCGGCATCGGTCTGGATGAACGACTGGATATTGGCTGCCTGACCGTTGCTGGCAGTAGTACCGATGGAGCGAGCCTTGGCGCTCACGATACCTGCGGTAACGGTAGAAGTAAGGTTGAATGGGTTACCTACGGCAAGCACCCACTCGCCCACCTTCAGGGCATCAGAATCGCCCACAGGGATAGAAGGGAAGTCATCACCCTCTACCTTGATCAGAGCCAAGTCGGTATCAGGATCAGTACCGATGACACGGCCCATCAGTTCGCGCTCATCGTTCAGCTTCACGGTGATCTCATCGGCGTTCTCCACCACGTGGTTGTTGGTCACGATGTAGCCATCACGAGAGATGATGACACCAGAGCCGAAGCCCACGCGAGGCTGTGTCTGAATCTGGCGCTGACGACCGCTGCCACTGCCATCTCCGAAGAAGAAGTCGAAGATGTCTGGATAGTCTTGCACGGTCTGAGTGCGACTGTTCTGCTGTGAACGGATGTGCACCACGGCATGCACAGACGACTCAGCGGCAGCTGTCAGATCTATAGGCTGCTGGGCCGATTCGTTGAAGGCAGTCAGACGCATGCTATTCGGATTCTGCTCAAAAAGTTCGTTGAATGTTGCAGCCGTATTGTTCTGATTCTTCTGAACAAGTTTATAAGTGGTGATGCCGGCAACGCCAGAGCTCAGTACCACGATAGCTGCCACTCCGAGAATGTTTTTAGCTGTCTGTTTCATACTTATTGTAGTTTTTAATTGTTAATATTCCACGTTCGTTTAACTTTTCGTTGTTAAAATAACGACAAAAAATATTCACAACCATGATTTGTCATGCATTTTTATCGCCTTTTAACAAAGTGCCTAATTAACTTAACGTGGGTTAACTTGCCCGACTGCCATTTTTGCATTTTGCAAGTATGTTTCTGTCAGTTAAATGTCTTAAATTGGCTGAACCCCGATGCCTGGCAGCTCGTTGAGGGTGATTTTGCCGTTCACCACCTGCATGCCAGTGAAACGGTCGTTGGAGATAAGGAGATTGCCGTCAAGGTCGGCAAAATCTACCAGCGGTGAGAGCTGCGCCGCTGCCGAGCAAGCACAGGAAGTCTCTGTCATGCAGCCTATCATAACACGCATGCCCAGCGCCCTTGCCAGATTGGCCATCTTCCAGCCCTCACGCATGCCCGTGCACTTCATCAGTTTGATGTTGATGCCATGGAACACGCCCTTCATCCGGGGCACATCCACCAGGCGCTGCATAGACTCATCGGCAAAGACAGGCAGTGGGCTGTGCTCAGTGACCCAAGCAGTATCATCCACTTGCTCCTTAGGCATGGGCTGCTCTATCATCACGATGCCCTGTTCCTTGAGCCAGTGTATCATATCGAGTGCATAGCTGCGGTCTTTCCAGCCCTGATTGGCATCGATGGCAATGGGCAGCTGTGTCACCGAGCGGATGGTCTCTATCATCTCCTTGTCGCTCTGCTCATCGCGTCCCAACTTCACCTTCAGGATGTTGAAGCGGTCGGCACACTCGCGGGTTTTCTCGCGCACCACCTCTGGGGTGTCTATGCCTATGGTGAAGGTGGTGTCGGGTGTGTCGGCTGGATTCAAGCCCCAGATCTTATACCACGGCGCTCCGAGTAGCTTTCCCACCAGGTCGTGCAGGGCAATATCGATGGCGGCCTTGGCAGCTGTGTCATCCTTGGCACCCAGTTGCAGCTTGCTGCTGGGCTCTATGGTATCCAGATAGGCCATGATGTCCTCGATGCGGAATGGGTCATCGAACTGCTCGATGTCCACCCGACTCAGGAAGTCCATCACCGACTCCACCGACTGCCCCAGATAGGGCGGCATGGAGGCTTCGCCATAGCCTATGATGCCATCGTACTCCAGCTCCACCTGTACATCGGGGGTGGTATTTCGGGAGTAGGTAGCCACAGTGAACGTGTGTTGCAGTTGCAGTTCGTAGGGGAAGAAGCGCATCTTGAGGTGAGGCTTCGCCCCAGTAGAAGTGACGTTGAACTTCGGCTGGCAACTGCCCAGTGCCGTACCGCCTAAAAGAGCCAAGGCACCTGTTTTAATAAAATCCCGTCTGCTCTGCATTTCCTTGCCGTTTCTAGCTTTTTTTAAT
>CADALZ010000041.1:33279-34641 GCA_902788865.1 uncultured Bacteroidales bacterium | reverse complement strand
TGTAAAAAGCTCCCATTGGGATAGGTGAATAGACGCCAGGAATGCGGTTCAGTCCGTCTATAAAGCACTTACGACGCTCCACATACTCGTCATACGTGTCGCGAAGGTATTCCTCAGCCACGTCGATAGATGCTTCTGCCGCAATCTGTCCCACCAGAGGAGGACTCAGACGTGCTTGGCAGAATTTCATCACAGCCTTACGCACTTCCTCGTTCTTGGTAATCAAAGCTCCGATGCGTATGCCACACTCAGAGTAGCGCTTTGATACAGAGTCTATCAACACCACATTCTGCTCTATGCCTTCCAGATGGCAGGCAGAAATATAAGGAGACCCCGTATAGATAAACTCACGATATACTTCGTCAGAGAAGAGGAAAAGGTCATACTTCTTCACCAAGTCGCGTATCTGGTTCATCTCGCGGCGAGTATAGAGGTAGCCAGTCGGGTTGTTTGGGTTGCAAATCAAGATGGCACGCGTGCGCTCATTTATAAGGTTCTCAAACTTCTCCACCTTTGGCAGTGAGAAACCTTCCTCGATGGTGGTGGCTATGGTGCGTATCTTTGCACCAGCCGAAATGGCAAAAGCCATATAGTTGGCGTAGGCAGGTTCTGGCACTATGATTTCATCGCCTGGATTCAGACAAGAGAGGAAAGCAAAGAGCACTGCCTCCGAACCACCAGAAGTGATGATGATGTCGTCTGCCGTCACATTGATATTATACTTGGCATAGTAGCCCACCATCTTCTCACGCAGACTGCGGAAACCTGCACTGGGGCTATATTCCAATATCTTACGGTCGATGTTGCGGATAGCATCTATAGCACACTGTGGCGTGGGCAGGTCGGGCTGTCCAATGTTGAGGTGATAGACATGTATTCCTCTCTGCTTGGCAGCATCCGACAATGGAGCCAATTTGCGGATTGGCGAAGCCGGCATTTCGTTTCCTCGTATAGAAATCTGTGGCATTTTCTTCTGATTATTAAGTTTTGCTTGCAAAGATAGTGCATTTTTCTTCATATCTTGCATAAAAAGCGCAAAATAAAAAGCATAAGGGCACAGACTTTCTTAAAAAACGCCGTATATTTGTAGTCAATAATAACTTAAATATGACTTCTATGAAATTAAAGCAGCTTTTTTTAGCTTTGCCGACTTTGCTGATGGTAGGGTGTACTCAGGTGCCTGTGCTACAGCATAAAGCAGTGTTTGAAGACTTTGTCTATCAGGGAAATGATGAGTTCTACAATCAGCATCCATTGCAGTCCGATGATGAGTTCTATAACCCCATTCTGCCCGGTTGGTATTCAGATCCGAGCATCTGTGCCGATGGCAAAGGCAATTATTTTATGGTGACATCTACTTTT
>CADALZ010000041.1:0-33212 GCA_902788865.1 uncultured Bacteroidales bacterium | reverse complement strand
CTCTGTTCCATAGCACTGATATGTTGAATTGGCGGCAGGTGGGGCATATCCTCACACGCCCCGAACAACTGCCCTTAGAGGGTGCTTCGGTAAGCACTGGTGGTATCTTTGCAGCTTCTATATTCTATAATAAGTATAATGACACCTATTATATGATTACCACCAACATGAACCGAATGATGCGCGGCCAGAATGGTAATTTTATAGTTAAGAGCAAAAATCCTCTAAGTGGTGAGTGGAGTGATCCTATCCGGTTGGACGATATGAACGGCATAGATCCTTCACTCTTCTTCGATGAGGATGGTAAGGCCTATGTGGTGCATTGTGGCATGGCGCGTAATGCTAAGTATCCAGGCTGCAATCAGATGATTATGCATGAGTATGATGTGGAGAACGATAAGGTTATCGTAGAGAGTGCCACTGTGCTGGCCGAGGGTGGGGCATTCCCCGAAGATCAGCCCATAGCTTTGGAGGGGCCACATCTCTATAAATGGAATGGCATGTACTATCTGATGTGCGCAGAGGGTGGCACAGAGCTTGGACACTCTGAGGTTATCTTCCGCAGTGACGACTTGCATGGCAAGTTTGTGGCTTGGGAAAAGAATCCTATCCTCACGCAGCGCACTTTAGGGAATAGAGCCGATGGCGTTTACTGCACGGGGCATGCCGACATCGTGCAGGATCCGCAGGGAGGTTGGTGGTCTGTGTTCCTCGGCACACGCCGCATCGATGGAGAGATGGAGAATCTCGGACGCGAGACATTCATGATGCCTGTGCGTTGGAGTGATGATGGTTGGCCCTACATGACGCAGGGTGACGATCAAGTGCCTTTGGTCTTGAAGATGCCTGGTGCCAAGCGTAGTCAGGAGGTTACCTTTGGCAATTTCTCTGTCACAGATGATTTCACTTCAACTAAGTTGGCCGACTATTGGGTGACTGCCCGTGATGCTGCCACCGACAAGTATTCACTGACTGAGCAGCCTGGCACCTTGGTGCTCCGCTGTGACACTATGACGCTCTGCAACAACCGTGGTTCTGCTGCCTATGTAGGTCGTCGCCTGCAGCACCATCAGTTCCGTGCTACCACACGCATGTACTTCCAGCCAGAAGCTGGCGAGTGGGCTGGTATGGTCTTGCTGAAGAATGAGAGTCTGCAGTACTATCTCGCAGTGGGTGCTGAGGGCATTCAGGTGCAGAAAATAGGGGAGAACGACGCGTATGAAGTGCTGGCCTCTGCTCCGCTTTCAGGTGCGAAAGACCTCACACTGTGTATCGAAGGTACCAATAAAGGTAAGGCATTCGACTTCTCTTATTCCACCGATGGCGGTCGCTCATGGCGCATGCTGCTTGCTGGTGTAGATGCCGACTATCTGGCTACCCATTATAGCACCAGCGGTTCCAGCAGTTTTACAGGCACCACGGTAGGCATGTATGCAGTGAAACGTTGAAAGAAAAACATTTTTAGAATAAACATTTTAAAGCACTATGAGAAAGCATCTGATTCGGGCCTTTATCGTGGCAATGGCTGTTGCCTGCTTTGGCATTACAACCGCTACGTCACAAAAACCACAGTCTTATCTGCAGGTGGAAGACCTTCCCGACATTCTTACGTTTCTTCCGCCGCCACCAGCAGAAGATTCGCCTGTTTTTCAGGCGGATAAAGCTATTCACGACTGGGCACTTACTCAGGGAAGTGGGGAACGCGCACAGCGGGCCATCCGCGAGGGCACTACAGATGTAGATACCATGGCGCTTTATTTCAGTGGGGCTTTCGGTAAGAAGCTCTCTAAAGAGACCACACCACTGACTATGTATTTGCTGGAGCGCAGCATCCGCACTTTTCGTCTGGCAGCTACCAATCCCAAGAAAGCGTATATGCGTCAACGTCCTTTCGTCTATTACAACGAAGGTACGCTGATTCCAGAGGATGAGGAGGATGATCGTCATTCTGGATCCTATCCATCAGGCCACACTTCTCGTGGCTGGGGCATGGCACTGGTACTGGCGCAGCTGAATCCCGAACGGCAAGACACACTCATGGCTTTCGGGTATGAATGGGGGCAGAGTCGTGTCATAGCCAATTATCATTGGCAGAGTGATGTAGATGCAGCCCGGCTGATGACTTCGGCTACTTTTGCTCGGCTTCAGGCTTGTGAGGAATATCGAAAAGACTTGGCAGCAGCCATGGATGAATTGGCTGCGACAGAAAGGCCTGTGCGTGAAAATGATGAACAGCTCCTTAGAGAATGGATTAAGACTATTGCTTCCGATGAGTTCGGAGGAAGAAAACCGATGACAGCTTACGAGGAAAAGACGGTGAACTATCTGGCTGGCCAATTGGAAGAGTTGGGCTTAGAGCCAGCCTTCAATGGCAGTTGGTTCCAGCCTTTTGAGATGATAGCTGTCACGGCCAAGCCACAGGGTAGTAAGCTTGCTGTCAGAGGTAAGAGAAAAGCAGAACTTCGTTATCCAGACGACCTTGTGGTATGGACGGCAAGAGCTACAGATAGGGTCGAACTGCCTAAGGTAGAGTATGTGTTCTGTGGCTTCGGTATTCATGCGCCAGAGTATGGATGGGACGACTATGCAGGCATTGATGTGAAGGGCAAGATTGTGATAGCTATGGTCAACGATCCTGGTTTTTATGATAATACGTTCTTCCACGGACGAAACATGACCTACTATGGCAGGTGGCTTTATAAGTTCGAGGAAGCTCGTCGCCAAGGTGCTGCAGGTTGTTTGGTGCTGCACAATACGGAGGCAGCCAGTTATGGCTGGCACGTGTGCGTGAATGGTCATATGGAAGACAATCTTGCTCTTTATGACCCTACTACTCGCAATGCCGATGAACTGGCTATCAAAGGTTGGCTTCATGAAGACGGTGCACGTAAGCTATTCAATGCAGCGGGTATGGATATGGATGCTGCTCTCGCAGCTGCCAAGAAACCAGGCTTCAAGTCATTCTCGCTCAAGGTGAAGGGTGATGTCAAAATGGCTGTAACTTACGATATTCAGCAGACGCGAAATGTAGGTGCCATTCTTCGTGGAACCGACCAGCATGAGGAGGTGGTTGTGATGAATGCGCACTGGGATCATTTGGGCATCGGTACACCCGATGAACGTGGCGACTCTATCTACAATGGTGCTGCCGACAATGCTTCAGGTATGGCAGGGGCACTCTTGGCTGCCAAGAAGTTCAAGGAGCAGTTACAAGCGCCTCGTCGCACAGTGCTCTTCCTTTTCCCATCTTCAGAAGAAAGTGGCCTTTTTGGTTCTGAGTACTATTGCAGTCACCCCATAGCTCCTATGGAGAAAACCATAGCCTGCCTGAATTTTGAAAGCATTGGACCTGCTGAACTTACGCGTGATATAGTGATTCTTGGAGGAGGAGAAAGTGCTCTTGACCGTTACTACGAGGCCGCTGCAGCTGCTCAGGGCAGGTACATTTTCTATGATGATGACAATTCTGATGGTTGGTTCTTCCGTTCAGATCATTATAATTTCGTGAAGAAGGGCGTGCCTGCCGTCGTCGCGGAAAATGGGCAGCACCCCGTAGATTTAGGTAGGCCCAATAAGTACCCTATGCCTGTATGGTATCACAAGCCTTCTGATGAGTATCGTAACGATTGGGATCTGAGTGGTACGTTGTCCAACATAAACCTTATTTTCAGTGTCGGCCTTTCACTTTCCAATGCAGAGGAAGTATTAGTAGAATAGCGTGAGACCGTGAGACGTGAGACCGTGAGACTAAAAAAGGCTGCGCATTGTTACTATGCGCAGCCTTTAATGCTTTTTTATCAACTAAACAAAATCAGATTACTTTACGAAGTCTGAAGTGTTCAGGTACAGAGCACTCTGCTCCAGACGCTCGAACTGCTTGCCGCTGTTGGTGTCCTCAATCTCGATGAAGAAGTACTGACGGCCGTTAGCATAGAACTTGTCGAAGATGTTCTTGAAGTTCAGCATACCGCTGGCACCCAGCACCATGCGATCCTTGATGTGCAGCATGTGGATGCGGTCTGCACGGTTAGTCAGCCACTCTACAGGATCCTGCTGACCCATCACTGTCCAGTAAACGTCAAGTTCGAAGATTACGTTGGCAGGGTCGGTGTTGTCCATGTAGAGGTCCTCGATGATCTGACCGTCGCGCAAGCCAGAGAACAGGTCGCCCAGCACGCTGGCAGTACTTGTTTCAGACACCTTAGCCATCTCCATGTTGTGGTTGTGATAACCGAACTGCAGGCCACTGGTAGCCTTCACAGTTTCACCGCTGACGTTCAGCAGGTCAGCAAACTGCTTAGCCTTCTCCACGTTGGTTACACCCATAGGTGGCATCATAGGCTGTACCAGATACTGGCAACCCAGCTTGGCATGATCCTCAGCCACGGGCTTCCAGAATTCCACCACTTCAGGCTTCATCTCTGGGAATGTCTTAGGCTTTGCAGCAGGAGCATCTGGACGCTGGAACAGACCAGCCATCAGCACACCTGGAGTCACGTGAGAGCTGATGATCTTCAGGTCATTGTCATCAGCAGCCTTCTTGAAGTCATCCAAGCTCACCTCACCGATAGTATGAGAGTCAGCGTTGTAACCAGCCAGCTCAAGGTTCTTGATACCCATCTTGCGGATGCGAGCCAGGTTGTCACTCAAGTTACCGGCATAGAGTTCCGGACCCAGTGTGTAAGTCTGCAGACCCAGTCCCTTATTGGTGTTGATTACTGGCTCAGCAGGAACAGCCTCCTTAGTTTGGCAGGCTGCCAGAGCGCCCAATGAAAGCATAGAAGCGCCCTTTAAGAAATTTCTTCTGTTCATAGTAGAGTTATTTAATAATTGCTTTAAAGTGTTCTATAAAAAATATACAAAGGTAACGCTTATTTTTCAATCTTTGACAAAGATTGCTGAAAATCTTTTTTTTAATGACTATTTTCTTTTTATCTCGGCTTGCTAGCCGAAGATTACTCATTCTTTTCTTCATTCTTCACTCTTCATTCTTCATTTTTCATTCTTCATTACAAAAGTTACCTGTTCTTTTTTCTTTTGCCCGAGCAAAAGAAAAAGAACCAAAAAAGAAAACTCGCCGTCTGCACATCTTGCGCTAAAAATCGCTCACGTTTTTGGGAGGGCCGCAAGACGTGCGCTTCGCGCTCTTTGTGGTGCGGCCCTCTCTTCCAAAAACGCTCCCGATTTTCTTCACGCTCCAGATGTGAGGACGGAACTATATCTGCTTAGCGGGTAGAATTTAGAGCTTAGAGTTTGGTAGTTTGGGGATAGAAGTTTAGCATTAAGAGATTAGAGCTTGGTGGTCAGGGGGATAGGAGTTTTAGCGTTAAGAGATTGGTGCTTGGTGGTCAGAAGATTGGAATTCTTAGATCAGTGGTTAGAGTTTGGAGGATGGGGTTTGAACTAGATAGTCAGGGGATAGGGGTAAGGTCATGAAGATAGTGGTAAGAAATAGAGGTAGGAAGTAGAGAACAACTGTTGTAATTAGTCATCTCTTAAACGAGCGAAGCGATGTTGTAAAAAGACATAGGCAACGAAGCAAGGAAGCAAGAAAGAGACAACAGAAAATCCGACCTCATTTTTGGAGCGTTAAGAGAATGGGGAGCGTTTTCCGTTAAAAAGCGCGGGCTGTTTGAGCAAGCGTAGCTTGCGAGTTTTCGCGCTTTAGGAAAACGCGAGCCATTCTTAGCGGAAAAAATGCAGTCGGCGAGTTTTCTTTTTTGGCTCTTTTTCTTTTGCTCGGGCAAAAGAAAAAAGAACAGGTAACTATTGAAATGAAGAATGAAAAGTGAAGAGTGAAGAATGAATAGTGAAGAAAAGAAGTAAAAAAAGACTTCCTCTGAAAAATCAGAGGAAGCCACATATAGCAAAAAAACTTTTGACCAAAAAGACTTTTATTTGAAAAGTCTTGGCGCGAAGTCATGAAGATTATTGCGCCAAGTATGCCAACTGTGACCGCCAGGGGCCTCCGTAAATTCATACTTGATGCCTGCCTCGTCGTAGAGCTTCAGAGTCTCCTTGCAGTTGTTGTAGGCTATGTCCTCTGGGCCTCCCTGTGTAAACAGCACCATCTTGTAGCTGTTCAGCTGCTGTACTATCTGCTTCAGGTGTGCGCGCTCCATCTCATACTTCTCTGTGTTGCCAGGAGCATAGCTGCTACTCAGCACTATCATGTATTTGAATCTTTCAGGATGATAAGTCACAGTTTCCATAGTCTCCATGCCACCCATAGACAGACCAGCCATGGCCGTATGCTCTGGGTCGGTCAGTACGCGGTAGTTCTCCTCTACATATGGCATGATGCTGCTGATCATGTCATCGGCAAAGATAGGCACCTCATCATGTACGTTGCCGCTGGGTGTGTCTATGCTGCCGTTAGGCATTACCACCACCATAGGCACGATTTTGCCTTCGGCCAGCAGATTGTCGAGTATCAAGCCTGCCGCTCCCACGCCTGGCCAAGAGTTGTCTGTATCACCACCGCCATGCACCAGGTAGAGCACAGGCAGCTTGTCGGCACTCTTCTCATAGCCAGCAGGGGTCCACACATGCATGCGTCGCATCTGGTTCAGCGTCTTAGAGAAGTAGTAGCGCTGAGCCACCGCACCGTGAGGCACATTCTTCAAGGCAAAAAACTCATTGCCAGTGGGATGTACTTTAGCTATGGCGCGAGTCTCACCCTGAATCTCACCACCTTTAGGGTCGAACGTATTCACCCCATCTACCACGAAGCTGTAGCGATAGTTGCCAGGAGCTACGTTAGGCAGCGTTGCACTCCACACACCATTCTCGGCCTTGACAAATTGCAGGCCGCGGGCCATGATATCGCCACTCAGGGTCACCGTCTCAGCATTGGGAGCATAGATGCTGAATGTCACCTTGTCACCATTCACGCGCACAGACTGTAGCGTGTCGTTAGGAGTAGGGGTTCTGCGGAACTGCGCAGAGGCTGCCGTAGCCATGCAGAGGGCAGCCAGAAATAAAAAGCTTTTCTTCATTGTTATACGTTAGTTAAAGTTATACTTCCCATTTCCAGTCTGCTGTGCTTTCAGTTTAAACCTTATCAGGCAGTGGAGGCACAGCGGAGGCACATAGTTGAAACATAGGAGGCACAGCGAGGCACCACTTCGCCGGCATCCTATTTCCCCTCGAAAGTCCATGCAAAGATAATCAAAATTTTTCGAATAACAAAATGCGCTGTGTATCAGCTATTTCCAATAGATTCAGCACAGCCAATACAGCACAGCCATACCCATTTGCTTGGTCTCATCGGTCTCAGGTCTCACGGTCTCACAGCATCACATCTACATTTTCGGCATATGCCTCCGAAGCCTTATTATTATATTATATATTAATATATAATATAATAATAAGAATAAAATACTTACAATCTATAACCATCACCGTGCATATGCTTTGCAGTGTGTGTGAGACCGTGAGACTGAGACCGGTGAGACTAGCAACCATGCGAATGTGCCTCCCAGAGACCCGATTTGCATATATGAAAATGAATGATTATATTTGCATTCAAATAAAATGCTTTACTATGAAGAAGAGTTTGACAATCTTGGCTGCCCTGGCACTCACCGCTTGCACAGCCCAACAAGAAATAGACCGTACGAGGGTGGTGAGCAACCCTATCGACCTGGACTATGAGTTTACGAAAGACATTAACCAGTATGCCAGTCAGATGGCGGCAGTGGACTATAGTGACCCCAACTTCCTGAATTCTGTGCCAGAGGAGTATAGAGACTTCGTGGCCAACGTGATGAAGCAACCCGGTGGCATGGCTGCCTATATGCAGCGCTTTGCCAGCACAGAGAACTACCGCGAGGCAGCCGATCCGGTGGCAACGCTCTTTAACGATAGGTACTATTTGTTTGTATCAAAGTCGGATGGCTACTGGAGCTCAGATGACATGCAACATTGGCGGCACATTCGCACCAGCGTGCTGCCTATGGATCTCTATGCACCTACTTGTATGGTCTATGAAGGTGAGCTCTACTGGATGACTTCAGATCTGAACTCGCTATGGAAGACCTCCACTCCAGAGGATGGTGACTCGTGGCAGTTGGTGACCGGCCAGCTGACGCCTTACCCAGACCAGCCCAATCGCACGGGGCATGATCCCGACTTGCTGCTCGATGACGATGGCCGTGTGTACTTCTATTGGGGATGCAGCAACATAGATGATATCATGGGCATAGAGCTGGATCCGTATAACAACTTCAAGGCCATAGGCCAGCCTGTGACACTGATCACCCACCAAGAGAATGTGATAGGGTGGGAGCGCCCCAGCGACAAGAACGACAAGGAAGCTCCTGGCTATAACGAAGGAGCCAGCATGCTGAAATACAACGGGAAATATTACCTGCAATATGCCTCACCTGGCACTGAGTTCGACAGCTATGGCGATGGACTTTACATAGGCGACTCCCCTCTGGGTCCGTTCCAGAAGGCACCTTATCTGCCCATCTCTGTGAAACCTGGTGGCTGGATGACAGGCGCAGGGCATGGAGATACGTTCCAAGACAAGTTCGGCAACTACTGGCATGTGGCCAGCACAGTGATAGCTCAGCGCCACAACTTCGAGCGCCGCATAGGTTTCTTCCCAGTGGTGTTCGCAAAACAGGGTGAGATGCATGCGCTGACCGAACTTTCAGACCGTCCATACCAGCTGCCGCAGGACAAGGTGGACTTCCTGAAACAGCCAGTGACTACTGGTTGGATGGATCTTACCATCGGCAAGAAAGCGACAGCTTCTTCTGAGAAAGAAGACAAGCCTGCCGCAAGCGCAGCCGACCGCACCATCAAGACGTGGTGGAGCGCATTGTCAGGCAGTGAGGGTGAATGGCTGCAGATAGACTTGGAGAAGGTATATCCTGTAGAGGCTGTGCAGACCAACTTTGCCGATGAGGGATTCCCCAACCGACAGGTGGGCAATCCGGCTGTGCCGTATAAGTACATTGTAGAAGGCTCTGAGGACGGAGAAAAATGGGTGATGCTGGCCGATAGGACTACTGGCAATGTGACCAATCCACATGAGTTGCTGGTGATGGATAAGGCTGTGCCAGCCCGCTATGTGCGCATCACCAACAAGAGCGCACTGCCAGGTCAGTTCTCCATCTTCGACCTGCGTGTGTTTGGCAAGGATCATGGCACCAAGCCAGATGCTGTGAAGCAATTCAATGTAGAGCGTACAGCCGACCGCCGAACGGTCACCGTGAGTTGGCAGCCTATAGCTGGTGCACAGGGGTACTTCTTGCACTGGGGAACCTCGCCAGAGGTACTCCTCTCTGCTTGTGAGGTATTGGAGCCAAGCATCACTTTAGGACTCTTTTCTGCCGATGTGGAATATTATTTCCGCGTAGATAGCTTCAATGAAAGCGGCATCACCGAAGGGATGGTTGTAGAAGCCAGTCTTGTGGAATGACATTAACATTTTTAATCCGTAAACTATGAAAAAGTTATTTCTCCCTTTTATGCTGCTGTTTGTGGCAGCTACATTGCAAGCACAGGTCAACGTGCAGTTGCACAGAGACTTCGGTCGTACACTGAACTCCGATCAAGAGAGTGAACGCCCTAATGTGACCACTACGGTAGAAGTGCTGCACCCCGACCGTTGGGGTACCACTTACTTCTTCGTGGATATGGACTATCTGTCTGACGGTGTGGCAGGAGTATTCATGAAGTTTACCCGCGACTTCACACTGATGCAGGTGTCGCGTCAGTCGGCATTGGTGGCACACCTGGAATATAATGGTGGTATGCAGAGTGCCAAGAGCACCTATTACGGCAATCGCATGCAGCACTCGCTGGTAGCTGGCTTAGGATGGACGTGGCACAGCCCAGACTATGCTAAGACCTATCTGGTGAACGTGGGCTATAGGCAGCACTTCAAGGATCATAGCCACGAGGGTTTTGCAGGCTATCATGTCAACCAAGTGTGGAAGATAGACTTCAGTCATCGACGCTTCACGTTCAACGGCTTCTCTGAGCTTTGGTACAATAAAACCCCGATGGGGAAGGTGACCTTCCTCACCGAGCCTCAGTTCTGGGTGAACCTGAATACGCTGAGGGGTATGGATGGAGTGAATCTAAGTCTTGGCACAGAGTTGGAGATATCCAATAACTTCATCTATGCCAACTGGCTGTATAACCCTACGCTGAGCCACCAGAAGTTCTTCGTGAACCCTACGCTGGCCATGAAGTGGACGTTCTAAGAATCATAATCCCCATGCCAACAAAAGCATGGGGATTATGTTTTCTCAGCGCTTATCCTGCACACCGAAGTTGATCCACTTCTCTTGTGGATAGTTGGCCTTGATGACCTTTTTGCGTTCTATGAATACTTCTTTGGCACTGTCTAAAATGGCATTCATCTTCTGGCGCTTTTCATCAAGCACGGCATAGGCAGCCTCTGTTTCCTCACTGGCTTTGGCCAAATCGTCAAGCTGTCGCTCCATGTCGTCCAGTTGCTTAGCAGTGAATCCGAAACCCTTCACTGCCTCTAAGTTGTTGCGCAGTCCTTGAATCAGGAACTTGCTCTTCTCAATCTGTGAATCTACGGTCTTTGACATAATACTTTGATTTAAAATGTTCGTAATTAGGATAGATAAAAAAGACCTGCTCTATAGTTAGAAGCAATGGCCGTATATCATTGTTCCTTTGCTTATTAGCAATGTCAAAGATACAAAAAATGTCAATAAATTGTGACCCTAAAACGCATGGGGATTTAAGACAATTTAAGCCTTAAATCCCCATTGCTTTAACTTCTGTTAACGATGAGATGCGGTCTCACCGGTCTCAGGTCTCACGGTCTCACGCGTTTCACATCAATATGTGTACATCTTGATGCGGAATGCCTTCACCTGACCAGCAGGAATCACACCACCGCCGAAGCTGGTCTCGTCGCCATTCAGTCGATGAAGGTACTCCTTGCCATTGGCATCTACGCAGATTTCATCCACAGACAGCAGACCAACATGCTCGGCCTTGCTCTGCTCACCCTTGCTGATGTTTACGGTCACGCCGCCTACACCACCAGCCACGATGAACTCATCATCGGCCACTTGGATGACCAGCACGCCAGAGGCGATCTCCTCTTGGGCATTATCTTCACCGACTGCTACGCCAACCAAAGCCTGTGCTGCACGGGTGGACATCTTGCGCAGACTCACGGTGTAGTTGCCCATTTGCACAGCGTCACTTTCACGACCTGTATCCAGCAGCAGACCAGCCATCCGAGGTGTGCCAATGTGTTCCTTCATGTAGGGCATCAAACGATGCAGCATGGCATACACATCATTAATATAGTGTTCGTCAGGATCGGCAGAGAGAATCATGCCACCACCGTCTATGCCGAAAGGAGCATAGCACAGCGCACCATACTTACCGAAGGTATAGAATGCACGAGAGGCACCGCTGGCATCTACACGGGTTTCAGGGATGAAGAGTGGGTTGCCCGACTGCGTGTAGTCTGTGCATATCTGGTCGAAGATGTCTATGGCATAGATGTCTGGTGCAAGGAAGTCGATAGACGGAGCACCAGCCCGCCAGATATCTATCAGATGAGCCTGAGGACCACCCGAAGGATATTGGCCAGGATTAGGCTGTGTGGGCTGTTTCATCCACGCATTCACATACATGGGCAGTGCCAACTCACGCTTGCCGCTGGCAGCTATCTGCTCCACATTGGTGGCATAATTCCAAGCCATGAAGATCTCCTCAGTGAGGTAGCTGAAGTGTTCAGACAACTCCTTGTCTGGGTCTTCTGTGCCCTTGCCGAAGACTTCCTCCCACGTGCCGTGCTCTTTGCTTCCGTTGGCTTTCCAGGCACTGCGGATGGCAGGATTCAGCTCTTTGCGATGTAGTTTCAGGTAGCTAGTAAGCTGTGTAGGCACCTGTCCGCTGAACGCCTTGTTGGCCTGTGCGTTATAGTCGCGCATGCTGCCGTTGGGCAATCCCATGTAAGTGGAAGCCATGTCCAGCGTACCTATTTCATTCTCTACCTGCATCATGATCACCGTGTGGTCGTGGTCCACCTCTTTAATATGTCGCATCAGGTGAGCGAAAGCATTGGCATCTGCCTTGGCACTCTCAGTGCCCAGCGTAGAGAGCGTGTTCATGACCTCACCGCGCTGGTTTTGTGCCAATAGATATTTCTTTGGATTTGTCTTCACCCAAGCAGGGATATAGGTTGACGTGCCGTTCTTCCAGCTACCAAACCACAGCACCACCAACTTGAGGTTCTCCTTGCGTGCACCCTCTATCATGCTGTCTATGAGGGTATAGTCGAACTGTCCCTCTACAGGCTCCAGCAGTTCCCAAGTCACAGGAGCTATCACCGTGTTTAGTTTTTTCGCCTTCATACGTGCCCACACCGTGCGCATGTTTTCCACGCTGCCCGTGGTAGAGTTGTGCAGTTCGCCAGCCAGGGCGATGTATGGCTGTCCATCTACTATGAATTGAGTGCGCCCATCCTTCAGCTGTTGTAGGCGAGGTTGTTCCTGTGCGCAGAGGGTCGTGGCAGAGAGCAGCGCCAGCCCAGCTGCAAAGCATTTCCAGTTTTTCATTGTTTGATATAGTTATGGTTAGAATTGATGCAAAAATACGAACTTTTTTATATTCCTAAATGAAATACAGCCAATTTCTTTTGTCAGATTAAAAGCAATCGCTACACTTCATCTAAGCGTATCTTGAGAATCATGTGGCAGATGTGTGGATTTGCTTTTTTATGGTGCAATATTTGTATGGTTCATTCATTCTTCTTACCTTCGTGTTCAAAATCATTGAAAATACTAAAGTTATGAAGAAAACCTTTATCTCTGTTCTGGCACTGACTTTGGCTACAGCCCTCAGTGCACAGGATAATCCGCTGTGGATGCGCTATAGTGCCATCTCACCAGATGGCAGCACCATAGCCTTCAGTTATCAAGGCGACCTCTTCACCGTGCCAGTAGGCGGTGGAAGTGCCAAGCAACTAACGACTAATGCAGCCTATGACGCTCAGCCGGTGTGGAGTCCCGATGGGCAGCAGATAGCCTTTGCCTCTGGGCGTGAGGGCAGTCTGGATGTCTATCTCGTAGGCAAAGAGGGTGGGGTGCCACAGCGCCTGACCACCCATAGCGGCAGTGAGGTGCCTCTGGGCTTCCTCAACAATGAGACAGTGCTGCTGCAGTGCAACATCCTGCCTACGGCACAGAGCGCCTACTTCAGTCAGCGTATGCCGCAGGTTTATCAAGTAAGTACGAAGGGTGGACGTATGCGCTTGTTTACTTCTGTGACGATGGACAATCTGAGCGTGAATCCAGACGGACGCATCCTCTACCACGATCGCAAGGGTATGGAAGATACATGGCGCAAGCATCAGACCTCCAGCGTGGTGCGCGATGTGTGGCTGAAATCTACAGACGACCACTTCACCAAGCTCACTGATACCAAGTGCGAGAATCGCAACCCTGTGTGGGCAGCCAATGGTCAGAGCTTCTACTACCTCAGTGAGGCCAGTGGTACAATGAATGTCTATAAGAAGAACATCGACGGCACAGGCCTGCAGCAACTGACGCAGCTGAAAGACCATCCTGTGCGCTTCCTCAGCGTGAGCCAGAACGGCGTGCTCTGCTTTGGCTACAATGGCGAAATCTACACCATGCGCGAGGGTGCTCAGCCACAGAAGGTGCGCATCAGCATAGTGAAAGACAGCAACGACCGTGAGGTGGTGAAGCAAGTGCAGCGTAGTGGTGCCACAGAGATAGCCGTGAGTCCAGAAGGCAAGGAAGTGGCCTTCGTGCTTCATGGTGATGTATATGTGACCAGCGTGGAATATAGCACCACCAAGCAGATCACAGACACCCCAGAGCAGGAGCGCAGCATAGACTTCAGCCCTGATGGGCGCAGTCTGGTGTATGCCGCAGAGCGTGATGGCTTCTGGCAAATCTATCAGAGCAGCATCGTGAAGAAGGAAGACAAGCTCTTCACCTATGCTTCTGAGATTAAGGAAGAGAAGCTGACCAACACTAAGGTGACGACTTTCCTGCCTAAGTATAGTCCTGATGGCAAGGAGGTGGCCTTCCTTGAGAATCGTACCACGCTGCGTGTGCTGAATCTGGCCAGCAAGCAGGTGCGCACGGTGATGGATGGTAAGTTTGAGTATAGCTACAGCGATGGTGATCAGTGGTTCCAATGGAGTCCTGATAGCAAGTGGCTCCTCTCTAACTACATAGGCTATGGTGGTTGGAACAATAAGGATGTGGCGCTGATCAAGGCCGATGGCACGGAGATTCACAATGTGACAGAGAGTGGCTACAACGATGTGAATGCCAAATGGGTGCTGGGTGGTAAGGCCATCATCTTCGGCAGTGATCGTGCAGGCTATCGCAGTCATGGTAGCTGGGGTGCAGAGGATGATATCTACATCATGTTCTTCGACCTCGATGCCTATGAGAAATTTCGCATGACGAAGGAGGAGACAGCCCTCTTTGATGAAGCAGAGAAAGAGCAGCAGAAAGCTAAGGAAGAAGCTGAGAAGAAAGCTGCTGAGGCTAAGAAGGGAAAGACGGCCACTCCAGAGAAAAAAGAGGTGGAGCCTTTGTTATTCGACTTGGACAATTGTCGTGATCGCATCATCCGCCTCACGGTGAACTCCTCTAACCTGGGCGATGCATTGCTCACGCCTGAGGGTGATAAGCTCTACTATACAGCCCGCTTTGAAGGCTCTCCAGACCTCTGGATGCACGACCTGAAGGATGGCTCTACCTCCATCGTACTGAAGGGTGTAGGTGGTGGCGAACTGCTCACAGACAAGGACTTCAAGCATGTGTACTTGGCTTCTGGCAGTGGCATCAAGCAGATAGATGTGGATAAGAAGAGCACTAAGAACATCAGCTTCGAGGCTACCTTCAACTATAAGGCTGGCGAGGAGCGCGACTATATCTTCAGCCACGTATGGCAGCAGGTGAAGGATAAGTTCTACCTGCCCGACCTGCATGGGGTAGATTGGGAGGCTCTGAAGCAGAACTATAGCCGCTTCTTACCTTATATTACTAATAACTACGACTATGCTGAGATGATGAGCGAATTGCTGGGTGAACTGAATGCCTCACACACAGGTATGCGCTACTATGCCCCATCTGGTCGTCAGGCCACAGCCAATCTGGGTGTGTTCATCGACGATACTTATCAGGGCGATGGCCTCAAGGTGGCAGAGGTGATAGCCAAAGGTCCGTTTGCTGTGAAGAAGACAGATGTGAAGGCTGGCAGCATCATCGAGAAGATAGACGGCACCACGATCACGAAGGATATGGACTACTACCCACTGCTGGAAGGCAAGGCTGGTAAGCAGGTGCGCGTGAGTGTGCTCAATCCTGACGGAAAGCGCTTCGAGGTGGTGGTGAAGGCCATCAGCACAGGCGAACGCACGGATTTGCTGTACGACCGCTGGGTGGAGCGTAATAAGAAAAAGGTGGAGGAGCTCTCTGGTGGCAAGGTGGCCTACGTGCATGTGAAGGCGATGGATAGCCCCAGCTTCCGCACCGTTTATCGCGACTTGCTGAGCGACCAGAACCGTCAGAAGCAAGCTGCTGTGGTGGATGAGCGTCACAATGGTGGTGGCTGGCTGCACGATGACCTCTGCACCCTGCTGGCAGGCGAGCAGTACCAGAGCTTCATGCCACGCGGACAGTACATCGGCTACGACCCATATAATAAGTGGGTGAAGCCTTCTTGCGTCTTGATGTGTGAGGATGACTACAGCAATGGTCATGGCTTCCCCTGGGTGTATAAGACGCTGGGCATCGGCAAGTTGGTTGGTGCTCCTGTGGCAGGCACTATGACAGCCGTATGGTGGGAGTATGTGATAGATCAGACCTTGATGTTCGGTATTCCGCAGGTAGGATGTATGGATATGCAGGGTCGTTATCAGGAGAACCTGCAGTTGGAGCCAGATATTAAGGTGTATAATACGCCAGAGGAGATGCTGCGTGGTGAGGATAAGCAGCTGGAGGCAGCTGTAGCGGAAATGTTGCGACAGACTGCTTCTTCGAATTAAGAAGCTTGTTTTGAAGAAATTTTTTTTATTTCAGAGAGTGTGGATTTGTTTTTGAATCTACACTCTCTTTTTTTCTGTTTATGAGGGCTTGCCCTCAAACTCCTATTTCATTTCTTTTGCCTCGATGCTGTATTTTATTATCGGCATAACAGCCGAAGGTTACTCATTCTTTTCTTCATTTTTCATTCTTCATTATTCACTCTTCATTTTTCATTCTTCATTTTTCATTTCAAAAGTTACCTGTTCTTTTTTCTTTTGCACGAGCAAAAGAAAAAGAACCAAAAAAGAAAACTCGCCGTCTGCACATCTTGCGCTAAAAATCGCTCCCGTTTTTGGGAGAGCCGCAAGACGTGCGCTTCGCGCTCTTTGCGGTGCGGCCCTCTTTTCCAAAAACGCTCCCGATTTTCTTCACGCTCCAGATGTGAGGACGGAACTATATCTGCTTAACGGGTAGAGTTTAGGGCTTAGAGTTTGGTGGTCAGGGGATAGGAGTTTTAGCGTTAAAAGATTGGAGCTTGGTGGTCTGGAGATTGGAATTTTTAGATCAGTAGTTAGAGATTGGAGGATGGGTTTTGAGCTAGATAGACAGGGGATAGGGGTAATTGCATTAAGATAGAGGTAAGAAATCGAGGTAGAAAATAGAGTACAGCAGTTGTAATTAGTCATCTCTTAAACGAGCGAAGCGATGTTGTAAAAAGCCATAGGCAACGAAGTAAAAAGAATCAATAGAAAATCGGTAAGTTCCGACCTCATTTTTGGAGCGTTAAGAGAATGGGGAGCGTTTTCCGTTAAAAAGCGCGGGTTGTTTGAGCAAGCGCAGCTTGCGAGTTTTCGCGCTTTAGGAAAACGAGAGCCATTCTTAGCGGAAAAAATGCAGTCGGCGGCTCTTCTTTTGGTTCTTTTCTTCGGGCCGAGCCGAAGAAAAGAATGAGTAACCTTCGGCTGGCAAGCCGAAAAAAGCAGCGTCATGCAAAAGAACAAGCAATTATTGATATGAAGAATGAAGAAAAAAATTTTTCTTTATTTCTCTTTTTTTTGAAAAAGAGATTAAACTTTTCATTATCTTAGCAGTCTAATAACCAAATAAATAACCTCTTTAATACTAATGATTATGAAGAAAAAACTTTTAGCAATGGCAATATTCCTATGCCTGACGGTGGCAGGAATGGCACAGATGCCCCAAGGCGCAGGCCAAGGGCAGGGCAGAGGCGGTCAGCGCCCTCAGGCTCCAGAACTCACTGAAGAGCAGAAAGCAGAGATGATTCAGACACGCGTCAATGAGGTTTCTGAAGATGCCGGTGGCCTGGATGCAGCTACTCAAGGAAAAGTGAAAGACCTCTATACTAAGTATTTCGATGTGCTGAGCAAAGGCAAGCCCAGTCTGCCATCCACAGGTGGTGGAGGCACAGCTGCTGGTGGTCGTGCAGGAGCCATCCCTTCTGGCGGAGCCGGAGGTGGCGGTGGTGACATGGGCGGCGGCATGGGCGGCGGTGGCGGCGCCATGATGGGCGGCGGCATGCGCGGTGGTGCTGGCGGTGGCAACAGCGAGATGCTGGAGCGTATCCGTACGCAGATCAAGGAATACAACGACGCCAAGAAGGAATTTGACAATGGTCTGAAGGAGATGATGACCAAAGATCAGTTCAAGGCTTATCAGAAGGGCGACAAGGCTCGTGAGAAAGAGCGTGAAAAGGCACGTGCCAACCAGCGTCCTGCTGGTGGTCAGTTCCCAGGTGCAGCCCGTTGATTACATAGCATAGTTGAATAATCCACTCCCTCCTTTGCTTCCTGCAAGGGAGGGATTTTTTATGTCTCAGGGTCTCAGGGTCTCACGGTCTCACAGCATCACATAGAAACTTTCTCACTTCCAAAAAAATCTTAATTAGTTTGTGTAGTTGGAATACTTGTGCTATTTTTGCAGCTAAAATGGCGATAGATAGGAAAAGACATATCACATCGTGGCTGATGCTGGCCGTATTCGTGCCTATGCTGGTGCTCTCATCCCTCCACGTACATATGGAGGTGGCAGACTTCAGCGTGGAGTGTGTAGATTGTGCCAGCCATACCCACCATGCTGGACATCTCACAGGCGGCACATTGCATGTGGACACCTGCGTGCTCTGCCAGTTCCTCACACTTTCCTACCTCACGCTTTCCGTTGTTGCAGTGCTGGCTTGTCAGCACCTTGTGACCATCATCCGTATTTCATCCGTCCGTCTGCTGAGCTACGAAGGCAGCGGCTATAAATCCACCCGTGCTCCTCCCTACGCATTCTGACTTCTTATGAGATTCAAGTTCTGCAAGTGAGCAAATTACTTTTGGGGAGAGATCTCCTATCCAATCCCTCTCCCTTGGGAGAGGTAAGGTGAGGGCTTTCACATAGCATCGCACTCATCCTATGCAGGACGCTTTTCCTCTCCTAACCTCCCCCAATGGGGGAGGGATTATGAGTGTGGACTTTGCATCACTTGCGAGACTTGAGTTATGAGATTATAAGGAAAGATAGTGATAACCCAAAAAGAAAATAAGAATGAAACAATTATATTTGTTGTTGTCATTCCTATGCCTGTGCGTGGGAGTGACAGCCAATCCGCCAGTGGACAAAGCTTCACTACGTGGAACCATTACCGACGCTGTAGATGGAAGTAGCGTGGTAGGAGCGAGTATTTATTTCCCAACGCTTAGAGTAGGGACAGTGACCAACCAAGAAGGCATTTACACCATAGATGATCTGCCAGCCATCAAGACCACCATACAGGTGAGCTACGTGGGACATCAGACCGTCATTCAGGAGGTAGATCTGCGCACCACCAGCATCCTCGACTTTGTGCTGCGAGAAAACAATGCCATGTTGGGAGAGGTGGTGGTGACGGGCCTCACAGGCAGCGCGTTGGCAGAGAAATCGCCTACACCTGTATCTGTGCTCAGCACCCGTTTCCTGCAGGAAACATCCTCTACCAACCTCATAGACGCTATAGCCCACGAGCCAGGCGTGGCGCAGATCACCACAGGCAGCGGCATCTCCAAGCCAGTGATCAGAGGCATGGGCTACAATCGCATCGTGGTGGTGAACGATGGCGTGCGTCAGGAAGGCCAGCAGTGGGGCGATGAGCACGGCATAGAGGTCGATGGGCAGTCTGTAGGGTCTGTAGAAATCCTGAAGGGCCCTGCCAGCTTGATGTATGGCTCTGATGCCTTGGCAGGCGTGCTCATACTGCATGACGAGCCTCTGCTGCCTCTGGGACACATGCATGCCAATGCTGGGGCAGAATACCAGACCAACAATGGCCTCTTCGACTATACGCTCAACTTTGCAGGCAATAAGAATAATGTGGTGTGGGACGTGCGCTGGAGCCAGAAGATGGCCCATGCCTATAAGAACAAGTACGATGGCTACGTCTATGGCTCGCAGTTCCGTGAGCGCGCCCTCTCTGGCATGCTGGGCCTCAATCGCAGTTGGGGTTTCTCACACCTCAAGCTCTCTGCCTATCACACCACGCCAGGCATCATAGAGGGCGAGCGCGATGAGACAGGTGCCTTCGTGAAGCCAGTGCTGATAGATGGCGAGCCAGACGAAGTGCGGGCTACCTCAGACGATTTCCACTCCTACGCTCACCCCATGCCCTATCAGCAGGTGTACCACTACAAGGCTGTGTCTGAAAACTCCTTCGTGGTGGGCGATGGCACACTCAAGGCCGTGGTGGGCTACCAGCAGAATCGACGCGAGGAATACGAGGAGGTAGAAGCCCCAGACGAGGCTGGACTTCAGCTTCACCTGCATACCGTGAACTACGATGTTCACTACCTCTCGCCAGACAGAGGCGGGTGGAAGTTTGCCACGGGCATCTCTGGCATGTGGCAGCACTCCGAGAACCAGGGCGAGGAGTTCCTCATTCCAGACTATCGCCTCTTCGACATCGGTGCCTTTGCCTCTGTGACTCGCAGTCTGGGCCGTCTCACGCTGAGTGGCGGACTGCGCTACGACCGTCGTCACCTGCATAGCTATGCCCTGATGGACGAGGGAGAAGAGCGCTTCGAGGACTTCAGTCGTGACTTCGACGGACTCACGGGCAGCCTTGGTGCCATCTACAATGTGGCAGATGGGCTGAACCTGCGCCTGAACCTCTCGCGCGGCTTCCGTGCGCCCAACATCAGTGAGCTGGGGGCCAATGGTGTGCACGAGGGTACCTTCCGCTACGAGCTGGGCAATCACGACCTGAAGCCCGAATATAGTTGGCAGGGCGATCTGGGCATAGACTATTCCTCTAAAGTTTTCTCTGCCCAACTCTCACTCTTTGCCAACCATATAGACAACTATATCTTCTTGGAGAAGCTCGAAGGCATGATTCTGGATGGCGAAGAAGTCTATCAGAACAAGGGGAGTGATGCCCGCCTGTGGGGTGGGGAGGTGCTGGCGGATATCCACCCTGTGGAGCCTCTGCACTTTCAGAACACCTTCTCCTACGTCAATGCCACACGCCTGCACCAGACGGGCGATGCGAAGTATCTGCCTATGACACCTGCCCCACGCTGGACGTCCGACCTGCGCTACGACATCATCCGCGATGGCCAGACGCTGAACAATCTCTACGTGTCTGTGGGCATAGAGCACCACTTCCGTCAGAACCATTTCTATGGGGTGGGCGGCACAGAGACAGCCACGCCAGCCTACACGCTGCTCAATGCCTCTGCAGGCGTAGATGTGGTGCACAGAGGGCGTACCCTGTTCTCCGTCTTCCTCACGGGCACCAACCTCACCAATGCGGCCTACCAGAGCCACCTCAGCAGGCTGAAGTATGCCGCTATGAATGAGCGCACCCTCCGTCGTGGCGTGTTCAACATGGGGCGCAATTTCGGCCTTAAGGTTGTGGTGCCGCTGGAGCTTTGATAGCCCGCAGCGTCTGCAGCAGCACACTGAGCAATATCAGGGCTATGCCTATGTAGAATGAGAAGTTGATCTCCCTGCCTTCACCAAAAATCAAGAACGCCAACACTATCGTGTAGCACGGTTCCAGGTTGTACGTCAGATTCACGGTGAAGGCAGAGAGACGCTTCAATGCCTGAATCTGCAGCAGATACATGCCCACCGTGCAGAATAGCGCGTGGCACAGCATAAACCAGAGGTTGCTCCCCTCTGGAATCACCATCACTGGTTGCTGGCTGGGGAAGAAAAAGAGGTAGAGAGGTTAAGGCAGCTTCTGCGCAGGCCAACCATAGTCTTGATACAAGGTCGCCTTGAGCTGATGCGCCTTCACATAGTCCGATAGCATCTTCGCCCTCACCACCTCGCGTTCCTCCGCATTGCTGTTGATGGCATGAAACGCCTCATACTTCTCTCCGAAAATCCGCTGCGCACTAGGCAGATACGATGCACCATCCTCCACCCGGTCGAAGCCCGTCACCTCGTAGCCGTTGGCCGTCTGGCAGATGTGCATCAGCCCCGGATGACTGCCCCCAGAGACACACTTCAACGTATCGCCCACCAGGTTGTAGTTGAATACCCAGAAGTCGCCCCACACCTTGATATCCGACTTGTCCTGCTCGTCCACAGCCACGATGCTGCGCGCAGGCACGCAGTGCTCACCCGCGGTATATTCCTTCCCTATGCCCACCAGATAGCGATCTATCGCCGTTGTGTAGCTTGTCTGTTCGTCACTCTCAGCAATGCCTTCAGAGACAGGGCTTGCCGCCTGTTTGCTTTGGCAGGCAGCCAGCGCCACCAGCACCATAAAAAGTAAAACTACCTTTATCATTTTCATCAATATTACAAAAACTCAAGTTTCGCAGGTGATGCCGTAGGCACTTATACGGCTACGCCGTAAAATTAAAAAAATAAAATATGCAAATATGCAAAATGCAAAAATCCAAGGTGATGCCATAGGCATCTAATAGGGTAGCCAGCCATGTCAATGGCTGGATAAATAGCGGCCATAGAATGCGTGCCTTTAGGTACGCCACCTATATTTATTACGTACCTACGGCACGCTGTTTCTCTATAGCATCCATATTACCAGCCACTGACATGGCTGGCTACCCTATTAAGCCCCTCTGGGGCATTGCCTTCAGGATGCTAGCATACTTGCGAAACTTGAGTTACTAAACTACATGCAAAGTTAAGGAAAAAAGTTCAATTATCTTTAAAAAATTTGCGTCCCAATGCCACTTTCCCTATTTTTGCGGCGCCAAACGAAAAACGCTTTTAGATTCAGAATGAGAAAAGTCACTATATCTTTGCTGCTCTGCCTGCTCACAGCCCTTACCTATGCGCAGACCTATACCCCAGAGCAAGCCCGTCGGCTGTTCGATGAGAAATACGATATGGTCTTCGGCTCCGAAGGCTGCTCGCTGCACTATGCCGTCAATATCATAGGCATCTACAAGACAGAAGGCACCATCTGGTACAAGAACCAGAAAAGCAAGTTCATCGATGAGAAATACATCGCCTGGAACGATGGCAGCACCTACACGCGTGTGGAGCGCAAGAAGAAAGAGGTGGTGATCTATGGAGCCACAGACGAGAAGCGCGACAAGTACGCCACCAAGTTCACCTTCGTGCCCGACAACTACACCTACGCTGCCCGCGACGAAGGCAGTCAGCTCGTCATCACCCTGAAGGCCAAAGGCTATCCCGAGGCCGTGCGCGTGAAGCTGTTCATCTTCTCTACCACCATCAAGATTACCGACTTCCATCACGGAGGCATCAGCGACGACCTCTTCACCTTTCCTCGCAGCCTTTATGCCGACTATACCTACGCCGATAAACGGCAGTAGGCCTATTTACTAAAGAAATTTCCATACCCACTGATAATTAGGACATTAGGTATTATCAGGCTTACTATTCTGATGCCCTTTCCTTACTTACCCTTGCACAGATACATAATATGGTGTACTTTTGTGTAGGCAATCAAAGCAGACAATAAAAATAATGTATAGACTTATGATGGTAAGAAAATTAGTATCCGTAGCCGCAGCGCTGTTGATAGCATGCTCTTGCAGCGCACCTCAAGACTCTCTGGACGACCTTCAGAAAGGGTGGGAGAATCCACCTCTGAGTGCCCGCAACCGTGTGTGGTGGCACTGGATGAATGGCAACATCACGAAGGATGGCATCCTGAAGGATCTACAATGGATGAAAGACACCCGTCAGGGTGGCGTACACAATTTTGACGCTGCACTTGGTACCCCCACCATAGTGGAGAAGCGCCTCATATATATGGACGAGGGCTGGCAAGATGCTTTCGCCTATGCTGTGAAGGTAGCCGATTCCTTAGGTTTGGAGTTCACCGTGGCCTCTGCCCCAGGTTGGAGCTCTACAGGTGGCCCTTGGGTGAGTGAGAAAGACGCTATGAAGAAGTTGGTCTGGAGCCAGGCCTACGCCTCTGGTGCCGTTGATATGACGCTCCCTGAGCCGCCCCATACCACTGGCGCCTTCCTCGATGGTGCTCCTGCAGGCCGTGGTGCCGCAGGTACAGACTATGAGTATTACGAAGATATCGCCGTGATAGCCGTGAAGCAGCCCTCTGGCAGACAGACGTCCGCACAGATGGAGGCTAAGGTCACCTCCAGCGGAGGTCGTTTCACCCTGGAGCAGCTCACCAACGGCAGCATCGCCGATGCTGTGATGCTCCCTCGCGACGATAAGGCAGGCTTCGCTTGGATACAGTTTGAATACCCAGAGCCAGTCACCATCAAGTCCATCAAGATGGTGGGCGCTGGTGGCGGAGGCTTTGGCGGAGGCCCTGCTACCACCCAGCTCGAAGCCAGCAATGATGGCCAGACCTTCACCACCGTCTGCGACGTGCGTGGAGGCAGCGTGGCGCAAGTCACCCTCAGCGTACCCGCCACTACCGCTAAATATTTCCGTGTGCGTGTGGCCAATCCTCGCCCTGCAGGCGGAGGCTTATTCGGTATGGGTGGCGGCCCTTCAGCCCCTCCTGCAGGCACCATGATAGCAGAGCTGGAGCTCTATCCTTATTCTATGGTAAACCGTTTCGAGGATAAGGCCGCTTTCTCATCGGCTTCCAACCTCACCGCAGTGCCTACGCTAGTGGTAGAAGGTGAGACCTTCCCTTCAGCTGACGATGTGGTAGATGTGACTTCCTACTACCAGAATGGCAAGCTCACGTGGAATGCCCCAGAGGGCGAGTGGAAGATTCTCCGCTTCGGATGGTCACTCACAGGCAAGCAGAACCACCCAGCCCCAGTAGAAGCCACAGGCTTGGAGGTCGATAAGCTCGACCCAGAGGCCTGGACCCGCTATTTCCACACCTACCTTGATATGTATAAGAAAGCCTCTGGCGGACTGATGGGTCAGCGAGGCATACAGTATGTGCTCACCGACAGCTACGAGGCAGAGTGCGAAACGTGGACCCCAGCCATGTTCCAGGAGTTCCAGTCACGCAGAGGATACGACCTCAAGACCTGGCTCCCCGTGCTTGCAGGCGAGGTGATAGGCTCTCCTGCACAGAGCGATGCCTTCCTCTTCGATTGGCGCGCCACCATTGGCGAGCTGATAGCAGATAACTACACCCTGCTTTCCAAGATTGCCAAGGAAGAATATGGCATGAAGGGACGCTATACAGAGAGCCACGAAGGCGGACGTGCCTATGTGGGCGACGGTATGGACCTCAAGGCTACTGCAGAAGTACCTATGAGTGCCATGTGGGTCACTGCCCCTTGGGTGCCAGTGGGTCCCGACGGACAGCCAGATATGAGTGTCTATGATGCTGACGATAAGGAATCTGCCTCTGTGGCACACATCTACGGACAGAACATCGCTGCTGCAGAGTCTATGACGGCTCCAGGTGGAGGAGGCAAGTCCTATTCCTACTATCCAGGCAATCTGAAGTATGTGGCCGATCGTGAGCTCTCCAACGGTATCAATCGCTTCGTCATCCACGAGAGTGCCCATCAGCCTGATGATGTTCACGTGCCAGGTATGTCACTCGGAGGCATAGGGCAATGGTTCAATCGCCACGACAGTTGGGCACCATTGGCAGGCATCTGGGCCGACTATATGTCACGCAGCAGCTTCATGCTGCAGGCAGGTAAGAATGTGGCAGATATCCTCTACTACTATGGTGAGGATGGTAATGTCACCTCCGTCTTCAATCGTGCTCCCGCTATCCCTGCTGGCTATCAGTGGGACTACCTCAATCCCGACGGACTGCTGAACCACATTTCTTATAATAAAGGTCAGCTCGTCTCTACAGGCGGCACCGCCTACAAGGTGCTCTGGATGGATCGCAACGTCGATGTGATGTCTGTGCCCGTGCTGCGTAAGATTGCTGCGCTGGTGAAGGCTGGTGCTTGGGTAGGAGGTGTGCGTCCTACGCGTTCGGCCTCCCTCACAGATGATGCTGCAGAGTTCCAATCTCTGGTGGCAGATATTTGGGACAGCGGTCGTAAGAATGTGGTAGAGACCAAAGAGCTTTCCCAGCTCCTCAGTGCGGCTGGTGTGGCTCAGGATGTCACCCTGCCAGAAGGCTATAAGTTCCTCCACCGCACTCTGCCAGGTACGGAGATCTACTGGGTAAACAAGCCCGCACGCGACTATCAGACCGTCACCCTTTCCTTCCGCGTCAGTGGCCTGAAGCCTATGCTCTGGCACCCAGACAACGGTGTGCAGGAAGAAGTGACCTACGCCCAGAAAGACGGGCGCACAGAGGTGACGCTGAATCTGGTGCCAGACGATGCTGTGTTCGTGGTCTTTGCAGGCCGGGCAGCCGATGCCTATACCGTTCCTGCTGCCCTGCAGAAGAGCGAGACAGCGCTTGAAGGTCCTTGGAGCGTAGCTTTCCAAGAGAAGCGTGGTGCTCCAGCTACAGCCGAGTTCCCTGCTTTGGGCAGCTATACCGACTCTGAAGATGAAGGCATCAAGTACTTCTCAGGCATAGCCGACTACACCAAGACCTTCGAGGCCGAAGCCGCAGAGAAGACCATACTCGACTTAGGGCGTGTGGCCGATCTGGCAGAAGTCTATGTCAACGGAGAGTATTGTGGCGCTGCTTGGAAAGAGCCCTACAGAGTCGATATCACTAAGGCCGTGAGGGCAGGGCAGAACGTCCTTCTGGTGCGTGTGGCCAATGTCTGGGTGAACCGTCTCATAGGCGATGAGCAGCCAGGTACCACCCGTGTGGGCTGGACAGACGCCCGCGGCTTCGATGGCAGCGAGCCTCTGCAGCCAGCTGGCTTGCTGGGCCCTGTGAAAATCGAGAATTATAAATAGTTATAATAGTATATTATTAAAGTAAAAATAATAGGATATGAAGAAATTATTAGCTATCGCAGCGATTATTATGATTGCTGTATCATCGTTCGCCCAGGGCACTGCCCCTGCACAGAGAGGGCAGGCAGCCCAACCAGGCCAGACACCATTCTTCGAGGCTCCCCAACTTCCTGCCTCTGTGGTCTATTCTGTTCGTGCAGGCTTTGGGTCACGCTCCGCACAGGGACGCTCCTCAAACAACGCTCCGTCCTTCTTTATCTATCCAGATACCAAGCTTGACGAGAACGGAGCAAAAGCACTGATCGAGCAACTTGGCATGCAGAGCGTCATTGACGAGCATCACGCCAGTTTCTATGTGATCAATCCTACCAAGTCGAAATATGCCGCTTCCGACTATGACGTGTTCGAAGAAGTGTTCAATGCCTCACGCACAGGCAATGCTAAAGTCATTGGTCTGGGTGAAGGTGCTACATTCGTCAATGCCTATGTAGCCCCTAAGGCAGCAGGCTATATCGCAGGCATTCTCACCTTCGACGGAAAGCCCTATTCCAAGTCCCTGAAAGGCAATTATCCTGGCGTACCAGCTTACGTGGCAGGCAAGAATGCCAAGAAGGTGGCTGCAGAGTATGAGGCACTCAACGCTTCCCTCAAAGCCGTAGAGCCCCTGCTTCAGGTAGTGGTGAATGCTACGTCGCCATCACTGAAAGAACTCTTCGCTGATGCTTGGAAAAAGGTGCTCAGCAAAGCCTATCGTTACAACAACTATAAGCACACCCACTATCAAGGTGGTAAAATGGGTGAGTACGGAGTAAACGAGCTTGAGCCATATACCATTTGGGAAGACCTCAACATTACCCGCATCGTGGTAGAAGATAAACCACAGTCGCAGTTTGGTGGAGCCCCCAGAGGCAACGGCAATGCCCCTGAACCACTCCCAACCCTTTGGTACGAGTACTGGCCAAACGAGCTGATGGATGCTTCCAAAGTTCCTGCAGGCAGCGTGCCTGTAATGGTGCTTCTGCATGGAAATGCTAATGATCCTCGTACTCAGGCAGAGACATCAGGATTTATCGAGGTCGCAGGCAAGGAGCGTTTCTTCGTTGTAGAAATGGAGTGGCAGGGCAGCCAGATTGCTCAGGCTATGGGTCATGATGGCATCGAGACCACGCTCTACAAATTGTTCGATAAGTATCCTCAACTTGATCAGTCCAGAGTCTATGCAGAAGGTTTGTCTGCAGGTTCGATGACAGCATCTGCCCTCGGCATCCGTAAATCCTTTGTATTTACAGCCGTAGGTGGCCATTCTGGAGCCATCTTTGGTGGACATGGAGCCAGCATCTATTCTAATTTCGACTCTTTCACCAATGCTGCCAAGCAGATGCGTGGCTATGTGGAGATGCCATACTTCTCCATCGCTGGTACAGCTGATACCACCGTGCCATTCATCACTCCAGACAACTGGAAGGGCAACAGTTACCTCAACGCATGGAATATCTATGAGACCATCAACAATCTTCCTGTAGTGACTGACCTCGACTTCAATGTGGATCCTGTATTCGGAATGAAACTGGAGAACAGACATGCCGTGAAGACAGCCAAGGGCGAAGGCATCACCATGGAGGTGGGAGATCTCGTAAAGGATGGCAAACCATTGATCAGATGCGTGGCAGTCATGGACTATGGCCACTGGAACTTCAAGCCTACGGCACAGCTCATGTGGGACTTCTTCAAGATGTACTCACGCGACGTGCAGACCAAGAAGCTCATCTATCATGGCAACTGATATTGTCACTCCTCCTGTCCAGGAGTTGAGCTATCGATGACGTAAACATAAATTATTTGTCTCATATTCTTGACTATTTCACAAAAGAATGAGAAATAAGATACTGGCATTGGCTGTATGGTTGTTGATTGTCTGGACGGAAGAATCCATAGCTCAGCGCTACCAGCCATTAAATACAGATTGGGCCTTTGTGCGTGATTCTCTGATAGGAGCAGAGGCAATGACGTATGATGTCTCAGCATGGAAGACTGTAAGTCTGCCGCATGATTATAGTTTGGAGCCACTACCGGCTACAGCCAATACTTTAGGCCCTTTCTCCCGTGAAACGAAAGGCGGACGCTCTGTGGGCTATCTGCCAGGTGGCACAGGTTGGTATCGTAAGACCTTCAAGCTCGACAGCTCCGAAGCAGGGAAAAGAGTTTCGCTGGTTTTCGATGGAGCCTATATGCAGACAGATGTGTGGGTGAATGGTAAGCCAGCATCGTCGCACAAGAATGGATATACGCCATTTGCCTTCGATGTTACAGACTTGCTGAACCCTGTAGGTACAGACAATGTGCTGGCTGTGCGTGTGGTGAACTATGGTAAGAACAGCCGTTGGTATAGTGGTTCCGGCCTTTATAGGGATGTAGAGCTGGTCGTGACAGATCCCCTGCATCTGGCGCAATGGGGAACGTATGTCACTACTCCAAGAGTGGATGCTGAGCAGGCTCAGGTACACTTGGAGGTGAATGTATGCAACGACCGGTCAAAGGCTGCAGCCTTTCAGCTGCAGGTCAGGATCAAAGATGCCGCAGGAAATGAAGTGGCGACAGGCACGAATGCGGTCAGCCTCATGCCCCAGAGTAGCCAAGTGGAAGGCATAGATCTCACCGTCGTTTCCCCCAAGCTATGGTCTCCAGAAAGCCCAGTGCTCTACACGGCAGAGGTCGCCTTACTCGAGAATGGCAGCCAAACGGATGTGGATGAGACTCGCTTTGGCATTCGTACTATCGAGGTCAATGCCTCCGAAGGCTTCAAGCTCAATGGCAAACCACTGTTGTTGCGAGGTGGATGTGTACACCACGACAATGGGCTCTTAGGGGCAGCTGCCTATCGGGCGGCCGAGTATCGTCGTGTACGTCAGCTCAAGGACAGTGGTTTCAATGCTGTACGCTGTGCCCATAATCCTCCATCGAAGCACTTTCTTGATGCTTGCGATGAACTCGGACTGCTTGTGATGGATGAATTCACGGATATGTGGGAACAGCCTAAAAATGTAGATGACTATGCACAGTTTTTTACCGCATGTTGGGAGCAAGACCTTACAGATATGCTTCTGCGCGACCGCAACCATCCTTCTATAGTGATGTGGAGCATAGGCAATGAGATACCCAACTGGAGTGTGGCAGATGCTTCGCGCATAGGGAAGATGCTTACTGCAAAGGTGCGTGACCTAGATGCCACCCGTCCTGTGACGCAAGGTGTCACCAGTGCCTATATTCACATAGATTGGGATCACTCGGAGAAGACCTTCGAGCATCTGGACATAGCTGGTTACAACTACCTCACTCATTACTATGAAAGTGATCATCAGAAATATCCAGAGCGCGTCATCATAGGCACGGAGTCCTATCCTAAGCAGGCCTTTACCTATTGGAAAGATGTCGTGGAGAAACCATACGTCATAGGCGACTTTGTATGGACGGCACTCGACCATCTGGGAGAGGCAGGCATGGGTGGCGGACGCTACGTGCCAGCAGACCAGCCTCAAGGCGGCATGCCTCAATTCCAGACTTCAAGAGGCCCGCAAGAAGGCATGAACCCTGCTATGCAGTGGCAGTTCCCAGACAGGTTGGGACCAGAGTTCCCCACTACTTATACCAATTTTTGTGGTGACATAGACCTGATAGGTGACAAGAAGCCACAAGGCCGCTATCGTGATGTGCTGTGGGACGTGAGTGGCTTGGAAATTCTTGTTCACGAACCTATTCCTGCAGGTATGACCGAGACCATCGGGCTTTGGGGTTGGCCGCAAGAGCAGGCACAGTGGTACTGGCCTGGCCATGAGGGTGAAGCTCTCCAAGTGCGCGTGTTCACTAAGCAGCCACAGGTGCGTCTTGTGGTTAATGGAGAGGTGGTAGGTGTTCAGCCCACATCAGAAGAACACATTGCCCTCTTTGAGAACGTGGAATATCAGCCAGGAAAGATTGTAGCCATTTCACTGGATGCACAGGGCCACGAGGTGGAGAGCCGTGTACTTCAGACTCCTGGCAAACCAGCCTCCGTGCGCCTGCTGCGTGAGCGCTACAATGCAGACAATGGCTTGTTCTTCCTGAAGGCAGAGGTCATAGATGATCGTGGGGTGGTAGTTCCAGAATCCTTCCAGTTGCACTTCAGTATTCAAGGTGCCACTTTCGTATCCGCTGGCAATGGCGCGCCAGACGACATGAACTCTTTCCGCTCACACTCTCCTAAGACTTGGCAGGGGAAAGCGCTGATTATCGTCCGTCCAGATAGCCCTGATGCACGCATTGAGGTGACCGTCACTTCTGATAGTCTGGCTGATGGGAAGGTGCTGTTCGACGGTTCTGGTCACGCTTGAGGGAATGCCATTTATACACTGAGGCTTTTTGGCTCCTCAATGTCTTTTTTTGTCTCATATTCTTGACTATTTCACAAAAGTGCGTAACTTTGCGCATGAATGAAAAGCACAAGTCAGGAATATGAGACTTTTTTTAACCTATATACTTATCTTCTTCATGGCCCTGCGTGCAGTGGCCGACGTGCCAGCCAAGTACCAGCCCTACTTGGCGATGGTAGATTCTGCGCTGGTGCATCAGCATGAATACGTGGCCCAGCTTGAAGAGCAGATCAGCGTGCTGCGCAGCCAGCTCCGCACCACGGGCAGCGATGAGCAGCGCTACGTGCTGTGCGACCTGCTTTCACAGAAGTTCTACTACCTCAACAGTGACTCTGCCCTCCATTACCTCAACCAGAAAGATGCCCTTGCAGAGAAATACCAGCGAGCCGACTGGAAGAACGAGGTGCTGCTCTCACGCGGCAATCTCTACACCCAGATAGGCCTGCTCACTAGAGGTGAAGATGACCTGAACGTCATCAAGCCCCAAGAGCTGACTGATGGACAGAAAGGCACCTATTACTCCATGCTTATCTTCCAAGAGACGCAGAAGTCCAGACTCTCTGGCACCTCCTCACAGCTCTCTACGCAGCTCACAGACAGCCTGAAGAAATACGCCCCCTATGGCGATGAAATGGCTCAGTACTGGTCGATGTTCTTCACCTACCAGGAGCCCGACCGCAACGAACGGCTCATCTCCACCATCACGCAGATCTACCAACGCCAGCATCAGGAGCAGAGCCAGCTCAGCGGACGGTCGGCCGTGATGGCGGCCAACAATTACCGGACGGCTGGCGATCAAGACCGCTGGATGGAGTACCTCTGTCGCTCTGCTGCCGATAATATCTGCTTCATCAATCGCGACCACAGCGCCCTGCTATCGCTCATCTCATACCTCATAGAGCAAGACGACGTAACCCGTGCCTACCGCTATATGGACTACATCATGCAGGTGCAGCAAGAATACCCCGACAATGTGCGCTCCTCGCAGATGGGCCAATACATGGAGCAGATCTACAGCGCCACCCAGCGCCTCACAGAGCGCCAGCAGCGCCTCACGCGCCACTACCTCTACGCCCTTGTGGCCCTGCTCGTGGTGCTGCTTGCCGCCCTCTTCCTGCTGGTGCGCTCCCTGCGCCGCCAGCGCCGGCAGCAGACGGCCCTCAGCGAGTCTAATGCCCAGCTCAGTGAGAGCATCACGCGCCTCACAGAGACCCAGCGCCAGCTGCAGGAGAGCAATGTGCAGGTCAGCGAGGTCAATCGGCAGTTGGGTGCTGCCAACTACATCAAGGAGCAGTACATCGGCTCCCTGTTCTCCACCTGCTCCGAGTACATCAACAAGCTCGACAGCTTCCGTCAGGACATCAATCGTAAGATCAAGGCAGGGCAGGTAGAAGACGTGCTGCGCCAGACACGGGCCGACAACAGCAAGACGCGCGTCGAGGTGAAGGAACTCAACAAGACCTTCGATGCCACCTTCCTATCCATCTATCCCGACTTCGTGGCCGATTTCCAGACGCTGCTGGGCGATGACGAACCCCTCGCCACCCCGAAGAACGGCCTGAATACCGAGCTGCGCATCTACGCCCTCGTGTGGCTGGGCATCAGCAGCAGCGTGAAGATAGCCGAGCTGCTCCACCTCTCTGCGCAGACCGTCTATAACGCCCGCCAGAAGATGCGCTCCCGCAGCCTGCAGCCCTGCGCCACAGCCGAGGAGTTTGCAGCCATCGTGCAGGCACTGGGCAGAGGCAAGATTGCGGTGAATCCGTAAAATCGATACACACTCCCTTGATTTTTTATACAGCAGGGTGGGCTATACGTTGTAACTTTGCCATCGATAAAACAATATGTTGAACCCATTAAGAAGCAACCACACATGAAGACGAAATTATTTTTTGCATTTGCTTTAGTTCTGTGCCTGTTCACATCCATCGATGCCAGCGCACAGCTCGTGATCAACATCCGCTATACAGGCGAGAACGGTGCCGCCCGTAAGTACGTAGAAGAGATGGAGAAGAGCGGCATAGCCGACCGCATCCGTGCCGTAGAGGGCTGCATCGGCTACGAGTATTTTTTCCCAGCCAACGACCCAGAAGGCGTGCTCCTCATCGACACTTGGGAAGACCAAGCTGCCCTGAATCGCTACCACAGCTCCCCAGCCATGCAAGAGGCCGCTGCCCTGCGTGAGAAGTATGGCCTGGGCAATCGCCAAGTGCGCATGTTCACCCCTATCACTCCTGGCGGAGCAGGCGGCCAGCAGGGTGGGGCACCAGGCGGACAAGCTGCTCCGCAGCAGCAACGCCGCTAAGGCTCCGATGCTTTGAAACTACAAAGCCCAATGCCGCTTCATCGGGCGCATTGGGCTTTTTCCTTTAGGTTTCCACTAAGTGCCGTTCAGAGCATCGACATGCAAGATGTCACGCCCAGCGATGTACCTATCGCCGTGAGTATGGCTATCAGTAGCTGTATGCCATACTTGATGATTTCTTTCTTTTTCATAATACAGATTTTTAAACCACGAATTCACCGAATT
>CADALZ010000040.1 GCA_902788865.1 uncultured Bacteroidales bacterium | reverse complement strand
CGACCTCATTTTTGGAGCGTTAAGAGAATGGGGAGCGTTTTCCGTTAAAAAGCGCGGGCTGTTTGAGCAAGCGTAGCTTGCGAGTTTTCGCGCTTTAGGCAAACATTGTGCAAATGAGAGCAGAGCCAAGCTAGCTTGAGCTATGCCGAATGCAGCCAATGTTCATGCCAGTAAAACGAGAGCCATTCTTAGCGGAGAAAATGCAGTCGGCGAACCTTTCTTTGATTCGTTTCTTTCGTTTCGCGACGAAAGAAATGAATAAGCAAAAGAAATAAAAAGAAATATCAAGAATATATTATTTTTTTATATCTTTACACTTTGAAACCAAAATGCAAGGCACCGCCAGTGATATACATCGATGACCACATAGAAGAAATGGACCTGCAGCAGGCACTGACAGAAGTTTCTGCACAGCGCCGAGAGAAGGCTTTGAGCTATAAGTTCGAAGCAGGACAACGGCAGTCGGTGGCCGCCTACAGGCTCCTGCAACGTGCCCTGCAAGAGGAATACGGCATCACCGAACCGCCAGAGCTGGCCTTCGGGGAGCACGGAAAACCTTACCTCAAGGCATACCCCGACATACACTTCAGCTTGAGTCACTGCAGACAGGCGGTGGCTTGCGCAGTGAGCCACAGCCCCGTGGGCATCGACATAGAGAGCATACGCTCCTATAAACCCTTGCTGGCCGCCTATGTGCTGAGCGAGGCCGACCTGCAAGAAGTGATGCAGGCTGAGCGCCCCGACGTGGAGTTCATCAAGCGGTGGACACAGAAAGAGAGCTTCCTGAAACTCACAGGGCAGGGCATCGGCCACACTATGAAAGATCTGGACATGAGCGGCACCCAGAGCCACACAGAGGTGAACCTGCAGGGCGGCTATGTGTGGACAGTGGCCAACTACGTATCTATGGACTATTCTAACTGATAGATTTGTCCCTTCTCGCTGATGAGCAGCACCTCGAGATTGCCGTCGGGGAAGAGGGGGGCACAGACGGCGTGGCAGTGGTGGATGAGCAACTGTACGAACGCTGGGAGAGAGGCCTCTGGAATGAGTTTCCAGAGGTCTCTTGCCATATTCAGAGAGTCTATGGCAGATAGTACTTTCTCAGGGCAGCCTGCTTCGGCAGCCAGTGAGCGGATGAAAACGGTGTCCATCACCACATGTTTGCTGTGGGTGTCCAGATGTCCTGCGGCGAGCTTTACCGCCTTACCTATCATGATGCCTAAGGTAAGTTTGCGGAAACCTTCGGCATGGGCGGCCTGTATGGTCTCGCCGATGAAGTTGCCATATTCCACAAACACCTGTGGAGGAAGTGCTGGGTAAAAGGCTTTCACATATCCCTCACTCTTAGCACCAGAGTTGATGACTACACGGTCGCATCCTGTGGCGCGTGCCACCTGCATACACTTTCGTATGGAGTTGATGAATCCATCGAGTGAGAAGGGCATGATGATGCCACTGACACCAATGACGGAAATGCCACCTTCAATGCCTAGACGGGGATTGAAAGTGCGATGGGCTATTTCTTTGCCACCAGGGATGGATAGGGTGATGCAGACCTCCTCACGGATGTTGGCTCGCAGCATCTGGCGCGGGCCTTTGTTGATGGCAGGTGATCCAGGTGGATAGTCGAATCCGGGCAGGGTGATGGTGCCTATGCCTTCACCGGCACGTATCTCAAAATGGTCTGACGGACTGACTTGCGCTCTGATTTCCATTCCCTTGGTGATATCAGGATCGTCACCGCTGTCTTTTATCACATAGGCATATCCTTCTCCGTAGGCTACGGGTACAGAGATTGTTTCCCCATTGGGCAGGAGTACGGGCACTTCGGTGGGCTTTTGCTGCCTGAATAGGCGTTCTGTAGCAGCTATGGCAGCGGCTGTAGCGCAGGTGCCGGTGGTGAGTCCGCTGTGCAGGGGGAAGAAGTCGGGTAGGAGCTTCTCTACCATGCGGCGCAGACCGTATGGGCCGTTGACTCGATGGAAGTAGGCGGGGGTAGCGGGGCGGCAAACGGCAAAGACACGGATACCCAGTTGGCGGGCAGCTTCTACTTTCTGCTGGAATCCTCCCGTCTTACCGCTCTCTTTCGTCAGGATGGCATCTGGGCGGAGTTCCCGCATCAGTACCAGCTCATCGGCTTCGCTGTCCAACGGATTGTCGGCATCGCCCATCTGGTAGAAGCAGAGGTGGTCATCGGTGATACCCTGCCGATGGGCCAAATCCAGAGAACTCTGGCGTTGCAAGATGCGATAGAAGCATTCCACCCCTTCATCGGTGAGCGATTTTAGTTTCCCGATAGTCTGCACGCCCGTGAGTGCCAGCAGGCGCTTCACTCCGGCACTGAGAAGGGCTTGACGGGCAGTATCATAGTCGGTACACCAAGTGATGTCGGATGTATGGGGAGGGAAGATACGTTCCACACGGATAGCGGGCAACTGGAGACTCTGTGCCACATCGGCTACGGTCTGATGCAGTTGCTCGGCGAATGGATGTCCCGCATCGACAATCAGCAAGATATAATGCTCCCTACAGAAGTCCGTGAGTTGCTGAGCATCCATACCTCCGCTGATACGCATCCCATGGTGCAGCACCACCTCCTGCTCCTCACTGCGTGTGGAGTAGTAGAAGGGTGAACCTGCTTCATCAAGCGTCTTCACCGCCATACGGCCTTCTGTGGTGCCACCGAGAATGAGTATCAATTTCTGAATAGGTGTTTAAAGTCCTTACTATAGAGTTCTGAGAGCCCATGACGATTGTCTATGGCTTCACCCACCACCAGCATCGTGGTCAGCGTGAGGTGGTTGTCTTTCACGATCTTGGCCAGATCCTTGAGTTGTCCGCGATAGATGCGCTGATCTTTCCATGTGAGATGGTAGCAGGCAGCCACAGGGGTCTCAGGTGGATATTCCATCAGCAGTTCGCGCTGCACGTCCTCTACGATGGCAGCACTGAGGAAAATACACATGGTGCTTTGACTGCGAGCCAGTAGGTGTAGTTTCTCCTTGTCGGGCATCGGAGTGCGCCCCTCGCCACGGGTGAGGATGATGGTCTGCACCCGCTCGGGGATGGTGAACTGTGAGCGCAGCTCAGCGGCGGCAGCAAGGAATGATGAGATGCCTGGGGTGATATGGTAGTCCATCCCTTCACGGTCGAAGAAGGCCATCTGCTCCTGAATGGCTCCGAATATGCAAGGGTCGCCTGTGTGCAGACGGACGATGAACTTACCTTGATCGTAGAACTCCTTCATCAGGGCGCATTGTTCCTCAAGGGTCATGCTGGCCGATGAACGCACCACGGCTCCTGACTTAGCACAATAAGTGAGCTCCTTAGGCACCAGACTGCCTGCATAGAGGATGAGGTCGGCCTTCTCCAGCATCTTACGTCCGCGTACAGAGACCAGGTTGGGATCGCCTGGGCCAGCCCCTACAATCTCGATGTGCCCTTTCTGGGGAAGACGTAGGTGCGCATAGTCTATGGCCAAGGCGGCTGTCCAGTTATCGCTTTTGATCTTGGGGATGAGCAGCTTGCCATGATTGGACCCCAAGATAGCTGCAGCTTCACACACGCTGGGCGTTCCCACGTGTTTCAAGACCGTAGGACTGGGCGTAGGAACCTCAACCTGCGCCAGCTCTTCGGCGGTGAAGAAGCGTACCTCTTGCTGATAGTCTTCGCGCAGGATTTGCACAAAAGGCTCGTCGGCTTTCACATCTATGGTACAATAACGCTTAGCACAGGGCAGAATGCCACGAGAAGCGAAAGCGTCGTCTATCTGGTCATAAATCTCCTCTGCAGGTTCTGCCTGATGGGCCAACCCAAAACCGATGGTGGCCACAGCGGGCACGAAATGTAGCTCGAGCATGCCCTCGGGGGCACGGCGCATGAATGGAGAAACGATGATGAGCAGCTTATACCTGTCGGGGGTTACTTCAGCGATGTCATCTACGATTGTCACATGTGGCGGAAGCGTACGCTCCATATAGTCTGTGCCTTCGTCGCGCACATCGAGCAGCAGAGCGGTAGGCTGACGGTTGACAAATGTGAAGATAATGCGGTTCATATCGTCATCCCAGAGATCGCTGGCGATAGCCCAATGGAAGCGTCGCTCGAAGGTATCGAGTGCCCAGAGGCCGCTGTTGTCACTCTGGGTGGTAATGACAGGCGTAGCTCCCAATATTCTGGCCACCTGCTGGGTAAGCTCATTGGCACCGCCTACATGACCCGAGAGCACGGAGATTACGTTCGTCCCGTTGGAGTCTATGCAGACCACGGCGGGGTCAGTGTGCTTGTCTTTGATATAGGGTGCTATGGTGCGTACACAGATGCCCAATGCACCTATAAAGATAAAGGCATCGTATTCGTTCCATACACTCCCCACCTTTGTGCGGACTACGGTCTTAGCATCCAGTTCTTGTTTGATGATTTTGGCGATAGAAGCACTGGCCTGATTGATACTGACAATGGCTGTTTTCATAGGCAGATTTTCATTATTTCTATTGGATTATAGTCATTGAGGGCGATGTGCATGGAGGACTCTAAGGTAAACCCAAGCTGCACAGCACTCTCCTTGAATGCTTGTTGGCTCTCCGCACTTACCGAGTTGAATACGATGCATCCTCCTGGCAACAGCACGTCTTTTAGGCGTTTCAGCATCTCATAGAGGTGCCCGCCATGTCCGCCGATGAATACTGCATCGGGGCGGGGAAGGGCGCTGAGATCTTGAGTCAGAAAGTCGCCTATCAGAGCTGTGATGCCCGGTGCACCGAACTTCTCGGCATTCTTTCGCATCAGTGCTTCACCTTCTGGGCGCACCTCGAAGGAGATGATTTGCAGATGGGGGAAATGTAGGCGTGCCTCGATGGACACTGAGCCTGTGCAGAAGCCTACGTCCCAGAACGTATGTTTACACTGTAGTTCCAGTGCATGGAGGGAGAGCAGTCGGATAGGTGCTTTGGTAATCATCCGTGGGCGACCTTCCAAGATGTTAAAATCCTCATCGGGGATACCGAAACGGCACTGCAGATCGGGCACTCTCTGTTCCAAAGCTTCGCTATGCAAGATGAGACAGTTGGGTGCATCGAAGGTGCGCTGGGCCACCTCAGAGAGCGTCAGCTTACTGACACGCTCCTGACTGTCGCTTCCTAAGTGTTCGCCCACAAAGACCGTGTAGGAATTGTAGCCGTACTGCAGCATACGTTGGGCAATGCGCTGCGGCGTATGTTCTTTGGTATCAGTGAGTACCCCTATTTTTGGTGTACGCTCTATCAATGCGCGGTCGAACTCCTGCCACGGGCGCCCTGTCAGAGATACGATACGCATATCGTGATAGGGTAGCAACAGGCGGTGAGCCAGCATCTGCAGCGAGTTGAAATTTGGAAACACCTTAATCTCTGATTCTGGCATCTCTCGCCGCAGTGTGTTGGCAAACCCGAAAAACAATGGGTCGCCAGAGGCAAAGACGATAATTGAAGGTTGAGGATTGAGGATTGAGGATTGAGAATTATATTGCTCAAAAACCTCAGAGAGGGGCACAGTGATATCTATCCACGTATGCTCTGCAGGCAAGTAGGGCCGCATGATTTCGTGGTGACGCTTACCACCGCTGAACACCCGTCCCTCCCTGATTATATGTATCACATCAGGAGGAAAGTACGGGTTACTGGTATCGCTCAGCCCTATGACTACAAATCTACAATTCACGATCAACAATAAATGATTTAATATTATAATTTTTTAATCTTTTAATTATATAATTTTATAAGTTTTAGCCCCGCTAAAAACTTATATGTCTCTCCCTGGCTTCAGCGCTTCAGCATCATTGAAGCAGAGAATGGCGTTGCAAAGTGTGGCAGCGAGGTTGCTGCCGCCCTTGCGACCCTCTACGATAATCTTCGGAATATCCGTGAAAGGCTTCACCATATGCTTCGATTCACAGACATGTACAAAGCCCACAGGAGCAGCAATCACCCCTGCAGGATGCGCTTTTCCCTTACGTATCAGTTCGCAGAGTTCCATAAGGGCTGTGGGTGCATTGCCAAAAGCAAAGAGTGCATCGGGATGCTCTTCTACAGCAAGGCGGATACCAGCCTGTGTGCGGGTGATTCCAAGCGTTTCTGCCATCTCCTTCACACGGGGATAACTGAGGTAGCACAGCGCTTTTACCCCCAGACGCTCCAGCGCTCCCTTGCGTATGCCGCTTGTCACCATCGTTACATCACTGACGATGGTACGCAGTTCTCCGCTTACCACTTTGTGGTAGAGGCTCTCCACAGCCCCCGGATCGGTGTAGAGAATGTCCTCCATCTGGAAGTCGGCAGTGGTATGGATGGCGTGCAGCAAGGCCCATTTATGGTCGAGCGGCAGATCTTTGTGCTTCAGTTCGCTCTCTATGGTGCGAAAACTCTGTATCATGATGTTCTGGCCTAACTTGCTGCCTTCCTCTGAGGCCTCACGGTAGTAGCCGCGTGGTGTGATGAAATGCTCTTGCCACTGGTACGACTGTGAGTTGCCTATGATTAGAACCGTGAACATGTCGATGTCCTCAGGATCAAGTTGGGAGAGGGTGGTGAGCTTCACCTCTTGCTCTGGTCTGCCTGCTTGGCGTACATACCCCACAGGCGTGTCGGCACTGCGTCCGTGCTGCAGGAAGAGTTCTTTCAATCGGTAAAGCTCCCAGTACCGACCCTGACTCTTCGGGTTATAGACCGCAGTGACAAAGTCAGCCTCGGCAGCAGCGATGATACGCTTCTCTATCTTAGCCCATGGCGTCATGAGGTCAGACAGTGAGATCACGCAGAGGTCGTGCCCAATGGGCGCACCCAACAGTGAGGCGGCTTTCTGAAAGGCGCTGATGCCGGGCAGTGACACGATTTCCACATCGCTCTCACGCTCTCGCTTCATCTCATAGATGAGTGGAGTCATGCCATAGATGCCTGCATCCCCCGAACTGATGACACACACCGTCATTCCCTGCTCGGCCATGTCGAAGGCTTGTTGGGCACGGTCGCGCTCGCGCTTCATCCCCGTGTCTATGCACTCTGTTTCAGGCTTCAGATAAGGCTTCACAAAGCGGAAGTAGTACTTATAGCCTACCACCACATCGGCTTCTTTCACAGCTTGCAAAACGGCTGGCGTGATATCGGCTTCACTGCCTGGTCCTAGACCAGCTACGATAATCTTCTTCATGCTTGTATGATGTTTGTAGCAAAGATAATAATAATTATTTAAACTTCAACGTCAGACCGCCCACTAACATTCTTCCTGGAGAAAGCAGAGCTACGTTGAGGCCGTAAGGGCGTGTGTCTTTCTTATCGAAGATATTATCTACACCGATTGATGGTTCGATGAGCAGATGGCGCGATACATCAAATGTATGGCGGGTATTGATGTTCCAAATGCCATAGCCAGGTGCATTGTCTTCCCCAGGGAAGTAGCGCTTGCTCTGCATACGTCCGTTTAGGTTCACGTTCAATGTGTAGTGCTTCCACATATACTGGTAGCTGGCGTTCACGGTAGCCGTATGGCGGATGCTCTTCTCTATGTTCTGCCATTGTCCGTCTATCTTGCCACGAGCATAAGTCAGATTGTAGTTTCCTGAGATGGAGAATCCAGGGAAGGGGTTGGCCATCAAGTCGAACTGCAGTCCGCGGATAATGGCACGGTCGAAATTCACGTAGAGCGTATAGCGCTCCAGACGGTTCATCTGGTCCTCGGTGATGTCGAGGTTCTGGCGGGCCCACTTCAGCGTCTCGGCATCTATGGGGTATGTCTTTTTCGTAATCATGTCGTTCAAGTAGTTCAGATATCCTGTCACAGAGGCACTGAATCTGTTTGTATGATACTCCGCATTCAGGGAGAAGTAGTTGCTGCTGCCTGGCTTCAGGTCCTTGTTGCCGATGGCCAGGTCTGGGCGACCGCCTGAACGATCGTTGAAATACTTATAGTAAAGCTCGTTCAGCTGTGGGGCGATGAAGCCGTGCGAGTAGGTGCCACGGAAGTTGAATGCTCTCATCGTGTACATGAGTGAGAACTTGGGACTGAAGTGCGCTCCAGCCGTTTCGTGATAGTCGTAACGGGCACCTACGATGGCTTTCAGGGCGTTCCAGTGGGCTTCGTGCTGGGCGTAGGCAGAGAGTGTGTAGGCGGTGCCCTCTACGTTGCCACTGCTGGCACGCAGCTCCTCTTGTTTGAGGTCGGTGCCTACCACGGTGGTGCTGTTTGTGGTGAGATGGAAAACGCCACGCAGCTCTCCGTCGTAGAACTTCTGGTTTTTGGAGAACGAATATTGGCCAGCCTTGTAGGTGGAGTAGTCGTCTATGTATTTATGGCGCTGGTCGTAGTCATCCATGGTAAAGTCGAACTGTAGGGAGTTACGTTTCGTGAACTTATACAGTCCGCCTGCTTCGAAGCGCCAAGACTCATAGTGCAGATCATAGTTGAATCCTCCGGCCTTACCCTTCTGCTTGGCAGGTCGGTCGGTGAGGCGACGGTAGTAGTTGCCTCCTGCATAGAGTGAAAGTTTCTCTATTGGTGCATAGGTGAATTTCTGGTTCACCATATTCGAGTGGAATCCAGCAGAGAGTGGGTAGAGGCTTTTTTGCGTACCCGTGATTTCTCCGTTCTTTATCGTGTAGGCTAGCGGAGAGTTTTGCCAGCCATCGGAGCGGTCGTGCTTATAAGAGGTCTGTGATCCGAATTTGCCTTTAGCGATATCTAGGTTGACGTTCTCTGTGAACTGCCCCTTTCCTGTCACGCGGCTCTGGCTGGTGAGCGAAAACTCATCCTGTGGGTCGTTGGTGATGATGTTTATCACACCTGCGATGGCATCCGATCCGTAGATGGATGATCCCGCACCATTGAGCACCTCCACACGCTTCACGCGGCTCAAGTCTATGCGACTGAGATCGACGTTGTTAGACACGTCTCCCACCAACTTATGTCCGTTCAGCAGCACCAATACATACTTGTTGCCCAGACCGTTCATCATGAGGTTAGATCCCATGGCATTCGGGGTGAACGAGAGTTGTGGCACAGCCATGCTCAGCGCCTGCTGGAAGTCGGTGATACCCGTCTTCTTCAGTTCGTTGGCAGTGATCACGTTCACTGGAACTGCCGTACTTTTCAGGCGTTGGTGAGTACCTGTGCCTGTCACCACGATGGGATTGAGTTCCATTTCTTTAGTGACCTGGGTACCAGACTGCTGTGCCGACAGCGGGGCTGAGAGCGTGAGTAAACAGCAAAAAGCTATAACAGAGGAATTTTTCTTCATGTATCTTTTAAACAATAACATTAATAAAATCCCCTCCTGCCTTACTATTCAGTCGGCAGGAGAGGATTTAGAATGAATCAAGAGATAATTATGATGGGTTTATTTATGTGTGCTCTTGAAAGAAATTCTTATTCTGGATTCTTTGAGTGGTAGTAATCCAGAGGCTCACCCGCGATGGCATCGGTGGTATGCTGCATCCACACGGCACGTACGGTTGGGAGTTCCAGCAGACCTTTCTCAATCATGGTCTCATCGTTGCAGGTGTAGCCAGCCAAGCTGAAGTAAACCTTCCAGCTGGTGTCTTCTACTTCACCTTCCTCATTGGCCTCCAGGTCAGAGAACTTGGTAGCACCTTCCTGAATGTCGTCACCAGCCATGTCGTTATGACCATGATCACCGTCGATAGACATCAATGGGTGGCAATATACAGTACCGCTCTTGAAGCCCTTGGCCTGCATACGCTCGTAAACGTCAGTCTTGAAGTTGTCCATCATGTCCACAGTACCTACGAAGTAGTGAGGATTCAGTGCCTGCAGAGCCTCTTCCAGCTGAGTGTAGCGCACGTTAGCCTTGTAAGTGTCGTAGCTGTCTGGGTTACCATGGCCCATGAAGAGAATGTAGTTGTCCTTAGCTATCTCGCTGTAGATGGTATTCAGTTCCTTAGCTACAGCTGGCACGTCCACGTCAGCATCCTGCAGCAGAGGCACACCCAGCTTCAGGGTTACGTTTGCCAGATAGTCATCATCGAGGTCACCATTAGAGTTGTTGGCAAAGTCCTTGATGTAGTTGATTACGCGGGTGTACTCCTCACCAGGGATCACCTGCAGAGACTGCACCACGATCTCGCTGTACTTCACACCTTCCTGTGCAAAGGCAGTGAGCCAGTAGTTAGGAGCGTAGAAGTTGCGTGAAGCTACGTTCTCACCAGCTGCAGCACGGTTGATGCAAATGGCAGAAGAGAATGACAGGAATACGTCATACTCAGGGAACTCAGCCTTGTAGGCAGCTACAGCATCGTCGAAGGCATTGTAAGCCTGCTCCCAAGTAGAACCGAAGGCCACCAGCAGGATAGCCTTGTCATGACTCTTGCTCTTCTTCACGTTCTCTGTCACGGCATTCTGGTAGCGAGTGAAGGCGTTGTCGGCAGGAACCTCAACGATCTTCTCTACTTCCTTAATGACTTCTACCTCTTTGATGATTTCCTTTGGGTCGTCATCACCACAGGCAGAGAATGTGCCTGCGCACATCATGGCCATCAAGGCCATGCTTAAGAATTTAATCTTCTTCATTACTGTTACTTAAATTAGAGTTAAACTTATTGTTTGTTTTCTTTCCTTGGCTGAATCGGATAGTGAGCTGCGCATAGACGGTGGTGCCAGGTGTGGTAGTGCCCAGATGCAGTCCGTGCGGTGTGCGGTCCACATAGTTGAAAATATTATCCACGCCAGCCTCCAGTCGGTAGCTGGTCTTATTGCTCTTGCCGAAGTCGTGACTGGTGCTCAGTCGCCAGATCTGATAGCCCTTGCCGTTGCCATCACTCTGGTAGTAGCGCTTGCTGCTCATGCGTCCGTAGATGCCAGCTCCCAGTCGGTAGTAGTCTGAGAAACGGTGTCCCCAAGTCACGTAGGCATTGCCCTTATGATGTGCCATGCCGTCTATGGTCACCTTCTTCATCTTGTCATGATCACTGTCGTAGAGGTTGGCATCCGTGTCCAGATAGCTGTAGCCCACGCCGGCTGTCCACTCCTTATGTGCATAGCGCAGGCTCACGTCCACACCCTTGGTCTTGGCGGTCTCCAGGTTCTTATACTGTCGGGTGCGCTTCAGCTCATATTGCGTCTGATACTCCGCAGGTGCCGTATAGTTGGGCACATTCACCAGCGTGATCATGTCTTTCACATTATTTATATACCCTGTCACGTTCAGCACGAAGCCCTTCCAGCTGTATTCTCCGCCTACAGAGTAATAGTCTGACGTCTGCGGTTTGAGGTGCTCGTTGCCCATATAGAGATAGGTACCGTTCATATCGCGCACGTAGAGGTACTCCAGCTCCTTGGGGGTAGGGGTCTTGAATCCTTGACTCCAGGTGGCACGCAGACGGAAGTCGCCCAAGCTGAGCATGCCCGATACCTTAGGGGTGAGTTTCCATCCGAAGTTCTGGTTTTTGGTCAGGCGCAGACCAGCCGTAATGTTCAGCCAGCGCAGGTAGTTCCACTCATCCTGCACATAGGCAGCGGCCGTCCAGTCGTTGGCCCTTCCACCCACCACACGCATAGGAGCGCGCAGCCAGTCGTACCGATACTCCAAACCAGCACTCAGCCTATTCTCCCAGGGCAGTTCAAACACACCCTTTAGGGCAGCCATGGTGCGCTGCTGATCGCTCTGCAACATCTTGTCCTTGGGGAAGTAAGGATAGTAGTGCGTGAAGTTTCCCTTCAGGTCGTACCCATCCATCATGGTAGTGTCCGTGAAGTTGTAGTAGTAGGCATGACGATTGTAATCCACATCCAGCGTGATATAGTCGGTAGCGTTCAGCTTCAGTTTTCCGCCTCCCGCAGCCGATGAGTTGTGATACTCCATGTCATACTGCTTCACATCGTAGTGAGGGTGACGGCCGCTGGGGCGGTAGATGCGCTTCCAGTACAGGCTTCCCTCGGCATAGAGTTGCAGGTTGCTGTTCACATCGTAGGTGAACTTCTGTGCTATCTGCCAGTTGGTATGTCTATTGGAAGTCTTGTTGCGACTGTCGGTGATGGGAGGTTCCTTGCCTGTGGTATGCTCCACAGCAGTGTTCTGCCAGCCATCGGAGTGCTGCAACTGGAAGTTGGTATAGCTCTGGAAGCGACCGATGTTGAACCCTATGCCGTTATGCTGACGCACATCACCATACGACCCCACGCGTGAGGTGTTTTCCAGAAGCACGCCCTCCTCATGTTTCTTGGTGATGATGTTTATCACACCAGCGATGGCATCGCTTCCATAGAGTGCCGATGACGCTCCTTTCACTATTTCTATCTTCTCAATGTTGTTGGGGTCTATCAGGCTCAGGTCGTTGTCCCCACCTACATCCCCATGCAGGCGCTTGCCATCTACCATGATGAGGATATAGCTATTGCCCAGACCGTTCATGGAGATTCCGCTGCCCATGTCGCTCTCATTGAAGTCGAGCGAGGTAGCCAGCATGCTGAGAATATCCTCCAGGCTGCGCCCAGCATAGTTGCGCAGCACCTTGTTGTTGATGACCTCTGTCTGCACAGGTGTGTCCTTCAGCAGATGCTCCGTGCCCGTGCCAGTCACCACCACCTCGTCGAGCACACGAGACAGCTCCTCCTGACTCTTGTTCTGAATGATGCTTTGTGCCATAAGCGTAGGCGCAAGGCAGAGCATAGCTGTTGCCAACAGATACTTTGGTTTCATTACAACCATAATACACCTTATTTATTTTTAAAGAGTGGTCATCGCCCCTTACCTGGAGGCTCAGTACACAGTTCTTGTAATAACATTTGGCAGGTATTCTGGCTTACTCCGTCCTTGCCAGGTCTTCCCATCTGTGCGAGTCAGACAGTGACACTTGCGGTGGCAAGGCATCTATTTGGAGATTACAGCTGCAGGAACAGCTCCGGTCTTTCACGCGGATTCCCTTGCACCTGTATGGATAGGACCATACAGATTTCCAAATCTGGATGCAAAGGTACGGCCTTTATTTGTATCTACCAAGATTTATGGTGAATAATTTTTTCGTTTTATAGGTGATTGCCAAAAGCAAGTGGAAGGTGTTCAGAGGTTAAGTAACTGGCAATTCTTTTTATTTACGCTGTAAAATTAGTAAATAGTTTAATTATGCTGAAATATAATTAATTGTTTTAAAACTATCTCCATTGTTTTGACTAGGGTAAATCATAGTGATTATCAAGGAGATATGTATTTCTAATATCAGATTTGAGTACACTAATAACAGATGCAGTTTATGACAAATCACTCTATTGTATGCTTATTCTTCGTTATTTTTAAGAACAAGCGACAACAACAAACGTCCGAAACAATTGTAAATAATGATATTTCTAATGAATTGCCCGTTTTAGTGGTAACTTTATTGGCGGCATTGGCATCGCTGATGGGGGTGAATTGGATTTACTTTAAGATCCTGCGCATAGCGAAGAATAAGGATCTGGTGGATAATCCGGATGCTCGAAAGCTGCAGAAGGTACCCGTACCAGTGAATGGGGCGCGGAGGTGTTTGTGGAGGAGATACTGAAGTAGAGTGGGGTGGAGCCGCTGCGCCTCTATGGACTGATCCACGAGGAGGTGGAGGCGGGTCACATGGTGGTGATTCGCTATGAGGCGAATGGCGTGCCGGATATTGTTGCAGAGAGTTATTATTGAAAAAGAATATGTATATTTGCAACGGATTAATTAAATAAACACGATTATGGCAAGACCAATAAGAGAGACACCGATACTCACTGGTACAGACGCAAAGCGTTTTGTGAGTGAGATGAAGAAAGTGGAGAAACTAAGTAAAGAAACTCGCTCTGATAACCGAAAGAGTTTGATGAACGAATTTGAAAAGATCTCCAAGAAAATAACTATTTGTTTATAATTTATGAAACTAATTAAACTTACACAAGATTACACACTGACGACTCAGAAAGACGAGGATGCTCATACGCGTCTCATGTATTTTGATATGATGAGATTGTAAAGGCCCTATAGTAAAGATGCTGCGTCTTTAGAAGTAAAGATGCTGCATCTTTGGTATAAGGGACGCTGCATCTTTGGTGAGAGGGACGCAGCATCTTTGGTCAGGGCTCACCAATGGCGTCAACGATGTAACGCACCATGAGGGGCGTGAGGACCTTGGTGTTGCGGGTGAAGCCCAGAGCATGAAGCTGCTCCACCAATGCGGGCTGCATGTCAATCCACCGCATGAGCTTGGCTCGGGCGGCGTTCTCTGTAAGATTGGGACTATAGAGCTGTGCCAGCTCTCCCTTACTGTAACTCCTTACTGTAAACATGATACTTTATAAAATTAAAAAATTAAAAAATGCAAAGATGCAAATATATAATATAAACCACGAATTAATCGAATTATCTAATTACCATGCGGTATAGTTCTATTAATTAAAAATACGTTTAATTCGGTAAATTCGTGGTTTATTTGTAAAACTATAATCTAGTAAAACTCACACCACGTCTCACTGGCTGGATTCCAAATTGCCTTGGGAGAAGGTCGGGGAGGGGCACCGGGAGGTAAGGCCTCCGCCTCAGTGACAGACTGGCTGGCGCGGGCCTCCATGACCTCCAGCAGGGCTTTGAGATCCTGACCGGTCTTGGTGCTGAGCTTGACGAACGAATTAAAGTAATAACGGGCACGTTGGAGACTGTACACATCACTGTCGGTGCTGTAGCTGATGACGTGCTGATGCCATTGCGTCACTGCTTGTTCCCAGTACTTGTGCAGCAAGGTGCTATAACCAGATTTCATGCAGACCATCTCATGCCATTCACCACGATCGGCAGCCATCTCAGCAGCGAAGCGAGAGACATTATCATTGAGAGATTGAGAACTATTTTTAATATTTCCATTTTTCAATGTTTTAATATTCGTTGATGCCGACGTAGTAGTCTTAGTCTTATCTTCTTCTGTATATACGCGTGCGCGTTGGGGCGTGCTTTCAATGTCGTTTGTGACAGTGTTTTGATTATTTTCTGACTCATTTGGTGTCGAGGTTGGCACACTTTTGACGCCATAAGAACCTTTTTTAAGTATAACAAAACCACTCTCTAACGTGACAAATAAATTAAAATCATCTAAGACCTGGGCCATTTTGACCTTGTCTGTACGTGTGTGGGCGAGCTCCTGTATTAACCGCTTCCGCGGGTATATACCATCGCCCCAACATTCAATCCGTTCCACCATAGTCCAATATACGCCTATGCCGAAATAACCCAGCGCTTCTTGAAGCGCCACCATACGCGAGTCGAAACTCGCATTGCCGTTGTGTTTAAACCAACTCATAATTTTCTTGTTTTTTTATTGAGTAATTAATTTAATCACACCAAAGTTCGGAATTCTTTTAATCACTGGCAATAGCGGGGTTCTCATATAGAGAACCCGAAAAATGAAGTTTTTAACAATTAATGCTCAGTGATTATGAAAAAAGTGCCTCCGCTCCTCAATGCAGCGCAGATAGAGCGGTACCTGGACTTCGGGGAGTTCCTCGGAAAATGTGTGAAACTGCTGAAGACAAACGTGCGCGACTTGTGCCGTAAATGTCATATCAGCGTGCAATATACTTATAGAAATCGCATCCTGAAGCGGGTGCTGGTGGAGCTGGAACATTATGTCAACCTGATGGAGGTGATCAGGGGACTGCTGGAGGCAACGCCGACGCAAGACAACATGATCTTGCATGCTCAGCTGCGAGTGGCCTGGATGTCTTTGGCGGGGTTCTGACGGGCATGTGGCATGTGTTTATTCCGAGCGGAAGAGAGGTGACCGAGGAAGCTGAGTACAGGAACGCGGAGGGTAACCACCTGGGCAGTTGGGTGGCTCGGGTGAACTTGGACTATGACGACTGGGGCATCGCTGTGTATGGGAATCACTTCTTCGAGGATCACTCGGCCCTGCAATCAACGCATATCGCTGGTATAGATAATTATAACAACCATGGGCTCTTCACTGGTTGGCAGCACTGGGGCATGGATCATGGTGGCTTATTTGGGAATAATGTTGGAGCACAGATTTCTCTGACAACTCTTTTTTAATAAAGCTCTAAATCCTAAACACTAGAAAGATGAAAATGAAAAAGATTGGATTATTACTGTTGGCAGTGGTGGTGATGACACTGATGACAGGTTGTGAGATATATGGCTCTGACAATGGAGCACTGGATGGGTTCTGGCAACTCACTGAGATGACAGTGTGGGAAGATGGAGAACAGACGGGACCGACGGACATGCGGGAGAGTGGCATCTACTGGGGCGTGCAGGGTGATTTGCTGCGTATAGGTTGCACGTACTTCGACTTCGAGTATTCTGGTCACACGTTGAGAGTATGGAATCCTTACAGTGGTGATACTTACGTGGAGGATGCCTCGGAGTTGAAACGCTATGGACTCTACAATCTGGAGGAGATTTTTACCGTAGAGCAGCTCACAGGGAGCGAGATGACGCTAAAAACAGAGTTGGTAAAGCTCTGCTTCCGAAAGTATTAAACAACTGTTTCTTAAGATCATTTGTAGGAGTATCTTGAAAATAATGATTGCTTTATTTGCCAATTTCAAAAGAATTGGCTATTTTTGTATCTGGTTGTAAACTCGGAGAATTATGAAGCATATTTGGCGTTGCCTATGGATGTTGCTGACGGTGGCCTGTGTGGCTTGCGGAGGGGATGACCCAACGGAGGATCCTCAGCCACAGCCTGTGCCTGCTGGCATACAGATTCCTATGACGGAGAATACGCAGCCTGTGGTCAGAACCACTGGAGGAAGTATGACGTTGATGTTCAGCGCCACAGGGGAATGGACGGCCACGGGCGACTCGGAGAGTGCCGCTTGGCTGAGCTTCAGTCCTGCTAACGGTGGGGCGGGGAAGCATACGTTGGTGATGACCGTGACTGCCAATGAAACGTATGACGCGCGGATAGGAACCATCACACTGACGTGCGGCAATGATAGGAAGACAATCTTAAAGATGCCCTGATAGTGGCCTTGAATGAGTATCGCTTCGCTAAGGAAGGAGGGACGCTGGATTTCGAGGTGCAGACGAACCTGGACCTTAAGGTGACGAGCTCTGCGGATTGGCTTTCGGAAACGGATACGAGGGCGCTGCGTACGGAGAAGTTGCATTTCACTGTGACACCCAACGAAGAGGAGGAGGTGCGCATGGGTTACATTACGCTGCAGGCGGGCGACCTGACGCAGAACATCACGGTGACGCAGGAGGGCAGTCGTGAAGGAGCCAGCTCTGAACGGGAGATACTTATGGCGTTGTTTCAGGCTACCGATGGGGAGCATTGGATACACAGAGACAACTGGGGAAGTAATCTGCCGCTGAGCCAGTGGTATGGAGTGAAGACAACGGCCGACGGACACCTCTGGGCACTGGAACTGAATGACAACGGACTGAAGGGGTATATCCCTAACGATATCTGCGGACTGACACGTCTGGGCTATCTCTATCTGGGAGGCAATCAGCTGACGGGGAATATTCCGGAACAGATAGGGGAGATGCGAGCGCTGAGGGCTATCTGGATGGTGGATAACCACCTCTCTGGGGCTTTGCCAACCTCACTGGGGGATCTGCCTGATCTCTATTATTTAGCCTTGGAGAACAACCAGCTTTCTGGGAGCATTCCTGCAGAGCTGGGACAGTTAAGCAACCTGCAATACCTCTACTTGGAAGAAAACCAACTGGAGGGGGAGATTCCTGCAGCCTTAGGAAACCTAAGCAAGCTGGTAGATCTCTGGCTCTTTGACAACCAGCTCACGGGGGGCATCCCAGAATCACTGATGAACCTAAAGCTGCTGAAGCGGCTCTATATACATGGCAACTTGATGGATGGTATCGTGAGCGAAGCGATGTATTCATCGGACTGGTGGAGCCGTGTGGACCTGAACATCGCACAGCAGGAGGGCCACCGACTGCATTTCGAGAATCTGTATGTGTCTTCTGACTTCAGTGCAGACGGACGGGTGGAGTGCGTACAGCGCCATACGCTGGGTAAGGGCATCCCACTGGTAATCACAGGGGACGGATTCTCTGACCGTCTTATCGAGGATGGGACTTTCAAGCAGGCCTACAGCAGGGCGGTGTCAGCGTTCTTCAGCAAGGAACCTTATACCACCTACAGGCAGTACTTCGATGTGTATGTGGTGACGGCTGTCTCCGTGAATGAGATGATTGATGAGGATATAGCCTTCGAGACGCATCATAGTGGAACCTTCTACGAACAGAACAGCGACAAGGTGGCTGAGTATGTGGCGAAGGTGCCAGAGTTGGAAGGGAAGCTGGAGAACGTGACGTCTATAGTGATACTTCATGAGCGGTCGGGTGGCAGAGTGCATTCAGACTGGTACTCAGACGGGTTCACCATTGGGCTCTGTACAATGTCTGAAGAGATGGAGTATGAGGTGTGCCATGAGGTAGGTGGTCATGGCTTCGGCAAACTGGCTGATGAGTATTGGGATGATGATGAGCAGGGAACGACCTTCCCCATGAGCGGGTGGGATTGGATAGACCAGTATCATGCCATGGGATGGTACTACAACGTGGACTACCGTAGTGATCCAGAGCAAGTATTGTGGAAAGACTTCATCAGCGACGGGCACTATAAGGCGGAAGGCATCGGGGTGTATGAAGGTGGTATGAGCCTGTATTCCTACGGCATCTACCGCTCGACGGAAACTAGCCTCATGCGGGGGAATACCAAGCAGTATAATGCCCCAAGCAGATGGTCAATCTATCAGAAAATCATGGAGCAGGCAGGAGAGACTTATACGTTCCAGAACTTCCTGGCCTATGACCAGAAGAACTTGCCGACAACTCGTATGCAGGAGGAAGAACGTACGATCCCTGCCGCATACCGTGGTGGGCCTGTAAGGATACATAACAGACGACGAATGACTAAGTGACATATGAAAACGAAAGTGACATATCTGGATCCGAGGCACTTCCAGGTGGATACACCGACGGGAGAGCGCTTCGTGCTGACCTTCGAACGCATGATTCCGATGAGCGAGGTGGAGGCCATGTGTGAGGAACTGGCGGACGTCTTCGATAGCCGCTTTGAGGGGAATGTGCAGAGCATGTGGCGCAAACTGCCACAAGCAGAGCGTAATCAGTTTGGCAAGGTGCTGTGCGTGCTGCCCGACAAGATGAGTGAGCGTGAGCGCATAGGGCGACGCATCAGAGAACTGCGTGAGGAGCGTGGCTTGCTGGGCAAGGAACTGGCGGAATTGGTGGGCATAGATCCTGCTAACTTGAGTCGCTTGGAGAAGGGCAAGTACTCCGTGGGCTTGGACATCCTCTGCCGCATCGCTGGGGCGCTGGGGAAGAAAGTGATGATTAATTGAGGATTTACTTCGGCGCTCTCTTATAGAGGTAAAAGGCAATGAAGGCGTAGAGGATGTTGGGGATCCATACGGCGAGCATAGGGGGAACGTTGGCATTCACCGCAAAGGTGGAGGAGATGGTCTGGAACAGGATGTAGCTGAAGCTCAGTGCCAAACCGATGCCAAGGTTGAGTCCCATGCCATTCTTGCTTTTCTTGGCTGCCAGTGAGACACCAATGAGGGTGAGGATGAAGGACGCAAACGACATGGCGATGCGCTTGTGGTACTCTATCTCAAACTCCTGCAGATTGGCAAAACCACGCTCTCGCTGACTTGCAATGTAAGCGCGGAGCTGAGGACTGGTGAAAGTCTCCTGCTGGTTCTTCATCACCAGAAAGTCGTTAGGCTGCATGTAGAGCACAGTGTCCAGATCGTTGCCACGGGTGATATGCTCACGCATGCCATCGAAATCGCGTATCATATAGTTCTTGATAGTCCAGTGGTAAGGGCCTTTCTCGGGAGCGTACTCGATGCCACGAGCCGTGAGGTGCGAAAGGAGCTGCTTGTCTTGGTCGAACTTATCCAATGAGAAGCGATAGCCCGTATTGGTGGTATGCTCGAAGCGCTCAATGTAGGCGATGACACCCGAATCCACCTGTAGCTGGATGTTGCGGGCCGTGTTGGTCTTACGCTGCTTGTAGTACTGATCTTCAAAGTTGATGCGGGTCACGCTGCCCCGAGGGATGACGTAGGCACCCAGCAGAAGGGTAAGGACGGTAATGAAGGCTGCACTGACCATGTAAGGACGCAACAAGCGCTTAAAGCTTACACCAGAGGCAAACATGGTGATGATCTCGGAGTTCTCTGCCAGTTTGGAGGTGAAGAAAATCACCGAGATGAAGACAAACAGCGGACTGAACAGGTTGGCAAAGTAGGGAACGAAGTTGGCATAGTAGTCGAAGATAATGGCACTCCATGGGGCATCATGATCCATGAACTTGTCCATCTTCTCATTGAAGTCGAAGATGACGGCAATGGAAATAATCAGCACAATGGAAAAGAAATAGGTGCCCAAGAACTTGGCTATGATGTAATAGTCCAAGCGCTTGAGGTATCCTCCAAAGCTCAATATGTTCTTCAAACGTTCTCTCAATTCAATTATAAATTATGAATTATAAATTTTCAATTTTCAATTTTCAATTCTCTTACAGCCTCCTGCTTACCTCCTCTATCATCATAGGTTGCCAACGACTGAAGTCGCCTGCCATGATGTGCCGACGAGCCTCGCCAACCAACCAGAGGTAGAATGCCAGGTTGTGCAGCGATGCTATCTGCATGGCCAGCAGCTCCTGTGCATGAAATAGATGGCGCAGATAAGCCTTGCTATACATCATATCCACGTAGGATGCACCGTCTTCCTCGATGGGCGAGAAGTCGTCTTCCCACTTCTTGTTGCGCATGTTGATGATGCCATGCTTGGTGAAGAGCATGCCGTTGCGCCCATTGCGTGTAGGCATCACACAGTCGAACATATCCACGCCACGCGCGATAGCCTCCAGGATGTTGGCAGGCGTGCCTACTCCCATGAGGTAACGAGGCTTATTCTTGGGTAAAATCTCGTTCACCAATTCTATCATTTCATACATCACCTCCACAGGCTCACCCACAGCCAGTCCGCCGATAGCATTGCCATCGGCCTCCTTCGAAGCGATGAACTCAGCACTCAAGCGGCGCAGGTCTGGATAGACACACCCCTGAACGATGGGAAAGAGCGACTGCTGGTAGCCGTACTTAGGCTCTGTCTCATTGAACCGCTTGAGGCATCTATCTAGCCAGCGGTGTGTGCGCTCTACCGACTCTTTGGCATACTGGTAGTCGGCGGTGCCTGGGGTGCATTCATCGAAAGCCATGATGATGTCTGCCCCAATGGAGCGCTCGGTATCCATTACGTTCTCGGGTGTAAAGAAGAGCTTACGCCCGTCTATGTGCGAACGAAACTCCACCCCTTCCTCCTTCATCTTACGGATGTCGGTGAGTGAGAACACCTGAAAGCCACCACTATCAGTCAGCATCGGACGAGGGAAGCCGTTGAACTTATGCAAGCCACCAGCCTGCTCTAAGATGGGCAGCCCCGGACGCAGCAAGAGATGATAGGTGTTGCCCAGAATAATCTGTGCCTTCACGTCATTCAGCAGGTCTGGAAGCTGTACACCTTTCACAGACCCCACCGTGCCCACAGGCATGAAGATAGGTGTCTCTATCTGCCCATGGCCGGTAGTGATGAGGCCTGCGCGGGCCTGACTGCCAGCATCTGTATATTGTAACTGAAACTTCATTTATTCTCTTTATCTTTCACAGTAGGTTTGACGGTTAGGTCGATGGGGTGCTTCACCAACTGCTTCTCCAAGGCAATGGCAAAGACCTCACGCACATCTTTCACATAGTGGAATGTCAGTCCGTCCACATAGATCTGGTTGATCTCCTCGATGTGCTTGCGATTCTCCTCAGAGAGGATGATTTCCTTAATGCCCGCCCGCTTGGCTGCCAGGATTTTCTCCTTGATGCCTCCGACAGGCAGCACCTTGCCGCGCAGGGTGATTTCGCCCGTCATGGCCAAGTGAGCCTTGACCTTACGCTGCGTGAAGGCAGAAGCCAGAGCCGTGGCCATGGTGATGCCAGCCGAAGGTCCATCTTTAGGGATGGCACCCTCTGGCACATGCAGATGGATGTCCCACTGGTTGAAGACTTCTGGATCAATGCCCAAGAGTGATGGATGCGCTTTGATGTATTCGAAGGCCAGCATGGCACTTTCCTTCATCACATCACCAAGGTTGCCTGTCAGCGTGAGCTGACCTTTACCTCTGTGGAGACTGGTCTCGATGAAGAGAATCTCTCCGCCTACAGCCGTCCAGGCTAAGCCTGTGACTACACCAGCGTATTCATTGCCTTGATATTTGTCTCGACTGTATTCAGGAATGCCTAAATAGGTCTTCAGGTCGGCTGGTTTCACATCAACCTGTGTCACTTCAGCACCTTTGGCATATTCCAAGGCTTTCTTACGCATCACCTTGCCTAACTTATGTTCCAGTTCACGCACACCGCTCTCACGGGTATAGTTTTCCACCATGGCCTCCAAAGCAGCCTTAGAGAACTTGATCTGTCCTTTCTTCAGGCCATTGGCCTCCATCTCTTTAGGAACCAAGTGACGGCGTGCTATCTCCACTTTCTCTTCTGTAAGGTAGCCACTCACTTCGATAAGCTCCATACGGTCGAGCAGTGGTGGAGGAATGGTTTGGAGAGTGTTGGCCGTTGCGATGAACAACACTTTAGAAAGGTCGAAGTCCACGTCCAGATAATTGTCGTGGAAGGCATTGTTCTGCTCAGGATCCAAAACCTCCAAGAGGGCAGAGCCTGGGTCGCCTTGCGTGCTTACGCCCAGCTTGTCCACTTCATCGAGCACGAAGACCGGATTTGAAGAGCCTGCTTTGATAAGGCCCTTGATGATACGTCCTGGCATGGCTCCAATGTATGTCTTGCGATGACCTCGGATCTCGGCCTCGTCGTGCACGCCACCCAGTGACATGCGGATATATTTTCGTTTCAAGGCAGAAGCGATGCTCTTTCCTAAAGAAGTCTTTCCTACGCCTGGAGGGCCATAAAGACAGATGATAGGGGACTTCATGTCTCCTTTCAGTTTCAGTACAGCCAGGTGTTCCAAGATGCGCTCTTTCACCTTCTCCAAGCCATAGTGGTCGCGGTTCAAGACTTTCTCTGCATTGGTCATGCTGAGATTGTCGGTGGTATAGGTACCCCATGGCAGACTCATCATGGTCTGCAGGTAGGTGAGCTGTACGCTGTAGTCTGGACTGGAGGAATGCATGCGTTCCAGTTTGTCCACCTCCTTGAGGAAGGTAGCCTTCACCTCATCGCTCCATTTGATTTTCTGGGCTTTCTGGCGCATCTCATTGATTTCACGCTCAGAGTTGTTGCTTCCCAGTTCATCCTGAATAGTCTTGATTTGCTGCTGCAGGAAATATTCACGCTGTTGCTGGTCAATATCCTCACGGGCACGCATCTGGATAGATACCTTGATTTCTGCCAACTGCACTTCACGGTTCAGAATCTCAAGCAGGCGATAAGCACGGCTCTTGATACCATTCATGGTGAGCAGGTCCATCTTATCATCTTTCTTCAGAGGTAAGTTCTCGCAGATAAACTCGATGAGGAAGACATTATTGCGTATATTCTTCAAGGCAAACTGAGCATCGTTGGGCATGAAGTCGGATACTTTAATGTAACGGCTCATCAAGTCTCTGATGGCCTCAGATAAAGCCTGGAATTCTTTATCGTTCTTATTGGGTATGGCATCCTCCAGCTGCTCGATACGTCCCATCATATAAGGTTCTGTCTCAGTGATCTCAAGAAGATTGAATCGCTGAGCACCTTGGATAATGACGGTAGATGTATGGTCGGGCATCTCCAGGATGCGGATGATTTTTCCAACGGTTCCCACCATGTGCAGGTCTTCCAAGAGAGGATATTCGGTGTCCGACTTCTTCTGGCAAACCACACCGATGAGCTGTTTGTGCTTCTGAGCATCTCTGACCAAACGCGCTGAAGAGCGTCTTCCCACCGACACAGGCATCAGCACTCCTGGAAAGAGTACCATGTTGCGCAAGGGGAGGATAGGCAGTGTGTCGCCTGTATCCATTTTTAATAAGTCTTCAGTTTCGCCCTCAAAGTCGGCGATGACAGAGAACCCGTTTTGTGGGTTGTTTTCTTCTTCTAAGTAAAATGGCGTTTTCTTCATATATATTTTACGTCTGATAGGCATTAGTACCATATCAAGGGTGCAAATTTACGGCTATTTCTTCATTTAATCATGTTTTTATCCTTAAAAAGACAAAAAGAAAGACAAATTTAGTGAGATTTTCGGAGAATGTGTAACTTTGTACCACTATGTCGAATGGATTTTTTCAATTTAAGCAATTTACCGTGTGGCATGATCGCTGTGCCATGAAGGTAGGAACCGATGGCGTATTACTCGGAGCTTGGGCTTCTGCTGAGCAGGTGCGTAGGGTGCTGGATGTGGGCTGTGGCAGTGGCTTGATAGGCCTGATGCTCGCTCAGCGCTATCCTCAGGCAGAGGTGGTGGGGATAGAGATAGATCCGGAGGCTGCAGATCAGGCTGCAGAGAATATGGCGCACTCTCCGTGGACTGAACGTATGCGGGTGGTGAAAGGGGATTTCTGTGACTATCATCCAGCAGAGACATTCGACCTTATAGTTAGCAATCCGCCTTATTTCGTAGATGCATTGCGCTCGCCCGTAGGGGAACGCTCGCTGGCCCGCCATGCGGCAGGATTGAACTATGAGTCGCTCTTCCGAAAGAGCCATGAACTGCTGGCTGAAGGTGGCCGTGTGTGCGTGATATTACCTGCGGAAGCTGTGGCACATGCTGTGGATGCCGCCTCGAGAAACCAGCTATTTCCAGACCATAAGATGTGTGTCTATACCAAGCAGGGAAAACCTTTGCGCAGGGTGATGCTTTCGTTTGGGACCTCTATAGAGCCTTGCCAAACCACAGACCTCTATCTGATGAATGCAGATGGTAGCTATGCTGCGTCATACAGACAACTGACAGCACACTTTTACCTAAATCTCTAAGGTTCGATTCTTTTCTCGAAAAATATTTTGTTTTTGATAGAATTCTTCTTAGATTTGTAATATGATTGAGAAATTATTTTGACTAACTATTAACCAAAATCTAAAGTCATTTTATGAAAACGCGAATTTGCACGTGGCTGGTTTGCCTGTTGCTGACAGGGACAGCCTTTGCTCAGGACTTTCGTCTCACTCCTTCGGGTTATTTCAATCGTGAGGGCGTAGATGTAATGGCATTCAATGACTTTTACCCCGAAGGTCATCAGGGTGGAGTAAGTGTGCTGATGAACGGTCACCGTATAGCTACGAATGGTGACATCCGCATGGAAGCCACTCCAGGACAGTGGCAACCCGTTCCTAAACAACTGTCTCGTAAGATAGAGGGTGGAGCTATTGTCACTACATTGTGCTTCCCCGACTCTTCACGCCATGAGACCGGTTTTAACCCTATGGTTTATCCAAACTATGTATTCAACTACACTGTACGTACTGAGGCTCAGGGGAGTGGCATCGTGGTAACAGTGGATTTAGACAAGCCAGTACCTCAGGAATTGCTGGGAAAGGTTGGCTTTAATCTGGAGTTCTTCCCAGGGTGGCTTTTCGGCAAGCCATGGATCATGGACAACCAGACGGGTATCTATCCACAGCAGCCTAACTCACCGTTGATGTTCACCACGCCCAATAAGAACTTTACAGGTAACTTCCATAATGGAAAGAGCCCCAAGGCAGATCCAGACCATCTCAACGCTTCTGGATACAGTCCGCTGATTGCTGATGATATCATTGCTGAGCCCTATGCCGTGGGACGCAAGTTCATCTCTTCACCAGATGATCCGTATAGCAAGCTGACGGTGGAATCACTGACAGGTGACCTGAAGCTGTTTGATGGTAGAATGAACCATAACAATGGTTGGTTCGTGCTTCGTAGCGAGATAGCCGCAGGTGCTACTAAAGGTGCTGTGAAATGGATTATTACCCCGAATGTGGTGCCAGGCTGGACTTATCAACCAGTGGTGCAGGTTTCACAGGTGGGTTATCACCCTTCACAGAAAAAGGAAGCCGTGGTAGAAACCGATGCTAAGGACAGTCGTGTACTGACAGCTCAGGTTGTACGTATCGCGGCCAATGGAGAGCAAGTGGTGAAATCAATCCCTTCTGTGAAATGGGGTAACTTCTTGCGCTACAACTATCTTACTGTGGACTTCAGTGATGTGCAGGAGGCTGGTCTCTATAAAATAAAATATGGTGATTCGGAATCCACGCTCTTCCGCATAGACGAAAATGTGTACGACCGAGGAGTTTGGCAACCGGTGGTGGAGTATTTCCTCCCAGTACAGATGTGCCATATGCGTGTGGCAGAGAAATATCGTGTTTGGCATGACGCCTGCCACATGGACGATGCTCAGATGGCACCAGTAGGCAATCATATCGATGGCTATGTGCAAGCTGCCGGCCTTTCTAAGTATCGTGCGGGTGAGGTAGTGCCAGGGGTGAATATCGGAGGATGGCATGATGCGGGTGACTTTGACCTGCGCGTAGAGTCACAAGCTGGAGAGACCTACATTCTCACGATGGCTTACGAAGCTTTCCATCCAGACATTGATGTGACCTCTATAGATCAAATAAACCGTGTGGCAGAGATTCATCAGCCAGATGGTAAGAATGATGTCCTGCAGCAAATAGAGAATGGTGCACTGTCAGTAGTTAACAGCTACCTGGCGCTGGGCCGTCTCTACCGTGGTATCATCTGCAATAACCTGCGTCAGTATGTACTTCTGGGTGATGCTGCTGCCATGACTGATGGAAAGTTGGGCACCAGTGATGATCGCTGGATATTCACTGAAGACAATCCGAGCCGTGAGATGTCCACCGCCTCACAGTTGGCTGCAGCTGCGCGAGTACTGAAAGGATTCAATGACACTCTGAGTGTGCATTGCCTGAACATAGCTAAGCAGATTTATGAGCAGACTCCTTATAACGAGCGTTTGTTTGCAAACAAGTTGCAGACAGCGTTGGAACTCTATCAGACTACAGGTGAAGCAGCTTACCTGAACTTCTTGCTCGACAATCAGGAACAGGCTGTAGCACAGATCAGTCGTACAGGATGGTTCACTGCCCGTTTTGCTAAGCAACTGGAAACTTCTAAAGACAGACGTGCACGTAAGTTCGTTGCTGCGTTCAAGGCTGCTTTGGCAGGCTATAAGACAGAGTTGGACAAACAAGCTGCTGCTACACCTTATGGTGTGCCTTACAGTCCTAGTATCTGGGGCGCAGGTTGGGATATTCAGAGCTTTGGATATCGTTATTATTTCCTGACAGCTTCTTATCCTGAGTTTTTCCCATCTGCCACCGTCTTCCATGCGTTGGAGTTTGTGTTGGGACGTCATCCAGGTTTGAATCAGGCTTCCTTTGCTTCTGGTGTGGGGTCACAATCGGCTACAGTGGCCTATGGCTTGAATCGTGCCGACTGGTCGTATATCCCTGGTGGCGTGGTTTCTGGTACGGCTCTTATACGTCCTGATTTCCCAGAGCTGCTCACATGGCCTTTCTTATGGCAACAGACAGAGTATGTGTTGGGTGGTGGTTCTTCCCATTACATGTTCTTGGCCCTAGCCGCACAGCAGCTGACCAAATAAGAGTAGGGTAGAATAAAAAAGAGGTTCTTCATAACGAAGAACCTCTTTTTTTGTGTCGGGGTACCAGGATTCGAACCTGGGACCCCCTGCTCCCAAAGCAGGTGCGCTAACCGGACTGCGCTACACCCCGAATACTTTCGTTCTCGAAAGCGGTTGCAAAGGTAAGGACTTTTTTGGGACTGACAAACAATTTCTCAACTTTTTTTCAAATAAATGCAAAAAAACTTCTTTTTAGTGAGAAAACAGGATTACCAATCGTCATCTTCATTGCCTACGATGCCGTTTTTCACAGCCTCTTCAATCTTATCCATCACTGCATTGGAGTAGGCGTGAGTCATCACCAGAGCCTTGGCAGAAGAGCGTTTCTGGGCATCTTTTTCAACGAACGGATAGTGATGAGCTATTTCCCATTGCTCATCATACAGGTTGCGGTCGGTCTTGTCATCTTTCATGCGCTTATTGTCGCCGTAAACTCTGCGTCCTTCATTCTCATCGCGTAATATGCCACCAAGCCATCCTGCGCCTGAGTTGTTCAAGATGTCGTAGTTCTGCACGGTGTAGGTGACGCGTATGCGCTCATCCTTAATATCTATCTTGATGACAGGTGTGATGCTAATGCTATACTCGTTGAGTGTACCTGTGTGCTCAACAATGTTGGGCATCGTGGAAGAAATGATGATGGTACCGCTCTCTTTATCGTCCAGTGTGATAGCCTGCCTATCCTGAAACGTAGCGGTTGCCCAATAGTTGAGCAGGATATAGAGCTGGTTCTTGGTTTTGCCTGGGGCATCTATGATTTGCTGATAGGTGAGCGATTCATTCTTATCGAGTGTCAGTTCGGCACTGAGGTTCTTGGCTGCGTCCAGCCATTTATCACCATAACGTACCTTGGCATATTTCTCCAAGTCGGCCGATTTCATGATTTGTGCAGAGGCAGAGCCTACAGCCATGAGAAAGGTGGCCACTAATACAACAATCTTTTTCATAATAATCTCATTGAGTGTTTATCGTTATTCTTCTTCCAATCCGGTGGCTTCGCCTTTCAAGATACGGTCTATGCGAAGGTCGAGGATGTCATAAGGGGTGTAGCCCTTGGCCAGATTGAGTGTCATGTCCTCATCCACATAGAGCAGTGTAGGGTAGGTCTCAGCCAGCTCATCGGCTACCTGAAAACTCCTACTTGTAAGCTCTTTGGTTTCGTCGGATGTGAATGTTTTGTAGAACGCTTGCTTGTCAATGTCGAGCAACTCACAGAGTTCCAGATAAGTGGCTTTGTCATTAAGATCCATGCCATGATTAAATCGAGCATGGAGTAAGGCATGAGTGAAAGGCAGCGTCTGTTCGGGAGCCAGCTGGCGCACAGCCATGATGGCTCGACAAGGTACTTCACTATCCATCAGAAATTCTTGGTTCTGCAAAGCCTGTTTATGCTTCTCTCCAAAGTGTGCCTTTGTCTCTTTTTCAATCGCTCTCAGACTGCGCAGGGCAGCAGTAGCATTGTCTGGCCGGTGTTGGCAGCAGAGCTCACCCCTGAGCATGCCAGCAGGAAGCACTTCAAACTGTAGCAATGAACGGTAGCGCATATACAGGCGCAGAATGTTTTCTGAGCCTGCATAGCACCAGCCGTCATAGGGATCCATCACATAGATTATCTTCATGGCTCGATGGTTAATTCATTAAGTATGTTTTGGGCACCAGCAAACTTATCTATGATAAATAAGACATAGCGGATATCTACACATATAGCACGCTGTGAAGAAGGACGGTAGGCAATGTCGCCAGTCAATCCTTCATAGTTTCTGTCGAATCCAACACCGATGAGCTGCCCCTTAGCATTGAACACCGGACTGCCAGAATTGCCACCTGTATTGTCTGTGCATACCAAGAAATTGACTGGCATTTCACCATTTGGCAAAGCATAGCGTCCGAAATCTTTTTGCTCATAGAGATGCTTCAGGCGTGCTGGAACCACAAACTCATAGTTATTAGGATCTTCTTTCTCCATTACGCCTTTGAGCGTGGTGTAATAGTTGTATACCACACCATCGTTTGGCTCATAAGGCTTCACTTGTCCGTAAGTCAGACGGAGGGTCGAATTCGCATCAGGATAGATAGGCTCTCCATTGGCCAGCTTCATGTCCATGATACCCTTTACCCAAACTTTGTGTGCCGCATCATAATTACGATTGGCTTCCAGCATCTGCATGGTAGTCTTCATCTGGTTATCAGTGATGGAGGCACGAAGCAGTACCAGCCAATCATTAGCCAACGTCTTTAGCTTGGGCTTGGCGATAAACTTGTTGAATCGTTCAGGACTTGTAAAGATGGATTGATCGAATATGGCATCAATGAAAGCATCTGTATTTCCATTGAAGATTTTATCAATGGCTCCGAAAACGCCGAGGCGTTCTTCTGTAGGAACATATTCGGCATAGGCTCGGATGACTTCTTTAGCTACCTTGCGTTCTACTTCAGGGAATACCAGGGTGTTCTCAAAATAGGCATCGGCAGCTATCTTCAAGCTGTCGGCAGCTTTACGGATAGCAGCTTTATCTTTCTTATTCAGAGCTGTCACCAATGCCGTAGTACTGGGTATGCGTGTGAATGGCATGGCCGTCACGAATGCCTCTTGCAGTGCTTGCTGGTCGTATAGAGGGCGGAAGCGCTGCTGCACGATGCTGCGAATCTGGTCGTAAGCCTGTTGGTAACTATTGTCGCCCAGTTGGCGGCCACGCGCCAGCAGGGCTTCTTGCTGTTGGCGTTTCACATCAAGGATGTTCAAACGGATGAGGCCTTCGTTCATGCCGATGGCATTTTTCCAGTAGTTGGCCGAAGAGGCATAGATGCTGGCATAGTGAATGCGTACGGCTGCATCTTTAAGCATTTCTTCCATAAGGGCATTCTGGCGTACGTCGCGGATATGATGGCGCATGAAGTTGGTAGTCTGCATACGCTCTTCTACCTCATCACTGATCATATAGCGCCAGTTGCGTCCAGGGAAGCCCATCACAAACGTGAAGTCGCCCTCCTTGTAGCCAGCCATACTGATGGTAAGATGTTTCTTCACCTTCAGGGGCTGGTTGTCCTTACTATAGGCAGCAGGTTGGCCATTGGCGTCAGCATAAATGCGGAAGAGAGAGAAATCGCCAGTATGACGTGTCCACATCCAGTTGTCTGTATCTGCTCCGAACTTTCCTATGCTGGAAGGAGGAGCACCCACCATACGGATGTCGTTGTAGGTAGTCTGGATGAAAGCATAATAGCGATTACCGCCATAGAAAGCAGAAAGTGTCATGCTTTGACCTTTTCCAAGCTGAATATGTTCATCGGCCTGAAAGCGCTGTGCCACCTGCTGTAGATAACTTGGAGAAAGGAAGTTGGTTCCCTGTGGGTCTGGATCTTTCTTCAGTTGCTCCATCACATAGTCCGTCACATCCAGAATCTTGTCGATGAAGGTGATGGTCAATCCTCGGATGGGCAGTTCCTCAGCTTTGGAGCGTGCCCAGAAACCGTCTGTCAGATAGTCGTGCTCCACACTGCTCTGCTGCTGGATAGCGCTATAGCCGCAGTGGTGATTGGTTATGACCAGACCTTCGGCAGAGATCACTTCACCTGTGCAGCCACTGCCGAAGTGAATCACTGCGTCTTTGAGTGAGATGCCGTTAGGATTATAGATTTCATCCACAGAAAGATCCAAGCCGAGTTGGCGCATTACCACTTCATTTTGTTTTTTCAGGTCGGTAAGCATCCACATGCCTTCGTCGGCCTGCAAAGGCAGGATAGTGAAGGATACAGCCGCAACGAGTAGAGTTCTAAATATTTTCATAGTATATGTTTTTAAATATCAACGGGTTATACGGATTCCATAAAAAGGAATTGACCCGTATAACCCGTTGGTTAAACTTATTGAATAATCTTCATTTCATTAATCAATCTCTGGCAATTGCCTAGCTTGTCAATCACAAACAACACATAGCGGATATCTACTGCGATGCAACGCTGCAAATCGTTGTCGAAGTTGATATCGCCACTTAAGCTTTCCCAGTTGCCATCGAATGCAATGCCAATCAGATTGCCCTCTGCGTCCATCACTGGGCTACCAGAGTTTCCACCGGTGATATCGTTGGTAGTGAGGAAGCAGGCTGGGAGTGTGCCATCGGCCATGGCATAACGTCCAAAGTCGCGCTTCTGAATCAGTTCCTTCAACTTAGCAGGTACTACGAATTCAGGATTGGTTGGATCCTCTTTCTCCAATACGCCATCAGCTGTGGTGTAATATTTATAATGCACAGCATCACGAGGCTCATAGCTCTTCACATTGCCATAAGTCAAACGCATGGTGAAGTTGGCATCGCTATAAGCAGGAGTATCCTTCATCTCGTTCAAGCCACGGATATACGCCTTGTGCAGCAGTGTTAAGTCTTCTACTTCCATGTATTTCTCCACAGCCTTAGTATAGCAATCTGTGAACGAGCGCATGGAAGCCAAAGAAGGATCACGGTCGATAGCCTTCACGGTTGGCTTCTTGAGGAATTTATCCAGGTTGGTACGGTTGGCCAATATGGAGTTGTCGTAGATGTTGTCCACGTAGGCATCAAAGTCTGTTACTGTCTGATAATAATCAGGCAGCTCTGACAGACTCAGGAACTCACTCATGGCTGGCATTAAGGCCTTAGCTACAGCACGATCCACCTCGTGGTCATAGTCTTTATTGTGTATCTGCTCGAAAGCGCTGTTTAGCTGTCCTTTCAGTTCTTCCACCTTAGCCTTGTCTTTCTTCTGCAAAGCCTCCTTCATCTGATCCATAAGGTCGATAGGTGTTCTGAATTCAATGGCGCTTCTGTATTCTACGAGATAGTCCATCTGACGCTCTACAGGGATGGCTTTTTCTACAGCAGCGTTGATTTTAGCTACCACACCTTCGTATTCAGGCTTGCCCTGAGCAAAGATGTTGAACTGACGCTCTTGTTCTGCTTTAGCTTCCAGCACCTTGTTGTCGATGATAGCCTCGTTCATACCAATCGAGTTCTTCCAGTAATTGCTGCTGCCAGCAAACTTGTTGGCATACTGGATACGGGTCTTGTCGCTGGCTGCCATTTTTTCACGAAGTACTTCCAGACGTACGCCACGCACGTCGATTTCTGCCTGATTGGTAGTCTGCATGCGCTCGCGAACCTCAGAAGCGGTGAGGTAGCGACTGGTGCTGCCGGGGAATCCCAACACCATGGCATAGTCGTTCTCATTCAGACCCTTCAGAGATACAGGGAGGTATTTAGGCGTTTTCAGGGGAACATTGTTAGGACTGTAAGGAGCAGGCTCGCCATTGGCATCAGCGTAGATGCGGAATACGCTAAAGTCGCACGTATGGCGGGGCCACATCCAGTTGTCTGTCTCACCACCGAACTTACCGATGCTTGAAGGTGGGGCTGCCACCATACGAACATCAGAATACACCTTATAAATAATAAGGTAGAAGCTATTGCCAGCGTAGAATGGGTACACCTGTGCGCGAATGCCAGGCTTTCCGTTCAGCTCGCTTTTGGCCATCTGCTCTTGAGACAACTTATTAAGGTAAGGACGAGTCATAGACTCTACCTCAGAGATTTTTCCACTCTTAATATCGGCATTCACTATGTCTGTCACATCTATAATGCTATGCACGAAGCTGAAACTCAGACGTTCGTTGGGCAATTCGTCTTCTTGGCGCATGGCCCAGAAACCATCTGTGAGGTAGTCATGCTCCACGGAACTATGGCGCTGAATGGCGCTGTAGCCGCAGTGATGATTGGTGAGCACTAAGCCATCTGGTGAAATGATTTCACCTGTACATCCACCGCCGAAGATGCCTACCGCATCTTTCAGTGATACTCCGTTAGGGTTGTAAATGTCGCTGGCTTCCAGCTTCAGACCTTGTTTCTTCATCAGGTCTATGGAATGTTGTTGTTGCATGAGTTGTAGCAACCACATACCCTCGTCTGCCTGAGACTGGAGGGTAAATAATGCAGTTGTAGCTGCAAGGATGAAATTCTTCAGTTTCATTTCTTAAAAAATCTTATCTAAGTTTAATAAATAGGCTTGTCGCAGCCTTGATTGTGCAAAAATACATAAAGCATTTGAAAATACCTTTCTTGGGCGAATCTTTTTTTCAGAATCTTCCTATCTTTGTCGAGACAAAGCGAAGAATAATGGAAAAAAGTTCGAAATATGGTGTTTGGGTGATGTTGGTGGTGCTTCTCACTGCTTTCAGTGCCTGTAGCAGTACCTATCAGATTACTGGCAACTCGGACATTACCACGCTTGACGGTAAGATTTTGTCTTTGCGAACCCTGCAAGATGGACATTGGGTAGAGGTGGATTCTGCTGAGGTGGTGCATGGCCTTTTCTCCATGAATGGCAAGGCAGACACCACACGCATGGTGACTATCTACTTCGACAATCAAGGCATCATGCCGATTATTCTGGAGAATGGTGATATCAGCGTGTCTATCTCCAACCAGACCATGCGTGCTGGGGGGACTCCGCTGAACGATGCTCTCTACGACTTTATCAGGGTGCGAAACTCTATGGAGCGCCAACTCGGAATCCTGAACTCTCGTGAAGCACGACTGATTATGGAAGGTGCTAATCCAGATTTCATACACATGCAGATACAGCAGGAAATAGACAGCATCAATAGGCAGATGAATGCCTTTGCCCGCTCGTTTATCAGCGATAATTTTAACAACATCTTAGGTCCCAGTGTCTTTATGATGATGTGCAGCACCTTGCCTTATCCTATTCTGACTGATGAGATAGAAGCCATTCTGAACAGTGCGCCAGAGAGCTTTCTCAATCAGGAATGGGTAAAGGACTTCATCAGTAAGGCCAAGGAAAACCAGCAACTTATCGAGGAAAACCGTCGTCTGATGCAGAACTTGGAAGAAGAACGCATACTTCAGCAGCATCAGCAGCAAATCACTAATTCAGGCGGACATTAATCATTATTGATCAGGATTCTCCACAAAGCCCTTATGCCTTTCTGGCAGGGCACTCTCTACGGCTTCATAAGCAAGTTTCATGGTGCGATGTATGTTTTCAATGCCACTGCCCTGGGGTGGAATAGGGTCGTGTATGGTCATGCGCAGCGGATGCCATTTAATCCATTTAGAGGTGCGAGGCATGATGTCGAAAGAGCCGTCTATCGTGATAGGAACTACGCTCAGTTGTAAGTCGTCTGCCATCTGGAACGCACCTCGTTTGAAACGTCCCATGTGTCCAGTAAACGAGCGTGCCCCCTCTGGGAACACCACCAAAGACACGCCATCTACGAGAGAAGCTTTAGCCTTGTCTATCGTTTCTTTTATTTTTGTCGGACTGCTCTTGTCCACGAAGATGTAACCGCTTTTCTCACAGGTTTTGCCTATTAGTGGTATCTTGCGCAGGCTTTCCTTGAGCATCCATTTGAAGTTTCTGTTCAGATAGCCATAGACCAGAAAGATGTCGAAAGCTCCCTGATGATTAGGCACGAACACATAGGAAGTGTGTTTCTCCACTTTCTCCCTGCCTTCTACGTGGACAGGAATCAGTAAAACGAACAGGATGATACGGCACCAGATCTTGCCAGGATAGTAGCCCCAGAAGTGGGCATTGCCTATGGTGGAACCTATGATGGCAGTACTGGTACAAAGCATGGTAGCCACCAATAGGATAGGGGCGGCTATAAAAATAAGGTATAGATTATAAAAAAAACGTGTCATAGTATCTAATTTGTAGCGCAAAAATAACTAAATAAAGTGAAATCTCCCTATCTTTGTTGTAAAATTATTGAAGCTATGAGTCAGTTGGTGAAAAAAGAATATCGGCTTCCGTTTATTATGGTTGCCTCTCTTTTCTTCTTATGGGGCTTTGCCCGTGCCATTATGGATGTGCTCAACAAGCACTTCCAGACTGTGATGGATATCTCTATTTCCCAGTCCACTTTAGTTCAGGGAGCGTTTTTCCTTGGCTATTT
>CADALZ010000039.1 GCA_902788865.1 uncultured Bacteroidales bacterium | reverse complement strand
AATGGGGCAGAATATAAATGTGATGCCTCCTGCACTGCCAGAGAAGTTGTCGCTACTCATTGAGCCGCTTACCTGAACCAAGGAATACAGGAAAAATTCTCGCTTCATTTCGTTTTTCTGCAAAGTTTACATTATCTTTGCAACCATGAAACAAACAAACTATTATAAAGTAGCAGGACTGACCTTCGGCATCGAGCTAGGCGAAGGGATTCAGTTGGATGGAAAGCTGGGGGCATACGAGCCATTCAGAAGCGACAGCGTGACGGAACCTCTCTTCATGCTGGCAGTGAAAAGCAGTGAGGGAACAAACGCCAAAGGAGATAATGATTGGAACCTCATTCTGGATAACGATTTCGAGGGGATGCTCACAGAAATCTATACGGATGCAGAGGGGATGTACCATTATGCCGTCCGCTTCGTGCGTCAACCCGATATGTGGAGCTGCACCGACTTCGACCCGGAATGCAAGAGCCTGACTTGTCGTGTGCATGGCAGTCAGAACTTCCAACTCTTTGCCTTGAACAACGCACTGATGCTGCTCTTTGCACTCTGTAGCGCCAAGCATGACACGCTGCTATTCCACTCTTCAGTGATTAAACACGACGAAAAGGGCTATATGTTCTTAGGAAAGAGCGGCACGGGTAAGAGCACTCACAGTCAACTGTGGTTGAAGTACATAGAGGGCAGCGAACTGCTGAACGACGATAATCCTGCCGTGAGACTGATAGACGGCCGTCCGTGGGTGTTTGGCACTCCTTGGAGCGGAAAGACACCTTGCTACAAGAACGAACAAGTACCTGTGGGAGGTTTCCTGCGTCTGTGGCAGGCACCCGTAAATGAAATCACCCGCCTTTCTACGCTTCAGGCCTATGCAGCCTTGCTTCCTACCGTCTCTAACATGCGATGGGAAAAGCAATGTGCCGATGCCGTGAATGCCACCTTGAACAAGGTCATCAGTGCCGTGCCAGTGTTCAGTCTGAAGAACAGACCTGAGGAGGCAGCTGCCCGTATGAGTTTCAACGCCTTTAAGAATGCAGATGGAAGCAACGGATAAACGCTTAGTGCCTAATGATGTGATGCTCGGCGAAGTCCGTAAGATGATAGCTGAGGGACACAGTGTCACTATCAAAGTGAAGGGAGTAAGTATGCTGCCCTTCATCGTGGGTAATCGTGACAGCGTGCGACTGGTAAAGCCTTCGCACTTGAGGGAGCGTGACATTGCCCTGGCAGAGATAGATGAAGGCCACTACGTGCTGCATCGCATCAAGCGTATAGAGCCTACCCGCATCACACTAATGGGAGATGGTAATCTGCGAGGCTTGGAGTTTTGCCGCCCAAAAGACATAGCTGGCAAAGTGGAGGTGATCTTCCGCGATGGGAAGAGCATCGATCCATGGTCGGCCAAAGAGCAGCGCCGTGTAGGTCTTTGGTTGGCACTTACACCCGTTAGGCGCATCCTGCTGGCTATCTATCGTCGAGTGTTTTTGTAAATCATGACTCTGACAGCAGCCATTACGCAAAGAAAGCCGGCGCTTCGCAGCGACGGCTTTCTCTTTGGATGTATGAAAAAAATATAGTGATTGAAATGGATCGCATATCACACTACCATCACCTCTGCGGGGGTGAATGGTAGGTCGAAGCAGTGGGCCACAGCCTCGTAGGTCACCTTGCCCAGTGCCATGTTCAGACCCTTGAGCAAGGCAGGTTCGTCCTTGCAGGCACGCTTCCAACCCTTATCGGCCAGAGCCACGGTATAGGGCTGTGTGGCGTTGGTCAGGGCGAAGGTAGAGGTGCGGCTTACGGCACCCGGAATGTTGGCCACGGCATAGTGCACGATGCCATCGAGGATATAGACAGGGTCGCTGTGCGTGGTAGGCCTACTGGTTTCGAAGCATCCGCCTTGGTCGATAGCCACATCCACCAACACGGTGCCCGGCTGCATCAGCTTCAGCATGTCACGCGTGATGAGGTGCGGCGTCTTGTCGCCAGGAATCAGGGCAGCACCTATCACCAAGTCGGCATCGGGCAGCTCACGCTCTATCTGAGGTCGGGAGGCATAGATGGTACGCACGTTGGCAGGCATCACGGTGTCCAGATGGCGCAGGCAGTCCAGACTCACATCGGCCATCACCACATCAGCCCCCATACCAGCAGCCACATAGGCCGCATTGCGCCCCACGCGTCCGCCACCCAGAATCAGCACCTTGCCAGGCTTCACGCCAGGCACACCGCCCAGCAGCACGCCCTTGCCGCCATGAATCTTCTTCAGGTAAGTGGCACCCTCCTGCACGGCCATCTTTCCAGCCACCTCGCTCATAGGCACCAGCAACGGCAGGCTGTGGTCACTGCGCTCCACCGTCTCGTAGGCGATGCACACAGCGCCGCTCTGCATCATGGCATGCGTCAGTTCCTCATCGGCCGCAAAGTGGAAATACGTAAACACCACTTGCCCTTTCTTAATCAGCGGATACTCAGGAGCGATGGGCTCCTTCACCTTCACGATCATCTCAGCGGCGGCATACACCTCCTCGATGGTAGGCAAGATGCTGGCACCTGCCTTCACATACTCCTCATCGCGAAATCCGCTGTTCTCACCAGCCGTATGCTGCACCACCACGGTATGTCCATGGTGCACCAGTTCAGCTACGCCCATAGGGGTCATGCCCACACGATTCTCATTGTTCTTGATTTCTTTTGGTACTCCGATAATCATAGCTATTAAGATTTAAAGATTATAAGATTAAAAAATTAAAATATTATAAAATGCAAAAATGATGCCGTAGGCATCTTATAGGGTAGCCAGCCATGTAATGGCTGGTAAGCGGAACGTATAGATAGACCGCGTGCCGTAGGTACGCAATTAATCTGGGGTGGCGTACCTAAAGGCACGCATTCTATGTCCGCTATTTATCCAGCCATTGCATGGCTGGCTACCTTATTAAGCCCCGCTGGGGCTTTGTCTCATAGAATGTTAGCATACTTGTGAATCTTAAATTCAATAAATATATAAAGAGTCATATAAGCACATAGCAAAGTTAGTGAACGCTGAATAAATATGCAAGCGTTATGCAAGTTTTTTTATTTAGAAAACTTTCCTTATCTTTACTGCCAGAAATGATAACGAAACAGATGAATACATCTCCTATAGATACCTTGAGGTCTTTTTTCTGCCAGATGATGCCACTGAATGCCAATGAGGTGGCGCTGATGGAGCAATGCTTTAATCTCAGTACCTACAAGCGTCGTGAACTGCTGCTTAGGGCTGGAGAGCATTGCAGGCATTATATGTTCGTGGTGCAGGGTTGTCTCCGAATGTACAGCGAAGACGACAAGGGAGACCGCCACATCATCAAGTTTGCCCCAGAAGGGACATGGATGACAGATATAGACAGTTTCTTCCACAGAAAACCCTCACGTCTTTTCATTGATGCACTGGAGCCTACCACAGTGATGCAGACGGAATTGGAGCCTTTGGTTTCTTCGTTCACACACTCATGGAGGCTGTCTAACATCTTCCGCGTGTTGGCAGAGAATGAACTGGCATTGTTGCAACAGCGCCACTTGGAGACACTCAGTTCCACAGCAGAAGAGCGCTATCAGACGTTCTGTGACACCTATCCACAACTGATGAATCGCATCTCGCAGTCGCAGATAGCAGCCTACTTAGGTGTAAGCCCAGAGTTCCTGAGTCGTATGAAAAGTAAATTACTAAGACATCCGAAGGATGTTTTCTTGACATAGGTCAAGGGTAGGAGTGAACAATTCGCACTACTTTTGCAGAAAAAATAATCAACAGACTATGAACAGAAGAGATACCTTGAAATTACTGGGTAGCCTGCCTTTGATGGCATTCGGAACTACCCGCGTGAGTGCAAGTGAGCATGAGGCAGTGAAAGCCAGTGCTCAGAGTCCAAAGAACATCGTGCTGATATCGGCCGATGGTATGGGTGTGTGCCAATGGCAAGCCGCTATGGTGGCTGCACATGGCAAACTGAACCTCGGCCGTATGCAGAGCGCTGGATTGCTGACTACCAACCCTGCCGATGTGTTCTGTGGCGATGCTCCATCGCACAGCACGGCATTGGCCACAGGCGTGAACAGCCACAAGGGAGCGGTGAGCGTGGATATGGACAATAAGCCCGTGAAGACCATCACAGAGCTGCTGAAGGAGCAGGGCTTGGCTGTGGGCATCGTATCGGCCAACACGCTGGTAGAGGGCAGCATCGTGCCTTTCATCGGACATGCGCAGAACCGCATGGCTACTGAAGCGCTGACGGCATCGCTGGTGGATACAGGCGTAGATGTGTTTATCGGTGCAGGTAGCGACTACTTCACCAAGAGTCCTCAGATGGGTGGTTTCGGCCCTGGAGCTGGTCAGGGTGGTCAGCGTCAAGGTGGCGGCCCTGGAGCTGCTAGTGCTGCAGCTGGAGCTGCGCAAGGCCAACGCCAAGGTGGCGGTCAAGGCGGCCAAGGCGGTGCCATGCCGATGGGAGAGCGTGGCGACAAGCGTAACCTGCTCAAAGAGCTCGAATCGAAAGGCTATCAGGTGTTGCACTCTATCGACGAAATCAGAAACGTGAAGAGCGGCAAGTTGGCCGGTTTCACCGGTGCTTCGATGAACCCAAACATCCAGCAGGGTAGAGGCGATATGTTCCCTGTCTCTGTAGAAACTGCGTTGAATGTTTTGCAGAGCGCCTCAAAAGGCTTCTTCCTTATGATAGGTGATATGTATGTGGATCGTGCCTCACACAACAGCAAGATAGACCTGCTCTGTGACGAAGCGATGGACTTGGATCGTGCCATTGGCAAAGCACTCGACTTCGCTGAGCGTGACGGTCAGACCTTGGTGCTGGTAGTAGGCAGTCCGGAGGCTTCTGGCATGAGCTTGGTAGGTGGAAACATGGCCGAGGGCACGGTAGAAGCCAAGTGGTCTATGCCAGGCATGGCCAATCACTCTGGCACCCAAGTCCCCATGTTTGCCTATGGCCCTGGAGCAGACCAGTTCATGGGAGTCTTGGAGAACACAGAGGTGTTTGGAAAGATGAAGCGTATTTTTGGAGTTTGATAGAGGCATGGCTCTATGCAGCCAAAGCTGAAAAGACTACAGAAGTTTCGCAACTAAGCTCCTAACTTGAGTAAGAATTTATATTATTAAGAGAGATTTAGGGAAAAAAGTATTATCTTTGCCAGATAAATAATGATAATGTATTTATGAAAAAGATAATACTGCTGTTTGGCTTGGCAATGCTGGCGTTGACAGGCCTCAAAGCCCAGCAACTGACAGCCGAAGAAATACGCGCCTATCAAGAGATGATGCGCTACTCCACAGCGCCACGCATGATAGACACCACTAAGGTGGTAGCCTCTGCACACAGCTACGTCTATGAAGAGCTGATGGTGGAAGGCGGCGATGGCTACAAACTGAAAACTTGCATCTACAAGCCCGCAGGTGAAGGCCCATGGCCAGTGGTCATCACCCGCACACCTTATGTCTATTCTGCCCCTGGCGATTATAATCCCAACGGCAGGGCTTATGCCCAGCGCGGCATCGCCTACATCACCCAGTACTGCCGTGGCAAGGGCGGCTCTGAAGGCCCATACGAGCCTAATGTGAATGAACGCGTAGATGGATTGGCACTGGTGAACTGGGTGGCGCAGCAACCTTGGTGCAAGAATATCGGACTCTTCGGAGAATCCTATACCGCCCTCACAGCGTGGATCATCGCTGACGCAGTGCCAGAAAAGGTGAAAGGCATCTACTTGCACCACTATGGCGTAGATCGTCCGCTCTCGGCCTATAGCTACGGCCTCTTCCGCCAAGACATACTCACGGCATGGGCAATAGACAATGCCGTAGAGATTCCCAAGAAACCAGAAAAGCCAGACGTGACACGCATCTACTTCGATCAGATGCTCTATATGCCTCAGATGGAGATGGATAGACACTTCTTTGGCGTGATGCTGCCATGGTATCGCGACTGGATAAGTCATACCGACTACACCGATCCCTACTGGCATCAGGGCGTGTGGAACCAGTTGCGTGAGATTCCTGCTAAAATCAAGGTGCCTATGGTAGTGGTGGCAGGACACTTCGACCACCATCAGGAAGGCACCATATTGGGATACAACCTGCTGCCAGAAGAGACCAAAGCCAAGAGTCAGCTCATCGTGGGGGCATGGAACCACTCGCACATCATCACCCCACAGATAGGGAAATATGACCATGCAATGGACATAGACCTCACCACCGCACAGTTTCTTTGGTTCTACGACCTGCTGGTGAAGGAAGAGGCTTCCAAGCCAGCTGTGCAGGTTTATGCCATAGGCGAAGACCGCTGGCACCAGTTGGACAAGTGGCCGCAAGCAGATGGCGAAGCAGTCGTGTTCTTCCTCACAGATAAACGTGATGGGAAAGGCTATGCACTCTCTGCACAGACAGCGCAGACTGGTGGCCAGATAAGCTACAGGTACGACCCACAGCACCCCGTGCTCTCTGTGGGAGGTGAGACGCTGTTCAACTCAGGCAGTAGGCGAGGCAGTCAGCTGCAGCCAGAGGTGGGCTATCGTGACGATGTCATCTCCTTTGTCTCTGAGCCTCTGTCAGAACCTTTGCTGATGGCAGGCAAGGTGAAAGTGGTGCTGAATGTCAGTTCCGACTGCGACGATACCGCCTTCAGCTATAAGATCAGCGAAGTGTTTGCAGATGGTAACACCTACAACATCCGCACAGGCATCAGCACGTTAGGATTCCGCAATAGGCCATTGGGCGATCGTCAGACCTACACCCCTGGCGAGGTGGTGGAACTGACCATCGAGGCACTCCCCATCATGTGGCAGTTGCAGCCAGGCAGTCGCATCCGTGTGGATATCTCTTCATCTGATTTTCCACAATTCAGCGTACACTCAAACTATGCAGGCGTGTGGTCAGAGCAGACACGTACACGTGTGGCTAAGCAGACGCTCTTCGTGGGCGGAAAGTACCAGAGTCGAATAGAAATACCTTTGATGAAATGAAGAAGTGGGTGGCTTACATATCGCTTTGCTGCTGTGCCTTGACGTTGCACGCACAGCAGTACGTTCCGCCGATGGATCATGTGATAACGTTTTCTGGCAACTATGGTGAAATACGTGCCGACCACTATCATGGGGGCTTGGACTTCAAGACGGGTGGGGCAGAAGGCAAGGTGGTGCGCGCCATAGCCGATGGCTACATCTCACGCATACAGGTGAACAGCAGTTCGGGCTTGGTGCTCACGGTGACCTTTCCTGATGGATGGTCGGCTGCCTACCGTCACCTCAGCAGCTTCATGGAACCCATAGCCAGCCGCGTGAAGGCTTGGCAGTATGAACATCAGTCGTGGGAAATGGAGCTTCGCCCTGCACCAGAGGAATATCCCGTGAAAGCTGGGCAACCGATAGCTCGTAGTGGCAATACAGGTTACTCCCTCGGGCCGCATCTCCACCTCGACCTCTTCAATGCAGAAGATGAATACGTGGATCCGCTGCCTTTCTTCTTGGACAAAGTGAAAGACCATACGGCTCCGAAGCCTGAAGGTTTCATGCTCTTTCCACAGCCAGGGCAAGGCGTGGTAGATGGCAGCCAGGCTCAGAAAACCTTCCCATTGAATCCGCAAAAACCAATACAAGTTTGGGGCTTGGTAGGTGTAGGCATCAAGGCCTACGACTATATGGATGGTGTACATAATAAATATGGTGTGAAGTTTGTCACACTTACCGTAGATGGCGACACCGTTTTCCGCAGCACTGTGGATCACTTCGCCTACGAGGAAAATCGCTATATCAATTCTTGGTGCGAGGGGCAGTATATGAAGTCGTTCATAGAGCCAGGCAACAAGCTCCGCATGCTACAGGCATACAATGAGAACAACGGTCTCTTGACCATCAACGAAGAGAGACCTTACAAGCTGCAATACACCCTAACTGATGCCTTTGGCAATACTACGAAGGTGAACCTCACCCTGCAAGGCAAGCGTCAGGAGATAGCCCCACTGCCTTATGGCGACGAAGAGACGCTGCACTACGACCGCGTGAATGTGGTTCAGAGACCAGGACTACAGTTGGTCATCCCTCGTGGTGCACTTTATAAAGACGCTCATCTGAACTACCAGCAACGGACAACAGATTCTACCGCCATAGCCTCCGTCTATCGCATCACCGATGACGTGATAAAACTGCATACAGGCGCCGAACTGCAGATAGGCGTGCGAAACATGCCTGTAGAAGATGCTACGAAGTATCACATCGTGCGTGTGGGTAAGGATGGCCGTAAGAGCAGTGTGGGAGGTAAGCTGGAAGAAGGCTTCGTGAAGGCTCGTGTCTTGCAGCTGGGCACCTTCAGTGTAGATGTTGATACCATTCCGCCAACGATCAAACCTGTAAATCAGAACACATGGGCAAAGACTGGGAAAGTGACGTTGAAGCCAGAGGACAAGGAGACAGGCATCAGTCGTTATGAGGCCATGATCGATGGGGAATGGGCCCTCCTTGGCCGTCCGAATTCTGCGAATAATAATCTGGTGTTGGTACTGGATCCTGAGCACGTCACCAAAGGAAAGCGTCATGAGCTCGCAGTCACCGTGACAGATGGCTGTGGCAATCAGACCACGGAACACTTTGTGTTTACTTGGTGATATGGCTTTTACAGGATTAAAAGGATTAACAGGATTTTTTTTTAATTATTATGGAGGTTGATATTATAAGGTAGGGAAAGTTGAATAAGATTGTGAACGAATTAATCCTGTGAAAATATTATTTGAAAAAGTATTGATAAAAACAAAATGATAACAATATGAAAGCAAAGAAGATTCTGTTTGCAGCGCTGATGGCGCTCATGGCAGTGGGCAACGCTCCTGCATGTACCAACATGATTGTCGGCAAGAAAGCATCTGTCGATGGATCAACGATTGTATCCTATTCTGCCGACTCCTACGGCATGTATGGCTTCCTCTACCATTCTAAGGCAGGAATGCATGAGAAAGATGAAATGGTGAAGATCTATGAGTGGGACACTGGTAAGTATCTGGGTGAAATACCACAGGCACGCCAAACCTACAATGTGATTGGCAATATGAACGAGTTCCAAGTGACCATAGGTGAGACCACTTTCGGTGGTCGTGAGGAACTGTCGGATCCTAACGGATTGATCGACTACGGAAGTTTGATCTATCTGGCTCTTCAGCGCTCACGCACAGCGCGCGAAGCCATCAAGGTGATGACCGACTTGGTGAAGGAATATGGCTACTACAGCAGTGGCGAGAGCTTCAGCATAGCCGATCCTAACGAAGTATGGATCATGGAGATGATAGGCAAGGGCCCTGGTGTGACAGGAGCCGTTTGGGTGGCTGTACGTATCCCTGACGACTGCATCGCTGCGCATGCCAACCAGAGTCGTATCCACCAGTTCGACCTTAACGATAAGGAGAATGTGATGTACTCTGCAGACGTGATTTCCTTTGCCCGTGAGAAAGGCTACTTCAGTGGGCTCAACAAGGACTTCAGCTTTGCAAATGCTTACAATCCACTCGACTTTGGCGGTCTTCGTTTCTGTGAGGCTCGTGTGTGGAGCTACTATAATATGTTCACTGATCGCGGCAATGAGTTCCTGCCCTACATTCAAGGGGAGAGCAAGACACCTATGCCACTCTACGTGAAGCCAAACCGCAAGATTTCTGTACAAGACATCCAGACAGCTATGCGCGACCACTATGAAGGTACTCCACTCGATATCAGTCAGGACTTCGGCTCAGGTGCCTATCACACTCCATATCGCTTCACGCCGCTGAGTTTTGAGGTGAATGGCGAGCGCTACTTCAACGAGCGCCCCATCTCTACACAGCAGTCGGCTTGGGTATTCGTAGCACAGATGCGTGACAATCTTCCAGATGCCATCGGCGGTGTGTTCTGGTTTGGCACAGACGATGCCAATATGACGGTCTTCGTGCCTATCTACTGCTGCACAGACATAGTACCTCCTTGCTTCGATGAGCATACGGATGGCGCAGGCGCAGAGTCATTCTCTTTCAATTCCTCTTACTGGGTGAACAACTGGATTGCCAACATGGTGTATCCACGCTACGACCTTATGATAGACGATGTGAGAGCTACGCAGACTGAGCTGGAGAACTCTTTCCGTAATGCTCAGGCAGGCGTAGAGGCTACAGCCAGCAGATTGGCAGAGACAGACCTTGCCCAGGCAAAGGCTTTCCTGACCAATTACTCCAACATGTCTGCACAGAGCTACATCAGCACTTGGCAGAAACTGGGGCAGTATCTGGTGGTGAAGTATAACGATACGGCCGTGAAGCGCATGGGTAAGCGTGGCATGGTAGGCAAGGATGTAGATGAGAGCACGATTGTGGGTCGCCCTGGCTATCCAAAGCAGTGGGCAGAGGAGTATGTGAAGCAGACGGGCAATCGCTACAAATATCCGGCTGAGTGATATTTACTTATTGAGAGATTGAGAGATTGGGAGATTATGCTTCGGTTGGTTTAACGCTGTGCTGCCTAATGTCTCCTTATCTCAATATCTCAGTATTTCAATAAAAAGAATATAATCTTGTAAATCCTTTTAATCCTGTAAAAGATGAAAACCAAAGCAATCATTCTGGCTGCTACGATGCTTATGGCAACAGCAGTCCCTGCACTGGCTTGTACAGACTTGCTGGTGGGAAAGAAAGCCTCAGTAGATGGCTCAGTGTTAGTCTCTTATTCCTGCGATGGCTATGGGGGCTTCGGTACCCTGTTCCATCAGCCCAGAGGAACACATAAACCAGGCGACTTGGCCTATCTCCCTGGCTTCGGAGGTGGAAGTCGTGGCAACAGAAGCATCCCACAGGTAGCTGAGACCTACAATGTGGTGGGCAATATGAATGAGTATCAGCTCACTATCACGGAGAGCACGTTCGATGGTCGCACGGAACTGGTGAATCGTGAAGGACTGTTCGACTATGCCAGTTTGATTTACCTCACTTTGGCACGCACCAAGACGGCTCGTGAAGCTATCAAGACTATGACAGATCTGGTAGCCGAATATGGCTACAACAGCACAGGCGAGTCGTTCTTTATCTGCGACCCCAACGAAGCGTGGATCATGGAGATGATAGGTAAAGGTCCCGATAAAAAGGGTGCTGTATGGGTGGCTGTTCGCATCCCAGACGACTGCATCTCTGCCCATGCCAATCAGAGCCGCATACATAAGTTCGCTCTCAACGATCCACAGAACTGCCTCTATGCGCCCGATGTGATCTCTCTGGCACGTGAGAAAGGCTACTTCAGTGGCAAGGATGAGGATTTCAGCTTCTCTAAAGCCTACAATCCTATCGACTTCAGTGGCCGTCGCTTCTGTGAAGCACGCGTATGGAGCTTCTATAATAAGTACACCGACATAGGCAATCAGTATCTGAACTATGTGCTGGGTAAGAGTGACGAGCCTCTGCCTCTGTATGTGAAGCCAAATCGCAAGCTTTCTGTGCAGGATGTAAAGGATGCCATGCGCGACCATTATGAGGGCACTCCGCTGGATCCATCACTTGATGTCAGCGCTGGTCCTTACCACACTCCTTATCGCCCAGTGCCACTGACTTACGAGGTTGACGGACAGACTTATTTCAACGAGCGTATGATAGGTACGCCACAGTCGGCTTGGGTATTCGTAGCACAGATGCGTAGCTGGCTGCCTAATGCCATAGGTGGTGTGAACTGGTGGGGTACAGACGATGCCACTATGACCATTTTCGTGCCTCTCTATTGCTGCTTGGACGTGGTGCCAGAGTGCTTCCGCAGTGGTACGGGTGGAGCTAATATCCGCTCCTTCTCATGGGATTCTTCCTTCTGGGTAAACAACTGGGTGGCCAACATGGTGTATCCACGCTATGGCTTGATGATAGGCGATGTGAAGGCGGTGCAGCACGATATAGAGAATGGCTACAACGAGGCCCAGGCAGGTATCGACAGTGTAGCTGCTGAGTTCATGAAGACCGATGAGGCTAAGGCACGTGAATTTCTGACCAACTATTCTAACATGGCTGCCAAGATGTATATGGATACTTGGAAGCAGTTGGGCGAGTACTTGGTGGTGAAATACAACGACATGGTGGTGCAGCGTATGGATACTACACACTTTGTAGGTCACTCCATTAGCAACGAAGGCTATGTGAACCGTCCCGGTATTCCTTCCGACTTTGCCAAGGAGATGGCGAAGCTCACAGGCGATCGCTATAAACAACCTACTGAATAATTTGGAAGTTTCAATCGCAATCTTTATCTTTGCTGATTGAAGATTATAAACAACGGATTATACGGATTTAGTTTTATTATTCTTATTCTAGGAATTCGTCAAAATCCGAAAAAACCGTTGTTTAAAGATTGAATATAAACCGTAAAACTAATCTAATATGGAAAATGAAGAATTGATAAAGCAAGTCACAGAGAAAGCCAAGGAATGGCTGACTCCGGCATACGATGCCCAGACACAGAAAGAGGTGAAGCGAATGCTCAATAGTGAGGATAAAACAGAGCTTATAGACAGCTTCTATCGGGTGCTGGAATTTGGTACAGGTGGTCTGCGTGGCATCATGGGTGCAGGAACCAATCGTATGAACATCTACACCGTAGGTGCTGCAACTCAGGGCTTTGCCAACTATCTGAACAAGAATTTCAAGAATCTGGATCAGATTTCTGTGGTGGTGGGGCACGACTGTCGTAACAACAGCCGCCTCTTTGCAGAGAAGAGCGCAGATATCTTCTCCGCCAATGGCATCAAGGTTTATCTCTTCGACGATATGCGTCCTACACCAGAGATGAGCTTCGCTATCCGTCATCTGGGATGCCAAGCAGGTATCAACATCACAGCAAGTCACAACCCTCGTGAGTACAATGGCTACAAGGCTTATTGGGACGATGGCGCTCAGGTGCTGGCACCACATGATAAGGGCATCATCGACGAGGTGGCTAAGGTGAAGACGGAGGACATCAAGTTCAAGGGCAATCCTGATTTGATTCAGATTGTAGGCAAGGACATTGATGATATCTACTTGGAGAAGGTACACAGCATCTGCATTGATCCTGAGGTGATCAAGCGCCAGAAAGACCTGTGCATCGTCTATACACCACTGCATGGCACTGGTATGAGAGGTATCCCACAGTCACTGAAGCTCTGGGGTTTCGAAAACGTTCACTGTGTGGCAGAGCAGATGGTGAAGAGTGGCGACTTCCCCACAGTGGTGAGTCCAAATCCAGAGAATGCGGAGGCACTGACATTGGCTATCAAGTTGGGCAAGAGCCTCGATGCTGATATCGTGATGGCAAGTGATCCTGATGCCGACCGCGTGGGCATGGCATGCAAGAACGACAAGGGCGAGTGGGTGCTTATCAATGGTAACCAGACTTGCTTGCTCTTCCTCTATTATATCATCACCAATCGTAAGAAGTTGGGCAAGATGAAGGGCAATGAGTTCATCGTGAAGACCATCGTGACCACGGAGGTTATCCGTCAGATTGCGGAGAAGAACCATATCGAGATGCGCGACTGCTACACGGGCTTCAAGTGGATAGCTCGTGAGATTCGTCTCTCCGAAGGTGTGAAGCAGTACATCGGTGGTGGCGAGGAGAGCTATGGCTTCTTGGCACAAGACTTCGTGCGCGATAAGGATGCTGTTTCTGCTTGTTCACTCTTGGCAGAGATCTGTGCATGGGCCAAGGATCAAGGCAAGACGCTCTATGAGGTTCTCATGGGCATCTATCTGGAGTATGGTTTCTCTAAGGAGTTCACTGTAAATGTGGTGAAGCCTGGCAAGAGCGGCGCTGATGAGATTCAGCAGATGATGGCCAACTTCCGTGAGAATCCTCCAAAGGAAATCGCAGGTTCTAAGGTGGTTTGCGCTAAGGACTACAAGACACTGAAGGCTACAGATGGCGAAGGCAATGTATGCGACCTTGATATGCCAGAGCCAAGCAATGTATTGCAGTACTACACCGCAGATGGCACCAAGGTGAGTGTGCGTCCTTCAGGTACAGAGCCTAAGATTAAGTTCTATATCGAGGTGAAGGGCACCATGAACACCGTAGCTGATTATCTGGCTGCTGATGCTGCTGCTTCCAAGAAGATTGAGGCAGTACGTGCATCATTGGGTATATAATTCAAAATTTATAATTTAGAAAATGTTTTCTGGAATAGTAGAAGCCACGGCAAAATTGGTGGCACTGAAGCATGATAGGGAGAATATAGATTTCACCTTTACCTGCCCCTTTGTGAGCGAGCTGAAGGTAGATCAGAGTGTGTCACACAATGGCGTATGCCTTACGGTGGTCAGCATCGAAGGCGATACTTATGTGGTTACTGCCATGAAAGAGACGTTGGAGCGTAGCAACCTTGGACTCCTCAAAGTGGGGGATGAGGTGAATGTGGAGCGTAGCATGTTGCTCAATGCCCGTCTGGATGGCCATATCGTGCAGGGACATGTCGATGAGACGGCTACCTGCATCGCTGTGGAAGATGCTGATGGCAGCTATTACTTCACTTTCCAGTATCCTTTTAATAAGGAGATGGCGCAGCTTGGCTATATGACTGTGGATAAGGGTTCTGTGGCTGTGAATGGTGTGAGCCTCACGGTATGCAACCCTACGGAAGATACCTTCCAGGTGGCCATTATTCCTTATACATGGGAGAATACCAACTTCCATGACATCAAGGTAGGTACCAAGGTCAATTTGGAGTTCGATATCGTAGGCAAGTATATCAGCCGACTGATGCAGTGGAAGTAATAAGTGTCTATAAAAGAAAAAGCCTCTTCTGTTTAGGAGAGGCTTTTTTGTTTTCTGATCCACCAGTCTATCAGCTGGCGTGCAATGCTGAGTTTCTGCGGAAGTAAGGGGAGGTTGTCAATAGTGAACCAGTCGGCATGGTTCAGCTCCTCTTCCTGTAGTTTGATTTCACCACTCTCATATTCGGCAGTGAAGCCTACCATCAAGCCACTGGGGTAGGGCCATGGCTGACTTTTGAAGTAGCGAATGTTTTTGATGCGAAGCCCCACTTCTTCCTTAACCTCTCGACGCACGCATTCTTCCAACGTCTCTCCAGCTTCCAAGAAACCAGCCACCAAGCCATGGAATTGCGTCTTCCAGTACTTATTATGCACCAGTAGCACCTCGTCACCCTTCATGATGAGCACGATGATGGCTGTGCTTACTTGTGGAAACATCTCATTGCCACACTTGGGACATTTCTTCATGATAGGCGTATGCTGTACCATGGTGCTTCCACATACAGGGCAATATTGGCTATGCTTATCCCACCAGATGATTTCATACGCCTTACCAGCTGCCAGATAGTCGCCAAAGGGTAGTAAGTAGTAGGTAGAACGTAGCGGTCGCATCTCCCATTCCTCTGTATCTTCCACAGGTTCTGTGAGATTCAGTGCCAGAACTTCACGCCCATCGTCCATGAAAACATGGTGCGGATTTTGGCGCATGCCCAGCATCAGCGGTGCTTGTTCGCTGTAGGGAATGCTTACACGCCCGTCTGCTTCTTTATGAAGGAGCAACTTATCTTCAAAGAATATGAACCAGCTAAACATCAGTCAATACTAAAAGTAATATTAAAAAATTAAAGCATTAAAACATTATAATATTATCGGCGAACTCCACGCGCATTGAGTGCCGCTTGGTAGCGACGGGCATTCTGCATGTGCTGCGCCAGTGTCACGGCAAAGTTGTGCGTTCCACTGAAGTCCTCCTTGGCACACATGAAGATGTAGTCATGGTGTGCATAGTTCAGCACAGCCTCTATGCCCACCTTGCTTGGCACACGGATAGGGCCAGGAGGCAAGCCTGCATAGAGGTAGGTGTTGTAAGGAGAGTCCACACTCAGATCTGAGGTAAGCACGCGGCGAATGCCGAAAGCCTGCAGGGCAAATTTCACCGTTGGATCTGCCTGTAGGAGCATCTTCTTATGCAGACGGTTCATATAGAGGCCTGCCACCATGGGCTTCTCACCATCGTTGGCTGTTTCTTCCTCTACGATAGAAGCCAGTGTCACCACTTCTGTAGGAGTGAGGCCTATGGCCTCTGCCTGACTGCGACGTGTGCTGTTCCAGTAGGCATCATGTTCTTTCTGCAGGCGCTCCATCAGAGCTTCGGGGGTGATGTTCCAGTACATTTCATATGTATCGGGCACGATGAGGCAGGGCAGGGTAGCCTTATTGTACCCCATGCGCTGCACCAAGGCATAGTCTGCCAGCAGGTTGGCTATTTCCACAGAGTCAATCATCAGCTGTCTGCCCAGGCTTCCAGCCATTCTGTCGAGTGTACGCACGCTTGGCACCGTGATGTTCAATGGTTCCTGATAGCCACGCAGCAGTCGGCTTAGCAGATGGTAGGCATCATCGTTAGGCTCTATGGCATAGCGTCCCGTGCGGATGTTGGCAGGGTATTCTTTATAGTCGGACATCCAGTGCAAGCCCCATGTGTGGGCAGGTTTACCCACCAGCTCCACCTTATGGAACACAGAGTCGGCCGTATCGTCCCTATCTATGAAGATATAGGATTTCTCTGAAGGGTGAAACTGCGGTGTAAACACCAGATAATAAAATGTGCCCGCCAGTGCAGCGGCTGCAAAAAGCACCAGTAGCACCACACTTAGGAGGATGTATCGCTTTTTCTTCGTCATATCTCTGTAGTTTATGAACCAGTCTTTATAAAAAAACCGCCTACATCAGAGGCGGTTAAATGGTGGAGCCACTTGCCAGACTTGAACTGGCGACCTACGCGTTACGAATGCGTTGCTCTACCAACTGAGCTAAAGTGGCGAAGCGCTTCCTTTTCAGAAAGCCGTGCAAAGGTAAAAGTTTTTTTTCAATCAAACAAACTTTTGAACTTTTTAAATATCTTTTCCTTCACAGTTATGTTGGGCTTGAAGTTCTCTGAACTTGACATCTGCTCCAGTGCTTTCTTCTCATCGCGTGTCAGAGTCTCTGGTACATAGATGCTTACGTTCACTATCTGATCGCCCTTGCCATAACCATTCACGTCTGGCAGTCCCTTGCCGCGTAGGCGCAATACCTTGCCTGGCTGTGTACCTGGATCTATGTTTACCTTCACATTGCCGTCGATGGTAGGAATTTCCACTTTTCCGCCTAAGGCAGCTGTTGGGAAGTCCAGCAGCAGGTTATAAACCAAGTCGTTGCCATCACGCAGCAAGTTTTCGTCCTTCTCCTCCTCTATTAAAATAAGGAGGTCGCCTGCTATGCCATTATGCTTGCCTGCGTTGCCCTTGCCGTTCATCACCAACTGCATACCACCTGCAACACCAGCAGGAATCTTCACGGTCACCACTTCCTCACCATAGACGATGCCTTCACCAGCACACTCCTTACACTTGTTCTTGATGATGCGACCTTCGCCACCGCATGTAGAGCAGGTGGTGCGTGTCTGCATGGTACCCAAGATGGTCTGTTGGCTCTTTATCACCGTACCCGTACCCTTGCAGGTAGGACAGGTATCTGTACCTCCGTTGCCTTCAACACCCGTACCATGACAGTGGCTGCAAGGCACATACTTCTTCAGCTTGAACTTCTTCTCCACGCCTGTGGCAATTTCCTGCAGGGAAAGGCGGCAACGCACACGCAAGTCAGTACCCTTGAACTTACGTTGGCCACTGCCACCACCATAGCTGCTGAAGCCGCCAAAGCCGCCACTGAAGCCCGCATGACCTCCGAAGATGTCGCCAAACATCGAGAAGATATCGTCCATAGACATACCACCGCCAAAGCCGCCGAATGGCCCGCCATTGCCAGCAGCACCACTCACGCCTGCACGGCCGAATTGGTCGTAGCGTTGGCGCTTGTCAGGATCACTCAGCACCCCATAAGCCTCTGCAGCCTCCTTGAATTTCTCCTCAGCCTCCTTGTCGCCCTGATTGCGATCGGGGTGATACTGAATGGCCTTTTTGCGGTAGGCTTTCTTTATCTCCTCTGGAGTGGCCTTCTTGTCAACACCTAATATTTCGTAGTAATCTCTTTCTTCCATAATATTTCATTATTTACCTATCACCACTTTCGCATGGCGAATCACTTTGTCGTTCAGCGTATAACCGCGTTGCACACAGTCCAGTATCTTGCCCTTCAGTTCCTCTGATGGAGCATCTATCAGGGCGATAGCCTCATGGTAGTCTGTATCCAGAGCTTGGCCTTCTGTAGGAATAGGTTTCACCCCATTCTGTTCCAACGTCTGCATGAACTTGGTGTAGATGAGTTCCACACCCTCACGTACAGCCTCTACGTCAGTAGCCTTCTCCATGTTCTGCATGGCGCGCTCCATATCGTCCACCACAGGCAGTATGCTGCTCAGAGCCTTCTCTCCACCGTTCAGTATGAGTTCGGTCTTCTCCTTCAGTGTACGCTTGCGGTAGTTGTCGAATTCGGCAGACAGGCGTAGGTAGCGGTCGTTCAGTTCCGCAGCCTTTTCCTCAGCCTCTTTCAGCTTAGCTTCCAGATCAACGCTCTCTTCCACGTTAACATCTTCATTATTTATTTCAACGTTCTCGCTACCGTTTTCGTTAGCGTTCTCGTTCTCTTTAACGTTCTCATTAGCATTCTCGTTAATGGTCTCGTTAGCGTTTTCGTTAACGTTTTCCTTTTGCTCTTCTATAGGATTCATTATCTTATATCTTTTTTTTAATAGTCGGTTACTCTTTTTCATAGTCACATGATTTTAGTCAACTAAGAGTCAGCAAAAAGTTTGCCAAAATGTCTGTTTCGGTAGCTCTGGCAGTAAATCTATAGATAAAATGCAATATTGGCAGAGATGAAGCTGGAAGATTCAGAAATCTTTCTTATCTTTGCTCTCCTAAAACTAAAAACTTAATACGTATGAAAAAATACCTTATCCTATGCCTACAGATAGTGGTCTTCCTGATACTCTCAGGAATTCTATCGTTGGGCATCCTGATACCTGTAGAGACACTGGGCTTAGATTGGCTGAGCGGTTCAGGCACCTTTGCTTTTATGATATCCGAGTTTGCCATGCTTATAGGCGCCCTGTTGGCTGCCTTCCTCATCTTGCGTTTCTGGGAGAAGAAACCATTTAGCGACTTAGGTTTCTCCTTCCTTCACAGAGGCAAGGACCTGCTTTGGGGCTTCTTCATCGCCTTCGCCATCTACGCCATCGGCTTTGCGGTATCTGTGGCTGCAGGATGGGTGCGCATAGTCGATGTAGGCTTCTATGCCAAAGACCTGCTGCTCTATCTGCTGCTCATGGTGGCAGTGGGTATGTATGAGGAACTCTCTTGCCGTGGCTTCGTGCTTGGGCGCATGCTCAATGCAGGCATACATCCTTTCTTTGCCTTGTTCCTCTCTTCTCTGCTCTTTGCTGCCATGCATCTGGGCAACGATGGCATCACGGCTGTGGCCTTCATCAGCCTCAC
>CADALZ010000038.1 GCA_902788865.1 uncultured Bacteroidales bacterium | reverse complement strand
TTTTGAGAAGGTGCTGCGTAAATCACAAGAATGGGCCGATGACGAGCAGATGATGTATGTGGTAGGAGCAACGCAAGGCAGAGCATTCGAGGACATCCGCAAGATAGCTCCCAGCCATTTCTTACTGGTACCAGGGGTAGGTGCACAGGGTGGTTCGTTGGAAGAGGTATGCAAGTATGGAATGAACCAGCAGTGCGGCCTCATCGTCAATTCCAGCCGAGGCATCATCTATGTCGATAAGACCGTGAATTTTGCCGAAGGAGCACGCCAAGCAGCAGCCGATTTGCAACTTCAAATGTCAAATATCCTAAAAAGGACACTCTAAGCGTGGTATAAACCAAAAATAATGCAAATCTTCTTATGTAATGTGAGAAAAAAATGCTTATTTTGCTACTGAAATTAAACTAAAAACAAAAATGGAGTTTTCTGCGAAACAAATAGCCCAATTCCTCCAAGGAGAAATCGTTGGTGACGAACAAGCCTGTGTACATACCTTTGCCAAGATCGAGGAAGGTATGCCAGGGGCGTTGTCTTTTCTTTCCAACCCTAAATATACACCTTTTATTTACGAAACGAAATCTACCATCGTATTGGTAAACAAGGATTTTGTGCCTGAAAAAGAAGTAAGTGCTACACTCATCAAAGTTGACAACGCTTACGAATCTCTGGCCAAACTGCTGATGCTCTACGAACAGAGCAAGCCTAAGAAGCAAGGCATCAGTCCTCTGGCTTCTATCGATGCAACAGCAAAGATTGGGGAGAATGCTTATGTAGGTCCGTTTGCAGTAATTGGTGAGAATGCGGTGATTGGAGCAAATACCCAGATTTATCCACATGTGTATGTGGGCGATGGAGCAAAGATTGGTGACAATTGCCTGCTCTATTCTTCTGTAAATGTATATCATGGATGCCAGATTGGTAATCGAGTTACACTGCACTCTGGTGCTATCATCGGTGCCGATGGATTTGGCTTCGCTCCTACCCCAAACGGCTACGACAAGATTCCACAGATAGGCATCGTCATCATAGAAGATGATGTAGAAATAGGTGCCAACACGTGTGTGGATAGAGCCACAATGGGAGCAACCATCGTACATAAGGGTGTGAAGCTGGACAATCTGATACAGATAGCCCACAATGACGAGATAGGTTCACATACGGTGATGGCAGCCCAAGTAGGTGTGGCTGGTTCTGCTAAAGTTGGTGAATGGTGCATGTTTGGCGGACAAGTAGGCATAGGCGGGCACATCCATATTGGCAACCATGTGGAACTGGGTGCTCAGACTGGTGCTCCATTCAGCATCGAAGACAATAAGCAGCTCATTGGTGCTCCTCCAGTAGAAAAACGCACGTTCTTCCGCAACGTAGCTCTGACTCAGCGTTTGCCAGAAATGTACAAGGAGCTGGGAGCTTTACGCAAGGAGATCGAAGAACTGAAGAAACAACTCAATAAGTAAATATATGAGCAAACAAAAGACATTGAAAGACAAATTCTCTTTGAGCAGCAAGGGGTTACACACAGGATTGGACTTGACCGTGACCTTCTGCCCTGCTCCTGAGAACTTTGGCTACCAGATAAAACGAGTGGATTTGGAAGGTCAGCCCCTTATTCCTGCATTGGCAGATGAGGTGGCAGAGACTACCCGTGGAACAGTATTGGTTCAAGATGGTGTGAAGGTGAGCACTGTGGAACATGGCATGGCGGCTCTCTTTGCTTCAGACATCGACAACTGCCTCATCGAAGTAAATGGTCCCGAGTTTCCTATATTGGATGGCAGTGCCAAGTATTTCATTGAGGGTATTAAGAATGTGGGAATTGTTGAACAAGAGGCTGAGAAGGAATATTTCGAGATAAAGCATAAGATGGAGTTTCGCGACGATGAGCATGGTGGCAGCATCATCATGTATCCCGATGATAAATTCAGCATCACGACACTCATCTCCTACGACTCTGTCATCTTGCCTAATCAATATGCCACCTTGGAAAACATGGCGCAGTTTGATGAAGAAATCTCAGAGGCGCGCACCTTTGTCTTTGTGCGTGAGATTGAGCCATTGCTCAATGCAGGACTTATCAAGGGAGGAGACTTAGACAATGCCATCGTGATCTATGAGCGCCAGATGACGCAAGAGCGCTACAATAAGTTGGCAGACATCATGCGAGTGCCTCACATGGATGCCACCCGATTAGGTTATATCATGCATAAGCCTTTGGTATGGTCGAATGAGTGCGCCCGTCATAAACTACTAGATGTCATTGGAGACATGGCACTGATAGGCAAGCCCATCAAGGGACATATCATCGCCACGCGTCCAGGACATACCATCAACAACAAGTTCGCACGCCTGATGCGTGAAGAGTTATTGAAAAACAGATAAAAAAGAGATATGAGCGATATTAGTAATTTAGCATACATTCATCCTGAGGCTAAGATTGGTAAGAACTGCAAGATAGGTCCTTTCTGCTTCATCGACAAGAATGTGGAGATAGGTGACAACAATGTATTGATGAATAACGTATCCATACACTATGGAGCACGCATCGGCAATGGAAACACCTTCTTCCCAGGATGCAGCATCAGTACCATTCCTCAGGACCTGAAATTTCATGGAGAAGACACATTGGCCATCATTGGTGACAATAACAGCATCCGTGAGAATGTCACCATCAGCCGTGGCACAGCTTCTAAAGGGAAAACAGTGGTTGGCAGCAATAACCTGCTGATGGAGAACATGCATGTGGCACACGATTGTGTCATCGGCAGTGGCTGTATCATAGGCAACTCTACGAAATTTGCTGGCGAAGTGGTGGTAGATGACAATGCCATCGTCAGTGCCGTGGTCTTAATTCACCAGTTCTGCCACATAGGTGGATTTGTGATGGTGCAGGGTGGATGCCGTAGCAGTAAGGACATACCCCCATATACCATTGCTGCCCGAGAGCCCATCGGCTATGCAGGAATCAACATAGTAGGCCTGCGTAGAAGAGGATACTCTAATGAGACCATAGAGCTAATTCACAATGCCTATCGCACCATCTATCAGAGCGGTCTCAACACGTCGGATGCACTCAAGAAGATTGAAGAGGAGTTCCCTAAAACCCCAGAAATCAATTATATAGTAGACTTTATACGTAATTCAAGCCGAGGCATTATCCCCGCAGCTGCAAAATAAACAGAATATGATTTACAGATTCACTTTTATTTCAGATGAAGTAGACGACTTCAAGAGGGAAATACAAATAGACTCTGAAGCTAAATTTTACGACTTACATATGGCCATCTGCGAGGCATGTGGCTATGACAGCAAACAGTTAGCTTCTTTCTTCACTTGCAATGACGAGTGGGAAAAAGAAACAGAAATCACACTGGAAGAGATGGACACAAACTCTGAGGATGATATCTGGCTGATGTCTAAGACACGCCTCAGCGAATTGGTAGAGGAAGAGAAGCAAAAGCTGATCTATGTCTTCGACTACATGACCGACCGCTGCTTGTTTGCACAACTCAGTGAGATTATCACTGGCAAGAAGCTGGAGGCACCTACATGCACTAAGAGACGTGGAGAAGCCCCTAAGCAGCAGATGGACTTCGACGAATTTGAGAAGAAGACCGCTGGAGGCGACTTGCTTGGGGAAGACTTCTACGGAGATCAAGACTACGATGTGGATGAGATAGATCGTGAAGGTTTCGAAGGTCTGGATGATCTGCCAAGCGATTCTTTCGACGAAAGCGACATCTACTAAGCTGCTCCTTCTCTTAGAAACCATGCACACCCTCATTGTCCTAATAGGTCCTACAGGCGTAGGGAAAACAGAATTAAGCCTTGAACTGGCAGAGCGCTATCACACTAGCATTGTCTCTGCCGATTCAAGGCAAATTTATGCAGACCTACGGATAGGAACGGCCTCCCCTACTCCCACACAATTGGCACGTGCTAAGCATTATTTCATCGGCACATTGCAGCTTTCAGATTATTTCAGTGCAGCTCAATATGAAGAGGAGGCCATGAAGCTCTTAGAGACTCTGTTCGAAGAGCATGAGGTGGTGATACTCACTGGCGGCTCCATGATGTACGTAGATGCTATCTGCAAAGGCATCGACCTTATGCCAACGATAGAGCCAGAAACGCGTGAAATGATGCAGCAGAAATACCAAGAGCAAGGGTTGGAGAGCTTATGTGAAGAACTGAAGTTGCTTGACCCTGATTATTACCAAATCGTTGACCGCAAGAACCCTAAGCGCATCATACATGCATTGGAAATATGCTATCAGACGGGGAAGACATACACATCTTTTAGGACACATCCCAAGAAGGAGCGCCCTTTCCAAATGATAAAGATAGGACTTAACCGCCCACGTGAGGAACTCTATTCCCGCATCAATCAACGCGTAGATGAAATGGTAAAAGAGGAATTGGTGGAAGAAGCATTAAAGGTGTATCCACACCGAGACATGAATTCTCTCAACACGGTGGGATATAAAGAAATGTTCAACTATCTGGATGGGCTTTGGACCTTAGACTATGCCATCGAGAAGATAAAGGTAAACACGCGCACTTACGCTCGTAAGCAACTCACTTGGTTCAAGCATGATGAAGAGATTCGCTGGTTTCATCCCGATGACAAAGCGGAGGTCGTGCAATACATTGACCAGCAACTGGCTCATAGAACTACATAGACAGCTTACTTATCTAAATCGCTGTATTTCCGAATGCCTTTCAAATAGTAAGACCAGAGTATGCAATCCCTCTCTTGAAAGAATGGTAATCTTACGCGCCTAAGATTAGGCATCTTAGCCCTGAAAGATGTATAATCTTTCCGAAGTCCCCTATAGGCATGCCTTGCCTTCAGCACCATCCAAGCACTACGCCATTCACCTTTCAAAAGGAAACTAAGAGCAGCCACATAGTCGAGCACAGTACGCACAGCCATCACGGACTTCAATCTATCGTCTGGCAGGTTCTTATATAGCATCAGCAGATTATTGCGGAAATTGAGGAACGTCTTCCGCGGATTCTCCTTTTGCAAGGTTCCTCCACCTACATGATAAACCACGCTCTGTGGCACACAATACACTTCTCTACCCAAAGACCACAGACGCCAACATAAGTCCACCTCCTCCATGTGTGCAAAGAATCGGCCATCCAGTCCACCTGCTTCCTTATAATCAGCAAGGCGGATAAAAAGGGCAGCCCCCGTTGCCCAAGCCACAGGTATAATGTCATCATATTGCCCATTGTCTTTCTCCACAGCACTCATGATTCTGCCTCGGCAATAAGGATAGCCATAGCGATCTATGAAGCCCCCACTGGCACCTGCATACTCGAATGCCTCCTTCTGATGCCAACTGCGCAATTTAGGCTGACAAGCTGCTACATGCGGATGACTATCCATAAAATCCAATAGCGGACGAAGCCAATGCGGTGTGACCTCCACATCCGAATTGAGCAGCACCACATATTCAGCATCCACGGCCTCAAGAGCTTTGTTGTATCCTTCGGCAAAACCATAATTCCTACCAAGAGCAATTATGCTCACAGTTGTGAACATTTTGCGCAACAACTGCAGCGATGAATCTTCCGAACCATTGTCGGCCACATAGACCACTCCTCCATCCTGCTCGGTATAGGATACCACAGAAGGGAGGAATTGCTTCAGCAACTCACAACCGTTCCAGTTCAATATGACCACAGCTACCTTATCCATTTGCCTCTTGTCTTTGATGATTTCTCACCATCTCACGCGTCAGTTTCCAGCGCCTATGCGACCAGAACCAATAGGGAGGATCCCTGCGGATGGTATTCTCCAACTTTCGGGCAAAAGCCTCGGTGATCTCACCATCTGCCGTTTGCTTTGGCGTTTCAGTTATCAACTCAAAACTTGCCTGACAATAGCCACGCGACTTCCGAGTAAGTTCGCAATAAAAGACGGGAATGTTCATCATCTTTGCCAGTCGCTCTGCCCCATCCATGAAGACTGTATCTTGATTCAAGAAAGTAGTCCAATAATGCGCCTCACTCTTATTGGGCGATTGGTCTGAAATCAGTCCGACAGCGAAATGCTTTTTCATCCGATAAAGCTTTACCAACTCCCGCGCCGTGCTATGTTTAGGGATATTCATTCCGCCAAAGCGAGAACGGATGCGCTTGAACATCTCATCGAGGTGCTTGTTGTGCAGCGGTTTATACACCTGCAAAGCAAGGTCCCCAGGTTTCAAGATGGTAGCCATGCCCATGATCCATTCGAAGTTGGCATAGTGAGGTATCAAGAGAATCAGTCCGCCATACTTCTCCATCATTTCCAAGAATTGCTCCTTATTTGCAAACGACATCCGCTGGTAAAATTCCTTATCAGAGATAGTAAGCAATTTCACTTCCTCTACTAAATAGTCGCAAATGTAATGGTAGAAATCGTGTTCTATCTTTCGAAGCTCAGCATCCGACTTCTCTGGAAATGAGTTGCGCAAATTTTGTCTGACCACCTTCAGACGATAACGCACCACCCTATGTGCCAGGAAAGCCAGTCCGTCTGAAAGCACATACAGAGCCTTAAGAGGCAACTGTGCCAATAGCCAGAAGGAGGCATAAGTGAGATGATATGTCAGTCTTGAGATCATAGCATCGTTCCTTTTAAAGCAGAGCCATCGGCCACAAACTCTCCTAAGCGCACTGGCACCACCACATTGTCATAAGCACCCTTGCACTCCACTTCCACCTTTATATAATTAGGCGTAAAGCCATGCATCACGTTCTGAGTCTTGCTATGCTCCAAGAGCACTGGCATCACCTCTCCGATATGGTGCTGGTAGAAGGCATGCTGCTTAGCATCAGACAGTTGGAGCATACGCTCACTACGCTCATGCTTCACTTCTGGTGCCACCACATAAGGGATTTTCAGAGCCATAGTACCAGGACGTTCAGAATAGCTGAAGACATGCAGCTTTGTCACATCCAGTCCTTCGATAAAGTGGTATGCATCCTCAAAGCATTCGGGCGTTTCGCCTCGATTACCCACCATCACGTCTACGCCGATGAAGCAGTGAGGCATCAGTTCCTTGATGACCTCCACCTTGTGTGCAAAGAGTGCGCGATTATACCTGCGCTTCATCAGATGCAGCACCTCATCGCTACCCGACTGCAATGGAATATGAAAATGAGGCATGAAGCGTTGGGAATTGGCGACGAAGCTGATGATATCATCCGTCAGCAGATTGGGTTCTATCGAAGAGATGCGGTAGCGCTCTATGCCTTCTACATTATCCAACTCCCTCACGAGGTCGTAAAAAGTTTCTCCCGTGGTTTTGCCAAAATCGCCTATATTCACTCCTGTGATGACAATCTCCTTTCCGCCTTCTGCAGCTACCTCTTGGGCTTGCTTCACCAAAGAGGCAATGCTGCCATTTCTGCTGCGTCCACGCGCCATAGGGATGGTGCAATACGTGCAATAATAGTCGCAGCCATCTTGTACTTTCAGGAAGTAGCGGGTTCTATCGCCGTGAGAGCATGAAGGCACGAAAGAGCGAATATCCTGTAATCTTGAGGTGAAATGCGCTCCATGATCTTTTTTCTCCAGAGCGCCCAGATGCTGCAAGATGTCTTTCTTCTGCTCTGCACCCAACACCACATCTACACCTTTTATATTGGCTACTACCTCTGGTTTCAGTTGTGCATAGCATCCCATCACCACTACATAGGCATGTGGGTGTTCTTTCACCAGTCTATGAATAATCTGACGGCACTTCTTATCAGCGACCTCTGTTACCGAACAAGTGTTTACGATGCAGATGTCGGCCTCCTCTCCCTCTGCAGCAGTAGATACTCCTGCATCGCTGAGAATCTGGGAAACTGTAGAAGTCTCCGAAAAATTCAGCTTGCATCCTAAGGTATAGTAAACTGCCTTCTTACCTGCCAATGTCTGATTGTCTGTCATACCCATTGCACATTTTCCGTACAAAAGTACAACAATAAAAGGATTTTTCCTATTTTTGCACACAAATAAGGATTTAGGGCATGATAGCAGAGAATTTTATCAAACTTTACGAGAAGAGCTTTCGTGAGAATTGGGAGTTGAAATGTCTGACCGATTATGGAGAGACTGACACATTCACGTATGGAGAGGTAGCCCAAGAGATTGCCCGCATTCATCTGATTTTCAAGCATTGCCAACTGCGTAGAGGGGATAAGGTAGCCATCATCGGCAAGAACAACACCCGCTGGTGCATTGCCTTCTTAGCCACCATCACCTATGGGGCCATCGTAGTGCCTATCTTGCAGGACTTCAATCCCAGCGATGTGCATTATATCATCAATCACTCCGAGTCTTCTTTCCTCTTTACAAGCGATCTCATTTGGGAACGACTGGAAGAAGACAAGCTCACAGACATTCGTGGTGTGTTCTCACTGACTGATTTTCGATGTCTTTATCAGAGAGACGGAGAGTCCATCCAATACTTCCTAAGGCACCTTGACGAACAAATGGAAGCTACCTATCCACAGGGATTTCGTAGAGAGGATGTCATCTATACCGACCTTGATAATGATAAGGTAATGCTCATCAACTACACCTCTGGAACCACAGGCTTCAGCAAAGGTGTAATGCTGACAGGCAACAATCTGGCAGGAAATGTGGTCTATGGCATACGTTCAGAGCTGCTTAAGAGACAAGAGAACGTACTCTCATTTCTCCCTTTGGCTCATATGTATGGCTGCGCATTCGACTTTCTGACCGCAGTAGCCGTTGGCACGCATGTCACTCTTCTCGGCAAGACACCATCTCCGAAGGTTTTGCTTACTGCATTCGAGGAGGTTAAGCCCAACCTTATCATCACCGTGCCTTTGGTCATTGAGAAAATCTACAAGAACACCATCTTGCCACTTATTCAGAAAAGGGGTATGAAGATGGCACTTAGCATCCCTATGCTCAATGCACAGATATATGCACAGATCCGAAAGAAACTGATAGATGCCCTGGGAGGTCGTTTCAAGGAAGTCATTATCGGAGGTGCTGCCTTAAACCCTGAAGTGGAGGAATTCTTTCACAGGATAAAATTTCCTTTTACAGTGGGATATGGAATGACAGAGTGCGCTCCACTGATAAGCCATCAGTATTGGGACAAATTCATACCCACCTCTTCGGGAAAGCTTTTGGAAGGCTTCCTTGAAGCTCGTATTTCCAAGGCCGATCCTGCTACGGGTATTGGCGAACTGGAAGTCAGAGGCGAGAATGTAATGAAAGGCTACTACAAAAACGAGGAAGCCACGCGTGAAGCATTCACAGAGGATGGCTGGCTACGCACAGGCGATTTAGGAAGAATTGATGCCGACCATAATATCTACCTACGAGGTAGAACCAAAACGATGATTCTTGGCTCTAATGGACAAAACATCTTCCCAGAAGAGATAGAATCAAGACTTAACAACCTACCGTTTGTGCTTGAAAGCTTAGTTGTGGAATCAAACAAGAAGCTCGTCGCATTAGTATATCCCGACTTTGACGGTCTGAACTCCCTCGGCCTCAACACACCTGAGAGTTTGAAAGCCATCATGGAGCAGAACTTAGACACGCTCAACAAGAGCGTAGGTGCTTATGAGAAGGTCAGCCGCATCCAGATCTTCCCTACAGAGTTTGAAAAGACACCGAAACGTAGCATCAAACGATATTTATACAATAGTGTAACAGAATAAAAACTATAGATATATGAGAAAGATACTCTTTATGATGATGGCCATCATCGCCATCTCATTTGCCTCATGTGGCAATGGAAGCAAAGGAAACAATGGAAAGTCCATGTCGGCAGCTGATTCTATCCGACTGCAAGACTCAATAGATGCAGTGATGCAAGCCGAGCAAGAAGCCTTGGAGATACAGCAAGCTGAAGCTGCTGCAGAACAAGCAGCCCAAGAAGCAGCCAAAGCAGGAAGAGGCTTTTCCGCCAACCGCTGATTTCCACTAAAAAGAAAGGGGGAACCTTTTTAGGCTCCCCGCTATTCTTTTGGAAAGAACTTTCTATTAAGCTTCCTCTGCAACAACCTCGAAAGGCACCTCTGCAGAGATTTCCTTGTGCAGCTTCACTTTAGCTACATAGTTGCCAATAGCCTTCACGTCAGCTACCTCGATAGCCTTACGATCAATCTCATAGCCAAGCTTCTTCAGCTCATCAGCAATCTGCAGGCTGTTTACTGAACCATAGATGGTACCAGTCTGGCTCACCTTTGTGGCAATCACCAATGAAACCTTATTCAGCTGCTCAGCAAGAGTAGCAGCGTCTGCTTTGATCTTCTCCAGCTTATGAGCACGCTGTCTCAGGTTCTCTGCCAATACTTTCTTAGCAGACTCAGATGCGATGACAGCTTTACCTGTTGGGATAAGGTAGTTGCGGCCATAACCAGGTTTTACGTTAACGATATCGTCCTTGTAACCCAAATTGATTACGTCTTCTTTCAAAATAACTTGCATACTATCTCCTCCTCTTTATTTATTTCATCATATCTGTTACATAAGGAAGCAGTGCCAAATGGCGTGCGCGCTTAACGGCCTGAGCAACTCGACGCTGGAACTTCAGAGAAGTACCGGTGATGCGACGTGGGAGAATCTTACCCTGCTCGTTGAGGAACTTCTTCAGGAACTCAGGATCTTTGTAATCGATATACTTGATACCTGCCTTCTTGAAGCGGCAATACTTTTTCTTCTTAACATCTACTGAAGGTGGTGTTAAATATCTGATTTCTGACTGTACTTGCTGTGCCATAATTAATCCTCCTTTTTACTTGATTTCAAATTTCTTCTCTTCTCAGCATACTCAGCAGCGAACTTATCCTGACGGAAAGTCAAGAAGCGGAGCACGCGCTCATCACGACGGAAGTTTACTTCCAGCTTAGCAATCAATGAAGGCTCTGCCTCAAACTCGATCAGCTCATAGAAACCCGTTGACTTTTTCTGGATAGGATAAGCCAACTTTCTGAGTCCCCAGCCTTCTTCATTCACAATCACAGCACCTCCCTCAGTGAGGATGCCCTTGAATTTTTCTACCGCTTCCTTCATCTGATCATCAGACAAAACGGGAGTTAAAATGAAAACGGTTTCGTACTTGTTCATACTAACTTAAAATAAATTGAATTATAGTTTTAAAATTTGCGGTGCAAAGATAGACTTTTTATTTAGTTCTGCCAAACATATCTTCTTTTATTTGCAAAAAACATCGTTTTCGGGGGCGCTAAGAAATAAATTTAGGGGTCATAACGCATTTTTTCGCCAAATTATTTCTTTCATTGAATAATTATAACTTTCTTTGTAGATGATTTAGTTACACAGATTATAATAATAACAATTAAATAATAAGTAAGATGAAACATTTAGGTGTAATACTGATTATCTTGGCAGCAATCGTACTCGTTGCTTGCGAGTTTACTGGAAATGTAAACAACAATGTTATCCTGTTCGGTTCAGTGGGTGTTATGATCGTTGGCTTAATCCTGCATATTTGGCTGAACAAGAAATATGTGGACTGATTGTTTGCTACATCAAAAGACAAAGGAGGAATGACATCTGTCACTCCTCCTTCTTTTTTTCATCCTCACCATTATACTTCCTTCTCTGGCGTGATGAGCTTATAGCCCTTACCGTGGATATTGATGATCTCGATGGAGTTATCTTCCCTCAGATGCTTACGCAGCTTGGTGATATATACGTCCATACTGCGAGCATTGAAATAATTATCATCTATCCAGATGGTCTTCAGAGCAAAGTCGCGCTGCAAGATTTCATTGGCATGTGCACAGAGCAGGCTGAGCAGTTCAGACTCTTTGGTGGTCAGCTTAGTTTGCTTCTCACCCAAAGACAGGATCTGCTTCTGGGAGTCGAAAGTGAACTTACCCAGCTTATAGACGCTGCTCTCCTTATTCTTCTTACCACGTACACGACGGAGGATAGCTTCAATTCTGAAGGTAAGTTCTTCCATGCTGAAAGGCTTGGTGATATAGTCGTCTGCACCTATCTTGAATCCTTCCAGGATATCTTCCTTCAGTGTCTTAGCAGTGAGGAAGATAATAGGAATCTCCGTATTCACGGCACGAACCTCCTGTGCCAGTGTGAAACCATCTTTCTTAGGCATCATCACATCGAAGACACAGATATCGTACTTATTCTTCTGGAATGCCTTAAATCCGGCATCTCCATCAGGATACAGCTCTGCGGCATAACCCTTTGCCTGCAGGTACTCACTCAAAAGCATGCCAAGATTCTCATCATCTTCGCACAACAAGATACGTAATTTCTCATCCATAATGCTATCGTTTTTTAGTTAGTAATATCAGAATCTTTCATCACAGGCAGGGAGATGATAAACTTGGTTCCCTCATTCAACTCACTCTCTGCCTTGATGGTTCCTTTATGGTCTGTGATTATCTTCTTCACATAAGCCAATCCCAAACCGAATCCCTTCACATCATGCACATTGCCTGTATGCACGCGGTAGAACTTTTCAAAAATCTTCTTCAGGTCTTCTTTCTTGATGCCTATACCATTATCTTGTATAGAGATCATGAGCCTATCAGCTTCATTCCATGTACGCACTTTCAAGCGCAGATCCACGTCAGGGTTGCGATACTTCACGGCATTGTCCATCAAGTTGAATACCACATTCGTGATATGCATCTCATCTACATAGATGAATGGATTGTCAGCGTCAAGCTCTGTTTCTATCTCACCGCCAAACTTCTCCACCTTCAGATGGAAGGTATTCACCACGCCATAAATTAGTTCGTTGGCATCCACCTCTTTCTTCTTCAACGTGGCTTTCTGCCTATCGAACATTGACATTTGCAGCACCTTCTCCACTTGGAACCTCAGACGCTTCGTCTCATCATTGATGATTCCAGACACATGCTCGAACATCGCAGGCGACTTCGATACCGAGGGGTCATTGAGCATCTGTGCAGCCAAGGAGATGGTAGATATAGGTGTCTTGAACTCATGCGTCATGTTGTTGATGAAGTCATTCTTCATCTCTGTCAGCTTCTTCTGACGGAAGATGATATAGATAGTGAAGATAAAGGTCACCAACAATACCACCGTGAAAATCACAGACGGAATCATGAAACTCACAGAGTCGAAAATATAGCTCGACTTACCAGGAAAATGCACCTGCAGCGTACTCATTCGGGCTGGTGGATCATTCAGGAACAGAGGCTGAGCATAGACGTTCTTGCTTCCCTCTGCCGAATAGTCTGAACAGCGGTAGATTTCCTTCCCATCGGCATCCATAACTTTGAAATGGTAGGTCAGGTTGATGCCATTATCTTGCAGTCCCTGCTTCAGATACTGATCCAGGTTGACATAATTCACGCGTTCATCAAGCGGACGCTCACTGGCATAGTAGATCATCTGCCAAACCACCTCTTCCAACAAACCTTTCTGATAGAGGTACCTCGTCTTCAGCATATCTGCCATAGTGCGCGATGTCTGAGGTATAGTCCTTGCCCCATGATTTCTGGAGATTACCACTCCTGTAGGGAACTCCTGCTGTGGCTCAGAAAACTGCTTCAATTCTATCCTAGAGCCATCAGGACCAGTGATAAATCGCTGCTGGTTGTTCTGCCTGCTTTGAGAGCCCTCACTCCACTTCTGCTTATCGTAGGCAGAAATATCTTCACGCAGCCATCGTTCCACTTCCTCAGACTCCACATCCTCAGACACACTCATCAGGGCGCGTTTCACAGACTCGTCAAACTGCTCATTGCGCATCTTAGCCATCTCTTCTATATAGCTGATCTGCAAATAGAGGAGGATGAGGAAAGAAGCCCCCATCACTATACCCAATATCCAAATCGTTCTCTTCTTCATGTCCGAATGTTAAATAACACCCCAAAAATAACTAAAATAAATTTAACTTTTTCACTTTTGCATGAAATTTTACCAGAAATAAAGTGATTTTTTAATTTATTAGCACAAAAAAGGCCGCTACCATAAGCTAAGCTTATCGCAGCGACCTTCACTATAAAAATATGGTAAAAAGATTATTCTTCCTGTTCCTTCTCCTCGAACTCCTTGATCAGCTTGTTCTGAACATCGGTTGGCACCAGTTCATAGCTAGAGAACTTCATGCTGAAGGAAGCACGGCCACCTGTCAGTGAGCTCAGTGCAGTAGAGTAAGAAGACATCTCCTTCAATGGCACCTTAGCCACCAACTTCTGGAAGCCAGAGTCACTATCCATACCCATGATGACGGCACGACGACCCTGCAGGTCGCTCATCACATCACCCATATAGTCGGCTGGTACCAAAACTTCCACATCATAAACAGGCTCCAGAATCTTAGGACCTGCATTACGGAAGGCCTCGCTGAAGGCATTACGACCTGCCAGCATGAAAGAGATTTCATTAGAATCTACTGGGTGCATCTTACCATCATAGATGATCACGCGCACGTCACGAGCATAAGAGCCTGTCAACGGACCCTGCTCCATACGCTGCATGATACCCTTTTGGATGGCTGGCATGAAGCGTGCATCGATAGCACCACCTACCACCGCATTGATGAAGACGATCTTGCCACCCCACTCCAATGGGAATTCATCCTTACCCTTCACGGTAATCTTGTATTCCTGGCCACCGAAGCGATAGGTATCTGGATCTGGCATGCCCTCAGTATAAGGCTCCACGATCAAGTGTACCTCACCAAACTGGCCAGCACCACCCGACTGCTTCTTATGGCGATAGTCGGCACGGGCAGCCTTCGTGATAGTCTCACGGTATGGGATGCGAGGTTCTTCGTACTGAACCATCAGCTTCTCATTGTTCTCCAAGCGCCACTTCAGCGTACGCAGGTGGAACTCACCCTGACCATTGACGATGGTCTGACGCAATTCCTTAGACTGGTCGATTATCCACGTAGGATCTTCCTCGTGCATACGGTTGAGCAGAGTCATCATCTTCTCCATCTCAGCCTCATTCTGTGGACGGATAGCACGTGAATACTTAGAGTTAGGATACTTGATGAAGTCGAAACGATTGTCTGCATCCTTGGCATTCAGCGTGTTGCCCAGACGCACGTCTTTCAGCTTCACTGTACAGCCTATATCGCCTGCCTGCATTTCATCCACATTTTCGCGGATAGAACCAGCGCATACGAAAAGCTGTCCCAAGCGCTCCTTAGAGCCACGATCAGCATTAGTGAGGTCATCACCACCATGCACTGTACCGCTCATCACCTTGAAATACTGCACTTCACCAATATGAGGCTCAACACCTGTCTTGAAGAAGAAGAGGGAAGTTGGGGCCTTAGGATCTGCCTTCACTTCTACACCCTGCGTATTCTTCACAGCTGGCATTTCATCTACAGCAGGAACCACGTCGCCCAGGAACTCCATCAGGCGATGCACACCCATATCCTTGCCTGCACAAACGCAGCAAACAGGGAACATGCCACGAGCAGCCAAACCCTTGCGAATACCCAGAACGGTCTCTTCCTCGCTCAGTTCCATAGTGTCGAAGAACTTCTCCATCAGAGCATCGTCGTGCTCAGCAGCAGCCTCTACCAGTGCATTGTGCAGGTCTTCTGCCTTGCTCATCTCACTGGCAGGAATGTCCTCTATCGTAGGAGCGCCACCCTCGTCTGCCCAAGAGTATTTCTTCATCTTTATCAGGTCGATCATCGCATTGTAGCCAGCACCTGTATTCAGAGGATACTGCACAGGCACTACCTTAGAGCCATAGACTGTGCGGAGCTGCTCCAGCACCTGGTCGAAATCGCAGTTATCACTGTCGAGCTTGTTCAGCACGAATACCACTGGCTTCTTCAAGCTCTCAGTGAGGCGGAACTGGTTCTGCGTGCCAACTTCAGGCCCCTGAGGAGCGTTGATCAGCAGGATAGTAGTATCTGTCACGTTCATAGCCGTCACAGCTGCACCTACGAAGTCATCACTACCCGGGCAGTCGATGATGTTCAGTTTCTTACCATTGTATTCTACATGGAACACTGTAGAGAATACGGAGTAGCCATATTCCTGCTCTACAGGGAAATAATCGCTGACTGTGTTCTTGGCAAGCACCTTGCCACGACGTCTGATGATACCACTCTCATAGAGCAGCGCCTCTGTGAGGGTGGTTTTACCCGCGCCCGAGTTACCCAGGAGCGCAATGTTCTTGATCTCGTTTGTCTGATAAACTTTCATGATCTTATAATGATTTAAAGTAATTATTCACGTGTATTTCTACACCATTCTAAATTTAAACGTCCGAAGTTAGAAATTATATATTATAAATGCAACATCTTGGGCGTTTTTCTTAAAATTATAGCATCAAAAGGGGCGTTTACCCGCCTAATTGGCATGATAAACGCCCTTTTTTATCACATTCCTACATATTGAGGATGACTCAGCGGACTGATGACGAACGTGAACTCATAGTCCTTATAGCTCAGACGGTAAGGCTCCAGTGGCAGTGCGCCCCAGCTGTTGATGCATCCCAGACCCATCTGTGCCTTGTCTATCAGCAGGTTGGTAAGGTCGGCCTCTTCCACTTCTGGGGAGTGCATCTGGTGCTTAGCCACACCTTCGTCAAGCGATTCTATCGTATAGTGGAGGGCAGAGGCAGAGAATGGCTCTGCTGCTACCACCTCGATGCCTCGTCCTGTAGCGTCTGTCATGTGCCACCAGCGGATGTCCGACTTGGTGCCTGTCTCCTGCGGACGGATGTAGGGGTAGAACTGCTCAGTGACTGTCTGACGGTAGATGCCTATGAGGGCATTGTCCTTACGGTCGATGTAGTTCTCCACAGGGCCGCGTCCCCAGTACTCTATGTTCTCGAAGCTGCGTGGCATAGGCAGCTGCATGCCGAAGCGGAAGAAGTCTGAAACCTTAGCCTCCTTATCAGCCGTGAGTTTCTGGGTCACTTTCACCGCTCCCACATTATTTATAATATAGGTGAGGTTCAGTTTGGCTTGCACTTCAGGCACCTCGTAGGCTGTCTCTACCACTACCAAGCCGCCTTCGTCCACCTTTTGTGTCAGAGAAGTCAGCTTCAGGGTTGGATTCTTCCAGGCGGCATAGCGCGTCTGCAGGCGAGCGCCGAAGTCATTGTCTGTAGGCGCACGCCAGAAGTTAGGTGTCAGAGAGGCACCTTCCTTCAGTATGTCTTGTCCGCCCAGAGCATATTTCACCAGGAAGCCTGTGGCTCTGCTGAACTCCATGCGGAAGTCGTTATTCTCCACGATGAGGTAGTGACGATCGTTGTCCCAAACGGTTGGGGTTTCTGTCTGCACATTCGTCTGCTGCACATTGGCAAAGTGCATCGGCACGCCTTGGAACGGATTCATCACCAACTGGCCTTTAGCCACTTCGAAGTGGGCAGGCAGCACGCCCTCGGCATTCTTCAGCTTGTAGGATACATTGAGCAGCCATTCGCAGTGCTGGCAGTGTCCGCCTATAGGCAGAGTCAGCTCCACTGTCTGCTGTGGGCCTACCTTCAGGTCATCTACCCTACCGCTGCGCATAGGTTCGCCATTGTGCAGCACGGTCCACTCCAGATAGTAGGCAGAGAGGTCGCGGAAGAAGTTCTCGTTATACACGCTCACGATGCCTTTATCCAGATCTACAGCCTTGGTCCATATGTTCTGGTAGTAGTAGCCCACCTCGTACATGTGAGGATTTGGCACACGGTCGGGACTTATCAGTCCGTTGTCGCAGAAGTTCTGGTCGCTGGCATCAAACTTGTTGAAGTCGCCTCCATAGGCATAGATCATCTTGCCGTTTTTGCCAGTCCAGCGGATAGACTGATCCACGAAGTCCCAGATGAAGCCGCCTTGATATTTCGGATACTTGCGTATGATTTCCCAATACTCCTTGAAGCCACCTTCTGAGTTGCCCATGGCATGTGCATACTCGCACTGTATCAGTGGCTTGTTCTTTGTAGCATCCTCGCTGTATTTCACAGCACCGTCTGGTGTCAGGTACATAGGGCAGTAGATGTCCGTGAGGCCGTCGTAGCCAGCACGTTCGTACTGCACTGGGCGGCTGGGGTCTTCTGCCTTCGTCCACTTGTAAGTCTCCTCGAAGTTCTCGCCATAGCCAGCCTCATTGCCCAGCGACCAGAAGATGATGCTGGGGTGATTGAAGTTGCGCTGCACATTGCGCTGGTCGCGCTCCATGTGGGCTTTCTTATAGTCGGCACGCTTGGCCAGTGTAGCTTCGCCATAGCCCATGCCATGACTCTCGATGTTGGCTTCTGCCACCATATAGATGCCATACTGGTCGCACAGATCGTACCAGTAGTTGTCGTCTGGGTAGTGAGAGGTGCGCACAGCGTTGATGTTAAACTGCTTCATGATCTGGATGTCTTGCAGCATGCGCTCCTTAGACACCACGTAGCCACCGTCTGGATCCAGTTCATGACGGTCGGCTCCCTTGAAGAGCACGGGCTGTCCGTTCACCAGCACCTGTGCATCCTTGATTTCTATCTTGCGGAAGCCCACCTTGATAGGAATCACCTCCAGCACCTTAGCACCTTGCATCAGCTTGGCACGCAGTGTATATAGATAAGGTGTCTCTGCAGTCCACTTGCTGGGGTTGCTCACAGCCAACTTCACGTGCTGAGAGGCTGCGGCCTTCACGGTCTGATTGGCCACCACCTCACCACGGGCGTTCAGCAGCTCCAGGGCGATGTTCCCACTACCCACAGCGTCCACCTTCACGTCGAGGGTGCCGTCTTTATACTGTGCATCCAAATCGGGAGTGGCGCGCAGATCGCTGATGTGGGCTTTATTGCGCGCATAGAGGTAGCAGTCGCGTCCCACACCGCAGAAGCGGAAGAAGTCCTGGTCTTCCAAATAGGTGCCATCGCACCAGCGGAACACTTGGAAAGCTATGAGGTTCTTCTGGCCAACTTTCAAGTAAGGCGTCAGGTCAAACTCGGCTTCCAACTTGCTGTCTTCGCTATAGCCCACAAAGCGTCCGTTCACCCACAGATACATGTTGCTGGTCACAGAGCCGAAGTGTGCTATGATTTGCTTGCCGCTCCAAGAAGCTGGTACGGTGATTTCCTTGCGGTAAGAACCTACATGATTATTTTTCACAGGTATCTCTGGCGGATTACTCTTAAACTGGTTCATCCAGCCGTAGCCAATGTTCACATAGAGCGGATCGCCATAGCCATTGAGTTCCCAAACGCCAGGCACTGGCATCTGTCCCCATCCGCCATCATTGTAGCCCACTTGGTAGAAGTCCGTAGGCCGTTGGTCAGCATCCTGCACCCAGAAGAACTTCCAAGTGCCGTTCAGCGTCATGAAGTTGGCGCTGGCCTCCTTGCCTCCGCTACTGGCCTTAGCCTCATCCTCGTAAGCGAAGAAGTGGGTATGCATAGGCAGTCTGTTCACCGCATTCACCTGCGGATCCTGCCACTCATTTTTCTGAGCGTTGAGCGTCAAGCATAGTGCGCTCAAACAAAGGGTTAGAAACGTCTTTTTCATAGTATCAAAATATTTATTGCTGCAAAGATAGGATTTTCTTTGTAAAATCTTGCAGATGAGCAGACTTTTTCCAAAAGAAAAGGAGTTAGTTGTGGCTGCCCTCTTCTTTTTATCTCTTGGTGAACATTTATGCTCACAGGTGTGAGCATAAATGCTCATCGCTTGGAAAATCGTGAGCACAAAGGAGCTCTGTTTCTGAGAAACGTGCGATATGCATTTCACCCTACACCCCTACACCTTTTACTTATATCTTCCTGGAATATAACCAGTTGGATAGGTGTAGGGGTGGCTCTGACCCTACACGCACCCTACACCCACCTTACACCTTTTCAACATAAACCGTGTAGGGTTAGTGTAGAGTTCACGATCTCCCTACACCCTATTAACACACTGATAACCTGCTTATTACAAGCAAAAGGTGTAGGGGTGTAGGGTGAATCGTATTTCATAGCTCGCTCCCCATCATCACCAGTTCATTGTCATTTGCAATCCCGATGATTTGAAGCATTGGGTTGTGAAGTGTGAAGCCTAAAACCACTTTTGCGCCTGCACACAGGAAAAATTGTTGGTGTGCGCAGCCGCAAATTTTCTCTAACTAAAGAAAAATATTTTGCTAACTAGCGTGCAAATAATTAGGAAACCTGTATTTTTGTGCATCGAAACTACTATGGCAGGCATATACATACATATCCCATTCTGCAAGAAACGCTGCATATACTGCGATTTCTACTCCACTACGCTGCTGAAATACAAGGGGGCGTATGTGGGGGCTCTGTGCCGTGAACTGAGGCAGCGCAAGGACTATCTGAAGGGGGAGGCAGTGCAGACGGTGTATATAGGTGGTGGAACGCCTTCGCTGCTGCAACGCGCTGAGCTTGAGCAACTTTTCGGCGAGATAGGCAGGGTGTATGGCTTATCCGACTGCGAGGAAATCACGCTGGAAGCCAATCCTGACGACCTCACGGAGCACTATGTGCAGATGCTCACCACACTACCCATCAACA
>CADALZ010000037.1 GCA_902788865.1 uncultured Bacteroidales bacterium | reverse complement strand
CCACCTTGATGCCATGCCCAGAGGGCGTGATGTAGATAAGCACAATACCCAGCTCAGCGAGGTTGTAAGTCTTCTTCCATTGCTCAATCACCTCTTGTGGATTCTCCACATGGTCAATATCCATGACCACAAGGCCAGTCAGCCGTGTGGCACACTGCTTGCGCCAAGCCCCCACCTTCCCACTCTTCGAGGTGGTTTCGTCAAACGTAGCCTGAAAGATGAATGCAGGCAAACGACGTTTCAGTTTGACATCGCCTGATTGACGGAACCCGTCAATCAGTGCGCTGCTCTCCTTATCTCTCACCAGCTGATAGAACGTCTGTTCATCCACTGGTAACGTAGGCTCAAATATACTTTTCTGATAACTAAACATGATTATGAATTATAAATTATGAATTATGAATTATTTAAATTCCGTATAATCCGTTGTTTAATATAATTCTCAATTTTCAATTTTCAATTCTCAATTCTCAATTTATAAAATGTCAATTATTCGTTCAATCTCCAACTCATGCACAGCCGTCTTCAGCTCGCGCTCCATCACCACCTTAGTCATGGGCACGCCCAGATCCTTGCGCACGCTGTTGTAGAACTTGTAGCGCTGAGCGCTCTCCTTGATCCAGCCATGCTCCAGCTGAGCAATCAAGCGATCACGATAGCCAGGCTGACGTGACAGGCGATTGTACGCCTTGAAAGATACCACCCCTGAACATAGATCCATGCTCAGTGAACCCTCTACGCACTTTCCACTCTGGAGGCGTGCGATAACCTCGTCTGATAAAAAGATATAATTTCCCATAATTCTTATTTTTTAATTTTCAATTAAACTTCGTTTGATTTTGCTCACGTTCGGCAGAACTGATGCAAGCATCACTCTGCTCTCACTTAATCGCAAAATTCTCAATTTGCCTTCAGCTTCCTCAGCATATATCTCATTTCCCATAGTCCGCAGACGTGCATCTGAGCCACTTTAATATCCAGCTTCTTGCAGAAGCGAGTTCCGTCCTTTCGGATGTGCTTATGTTGGCACGAGGCACAGCACTTCACCACCTCCACGCCATTCGGATTCTTTATTGTCTTCGCCATAACCCTAAACCTAAACTCTAAACTCTAAACCCTAAACTCTAACCCCTTTTCCCATATCTGCGGATCATATACTTCAGGTGTCCAGCGAACATCAGTTCGGGCATGTCCTCCTTCATCGCCTCCGTCATCTGCTTGAAGTGGATACCCGTCTCTGGGTTCTTGAACCTCATGCGTGTGCCCGTCATCACATACACCAGTAGGGCGTAGGCCATGGCTGCCTGATCCACGGGGTGATAGTACGTCAGCAGCTTGCGCAGTCGCAGCCTGTTGGCCTCCGTGAGCCACAGCTCCAGCAGCTTCAGCATCATTGTCACACTCAGTCGGTCCTCCCACAGCCCTATCAGCTGTGCGCCTCCTGTTTTCTTCTTCCAAGGCATCAGCCAGTGTAGTGTCTGGTTGAACTCCTTTTCTTCGATTGTCATCTTCATCTTTCAAGAATGATTAGATTGTTAAAAAAAATTGCACCAGGGAAATCCTTGTCGGAAATCTCTGGTGCAAATATTCTGAATAACTATTGGGTCGAGAAAGTTATTCTGGAAAATAATCGCTTATGCAAAATGCTGGTTTTCAGCGCCTTGCAAAATATCCTTAAATAAACTGATTTATCTTGGGTTTATTCACGCTTTTTGTACCTGTTCAGCAGTCCTCTGAAGACTCCCAGCAGTACTTTCTGGGAGGGCGAGCACTCCTTGACGCTCAGTTTCGTCTTCACCGTCTGAAGGTTGGGGTAGTAGTCCTCGAAGGCAAAGAGCAGGTCGGTCAGCTGCAGGTTGTCATCGTTTATCACGTGCATCTCTACCACCCTGCCTATGAAGAAGCACACCTTGCCCACCTGCGTGCTGCAGAGCGTCCCACCCAGAAACTCCTCCAGCATGGATGCATCTTCTCGCAGCAGCGTGTCCATGGCCCTGCAGAATGCCTCCGCGTCTATCCTGAAAGTGTAAGTCCGCTCATGCCCCTTGGCACGGCTCTGCATACGCTGCCCGTTCTTGGTGGCAGCCTTCGTGATGATGTCCTTCACCCTTTGGCAGAAGGTCACTTCCCCACAGCTCTGAGGCTGCACTGCTGCCATGGGCTGCTCCTTAGGCGCTTCTGGTGTAGGTCTCTCCATCAGCTTACCCATAGACTCCAGCAGTTTGCTGTTAATGCTGTCTTGCAGACGCGCCTTCTCCATGATGCCACGATGAATCTCTGGCGACACCCTCTGCCAGCGGGCATCTCCTGTCAGCAGTATGGCCATCTGCCCGAAGGTATGGGCGGCCTCAGAGGTGGGTAGGTCGCAAAAAGGATTGAGGAGCATGTTTCTCACCACCTCGTCGTCATGCTGTTGCTGATTCTCTATATGCCGCTGCATCTCAGCCTCCCTCTGGCTCCGCAGGTCACTGTTCTCCAACAGCAGACCGTCTATCTGGTTTCGCAAGCTGGCTTCCAATTCGAGGTGATACTGTTCGTTGTAAGTTGGTTGTTGTTCTTTGGGTGCATCCCCGTTCAGATCCTGTCTTTTCATTGAATACATATATTTAAAGGTTTATAAAATAAAACAAAAGTCAGAATTATTTTCGGGGCGCTAAGATAAAAAACATGAAATAATGCACAAAAAAATCCACCAGCCTGCTGTTCTGAAGCTTGGCTGGTGGAATCTATTACAATTAGTTTCAGTTATCACTTTTGTGATATCCAATAAGTACGTCCCCACAAGGGGGCTTAACCCCAAAAGCCACATACTCATGACTCGTGTTTCAATCCGCGCCCCGCAAGGGGAGCGACGGCTTTGATGCCCTCGCTCCGATGTTCGAGGAGATGTTTCAATCCACGCCCCCGTAAGGGGGCGACAATGCCTGTGCCTTCTCCGTGTCCTGCGTCATGTCGTTTCAATCCACGCCCCCGCAAGGGGGGCGACCTCAAAGCTGATCGATCGATATTCATCGCCATGTTGGTTTCAATTCACGCCCCCGCAAGGGGGGCGACGCAAACCGTATGCGTGGGTGAAGTATATTTTCAAGTTTCAATCCACGCCCCCGCAAGGGGGGGCGACAGCAGGTGTAGATGTTCCGCCTCGGTGAGATCTTGTTTCAATTCACGCCCCCGCAAGGGGGGCGACGCGTTCTGGACTTACCTCTATGACCACTATAACGTGTTTCAATTCACGCCCCCGCAAGGGGGGCGACGTTCGGCAGCTTGCCGAGCACCAGCTTGTAGTTGTTTCAATCCACGCCCCCACGAGGGGGGGCGACATTACAACACCCATGTCATGGCAGCGGAGTTAGGTTTCAATCCACGCCCCCACGAGGGGGGCGACGGACGTGCTGACGGCGCCCCTGATATGTACATGTTTCAATCCACGCCCCCACGAGGGGGGCGACCTTCGTGAAAGTGACAAGATGTTACACACGAAAGTTTCAATCCACGCCCCCACGAGGGGGGCGACCAGTTCTCGGTCTGTGTGGTACCATCGTCAGCAACGTTTCAATCCACGCCCCCACGAGGGGGGCGACGCCTCGGTTTGGGCGTGGTTCAGCTCATTCATGTTTCAATCCACGCCCCCACATGGGGGGCGACCTGATAGCGATTTTAGTCTATATAATAATCAGGAGTTTCAATCCACGCCCCCACATGGGGGGCGACTGTTCGCCATGTACTTGGTGGGCAGGTAGTCATAGTTTCAATTCACGCCCCCGCAAGGGGGGCGACTGCGCTCTCCGCATTTCCTTGGTAAAGACATTCGTTTCAATTCACGCCCCCGTAAGAGGGGCGACAAGCTCGCAGGTGCTGCTGCTGGCTTCGTGGTAGAGTTTCAATTCACGCCCCCGCAAGGGGGGGCGACTGCACTTGTGGCTCTCGTCGATGATGACCGAGTTGTTTCAATTCACGCCCCCGCAAGGGGGGCGACCTCCCAATGGAGTCAGTTCGTCAATAACCTTATTGTTTCAATATTGCGTATTGTATTCCTTGCCGTCAGCAGCAGTTCGTCGGTATTTCCGACAAACTGAATCTTTTATCAGTTCTCCTGTATTGAATACATTCTGCAAATGTTCAGCTATAGTTGAGCGCCCTTTGTCAAAGAGTAGTGCTATCGCATCTTGCGTACACCAAATTGTTTCATCGGTATACATCACCTCTATGCCCTGTTCCTTATTCTCCAGCTGGAAAATAAGGAATTCTGCCGTGCTATTTCTTATCTCACGCTTCTTTGCCATCTTTGGTTAGATTAGTTCTTCAACAGAAACACCTGCAGGCAGTGCATCCTTATTGATAGTGACCACATAGTCAGAGAAGGAACGGGGAGCGCCTTCACATTTCTTCTCTACCTTCACAAGGTCAAAGAGCTTATTGGCAGGAGCATTACCCAGCACAGAGTCATGCTTGAATGTTATCAATCTCTGGGCGCTCATCATGCCACGAGCTGCAGAACGATCTACATCAAACATATTCTTCAATGCATCCCAGAATAAAGTCAAGTCTTCTTCTGAGAAGCCTGTCTGATTTGCAAGGTTGGCAGAGATGAAACCATGACAAACATAGAGTCCATAAGGAACGGTGGCCTTGCGCCCCATAGTACGATTGTCACCACCTTGCTTTTCAGCTTCTTTTTCTGTAGCAACAGCCATTCTTGTAATAGAATGCTCTGCTGCAGAAATAGGATCCACAGAGCGGGCAAATGTCAGCTGGATAGGACCTCTTACTTGGCCAGCATTCTTTCCTGTTGACATAACTGCGCCAAAAGTACGAATATCAAAATACTTTTTGCACATCACATCGCGGGCTGTGGCTGTTTTGTCTTTAGCTGCTTTTACTTCCTCTGTTTCATGAGCAGCATCAATCAACGTGTTCAGCACAGCTTTCTCTTTAATAAAGATGTCATAGCCATCTGCAAGATTCTTAGCCACCTGCACATAGTTGCGCACTTTACGCTTCAGACACACGTCTGTTACCAACCCCATACCAGTCTCAGCATCTACACGTGGCAGGTTACCTGCATCAGGGTCACCATTAGGGTTTCCATCTTGTACATCGAAGATGTAAACGAAATCGATTCTGTTTTTAAGTTCTGACATAATCTTTAGTATTTTAAATTATTATTATTCTTTTGTAGTCTCGCTGTCTTTAGCATAGAAAGACTGTAGTTGGTGGTAGTAACCAACGAAGAAGCGCCCCTGATCCTGCAGGTCAAGGTGAGTGGGGAATCCATCAGCACTAATCTTGTCGATAATTTCTTGCTTCAGCTTTTCAAAGTAGATTTTCCTGCCCTCGCTTAGCTTCTCAGAATGGTGAGAAGAGAGATTCAGAATAGTAGAGAACACAGCAGCAGGTGTAGAACTTGCTGCATTCATGTAGCGCTCACGAATGGAGTGCTGATCGTTTGCATCGCCTTGAATTTTATCCAGAACAGCGAATAGGCGTCCACAGAGGTAGCCTTGATTGACGTTTTCTTTGTCTAACATAATACTTATATCTTTTATATTATTAATTCTGTTTAAATAAGCCTTGACAATAGCTGCACGAGTAATGCCTATGGTCTGCTCTGCTCGAATTCGTCTGATACAACTAGCGAATAATGTGTATGGGAAAGGCAACCCTTGAAAAATACTCTTCACTATGCCTTCTGGCAGGTTGGGTGTAGCATCAGATGATTTCCCTCCTAAAGTGACAGCACTAAGAATGGAGCGCAAAGACATATATGGCTTCTGCTCTTTTCGAGTATCCATTATCTCCATATCCTCAAAATGGCGGAGAATTAAGGCTGCAAATTCTTTAAGAGGAATCTCTGCCCAATAGGTCACAGCGATTCGAGCAGCATTGGGGGCAAGGCCAAGTATGAAAAATCTATCATCAAGTGAAGTCTTTATGTTTCCTGAATAGATAGATGAGAAAACTTTTCTTACTTGCTCTATACCACGATCTGGATCGTCGTCTTCTTTAAAGCCAAACAGGCTGAAAATGCTTTCTTCTGCTTGTTTACCAGCGTCATCGTCTTTTGATGCCCAAAAGACGAAAGTACGATCGCCTATAGCGAATTTATTTCTAGAATCTGAGGCAAGTAAGTGATTAAGTGCTGTAGTATAGGCAAATTCAGCCCTTTCACTTATTGGGGCATTGTATCCCTTTTCTTTTCCATAGGAATCATAACCAGATTTTACCTGAAAAGCAACTAACTTTGCTGTAGCCTGGCTGCCAGGAATCATAGTGGCTGTTGTTGTCTCTACCGTTTTCCCCTTTTCTCCTGATACTAGACAGATATGCTCATCAGAACTATCTTCATTGCTAAATAAAGCCAGTAGGTCTTCATTCTCTGCAGCTATCTTCATTTTCCCTTCAACCAGAAAAGAGAAGTTGGAGTATTTCTTGCTTAAATTCTTCTCCACTTCATTCCATAACGGATCTTGCTGTAGGCATGAAAGAATGTTGCTCAAATCATTCTGATAGAATCGATAGACAGCCTTAATGTCTTCATTGTCAGGGGCAGATTGATAGATTTCTTCTATTTTAGCCTTGAATGTATTGAACAGTTTTTCTGTATTGCCTTTATCTGAATAACCAAACACGTACGCACTATTATCATATAGATAGTTAGCCACAGGCGCACTGGTTCTACCCACGCTTTTCTTCACTAAGAACCTCTGGGCATGCTTATTATCTATTCTACGATCTTCAAAACGTATGAAGTTTCCTTCTTGGTCAAGAACAATCAAGAAGCCAATCTCTTTTAGCTCACGCCCAAAGACTGGCAGTTTTCCTTTACTACGATTATAATAATCATATAGCGCCTGTAGTATCATCTCAACACCTCCTCACTATTTCTTGGTGGAACAACAATCACGCCATTTTCCATTTTTGCCCTAAAGAACATGCTATCTGGATTCTCTGGGCTTCCTTCAAAGTCCATGTCATAAAGCATGATGCCAAGATCACGGCTTTCGCTGATTGGGGCTACAAGGTCATCTGTCTCAGGATCTACCAATTTGAAAGATGCAGAAAATTCACGCGTACCTAAATAGGGCTGGTTGAAGCACTGCCCTTTACTGGCACGACGCTCGAACATGGCATTGTACTTTCCTGGATTCTCATCTTTACGAAGCAATTCAGCTTCTTCTGAATCGATGGCAGGATTCTTCGTTTCTTTGCGCTTCCACATAGGAATGAACTCCAGTTTAGCCCAAATACGATAACGAACATCTCTTAGGCATAGAGTGTTCTTCTGCTGGCGCTTTTCCTCTATGAAGATAGGAGTTTTAGAAGCCACAGCACCCACCTCATTGCGTCTAACAGAGGTCCATTTTATGGGATTCAAAACCTCAATCTTGGTAATCTGCCAGTGTATGGCAGGCTTCCAGAAAATGGCCTCGAAAACGGCACGGGCTGCTGATGGTGTGATTACATCATAGCTCACTCGCTCCACTTTCAGTTCTGGACGGGTAAAGCAGGCCATGGGCCCCCATACCTCCAAACAGAATTCCTTATCATGATATTCCATATTACTTTTCATCTTTATTGATTTCTATTCTTTGTTTTGCCAAAGCCATTTGTTTTTTCAGTTGTTCAATCAACAGATGCTTGGATGGTAATTCGGTAAAGTATTGTGCAACTTGTATTCCTGCTTTGTCAAGTTCAAGAAGTTCTATCTGTTCTTCACTTCCTTCGGAGCACAGCAGCAGCCCCAGTGGAGCCTCTTCGCCTTCCTGCCGTTCATATTTGTCCAGCCAGCGGAGATATAGCTCCATCTGTCCTTTATAGGCAGCCTTAAACTTGCCTTTTTTCAAATCGATGGCAATTAATCGGCGGAGCTTGCGATGATAAAATAAAAGGTCAAGATAGAAGTCTTCTCCATCTATAATCATCCGCTTTTGGCGATCTACGAAAGTAAAACCATTGCCTAATTCCATGATAAACTGCTGCAAACCAGTAATCAGCATATCCTCTAAATCGCGCTCGCTATAATATCCTTTCAACCCTGTGAAGTCAAGGAAGTAAGGGTTCTTAAACACAAGGTCGGGGGTCATTACGTTGTTCTCACGCAAATTTGCCAACTCTTGTTTGACCTGTACATTATCTTTCCCTGCTATGGCTGTACGTTCATAGAGCATGCCTTCAATCTGTTTCCTAAGCATATTACGTCCCCAATTGCCAGATGCAGCCATAGTGAGGTAAAATTCACGTGATAGCTCATCTTTTATTGGCAGCACCTCTATAAAGTGCGACCATGTTAATTGTGTCGCCAGCGGTGTCACAATCTGCAAGTCAGGACATTCATCTGCAAATTGCATCATTCTTCGAAGGTTTCTCAGTGAAAACTGGTTTGAATGAAATCGTTCTTGTAATTGTGTCGCTAGTTGCGACACAATTCGTTTCCCGTATTCTGCTCGCTGGTTCCCTAGCACATCTGTATTGATACGATGCCCTATATGCCAGTACATAAGTGTCAGCTCAGCATTTGCCTTAATTGCGACTCGTAATTTGGCCGACTCGATAATCTGGCATATATCAGAAAACAATTGCTGTTTATTGTCCATAAAATCCATATGCTTTATATTATATAAGTTTCTTCTATCCATTGATTATCCATCGACAACCCTGTATCTGCTTTATAGAAAGCAGGTTTGGTAATAGCATAGATATTCTCAAAAGGTTCTTCAATAGCCCCCATGCCCTGCAGCTTCTTGAAATCTCGCTCCCTGACATTGACACTATACTGTGCCAACTTCTTCATAATAGAATAAGTGGGACCTTGTGACAGAAACTGCCCATAGAGATCCATACTCCCATTCCAATTGATAATAACAGATTTCGTCTGATCGTCTATCAGGCGGAATCTGTTAGCAGCCTCCTCGAATTCGCATTCTGGCTTATAGAGAAGATTTTGCATCTGCTCTTTGTCGAAATTGTCTATGCGACAATGGAGCTGATGGAAATAGTTGGTCATCGCTTCTGGAGCAAACCAGTCATGCTGCTCGCCCATATTCAAACGGGCATTGTTGGATTGCGAGATGTAGCCAGGAGGAAGCGGGTGCTCTTTTCCCAAGCTGAAAACATAAGTTGTACAGATGCCCGATTTCCCTTCGCGATTGCAGCGCCCAGCAGCCTGAAGAATTGAATCCAGACCAGCCTCCTGACGATAGACCACAGGGAAGTCTATATCAACACCAGCCTCTATTAGCTGAGTGGCTATGACTCTGATAGGCCTATTACCAGCATCTTTCAGCACCTGTTTGATGCGCTCAATAGTAGCTGAGACATGTGCAGGGCACATCATTCGTGACAAATGCAGGCAGATGCCTTCTTTAGGCAACCTTTCATAAAGTTCTTTAGCATCCTTACGAGTATTCACAATGCATAACACGCGCTGATGCTTTGCCAATTCTGCTGCTATTTCGTCATAGGTACAGGCATTTCTATTGAATTTCAATTCTACACGACGTAGCTTGTCGTGCAGGTTTGCTTCTGCAGGTATGATTTCATGAACAGACTGCAAGGCATCGAACCCCACAGCTGGATTGGTGCCATCAATGCGGCCAGTCAATACGGGCTGACTGGCAGTAGTGAAGAGTACGGATGTGCCAAATATTCGTTGAAGAGAATCAAGAGTATGGACAATAGGTTTGTAAAAACCTAATGGAAGTGTCTGCACCTCATCAAGGATAATGACACTCTTCACAATGTTATGTAATTTCCTACAATCGGAACGCTTGTTGCTAAAGAGCGACTCGAAGAGCTGCACATTGGTTGTGACGATAATAGGATAATCCCAATTTTCAGTAGCCAGCTGCAAACGCTCTCGCAACTCCTTATCTTTGATGTCCTCTGGATTGACATTAGAATGATGCTCCAGTACATTGTCCTCACCAAAGATCTGCTTTAAGGTCGAAGCAGTCTGAACAATGATGCTGGTATAGGGAATGGCAATAATGATATGCTGAAGCTGGTTCTTCACTGCATGGTGTAGCGCCCAAAGAACGGAAGCCAACGTCTTTCCGCCTCCAGTGGGAACAGTAAGGCTATAAAAACCTTTCTCTCCTTGACTTTCTTTGACACACTGCTCTTGCACATAGTTTCGGATACGATTTACTACTGTATCAGGGGCATTAGCCTTGATGCTTTCCAGATGCTTCTGCAACAAAACCAGAAGCTGTTGTAGGGAGGTTTGGCTACCTCTTAATCTGACTTGCTCAGGATTCATGAAAGACTCAGTATCCAAGCTATCTGCATCCACTAGGCAGGAGAAAAGCATACGCACCAGATGATGCAGGTCGTATGGTTTCATCTTTGGAAACGTTGGATGGATAGGAATGGGCTCGTCAATGCTTACATCATGGGGGATGCCTTGCCTTGTTTCTTCGTCATAGTCGCTATAATCATATAACCCACGATGATGCCCAGCTATTGGCTGTGCTATCAATGGGGCTATCTGAGGATATTGCTTCTGAGCAATAACAGCCCCAACATAAGCGTGGTGAGGGCCAGTTTTCACATTGGCATAGTCCGCATTAAATCCAGTGACTCCTTGAATATATTTCTGCCAGTCTGTCTGCTCTTTGCCTTTGTCATGCAAAAACCCCATAAGTCGCCCCAGATCACCCATACCAAACTGGGCAGTGTAGCGTTCTGCCAACGCAGCAACGCCACGTTGGTGTTCGTCATTTGACTGGATTTTCATGTCCAGCTGCCTAATGTGTGATATGATGTTTGATTCCATTTCTTCTGCCTGTTTTTTTAACTCATTCGCAAAGATAAGAATAATTTTTATATCTTACACATCCTATTGCACATTCCTACACGCCGTAACGCCGTAACGCCGTAACATTTGCTTATTCATATATCCAGAACTGGCAATGACGGGACATCGGGAGTGTCACTTTTACTTGTATAATATTTTTATATTATATAATATATAATATAAGATAGATTACTCTATCTAGTGTTACGTTATTCAGATACCAAATGTTACGGCGTTACGGCGTTACGGCGAGGGGGTGAAAAAGGGGTAGCCGTAACAAATCTATGCCTTCGGTTACGGACACGGAGCTCGTTGGTTACGGGTGTTGCTTTTTTTTGCTTTTTGGGGGTTGGTCCAAAATCGTGTTTATTTATTACTTACCTTTGCATCGTTGAAATTGACAATTGACATTGAGAATTGAAAATCACCATCCGGAGGGTAATGTTCAATGCTCGAGCAAACCGAGCATCACAGCGAGCTGTAATGCTCAATGTTCAATGTTCAACGAATGTGTAACCTAAAAAAACTATTTTATTATGGCAAAGATTTTTTATGAGTTGAAGCAGAACAAGATTGAGGGTTCTGTGAGCAATGGCAAGTGGTTCGCCTACGTGAAGGCCATCGAGACTATGAACACGCGCAAGCTGGCGCAGCACATCTCCGAGCATGGCTCTGTCTATACGCCCGATGTGGTGTTTGGCGTGCTGGAGAAGTTCCGCAGCTGCTTGGTGGAGATGCTTCTGGAGAGCAAGAAGGTGAAGATAGACGGCCTGGGCACGTTCTACTGCACCGTGGAGAACGTGAAGGGCGGTGCCGAGAGTAAGGAAAAGTTCAACGTGCAGGCCAATCTGGGTGCGCTGCATATCCGCTTCATGCCTGAGCAGGAGGCAGAGATGAATATCTCCAGCCGTGAGTTCATCAAGAAGGCCGAGTTCATCAACATCGCTACCCTGATGGGTGCCAACAGCGAGGCTGACACGCCTGTGGATACTGGCAAGGAGACAGGCGATGACGTTAGCGGAAGTGACACTGGCGGTGGCTCTAGCACCGAAGGTGGTTCTGAGGATAATCCTGGGGGCGGACTTGGGTAAATTGAGAATTGAGGATTGAGGATTGAGAATTTACCATCCGGGATGGCGTTCCCTCACTCCCTGCGGGTGGTGTTCCCTCACTCCCTGCGGGTGGCGTTCCCTTCCCTGCGGGTGGTGTTCCCTCACCTGACCTCTCCCAGAGGGAGAGGGATGTGTGGGGGACCCCTCCCCCCCTTGGGGGAGGTGGGGAGAGGGCAAACGCTGCGCAGCCTAATCTCTCAATTATCGTGCAAGCCGAACGCAGAGCAAAGGTCGCTTTAGCTCTGCAGAGGCGCCGCCGATAATCAACGAAGTTAATTCTCAATTAAACTTCGTTTGATTTTGCTCACGTTCGGCAGAACTGATGCAAGCATCGCTCTGCTCTCACTTAATCGCAAAATCCTCAATCCTCAATAGTATAAATCATAAAACTTAGCAAAGTGAAGAAGAAAGAAATCATCAAGTATGGCATACAACTACTGATAGCCATACTCACGGCGATAGGAACATCGCTGGGCGTGACATCTTGCATGTCGATGCTCTGAAACGGCACTTAGTGGAAACCTAAAGAAGACAGAAGCCCCGATGCTAACGAAAGCATCAGGGCTTCTTTTGTTACTTACTCAAGTGCCGTAGGTACGCAACAAATTGTGGGTGGCGTACCTAAAGGCACGCATTCAATGGTCGCCATACATCCAGCCATTGCATGGCTGGCTACCAAGTATGATGCCTACGGCACCACCATTTTGCATATTTGCATTTTTTAATATTTTAATATTTTAATTTTAAGGCGTAGCCTTAGTACCCCAGCAGATGGTGCTCCTTGCAATACTTTATGGCAGGTTGGTAGCTTTGTAGGGTGGCGCGATACAGCCACTTCTTGGCTTTCTGGGGATTGGGCTGACTGACGCTGCCTGAGAGGTGCAGCCAAGCGGTGGCAAGCTGAGCCTGTGGGTCGCCCTGCTGGGCAGCCAGCTCGTACCAGAAGGCACACTCCTCCACGTCGCGCTCCACGCCATCGCCGTTCCAGTAGGCTACAGCTACGTTCTTCTGCGACTGCAGGTGCCCTCGGAAGGCCGCTTCGCGATACCACACGTAGGCCTTGAGGTGATCTTTCTCTACGCCCTCGCCCAGGTAGTAGGCGTTCGCCACATTGACCTGCGACTGCGTGTCGCCCTTCTCCGCTGCACGGAGATACCACTCGAAAGCCTTGCGGATGTCTTGCACCACCCCGTGCCCGTAGTAGTAAGACTCCGCCACATTGAAGCAGCCATAGGTATCGCCTGCCTGGGCTGCCTCCATATACCACTTGAACGCCAGGGACAGGTTCTCCTTCACCCCATAGCCTCGGGTATAGCACACCCCCAGATTGTTCATCGCCTTGGCATCACCCGCGAGGGCTGCCTTGCGATAGGAATCGGCTGTATTTCGTTCCTTGCTCATAGATGGTGGCAGATGAAAAAAGCACCTCTGAGATTCTCAGAAGTGCTTCTCTGTAGCGGGAGGGGGGCATGATCCCTCGACCTCATGATTATGAATCATGCGCTCTAACCAGCTGAGCTATCCCGCCATCGCTGTTTTGCGGGTGCAAATATAGAGACTTTATTTAAATCTGCCAAACTTTATGCAGAAAAATTTGAGTGAAACGCTATTTTATGATATCTTTGCAGCGTAAAAGATAAACTGATGCTCCGAATAAAGAAGTTGGACATATTTATACTGAAGAGTTTCTGCCTGCTGTTTGCTGGCACCTTCTTCATCTGCCTCTTCATCTTCATGATGCAGTTCTTGTGGAAGTATGTGGACCAGATGGTGGGTAAGGGCCTCGATGTGACGGTGCTGGCACAGTTCTTCATCTATGCCGGACTGACGCTGGTGCCTGCCTCACTGCCGCTGGCCGTGCTGCTGGCAGCACTGATCACCTTCGGAAACTTCGGAGAGCGCTTCGAGCTGATGGCCATGAAGGCAGCGGGCGTGTCGCTGCTGCAGATACTCCGTCCGCTGGTGGTGCTCATAGGCTTCGTGTGCGTGGTGAGCTTCTACTTCCAGAACGTGGTGGGCCCCTATGCCCAGTCGAAGCTCTGGACGCTGGTGCTCTCCATGAAGCAGAAGAGTCCGGAACTGGACATCCCAGAGGGCGCATTCTACGACCAGATACCAGGATACAACCTCTACGTGGGGCACAAAGACCGTGATACGGGCGTGCTCTACGATGTGCTGATATACAACTTCCAGAACGGATTTGACAACGCCCAGATCATCTACAGCGACTCGGCCCGCATGGAGCTCACAGCCGACAAGCAGCACCTCTACCTGCACCTCTTCGATGGGGAGGAGTTCGAGAACCTGCGCTCGCAGACGGTCAGTCAGCAGAGCGTGCCCTACAGGCGCGAGAGCTTCAAGGAGAAGCATGCGCTGATAGAGTTCGACTCCAACTTCAACATGATGGACGAGGGCATCATGGACAATCAGTCAATCTCCAAGAATATGGCGCAGCTGGAGGCCGATGCAGACTCCATGCGCCTGGTGGTGGACAGCATGGGCATAGTGAACTTCAACGATGCCCTGCGCAACGGCTACCAGCCCGTGGGCTCGGAACCTGCGCTGAAGACGCGCGGAGAGAGCACGGTGGACGAGGCGGAGAAGAGCTCAGAGCCTGCTAAGCCGCTCTATACCACCAGCATCAGCCAGATAGAGCACATATCCACTCCGCTGAGGATAAACGTGGACAGCATCTACCGCATAGCAAGCCTGGACGACAGGGAGAAGTTCATCAGCAATGCCTTCGCTGATGTGGCGCAGCTGCAGGCCGACTGGAGCAACAAGGAGGTGAACATGAAGTTGCTGCAGAACAACATGCGACGTCACCAGACGGCTTGGCACGAGAAGCTCACCCTCTCACTGGCCTGCATGATATTCCTCTTCATAGGCGTGGCGCTGGGAGGCATCATACGCAAGGGCGGACTGGGCATGCCTGTGGTGATCTCTGTGCTGATATTCATCTTCTACTATATAGTGAACAATACGGGCCTGAAGATGGCACGTGAGGGGCGCTGGCTGATATGGAGCGGCATGTGGCTCAGTACGGCTGTGCTGGCACCTATAGGAGCCTACCTCACCTATAAGAGCAACAATGACTCGGTGGTGATAAACCTCGACCAGATCATGCTGGCGGTGAAGAAGTTCCTGGGCATACGCAGCAAGCGCAGCCTGGCTCGCAAGGAGGTGATCATAGAAGATCCCAACTATGCCACACTGCCAGCACGACTCACGGCCTTCAGCAATCAGTGTGCTGCCTACATGGAGCAGAACCAGCTGAAGCGGGCACCAAACTACCTCAGGTTGTGGATGGGCACTGAGCCAGACTCGGAGGCAGAGCAGATCAACGAGACGCTGGAGGGACTGGTAGAAGAGATGTCGAACACGCGCTCTGGGCACCTGCTGAACGTGCTCAACAATTACCCCATCCTCACCACAGGAGCGCAAGAAAGGCCGTTCAAGAACCACTGGCTGAATTTAGCCTGCGGAATATTTGTTCCTTTGGGAATATTTTTCTATATTCGTATCTGGATTTTCAGGCTCAGGCTGCAGAAAGATCTGGAGGCCATCAGGAGCGTGAACAAGGAGGCTGTGTATGTGATAGACAGCATGGAGAAGTAGTAAACGTAGAATATTATATAGATTATGGAGAAAATAAAACTGGACTCTATAGAAGAGGCTGTGAAGGACTTTGCTCGTGGCGAGTTTGTGATAGTGGTGGACGATGAGGATCGTGAGAATGAGGGCGACCTCATCATAGCAGCAGAGAAAATCACGGCAGAGAAGGTGAACTTCATGCTGAAGCATGCGCGCGGACTGCTCTGCGCTCCTATCACCATCTCGCGCTGCAAGGAGCTGGATCTGCCCAGACAGGTGGCAGACAACACGTCGATGCTGGGCACACCCTTCACTGTGACAGTGGACAAGCTGGAGGGCTGCACCACAGGCGTATCGGCCGTAGATCGTGCAGCTACCATCCGCGCTCTGGCCGACCCGTCATCTACGCCTACCACCTTCGGAAGGCCTGGACACATCAATCCGCTCTACGCCCAAGACAAGGGCGTACTGCGCAGGGCTGGGCACACGGAGGCTACCATAGACCTAGCGCGTCTGGCTGGACTCTATCCTGCTGGTGCGCTGATGGAAATCATGAACGATGATGGCACGATGGCCCGCCTGCCTCAGCTGCGCAAGATGGCCGATGAGTGGGGTATGAAGCTGATCTCTATTCACGACCTGATAGCTTACCGACTGCAGCAGGAATCTATGGTGGAGAAGGGTGAGGAGGTGAGCATGCCTACTGCCTACGGTGACTTCCGCCTGATACCTTTCCGCCAGAAGTCGAACGGTCTGGAGCACATCGCGCTGTTCAAGGGCACGTGGGAGGAAGACGAACCTGTGCTGGTGCGTGTGCACTCTTCTTGCGCCACGGGCGACATCTTCGGCTCTAAGCGTTGCGACTGCGGAGAGCAGCTGCACAAGGCGATGGAGATGATAGACCAGGCTGGCAAGGGCGTGGTGGTGTATCTCATCCAGGAGGGCCGAGGCATAGGTCTGATGGACAAGATAAAGGCTTACAAGCTGCAGGAGGAGGGCATGGACACCGTGGAGGCCAACCTCTGTCAGGGGCATCTGGCCGATGAGCGCGACTATGGCGTGGGGGCTCAGATACTGCGTGAGCTGGGGGTACACAAGATGCGCCTCATGACCAACAATCCTGTGAAGCGCGTGGGCCTTGAGGCCTACGGCCTGCAGATAGTGGAAAACGTGCCCATAGAGGTGGTGCCTAATAAGTATAATGAGCGCTACCTGCTCACTAAGAAAGAGCGCATGGGACATAATTTGCATCTGTAAAGATGCAAATTAAATGCAAAGATTAAAAAATTAAAAGATTATAAAAATAAAAGATTTATGCACTACGAGTTTATCGGATTGAACGATTCTTTTCTGCATAGTGAATTAGGTAAATTCGGTAAATTCGTGGTTAAAAAATAATAATTCATAATTCATAACTAACTATGACCCAATTATCCAATAGACTAAACAGTCTCTCTCCATCGGCCACGTTGGCGATGTCGCAGAAGAGTGCCGAACTGAAGGCGCAGGGTGTGGATGTAATCAACCTGAGTGTGGGGGAACCCGATTTTAACACGCCCGATCACATCAAGGAGGCTGCCAAAAAAGCCATCGATGAGAATTACTCGCGCTATTCTCCAGTGCCAGGTTATCCAGACCTGAGAAATGCCATCGTGAGAAAACTGAAGAATGAGAATGGCTTGGACTTCACTGCTGCTCAGATTTCTTGTGGTAATGGTGCCAAGCAGTGTGTGTGCAACACGGTGCTGGTGCTGGTGAATCCTGGCGATGAGGTCATAGTGCCTGCCCCTTACTGGGTGAGCTATACGGAGATGGTGAAGCTGGCAGAGGGCACGCCTGTGATAGTGCATGCGGGCATAGAGCAGGACTTCAAAATCACGCCTGCACAGCTGGAGGCTACCATCACGCCTAAGACGAAGGCGCTGATTCTCTGCTCGCCATCAAACCCTACGGGCTCTGTGTATAGCAAGGAGGAACTGGCTGGGCTGGCTGCTGTGCTGGCTAAGCATCCGCAGGTGTATGTGATAGCAGATGAGATCTATGAGCACATCAACTATGTGGGACGCCATGAGAGCATAGCGCAGTTTGAGGAGATACGCGACAGGGTGGTGATCATCAACGGTGTGTCTAAGGCGTATGCTATGACGGGCTGGCGCATAGGGTTCGTGGCTGCTCCAGAGTGGATAGTGAAGGCTGTGAACAAGTTGCAAGGTCAATATACTTCTGGCCCCTGCTCTGTGTCTCAGAAGGCTGCAGAAGCTGCCTACAACGGTCCGCAGGAGTGTGTGGAGGAGATGCGTCAGGCCTTCGAGCGCAGGCGCGACCTGATAGTGAAGCTCACTAAGGAGATTCCTGGTCTGGAGGTGAATGTGCCTCAAGGTGCTTTCTACCTCTTCCCTAAGTGCAGCGCATTCTTTGGCAAGGCTTGTGGCGACAGGAAGATAAATAATGCAGACGATCTGGCGATGTATCTGCTGGAGGTGGGGCATGTGGCGTGTGTGAGTGGTGCTGCCTTTGGTGACCCCAACTGCTTCCGCATGAGCTATGCCACCAGTGATGAGAACATCGTGGAGGCCATCCGTCGCATCAAGGAGGCGCTGGGGAGATTGGTTTAGGGTTTAGGGTTTAGAGTTTAGGGTTTAAGGTTTAGAGTTTAGGGTTTAGAGTTCTTAGCTCTAAGTACTCAAGTCTCAAGTCTCAATTCTAAATTCTAAATTCTCAATTCTAAGTTCTTAGTTCTTGCATTACGCTCTTAACCCTAAACTCTAAACTCTAAACTAATAAAGCCCGACTGCAAAGTCGGGCTTTATTATTTCTCGTAAGTGAGTGTTACTCTGGCAATGAGATAGCCTCGTTAGGGCATGCACCAGCGCAAGTACCACACTCTACACAACTGTCTGCGTCGATGACATACTTGCCATCACCCTCAGATATTGCACCTACTGGGCACTCATCTGCACAAGTACCACAACATACACAATCGTCACTAATTACGTAAGCCATTTTTATTCAGTTTTAGTTAGTTTTTTATACTTTGTCACGACAAAAATACACCTTTTATCGTTTTCTTGTATCAGTTTCTCGCTTATTTTGTTCTATTTATATGATGTCTAAATTAGTCAGACGGAGAATTCAAGATTAAATTCATCTTTTAAGTCCACCAAAACATGGTTTTTCTCTGCCATAAGTTGGAAACGCTCTGTGCGTGTGAAAGCCTTGGGCTGCTCTGTGACAACACTCTCCACCACTTCGAGGTCTAAGGCGCTGTTGTGCAGCTCTTTCTGGAGGTGGGCAATCAGGACAGGCTTCATCGCCAGGAAGTCTTGGGCAGCCAACTTATTATCTACCGTGATCTGCACCTTAGTGCCTTCTGTCAGCGCGATAGGTGTGCCAAGCATCTTCTTGGTCATAGCTATCTGCTCCACAGGCAGGGAGTTGGCATATTGTATCCACTTCTGGCGCAGGTCAGCGAGGTCTATGGGCTGGTTCTCTGTAGGCTGGGCCTTCGTCACTGGCTGCGCAGGAGCAGACATCTGTGCCTCTGCCTGTCGCTGGGGCTTGATGGAGATGCTCAGCGTGGAGAGGTCTTTCACCGTCTTCACCTTACGTTCAGGCGCATGAAGCACCTGTGCGAAGTTCAGCGAACCATGTGTCTGCGGCTTCGGAGCCTCTGGTGTAGGGGGCACAGCCTTCTGGGCCGTCTGTTGAGGGGCGGCAGGAGCCGTAGGAGCAGAGGCAGGGGCGCTCACTCCTTGGGGAGCGCTCTGTGCAGTCTGCTTAGAGAAAATGGGCTTTATCGTCGTGGCAGGGCCACGCCCACTGGCAGGGTCTTCATCGTCAGACGTGAGCTGCGCCAGCTGGATGAGCGTAAGCTCCACCAAGAAACGCTTGTTCTTGCTGAGGCGATAGTTCAGGTCGCAGTCGTTGCACAGCTTCATAGCCTTATAAAGGAAAGGCAGGGGGCACTTGCGAGCCTGCTCCTTGTAGCGCTCGCGGATGCTGGCACCTACCTGAAGCAGGGCAGTGGTACTTTCATCCTTGCTCACCAGCACATCGCGGAAGTGTGAGCCCAAGCCAGTGATGAAGTTGCCTGCGTCGAATCCCTTATTCAGCACATCGTTCAGCAGCAGCAGACTCTCTGTGACGTGTCCAGCCAGCAGGTGGTCTGTCAGTTTGAAGTAGTATTCATAGTCCAGCACGTTCAAGTTTTCTATCACCTGCTGGTAAGTGATGTTTCCACGTGTGAAGCTGGTCACCTGGTCGAAGATGGAGAGCGCATCGCGCATACCACCATCAGCCTTCAGGGCAATTACGTTCAGGGCTTCGGGCTCTGCGTGGATGCCCTCTTTGGCAGCCACACGTGCGAGGTGTGCCACGATGTCTTCCACGCTGATGCGATTGAAATCGTAGATTTGGCAGCGCGAGAGGATAGTGGGCAGTATCTTATGTTTCTCCGTGGTGGCCAAGATGAAGATGGCGTGGCGCGGAGGCTCTTCGAGAGTCTTCAGGAAGGCGTTGAAGGCGGAGGTGGAAAGCATGTGCACCTCGTCGATGATATAGACCTTGTACTTGCCTATCTGTGGGGGGATGTGTACCTGCTCCACCAGTTGGCGGATGTTGTCAACGGAATTGTTGGAGGCAGCATCCAGCTCGAAGATGTTGTAAGAGCGTTGCTCGTTGAATGCTTGACAAGACTCACACTCGTTGCATGCCTCCCCGTCTTCGCGCGGGTTCAGACAGTTGATGGTCTTGGCAAAGATACGCGCACAGGTGGTCTTTCCCACGCCTCGCGGTCCGCAGAAGAGGTAGGCCTGTGCCAGTTTCCCTGTGGCGATGGCGTTTTTCAGCGTGGTGGTGAGCGCTTCCTGTCCCACTACCGACTCGAAAGTGGTGGGGCGATATTTTCGTGCAGATACAATATAGTTTTCCATAAAAGCTCGTTTCAGTGTTGAAATGCAAAAATAGTGTGCTTTTTCCCATGCAAAAGTAAAGAAAAAAACTTATCTTTGCAAACAATAACAAGGCAGAGTGTATGGACAACTTTTCTTCAATACGGAAATTCATAGGTCGATATAAGTATATCATCACTTTGGTGGTATTTGGCGTCATCATCGTTTTCCTCGATGAGAACAGCATTTTGCGCAGGATGGAGGTGGCCAATGAGGCTCGGAATACGCGCAATGAGATAGAAAAATATCGACAGGACTTCGAGGAGAGCACGCAGCGCCTCAATGAGCTGGACGCTGATTCCAACTCCATAGAACGCATCGCCCGCGAGAAGTATCTGATGAAGAAACCCAATGAGGACATCTATGTCTTTGAGGAGGATCTGGAGAAATGAAACGATTGGCACAACCATTCTTGCTCGTTGGGGCCGTGATGGTCTTAGTAGGGGCTGGCTCCTACATCACGCATTGGGCTCTTTCACCTTATATATATATAATAGGGGCTACGCTGGTGGCTTTGGCGCAAATCAATATGCCCATCAAGACCAGCAATGTGGTGCTGAAGCGTCTGCGTGCTCAGCAGGTGTTGGGGGCTTTGCTGCTGGTGGCTGCTGGCGCCTTGATGTTTTTCATGCATCGCAATGAGTGGATAGTGTGCTTGTCTGTGGCTGCCGTCTTGGAGCTCTACACTTCTTTTCGCATTCCTCAGGAATTGGAGAAAGAATAGCCTTTGGAAAAATTTCGTGCCTGTCATAGATGGGTATGTGCTGGTGGGTTTTTGCTTTTCCTCTTTGCTTTTTTGTTCCCTTGCTTTGTGTTTTTTTTAATCACCCTAGTCCTATTTCAGCGTTTTTTTACTGGTTTCCTTTGCTTAGCCTTTTGTTTCCCTTCTAATGCTCTTGTTGGCCTTTAATCTCATTTTTGCCCCTGTTTTTCCCTTTTCCCGTCCAGTTTTTCCCCCTTGTTTCCTTGTTTTGCAATAATTTTGCAATAATTCGCAAAAAAAGTGGTGAAATATTTTGTTGGTGTCAAAAAAGTGCCTACCTTTGCACCCGCTTTCCGAAAGGAAGCACATTCGTACAATGAAAGGATTACAATGAACAAAACTGAGTAGTACAAGAAGCAGCTGCACGGTCTTC
>CADALZ010000036.1 GCA_902788865.1 uncultured Bacteroidales bacterium | reverse complement strand
CGAGCGTCCAGCAGAAGAGGCTATCCCAGAGGGATTCGATTATGATACATGGCTGGGCCCGGCTCCTAAGAAGCCTTATGCAGCTGCTACTACTCACTTCGCATGGCGTGGCCTTTGGGACTATGGTACTGGTGCTATGGGTGATATGGGTGCTCACACCTTCGATGCTCCTATCTTGGCCCTGAAACTTGGTATGCCTAGAAAGATTCAAGCCACTACCACTCCATTCAATAAGGAGTATCTGCCTCAGTGCGAATATGTAGAGTATGAATTTGCAAATCCAGATCCAAAGAAGAAGACTCCTATCAAGGTGACTTGGAGCGATGGTGGTATCAAACCATTCCGTCCAGCTGCTTTGGAGGCCAATCGTCAGCTGCGTGAGTGCTTGTACATTGGTACGAAGGGCATGATCATGCATGGTACTCACGGTGCTTCTCCTGAGCTTGTTCCTGCAGATCCTAACTTCGTGGCTCCTGCTAAGACTCTGGAACGTCCAGATAACATCTATGTGGACTTCATCAACGCTATTAAGGAAGGTCGAAAGGCTAAGAATGACTTCGAAATCTCTTCTAAGCTGAATGAGATTATGTTGCTGACTAATATCGCAGTTGTTTCTCAGCAGATTAATACTACATTGGAGTATGATGCAGAGAATATGCGTATTACTAACTTACCAGACGCTAACGATTACTTCAAGTATGAGTATCGTGATGGTTGGTCACTGGCATAATGTTTATTTTTTAATTAAGTAAAGATATGGATAAATCTAGAAGACATTTCTTAGGTTTGTCAGCTGCTGCTTTGGCAGGTGTTTCGCTGATACCTACTTTGACTTCTTGCAATGGCGCTCAGACAGCTGCTCCAGCTGCTGCTCCATCTGATGGGAAGCCAAATTCAAACTTTGCAGGCGTACGCATGGGTACTATTACCTATAGCTGGCGTTCTATGCCAATGAATCTGGAGAATCTGATTAAGTATTGCCGTGAAGCAAACGTTAGCTATCTGGAGTTGATGGGCAGCGATCTTGAAGCTTGCCTTGGTGCTCCTGAGAATCCTACGATGCGTATCATGCAGGCTGCTATGGCAGCTCAGGCCCAGCAGCGTCCAGCTGGTGGTGCTCCTGGTGCAGCTCCTGGTGGTCAGCGTCCAGCAGGTGGCCCTGGTGGTGCTCCTGGTGGTTTCCGTCGTCCTTCTTTTACGCCTGAACAGCAGGCAGAGATCGATAAGTACAACCAAGACATGGCCAACTTCCGTAACAATATGGACTATGGCAAGGTGGAGGAAGTGCGTAAGCGTCTCGAGAGCGAAGGCATCTACTGTCCAATCGTGAAGACTGAGCCTTCTCGTCAGACTACTGAAGAGGGTATGGATTATGCCTTCAAGTTGGCTAAGGCTATGGGTGCTGTAGGTGTTTCTGACGAAATGTCTATGGATGCTGCTCAGAAGGTGGCTCCATTTGCAGAGAAGCATGACATGTACTACATCCTGCACAACCACATGCAGTATGCTACCGAAGAGTGGAGTGCAGGCCCAGATCCAGTTTTGGCGGTTTCTCCAAAGATCATGTTGAACTTCGACTCTGGTCACTACTTTGGCTCTACTGGCAAGCATCCTGTAGATTTCATCAAGAAGTACAAGGATCGTATTATCCATCTGCATGTGAAGGACAAGACTGGTCCTAATGCAGAGGAGCCTAATGCAAACCAGGTTTGGGGTCAGGGACAGACTCCATTGGAGGACATCTTCACTTATCTGCGTGATGAGAAGGTAGATATTTACCCAATGATCGAGTTGGAGTACAATGTGAAGCCTTGGTCAAATGCCGTGAAGGAAGTTGCTACTTGCGTGAAGTATGCTCGTCAGATTCTGATGTAATTACTTACGTGCGGATAATAGAAGAGCCACCTTTTTCAGGTGGCTCTTTTTTATTTCATTTCAAATTCAGTTGATTATTTACACTGGATAGTTGGTATAAAGGTAGCGCTTGATGCTCTTCTTAGGTGTCTTCTCGAACTCTTCTGGCATCTGATGTAGCGCATGTACTCTGGCGTATGAAGGGATGATTTGGTTCAGAGTCTGTTTGTTCTCCTCCATCTTCTTCGCTAATTCGGATGTAGAAATATGGGCCTTCTGAAGTTCATCTGGATCTGTATAAACCAATCCGTGGAGATGTTCACCCTTTTGGATGACAAGGCACTCTGTGACAAATGGGAGGGAGGCCAGCTTGTCTTCTATCTCTTCAGGATAGATATTCTGTCCGTTGGCTCCTAAGAGCATGGTCTTAGAGCGACCTTTGATGAAGACATTGCCTTCTGCATCCATCACACCAAGGTCACCCGTATGATACCAACCATCTCTCAAGGTTTGTGCAGTGGCTTCCTCGTTCTTGTAGTATCCCAGCATGACGTTCATGCCTCGTGCTAAGATTTCACCAGGCACATGCTGAGGGTCGCGACTATCAATCTTGATCTCCATGCGTGGAGCGGCTTTTCCGCAAGAGCCTTGCTTGAATCGCTGCCAGTCTTCATAGCAGAGAATAGGGGCACATTCAGTAGCTCCATATCCTACGGTATAGTTGAAACCGATTCCTTTCAAGAAAACCTCCACATCCTGGTTCATAGCCGCACCGCCAATGATGATTTCATAGAAGTTGTCTCCGAAGGCTTTCTGCATACGTCTGCGAATTTGCGTCTTCACACGATCGCGTAGCAGTGGAGTCATCAAAGCCAATCTGATGCCAGGAGCCTTGATCTGTGGGAAAATGGCTTTACGCACTATTTTCTCTATAATCAATGGAACGGCAATGATGACACGCGGTTTCAACTCCGCAAAAGCGTTAAGTAAGACGGCAGGCGATGGCGTTTTGGTGAGGAAGTATACGTGCATACCCCACAGGAATTCAAATATAAACTCGAAGGCCATGCCATATTCATGAGCCATAGGAAGCATAGATACCACATTATCTCCAGCTTTCAGTTCCTTGCCTAATACCTCTTCTGCAAACTTTGCATTGCTCCATAAAGCACGGTAAGGAAGCATAACGCCCTTGGAATTAGAGGTGGTGCCACTGGTAAAGTTGAGCACTGCCAGCTCTTCTGGTGTATCTCTATGATAGTGAATGTCACGAGCGCGGAAATACATTGGGAAACGCTCGCCAAAGAGGCGGTTGAGGTTGGCACGTGCATACTGCACTTTCTCTGTGCGTCCCACGAGCAGAGAGTATTCATCGTTAGAATTGGAGAAGATGCCTTCAAGGCCTGGCATCTTGTCAGGGTCGAGCTTAGGCCACACCTGATCGCCTACAAAGAGGAGCTTAGCTTCAGAGAAGTTTACCAAATCATGAATCTGATCTGGATGAAACTCATGCAGAATGGGTACAGCCACTGCACCATAAGTCAGGGTGGCCAGGAAGGCGATGCCCCAGCGCACGGTATTACGTCCGCAGATAGCTACTTTGTCACCTTTTTCTACACCCGATGCTTCCAAGATGATGTGTACTTTTTCAATGATGCGCGCTACATCTTTATATTTATAGGTGTGGGTTCCATAGTCTGTCATGGAATCCAGGTCCCAAAACTCTTTGATGCTCTTCTCGATATATTCGTTGAAACTTGGGCAATCCATAGTTCTTTCGTTCATAGTATTAAGTTAGTAATGTGTTGCACAAATTGAGGCAATGTGTGCAAGTGATTTTGCGACTGCAAATGTAACAAGATTTTGGCACACTTGCAAATTTCTTGTGCATATTCATGAAACTTTTATGCATGCCTGGAAAAAGCTATGCCCACTGGTGTGAGCATAAATGTTCACAGCTGTGGGCATAAATGTTCACAACGGTGAAAAAAGAAAAAGGCACCAGTGACTGATGCCTTTTATCAAGTCGGGGTGACTGGATTCGAACCAGCGACCCCACGCCCCCCAGACGTATACTCTAACCGGGCTGAGCTACACCCCGAATTGCGACTGCAAAGTTATCGCTCTTTTTCTATATTTGCAAATAAAAAGTACTTTTTTATAACCCCATGCATTCGCGATAGAAATCGAATACCTCGTAGATGGTCTCCTGGTCGGCTGTCTGATCCAGCTGTATCTCACCTATATTATTTAATAAGGTGAAATTGATGATGCCCGAGGTGTTCTTCTTGTCGTGCTTCATCAGTTCGTAGAGGTGAGGATATTCCTTACAGGTGAAGTAGAAGGCTCCATAATTCTCCTTGACGAACTGCCCCACTTGTCGCATCACTTCCTTGGGGAAGCCTAGCTTGACGACAGAGAGATAAAGTTCGCAAATCAAGCCCCAAGCCACTGCATAGCCGTGAAGCACAGGCGCTTGCTGCTTCAAGGCCCAAGACTCAAAGGCATGTCCGAATGTATGCCCCAGGTTCAGTGCCTTGCGTATGCCTTGCTCCTTAGGATCTATCTCCACGATGTGCTCTTTCACTTCGACAGATTGGCGAACCATATCCTTCAGCTGCACATAGTCGATATGGTCGGTATCGTAAGCCAGAAGTTCATATAAGGTCTCTTTAGTACTGATAAGTCCGTGCTTCAGCATCTCCGCATAGCCAGAGAAGAAATTGTCGGCATCCAGTGTGCGTAGGAATTCTGTCTCCAGTAATACGGCTTGCGCAGGAGCGAAGGCACCTATCTCGTTTTTCAAGCCATTGAAGTTGATTCCCGTCTTGCCTCCCACAGCTGCATCCACCATAGAGAGCAGCGTGGTAGGTATATTTATATAAGGTATGCCCCGCTTGAAGGTGGAAGCCGCAAAGCCCCCTAAATCTGTCACCATGCCCCCACCAAGGTTCACCATCAGCGAGTGACGGCTGGCTCCATGCGTGCTCAGCTCCATCCAGACATGCGCCAGCGTGTCCAGCTCCTTATGCGCATCACCAGCACCGATGATAATCTCATGTGCCCCCTTCATGCAGGAGAATCCAGAGATGAGGGGCTGGCACAGGCGGTGTGTGGTTTCGTCTGTCAGCAAGAAAAGTCTGTCCCAACGTAGTTCTTGGAGCACTCGTGTGAGGTCTTGCTCCAAGTCTTGACAGATAATAACATTCCGTTTGGTCATAATTTGAATCTTTTTTCTGATGCAAAAATAGGAATTACATTGCAAATATGTAACTTTGTAGCCAAAGATTTAAGTTATGAAAGCATTATTACCTGTTTATTGTCGCCCTTTGGGCTATCTGGTGATAGCCCTGGGTGTGTTTATGCCCATCCTCATGGCGCTGATGGGTCGTGTCACTGATGCCAATCTGGTGTTCTATAAAGAGTGTGCCAAGCTTCTCATGGTCATGGGCTGCTTGATGATCATCTTTGCCTTCAGCAAGGAGGAGAATCGTGAGATAGAGCAAGGACGCAATCGCGCTGTGCGAAATGCCATGTTTATCACGGTGATTATCTTGTTCTGCAACATGGTCTATCGTGTCTATACACGCGACCTGACGTCAGTAGATTCCTCTACCTTCCTCATCTTCTTGATAGCCAATGTGCTCTGCGTGGAGTATGAAATCAATAGGGTAAGGGTGAAGAACTTGTTCAAACGTTCATAAAATTTGATAATTTTGTGCCATACCATTAAACCTTTTAGCTTTTCCGCTATCAAAGTGAAAAAAGAATAAAGATTTGGTATGAAAAAGTTAGAGATTTGTAGGAATTACGTGAGAAGAGTGTTACAGTTGGTAGTGCTGCTGATGCTGGCACTTACCACACAGGCACAGAATAGAACTATCACGGTGGCAGGACAAGTGCTCGATTCGGAGACCCAAGAGCCTGTAGTACAAGCCAATGTTCGTCTGCTCAGTTTGCCAGATAGTACCTATGTGGCAGGAGCCGCCTCGTCAAGCAATGGCTACTTCGTCTTGCCAAAGGCAGCCGTGGGAAACTATGTTCTGAGGATCACCTATATAGGTTATAAGGACAAGATTACTCCTCTCAGGCTCACAGCCGATTCTGGTGAAGAAATCAATATCGGACAACTGGCGCTGGAGCCAGACAGCAAACTGCTTTCTGAGGCTGTGGTGACAGCCGAGGTGGCCAAGGTGCAGGCGGTAGGCGATACGTTGGTGTACAACGCAGCTGCCTATAGGGTATCCGAAGGTGCCATGCTCGAAGAGCTGGTGCGAAAGATGCCTGGTGCCGAGGTGGATTCTGAAGGCAATGTAAAGGTCAACGGTAAGAGCATCTCTAAGATTATGGTGAATGGCAAGGAGTTCTTCGGAGGCGATGTGGCTACTGGCTTGAAGAATCTCCCTGTGGATATGGTGGAGAATGTGCGCACTTATGATAGACAGTCGGATATGGCACGTGTGACGGGCATTGAGGATGGAGAAGAAGAAACGGTGCTCGACCTGACTGTGAAGAAGGGCATGAATCAAGGATGGTTTGGCAATATCGACCTCGGAGCAGGTAACCATAAACGCTATACCAGCCGTGCAATGGTGAATCGCTTCTATGATAATACGCAGGTTTCTTTCATTGGTTCTGCCAATAACGTGAACGACCGTGGCTTTGGCGGAGGCGGTGGCTTTGGCGGTGGCGGAGGTTTCGGCCGTCAGAATCAGGGCCTTACAGCTACTAAGTCGATTGGTGTGAGCTTTGCCACAGAAACCAGTAAGCTGGAACTGGGTGGTAGTGCCCGCTACAACTATCGTGACAATGATGCTATTACCATCGGGCAGACAGAGAACATCTTGACCACAGGAAGTTCGTTCTCAAATTCAAACGCTTTGTCTGGAAGCAGTAACAAGTCGTTCAGCGCAGACTTCCGTCTGGAGTGGAAACCCAACGACCTGACTAATATTCAGCTTCGTCCTAACTTCACATACGGAAAGACAGCCTCTTCATCAAGCACCCAGCAAGGTACTTTCAATGCAGACCCGTTGTCGATAGTGGACAACCCTAATGACTATCTGGACTTCAATAGCCTGGTGGACGATCCGCTACGCGCTATTCGCATCAATGCGTCTAGGAGTGGTAGCTTGAATGAAGGCAACAACTTATCTACCAATACAACACTGCAGATTAACAGGAAACTGAATGATTCTGGAAGAAACATCACTTTCCGTGGTAGATTCCAGTATGGAGATAACGACAGCGACCAGTTCACAGAGAACCTGACACGCTACTATCAGTTGCTGAATGCGCAGGGGCAGGATTCTACATTGGTGCGTAATCAGTATATCAGCTCTCCAAATAAGACTACCAGCCTGATGGGACAGCTCACATATAGCGAACCGATTGCTCGTCAGGTCTATCTGCAGTTCAGCTATCAGCTCACTTATGGCTACCGTGACAACGACCGTAGTACCTACGATTTGGCACAGTTCCCTTGGAGCATTGGCGACCCATTGCCAAGCAACTACCATACCGCTGTGATCGACAGCTTGGGTAAGTATGCCGAGTATCGTTACTACAACCACGATGCCATGGTGGCCCTGCGTGTGGTGCGTGACTCTTATTCTTTCACAGCAGGTATGTCATTCCAGCCACAGCACACCAATCTTTCTTACAAGCGTGGACAGTACATGATAGATACAGTGCGCAATGTGTTCAACTTCGCTCCGAATGTGGATTTGCGCCTGCGTTTCTCTAAGACCAGTCAGCTCCGCTTCACTTATCGTGGAAGCAACTCGCAGCCAAGCATGGAGAACCTGCTGCCTATTGTAGATAACTCGAATCCTATGAACATTCAGGTGGGTAATCCGGGTTTGAAGCCTTCGTTCGCGCATAATATCCAGGCCTTCTTCAATAGCTTCAATGCTGAGCATCAGCGTAGCTTCATAGTGAATGCCAACTTCAATATGACGCAGAACAGTATCAGTAATAGTAGAACCTACAATGCTGAGACTGGTGGATGGATCACTACGCCAAAGAACATCAATGGCAACTGGAGTGCTATGGGTATGTTTGGCTTCAATACGGCACTGAAGAATCCGAAGTTCACCATCAGCACCTTCACAAATGTCAACTATGTGAACAGCGTAGCCTACCTGACGGACAATAAGACGAAGATAGAAGATAAGAACACTACTACCAACACTACGCTGAGTGAACGCCTGAATGGTGCTTATCGAAACAGTTGGTTTGAATTTGGCATCAATGGTAATATCAACTACTCCATCGAGCGCAACAAGCTGAACAGCTCATTGAATCAGGAGCCTTACACCTATTCTTATGGTGCCAACCTTTCTGTGACCTTGCCTTGGAGCATGACGATCTCTACAGATATCAATAACCAGAGTCGTCGTGGCTATACAGACAAGAGCATGAACCGTGACGAACTGATATGGAATGCGCAGATCGCACAGCCATTGCTGAAGGGTGCTGCCTCACTGACCTTCGAGATGTATGATATCCTGAAGAAGCAGAGCAATATCTCACGTACCTTCAATGCTACCAGACGTTCAGTTACTAGCTACAACGCCATCAATAGTTACTTTATGGTGCACTTCCTCTATCGCCTGAATATCTTCTCTGGCCAGCAACCTCAGGGACGTGGCCGTGGCGGCTTTGGCGGCCCTGGTGGAGGCGGAGGCTTCCGTGGTGGCGCTCCTGGAGGCGGCGGTGGCTTTGGCGGCGGTGGTGGTCGTCCTGGAGGCCGTTGATACCTACTCCGATATAATTTATCATAAATTCTTGGTAGATTTCGATTGTTTTCTCTATATTTGCTTTCTGCAACTATAGAGAAATCTTTTTTATGGCACTTTGGCTCATGGATATCTATCAGATTTTCTCCTCCACATTGAGTACGCTCTATGTCTTGGTGATTGTCAGCGTCATCATCTTGATGGTGCTGGAAAATCGTAATCCTGTGAAGACGGTGTCATGGATTCTGGTACTCACTTTCCTGCCTGTAGTGGGATTGATTCTGTATTTCCATTTTGGGCGTGACCAGCGTAGAGAGCGCCGCATTAGCAAGAAGGGCTATAGTCGCTTGATAAGCAAGCCGAGGGCGGAGTTTCAGGCGCAGGATGCTGTGGTAGTCCCTACGGAATATAAGCATCTGGTGAAGCTGTTCCAGAATGTGGATCAGTCGTTTCCGTTTGGAGGGAATCAGATTGAGACTTATACAGATGGGGAGTCTATGCTCAACGCCTTGCTTGAAGAACTCAAGAAGGCAGAACACCATATACACATGGAGTTCTATATCTTCGACGACGATGAGGTGGGGCACCGCGTAAGGCAAGTCTTAGAAGAAAAGGCGAAGGCTGGCGTGAAAGTGCGCGTGATCTATGATGCCGTGGGCTGCTGGAGTGTTTCTTCAAAGTTCTTCGAACAGATGTCGAAGGCTGGCATCGAAGTCCGTGCATTCTTAAAAATGTATTTGCCGTTTTTTTCTGGTAGGATCAACTACCGAAATCATAGGAAGCTGACAATCATAGACGGAAAAGTGGGCTTCATAGGGGGCATGAACTTGGCAGAGCGCTATGTCAAAGGGGTGAAATGGGGCAACTGGCGAGATACGCACTTGAAGGTGGTGGGCAAGGCTGTGCATGGACTTCAGACTACTTTCTTGCTCGATTGGTACTACGTGGAGCGTGAATTGCTCACCTCTGAGGATTTCTTCCCCAAGCTGCCTGATTATGGCGAATCCATCGCCCAGATAGTGACAGGAGAGCCTACCTCTCCGTGGGCAGATATAGAGCATGGCTTGGTGAAGACCATCGTGGGAGCCAAGAAGTATTTCTATGTGCAGACTCCTTACTTCCTGCCCACAGAACCCATCTTGTTTGCTTTGCAGACGGCTGCCCTTGCAGGCGTAGATGTGCGCCTCATGATCCCGCAGAAGTCGGATACCGTGCTTCCACATCTGGGCACGTTGTCCTACCTGCGTGATGTCTTGCAGGCAGGGGTGAAGGTCTATCGTTATAAGAAGGGCTTCCTGCATTCCAAGCTGATGGTTTCTGATGATGCACTGGTGACTGTAGGTTCTACCAACATGGATTTCCGTAGCTTTGAGCATAATTTCGAGGTGAATGCTTTCATTTATGACAAGCAGTTGGCTTCCGATATGAAGCGTGTTTTCATTCAAGACCAAGCCGACTCTGAGCAGGTGTTCTTGAAGGAGTGGAACAAACGTCCGTGGTATGAACGACTGGTTGAAGGTACCGTTAGATTGATGGCACCACTATTATAAATATGGAGAAATGAGAAAATTGTTTGTTATCTTGGCAGGCTTCATGTTGTGCTTGACCGCTTGCACAGAGCCTGCTGTTCCGCGTCAGAAAGTGGTAGATGAAGGTGGACTGGGCAAGTATCCGGCCATCGTCACAGAAGATGCACAGTTTAAGGGTTATACCATCTATCGACCTGCTGATATGGTGAAGGCTGCAGCAGAGAAACCGTTACCTTTGGTGGTGTTTGGCAATGGGGGTTGTGCCAATACCTCTGTTTTCTTTGAGCGCTTCTTGAACGAGATAGCGTCTTTTGGCTATGTGGTGGTGGCTGTAGGGCCTTACCATGAGACGCAGGCCGAGGCCGAGGCCGATGAAGAGGCTTCGGAATGGACGGACTACCAGTTGTTGACGGATGCGATGGATCTGATGGAAAAGGCAGTGAAGAATGAGAAATCGGTGTTCTATAAGTCGGTGGATATGAGTCGTGTAGCTGTGATGGGGCAGTCGTGCGGAGGCTTGCAGGCTCTGGCGGTCTCTGGAGATCCTCGTGTGAAGACAACGGTTTGTCTGAATAGTGGCGTCATCACACCCACGGAAGAACAGCAGCAACGCAACCTCAATCTGGTGGTAGACAAGTCGATACTTTCCAAGCTGCATGCTCCTATCCTCTATTTGGTGGGCGGAAAGAAAGACATCGCCTATGAGAATGCCGTAGATGATTTCAGCCGTATTGATCAGGTATTTGCCGTCATTGCCACAGATGATTCTGGGCACATGGGCACTTATGGCGAAGAGTTCGGAGGCACCTACGGACAGATAGCCCTGCGATGGCTGGAATGGATGCTCCACGAGGAGGAGTGGGCACCATCTGTATTTATCGGAGAAGAGTGCATCTGCGCTTATCCTGGTTGGGATGCGCAGTTTAAGAACAAGGAGAAGTTGACACTCCCATAGACTCTGCATTGGCTGAAGTGTGGGTGGGTATCGAATTTATGGTCCTTCCCATGCTCCAGGACGAAGATGCCATTCTCTTTCAGCAGTTGCTTCTCGAAGATGAGGTCTGGTATACTCTGCAGTTCTGGCAGGGCGTAAGGTGGATCGGCAAAGATGAAGTCAAACTGCATGTTGCATCGTTGCAGATACTTGAAGACGTCTGTGTTCAGCACCAGGCTGTTGGAGGTTTTTATCTCGCGCATCACCTTGTTGATGAACTGGTAGTGGTCTCTGTCTTTCTCGATGCTCACCACCTTGTCGCACCCTCTCGATAGCAGTTCCAAGCTGATGCTTCCCGTTCCAGCAAAGAGGTCGAGGGCAGTGACGCCTTCGTTGAAGTCCATGAGGTTCGTCAGCACATTGAACAGGTTCTCTTTCGCAAAGTCGGTCGTCGGACGAGCTTTGAAGGAGCGTGGCACGTCGAAATGCCTGCCTTTATATAGTCCGCTAATCACTCTCATGGCACCAATGCTTTAAAATCCAGATCCTCAGATTGCTCCACGCATTTCACTTGCTTCAGATAATTAGGGAGTACGTGCAGAAGTTCGGCATGATCGCTGGTCAGGCCCGTGATGCGTAGCTCATCGGCCTCTTGATCCAGATGCAGGTTCTTCCAGCATGAGAGGGTGTAGTAGGCAATGTCTGTATCATGCAGGCTCAAGTAGCTGTTGCAGAGCAGCAGTTGCCCTTTCTCGTAAGCGATAAGCGTGATGGCCGTCTTGCCTAAATCCACAAAAAGCGTGTGCGGACTTTCTTTCTCTTCCTTGGCGTGATAGCGCACTAAGGTCGTGGCTTTGGCATAGAACTTGGCATTGGGGTATTGCTCTGTGAGGAAGTCGTGCGTGCTCTCATCCATGCCGAAGAGCATCACCATGTTCTCCTCAGGGAGAATGTTGTAGCACACCACCTCATTCTCTGCTTGGCAGAAGCTATGATAGAAGATTGCCTCTGTCTGTTCATCGTCGAAGTAGGCGAGGGGCATCAGCAGGTGCCGCGTGTTCTCCACGATGATGTTGACTTGTCCGAAGGGGTTGTTGAGCCACTCCGTCTGCTTGAAGATTTTCTTCAGGTTGCCACATTCAGACAGCAGCAGGTCTATCTCACTTTCCCAGTTAGGAAAAATTTTTTTCTCAGTTGGGGAAGCAAGTGAAAAACAAAATCCATCCGCGGTGAGGCGGATGGATAATGTATAGTGTTCAGATTTCCTGAAATCGATGTTCTCTATCATAGAGTGAATAGCTCGGAATTACTCCCAGTTACCTGCGTTGTTGTTAGCAGTCTCCAAGTCACCGATCTTCAGACCTGCATATCTACCCAACTGATTCTGCTCGTAGATCAGGTTGTTGATCTCCTGCTCGTCCAGACCGTTCAGATAAGTGGTGTAAGGAACCTTCACCTCCAGCAGACAGAATGGAGCACCAGATCTTGCAATCTGAGTGATGGTATCCATCTCAAACACAGCACCGTTGCCGAATGGCACATAGCGCAGAGAGTCTGCGTTGAAGCCCTTGCCGAAGATGGTATCAGCTACTGCAATCCAGTTGGTGTCACGACGGAAGTTCTGCAGACCAGCGTCAGCGATTTCCTTGGCATTGCCCTTCTTGATAATATCCATGGCCTTCTTCTCTGTCATACCGCTCTCCAACTGAGCATCAGAAAGTTCACCCTGCTTGAAAACGAAAGGAATCTTCTCGGTCTTCACGAAGTGGATCAGCGTATCAAAGTTGTCTGTGTACTGCTGATTGTGCAGGTTACGATACTGTTCCTGTGCCTTACGGATGTCAATCAGACGAGTCTGTACGGCAGCGTCACGGATGTCTTTCTCATTCTGGAAGTTGATTGGGCCCATAATACTTGCATAGCAAATATACACCAGAGCGACAATACAGATGGCTAAAATAGCATTAAATACTGTTTTCATGATAAATATGTTTTTTAATTATTATATTCGCATTATATTCGCACTGCAAAAATAAGAGAAATAATTTGAATATTTCTCTTTTGTTACACTTTTTTATGCTTTTATTATGCTAAAATTGTATTTCGAGCAACAAATTAAGGAATTTTTTCCTTACAAACCAACATTTGAGCAAGAAAAAACTCTCAATTGCCTGTCGGATTTTTATCTAGAGGCGGCAGAGAAGGGGGCGCTGGTCTTGAAGGGGTATGCTGGTACGGGTAAGACTACGCTGATGAGTGCCTTCGTTCAGACGCTGGTCAAGCTGAAGCAGAAGGTGGTGCTGCTGGCTCCTACGGGCAGGGCGGCAAAGGTCTTCACATCGTATGCGGGGCAGCCTGCTTTCACCATCCATAAGAAGATCTATCGGGAACAGTCGTTCTCTGGCGAAGGGGGGCATTTCACGCTGAACGATAATCTGCATAAGCACACCTTATTTATAATAGATGAGGCTTCCATGATAGCCAACGAGGGCTTGGCGGGGGCTACGTTCGGCACGGGGTGCCTGCTCGACGACCTCATCACGTATGTTTATTCTGCCGAGGGGTGCCGCCTTATCTTGATGGGCGACACGGCACAGCTGCCTCCTGTGGGTGAGGAGGGCAGTCCAGCGCTCGATGCGGAGCATCTGCGAGGCTATGGCTTGCAGGTGCGTGAGGTGGAGCTTACGGAAGTGGTGCGCCAAGAGCAGGCTTCGGGCATCCTCTGGAATGCCACGGCCCTGCGTGAGGCCATCACGAAGGAGGCCTTCGAGGTGCTGCCAAAGTTCCGCTTATCGGGCTTCACCGATGTGAAGCGGATTCCTGGCGATGAGCTGATAGACTGCCTGTCCGACTGCTACGACCGTGATGGCATGGAGCAGACCATCGTGATCTGTCGTTCCAACAAACGGGCCAATATATATAATAGAGGTATAAGGGGCCGCATCCTTTGGCGTGAGGAGGAGTTGGAAAGTGGCGATATGGTCATGGTGACGAAGAACAATTATTTCTGGACGGAGAAAGATCCCACGATGGATTTCATTGCCAATGGGGAGCTGGCCAGGGTGATCCGCGTGCGTGGAGGGCGTGAACTCTATGGCTTCCGCTTCGTGGAGGTGACGCTGGCTTTTCCTGATTATGACGACTTGGAGGTGGATGCCAACCTGCTGCTGGATACGCTCCAGAGTGAGGCGCCTTCCTTGTCGAGGGCCGATAGTGAGAAGCTCTTCAATGCCGTGATGGAGGACTATGCCGATATTTCTCTGAAGCGTGAGCGCCTTAAGAAGCTGAAGTCGGATCCTTACTTCAATGCCTTGCAGGTGAAGTATGCCTATGCGGTGACGTGCCATAAGGCGCAGGGTGGGCAGTGGAAGAATGTCTTCCTCGATCAGGCCTTCGTGGAGCCCGACTACCTCACGCCCGACTATTTCCGTTGGCTCTACACAGCCGTCACCCGTGCCACTGGTACGCTCTATTTGGTGAACTATCCAGCAGAATAGGAATAATAAGTGAAGTGGGGGGATTATCTCCCCCCACTTCTAATAATCAGAAAGCCATAGCGAAACCTTCATTTATCGCATCAATTAACTCTGGATAGTGCTCCATAATGTGCGGACCGCATTCCATACGGGTCATAGCGGTGACAAGCTGCTTCCACAGATTGCGGTCAATGCACGGATGGCGCAAATATTCATCTGGAGATATATTCACCAGTTTACATACATAAGAGATGTAATGATTGGTGGCGTTTTCAGATGGTGGGGCCCACTTACCGACGACTTGCTTTACTGTGCGCAGTCCATACTTTTCATAGTATGTCGCAAAAGTGCGGAAAGCAGCGCGATAGCCCAGCGCATGGCTGTAGAACTGTACAAAGTCAGGGTCGGTCTGCTCTGGTTTCATCCCCAGCCACTTATTGGCTGGGTTATGACGAATGTTCAGAGGGTTATGGTTACGCAAGCCACGAGGCATTGGAATCTGTTCTGAGTTTTTATTATCTGTTTTCATAATTGCTCTTACTTTGAATTATTAATAATGTGTTAACTTGTCCCAATATCCTGGCCAGGTCTTGAAACTGAGCGCAAGTTATGCACGATTCAGTAAGTGATGAAATTATTCTAACAGATTGCATCGTCATTCTATTAGCCTCTAAATACCTCCAATAGATTCCAAAGGCTTCCATACAGAAAAGGCCGTCAAACAAGGCAATTCCCGTTTGACGGCCTTTATGATTATTGCATATTATCAATAGTAGTTCATGTGTTTTCAAGTGGTTTCAACATCTCTACATACCTGCTTATATAAGGTTCCACTCGTGGATTCTGTTTATACCGACTGAATGGCACTTCTTTGGTAGGTTCTTTGGGATTCGACATACTTGCCAGAATCTTCTGGGCATTAGGACAGATTTCCTCTATCATACTGGCAAACTGTTTCCTTCCTGGCTTTTTATATATGATATTGAGTGATTTACATACATACATCACTACATCCCATTCCCATTTCTCACCCTCTGCAATGATATAAGTACATACTTTTTCATTAATAAGCTCCACAAAATCCGGAATCTTGCTCTCATCCTTGAAAAGACGCTTATGCTCTTCGCTCATTGTGATAGACTGGGGTTGCTTCAGTTTTTGATTGTTAGAATTATCATTTAATACCTTTGATTCCAATTTCCGCAATTCTTTTGAAATTCTGCTATCCATGACAATCATGCGGAGTAGATGAAAAAAGTTTTGGCTATGCAATATTCTATCAACCGTTGGGCGTTCGGATAAAGAGATATCATCCCAATGATTGATAATGTAATCTCCTACACCATTCTGATCTACAGCCATTTTCTCTTCATTGAAGACAATTGGAACACAACGCTTTATCGGAGATTTCAACAACATATCGCGTTCCCTAATCATTTTCTTCAGCAAAATCTCATAAGAAATCTTCATACTGTTCTTCTTGTGCCATTCATCATAGGCACTATTGAATTGCGATGCCTGTTCTGCTAAAGTGCCATCACCATTACATTGATTCCTTATGCCATTATATATGTCCTCATACAAAATTTTGTCATCGTTGAACCACCCACAAAGATCATTGATGATTTCAAAGAGTCGTCGAAACAATCTATTTATAGCAATCTTACGCATTCCCTTTGTTCGGCTCTCTTTTTCAAAGACCTTCTCGAACATATCATCCAAGACCGTAGAATCAGACTCATCAAGATCTTCATCCGACTCAAACGGCAAAGTTTTCTCTCTCAAGTAGTTCTGAAAGCCATTTTTTATAGGAAGCTTTATCCCCTCCAATTCCTTACAGATCATTGTCATTCTGGTTTTCCAAACCTCCCAGTTTACATCCAGCGGCAGCAGCAAAGTATTCCCCTGAATTTTATAAAACTTTTCCAGAGCAGTCATTCCGTTTATAACGATGACACCTAATATATAACGCTTGCTCAGCACATCTGCCATATCTTTATATAAGCAGAAGTTGTTCCAGATATTTTCCAGATACTCCAGTTCATGCGATTTCTTGGCAGGATTCTGAACATTGTCTGTTTCATCGTCCTGCCATTGATCAAGTGGGGCGATAGCATCCGTAGCACCAATCCCACAATCGGTGTAATATATTGTATTTTTATTGTTCATAATGATTGATTGTTATCCGCCGCAAAGATAGTAAAAATAGCGGTCATACACAATGCTTTACCACGCATGCAAACAAAAATTACATATAAAAGTATGCCCTGCTTTGCTTGAAGGGTGCAATAGCAGGGCAAAAAGAGTAGAATAGTAGCATGAATGAGATACGATAGTAGCGCAAAGCCGATGCAATAATAATGTGAGACTCTTGTAATAATAGCACAAAACCGTTGCAATACTAATACTAAAGCAGATCCTCAGTTAGGGCATTGTCTTTAAGGTTCACCTAACTCAGCCACGATAAGCCGCACTTGGTCTGGAGTATAGGTGCGGCTATGGTTGTCTTGCTGCAGTATCTGGGCATTTAGGCGTGGGTTGACTCTAAGCCAGCCCTTGAATTTGCGGAATGCACTGGTGCCTTGCAAATCTGGGAAATACATCTGGGCCAACTCCATGCGCCCATAGCTGCGGATTCTGAAAAAGCTATTCATAGTTTCTATTTGTTTTTTAGTAATAAATAAAAGAGGTGCGTTCTTTACGCACGACAAAAATAGAGGTTCTCTGCCACACGTGCAATAGTCTGGTGAAATTAGGCACCCCTCTTTTTTCAGGTAGTGGCAGGAAGTGCCAACTACTGACCATAAGTGGCAAGAAGTGGCAAGCACGTCAGGCCGTCCCTCTACCTTTGTCCCAGCAAACCAAAAGAAGGGTGGTTCAGAGGCCTCAACCAGCATTGAAATCAGTTTGCAGAGATAATAAACCTATAATAACCATTTTAATTATTTACCATTATGATTGATTACAGCGTAGCTGGTCGCCCCAGTAATCCGGGCGACAAGAATTCAGAGAAGAAGTATTACGCGCAGATTCAGCAGCGCGGACTGGTAGAAACGCCAGAGCTGGTGGAGCACGTGCATGAACACAACACTGCCTTCACCGAAGGCACCATCAAAGGTGTGCTTACCGATGCCTTCCATTGTGTGCGTGAGTATCTTTTAGAAAGCAAGAAGGTCTATGTGGAAGGAGTAGGCTGGTTTTTCCTCTCACTCCAGAGCAGGGGTACAGCCACGGCTGCTGAATTCACTGCCTCTTGTATCACTGGCATGAGCATTATGTTCACCCCCGACCCTGTATTTGATAGCCTGATGCGAAAAGCCAAGTTCAACCCAGTATCAAGCCGTGTGGCTCAGGCTGCCACTCTGAAGGCTGAGAAAGAAGGTGCCGACACTGTGAATCTGGCCGAAGCTAAAGCTAAAGCCAGAGGCACAAGTTCTACTGGAAACAGTCTGGAAGAAGAAAGTGGCAGTACTGATACAGGAGACACAGGAGGCAGCAGTGAGGGTACAGGCAACTCATCTGAAGACAATGGTGGCGACAGCGGTATTGGTTAGAAACTTAACGTAACGAAAGGAGGTGTTGAAAAATGAAGAACAAGGAAATCTGGAAATATGTCATCCAGCTGGCTGTAGCTATCCTTACAGCTATCGGTACTACCTTAGGTGTGACCAGTTGTATGAGTGGAATATAATACATACCTAAATGGTGAAAATAGCAAGCCCCCACATGGGGCACTATAACCCCTGTGAGAGGCTTGTTTTCTTATTATAAATAATGTTTAACTAAAAAAAAGCAAAGAGTATGAAAAAGAAAGTAATTGTATTGATGCTTGCAGCAGTCATTCTGCTGGCCTCTCTCGCCATTCCTGTACGGGCAGATAACCCGTCTGGTGAGAATCCTGAGCCCACCGCCACTACCGTGAGTGGTGTGATCTATACCTACGATGCCGCCGGCAACCGCACAGCTCGTGCTACTGGCAACGTATCCTAAACTATAAGTAAAACCTATAAAAAAAAAGAATGACCATGACAACAAAAGTAAAAAACTTCATTATGACGTTCCTGCTCTCACTTGTAGCAGGAACACTGGTGGCGCAGGATGTATTTCCCACAGCGCCTACTGATACGCTCTATACCAGTAGCGGACAATTCAAGACGCTACCACTCTCACAAGGCGTTTCTCCTTCTGGAGCCTATACCGTGAACGTACCTATTGAGGCATTTCCTGGCATTGGCGATGCACAGCCGCAGATTTCATTGAATTACAACAGCCAGCAAGGCAATGGTTTACTCGGCATGGGTTGGAGCTTAGGTGGCATTTCCACTATCACAACAGGCTACTGGAACTTATACTATAATGGCACTACTAAGAGCCCTGCTACAAGTACGCTGGCTGACACTACAGATGCTCTCTACTTAGACGGTGTGCGCTTAGTGACCTCGGGTAGTGGCTATGTCACTGTTACGGGTAATACCAAAGTATCTCGCCTGTCCACTACAGGCAGCTACGTGAACACCTTCAAGGCAATGTTTGCAGATGGCTCACAAGCCACCTACGTTCGCACAGGATTAAAGCAATACTCCATTTCTACATATACAGATAGGAATGGGAATACCATGAGCTATACTTACGACACAGACTCTCCTGTGAAACATCTTACAAAGATTACTTACAATGGTACTCATGCTACCATCGAGTTTGAGTATGATACAAGTCGCACAGATCCCGTTATCACCTTCTTTGGCGGTTACAAATCTACAGAAACCAAGCGTTTGAAAGCAATTCGTACCAAGCTCGATGGTGTGATTCAGCGCTACTATCAGCTGACATATTCTGCGTCTAGGTCTGCCTCAACGCTAAACTATATTACCTGTCAGAGCATGAACAGAACGGTGCAAAGCACTATCTTCAGCTATGGTGAGGGGCAGCCTACCTCTGGTTTCAACAGTTCCACTCTGCACGGAGCTGGTGGCTACTACTTCCCCAAACCAGATACAGTTGCCGTGTATCGCGGTAAGATGGGAGAGCGTTTCGGTACAGATGACGATGTGCTGGTGCACCATGTGCGTAAGGAACCGTTCCGTCGTGATCATCATAGCCACAAGCATTACTTCGAGAGTCAATATACCGGCATAGAGAACATCTATATCTATTCCGGATTGGACAATGGGAGCGGCCAATATACTGACCCTATGCCCACCATCCAGACTGGCGCAGGGTTTGTGCAGATGATGTTTGCCGATGTGGATCCTTCTCCTGGTGAAGAACTTATCAAAGTGAACTCCAGAGTTGCCAATGACCATGATATGCTCTATTTCACGGTATATACTTATAGCCTTTACACAGGCATTCAGCAACTCTACACCCGTAGCTTCGACATGGGTATGGCAGACATCTATCATGAAAACTACCGGCGCAGCCCATGGCCACGTGACTTCTATACAGCCGAAATCAATGGCGATGGAAGGTGGGAGATCCTCTCCGTATCCTTGGATCAGCCATTAGGTTATACCAATAAGAGATCTCGTTGCCAGGTTTTCGACTTAGAGCATGGTACTATTCTGTCCAATTTTGAGTGTTTCCCCTATGAGATGCACTATACAGGCCGTCATGAGCCAAGCAATGCCGACCGCCTTTATGTGCTCGACCTGAATGGTGACGGGAAGAGCGACCTGATGCACATCAACAGTACGGGCATACATATCTATGAGTTCAGTGGCACCTCATCAATGTACAATAGCCATAACATCACCACATTCAACAAGACAAATATGACGGGCAACAGCGAACAGCTGGTATGGGGTGACTACAATGGCGATGGATTCCCTGATTTCATCAAACGCACCGGCACTCAGGCTGGGCTATATTTCGGCAAGGGTAACTGTGAGTTTGAGAAAAGCACCATCAGTATCCCAAACAATAGCAGTACAACTAGGGCTTTCTTCGGTCAGGACCTGAACGGTGACGGACATACCGACTTGGTGCAGTATGAATATGTCACCACTCCGTCAGATCAGACCAAGCTGTATGTTTATCTGTGGAAGCCAGACAACACTTTCTCTCTCTACGGCAACGTCACCTATACCTATCGGGGTTGCGTCATCCCCATAGAAATCAACAGTAACGACTATTACAATCGCATTGCTTTCCTGAAGGATACCTACGTTACCCTACATTCTTTACGCATCAACGATGCCAAAGAGCGCCTGCTGACCAAGGTACAGGACGGCATGGGCATAACTTACCGCCCATTCTATGGTATGCTGAATCCTTCATCTGGTGCATATACCTATAACCTACTTCCAACAAATGAGTTCCCCTACATGGTTTATCAAGGCAACATGTTTGTGACCACAGGAGTAAGACAGGTATATAACGGACAGACCGTAGCAAAGGATAGCTATGCCTACAAGACAGCTGTGCTTCACAAGCAAGGATTGGGATTCATGGGATTCACCACAGTGACAGCTACCGACTCCATCAGAAGCAGAAGCACCGTGAGCACCTATGACCCGCTGAACTATGGTATGCCTGTATCGGTGGTGAATAGACTAGCCAGAAAAACGATGGAATACACCGTGACCGTGGATAGCAACAAGAAACTTCATGCCCTGCTGACTAAGCAGATAGAGAAGGACAGCCTAAAGAATATTACGGCTACTACCACCTATACCTATGACACTCGTGATTACCCACTGACACAGAGCACCACCTACGGCACCAATATGAGCCGTAGCACGGTGAACACCTATCAACACACGGAGACCAGTACCAGCTATCTGCTGGGCTTGCCTCTCACTGTGACAGAGACCACCAAGCGAGGTAGCACTGCTACATGGACTGAGAAAAATCAGCTGACGTATGACACTAAGGGCAACGTGACGCAGAAGCAGGTCTTAAATGGCACCTCAGTACGTTCTACTGAGAACTATACCTATAATACCAAAGGGCAGGTGCTGACCAGCAGCCTGAAGGAGTTCACCAGCACCAATACGCTGACAGACACTTATGCCTACGATGCTTACGGGCGTATGACCAGCCATACTACTCCAACGGGGCAGAACACAACCTATGCCTACCATGCGCAGACAGGTTTACTTACCAGTGAGACAGACTACCGAGGTAACGTGACCACGTATCTGCGTGACGCTTGGGGACGTATCCTGCGCACAACTTACCCAGATGGTGCCGAAGCTGTGACTAAGTATGACATAGTCAGTGGAACTACAATACCTGGAGCCAAGTACAAGGTGACCGAACGCGGCAGCAACAGCCCTACAGTGACTACATTCTATGACGGTTTAGGACGTGAAGTGCGCACCGTGAACGTGCGATACAACGGCACATTGCTTAAGACCGACAAGCAGTATGATGCCCGCGGTAGGCTGTCAAAGGTGTCGAATCCTTATACGAGCAGTGCTACCCGTTGGACGACCTATACCTATGACACCTACGACCGTCTGATCAAAGTCACAGCCCCAGGCAGCCGTATCACCACCTATAGTTATCCAGAGAATACTACTCATGTGAAGGAAGTGAGCGAGGGCGTGACGGTGACGCGCAAGTATAACGCCATGGGTGACCTCACCTCGGTGGTGGATGCCGCAGGTACCATCACCTACACGCTGCGTCCTGATGGGCAGCCATCGAAGATCACCGCCCCAGGCAGCGTGGTAACCAATTTCACCTACGATGCCTATGGCCGACGCACCCAGATTACCGACCCCAGTGCAGGTGTTCGTAAATATACCTACGATGCCGCAGGCAACGTAAACAAGGAGACTGATGCCAACAATAAGGCGGTGACCTACACCTACGATGCCTACCATCGCCTCACTAAGAAGGTGAATGCCGAGGGTGTGACCACCACCTATACCTACAACACTGCCAGCCTACCACTGACAGAGACCAGTAGCAACGGTGTGAAACGCCAGTACACCTATGACCGCCTGGACCGTGATTCCATCCTGAAGGAGACGGGCGCAGATAACTTGTGGCTACAGCGTAAGTACACCTACAAGGCAACGGGCGGCCTAAACACCGTGGTTTACTCTGCTACCTCAGGAGCCATCGGTACAGCCACCTACACCTATGCCAATGGCTACCATACCAAGACCACCTGGAAGAACAATGGTGCTACATCGGCTACGGTGGTGTATCAGCGCATGGCGGAGGATTCCTTGGGCAACGTGACGCAGATCAAGACGGGCACCGTGACGCGTACTTACAAGTACAACGCCTATGGCTTCCCTACACAGCGCACGGCAAAGAACTCGTCGAACACGGTGATT
>CADALZ010000035.1 GCA_902788865.1 uncultured Bacteroidales bacterium | reverse complement strand
CAAAAATTATAAAATTAAAAAATTAAAATATTATAAAAATTATAAGGTTTAGGATTAAGAATTAATAATAACAACGGGCATTGGGATATGAGGCTTTAAGCTGTAATGTTCAATTCTCGAGCAAATCGAGTGCAATCAAGCTCGCTTGAATTGCCGAGGTGCAGCCGAGAATCACAGCGAAGCTGTAATGTTCAATGTTCAATAAAAAAAGTATTTATGGCAAAAATGAATTTTGGCGGCGTAATCGAGGAAGTGGTTACCCGCGAAGAGTTTCCTTTGGAGAAAGCTCGTGAGATTTTGAAAGATGAGACACTGGCAGTGCTGGGTTACGGCATCCAGGGTCCTGGTCAGTCACTTAACCTGCGCGACAACGGCTTCAACGTGATCGTGGGCCAGCGTCCAGGCAAGAGCTACGACAAGGCCGTGGCCGATGGTTGGGTGCCAGGTGAGACACTCTTCAGCATCGAGGAGGCTTGCGAGAAGGGTACCGTGATCATGTGCTTGCTCTCAGATGCAGCCGTGCTCTCTCAGTGGCCTACTATCAAGAAGTACCTCAACCCCAGCAAGACGCTCTACTTCTCTCATGGTTTCGCCATCACTTGGAGCGACCGCACAGGCGTGGTGCCTCCAGCCGATATCGACGTGATCATGGTTGCCCCTAAGGGCTCTGGCACATCACTGCGCTCACTGTTCCTCGAAGGCCGTGGCGTGAATGCTTCATACGCTGTCTATCAGGATGTCACTGGCAAGGCTAAAGACAAGGCGCTGGCCATAGGCATCGGCGTGGGTTCTGGCTATCTGTTCGAGACCACCTTCCAGCGTGAGGCTACCAGTGACCTGACAGGTGAGCGCGGCTCACTGATGGGTGCCATCCAGGGCTTGCTGCTGGCTCAGTATGAGGTGCTGCGTGAGAACGGACACTCACCATCAGAGGCATTCAACGAGACCGTTGAGGAGCTCACTCAGTCGCTCATGCCGCTGTTTGCTGCCAATGGTATGGACTGGATGTATGCCAACTGCTCTACCACCGCTCAGCGCGGTGCACTCGACTGGATGGGCCCGTTCCACGATGCTATCAAGCCTGTGGTTGAGAAGCTCTATGCCAGCGTGAAGAGCGGCAACGAGGCTCAGATCTCTATCGACAGCAACTCGCAGCCCGACTATCGCGAGAAGCTGAACGCTGAGCTGAAGGCTTTGCACGACAGCGAGATGTGGCGCACAGCCGAGGTGGTGCGCAAGCTCCGCCCAGAAAACGAAGTATAATATAGTTTTCGCAAAGTAATAAGAATCAAAAAGGGGGCCGCGCCTGTGACAGGTATGGCCCCCTTGCTTTTTATGCCGCCTTCGCCTCTGGAAAGGCCAGCCTATGGCCGCAGCGGATCGTATTTACTCGTGTGCACAGCGATAATTGCTCCTGTGCGCAGTAGTATTTGCTTCTGTGCGCTGCAGCAAAAAACTTTCGCGTAAGCGTGATTCCCTCTGCTTCGCCAAGATACTTCAACACATCACGCTTTTAGTACATTGTATATCAACTATTTAATTTCAATTTGTGGAGTGTTAGGACGTTTTGATGAAATTGGCGCAATCTTTTTTTCATTCGCTGAATCAATGGCCACAAATAATATGGGCACATGCATTAAGATTCAATGCTCTCTTGCAGCTTCTTATAGAATGGATGCTTGCCCAGTGTGTGGGCATCGCCGAAGATGATGAGCTTCATGCGGGCACGGGTGATGGCTACGTTCATGCGCCGCAGGTCGCGCAGGAAACCGATCTCGCCTTGGTCGTTGGCACGCACCAGGCTGATGAGAATCACGTCGCGCTCCTGACCTTGGAAGCCATCTACGGTGTTGATGGTGATGAGGCTGTGCAGCGGACGTAGGGCGGCACTGTGCTTCACCTTGCTGCGCAGATACTGCACCTGCGCCTTGTAGGGCGAGATGATACCGAAGTCGATGCGTTCGTCGAGGATGCGCTCCTTGCCGATGCGGTCTATATAGGCCTGCAGATGCTCAAGGAGCAGGTCGGCCTCGGCCTTGTTGATGCGGCCGAAGGTCTCACCCACAAACTCTTCCTTGAAATCCATATCGGAGGTATCTATCCAGCTGATGGGGTTGTCCCAGTCGAGTATGCCACGATGGCGAACCTCGGGCGCGGCACGCAGCTCACCGTCATAGAACCACTCGGAGGAAAAGCGCATGATGGCTTCGTGCATGCGGTATTGTATCTTCAGCAGTGACACGGCACTGGGCTTGCTGCCCACGATGAGCTCCATGAGGGTGCGGTCAAGGCCGCGGCGGGCAGCGTCGTAGCACTTGATGGTGGGGGGCAGCTGCTGATGATCGCCAGCCAGAACCACGCGGTCGGCCTTGCGGATGGCTATCCAGCAGGCGGCTTCGAGGGCCTGCGCAGCCTCGTCGATGAAGAGGGTGCCGAAGTGCCGATGGTCCAGCAGACGGTGGTTGCTGCTCACCAGGGTGGAGGCGATGACGTGCGCAGCATCGAAGAGGTCGGCATTGATCTGCACCTCAAGTGCGGTGGCACGGTCGCGCAGCTTGCCCATGTGGTGGCGCATACGCTCACGCTCCTCAAAGCTGCCCTTGCGGGCTTTGCCGGCGAGGGAGCGCAGCTCCTTGCGGATGCTCCAGAGTTCGGGGTAGGAGGGATGTGCCTCGAAGCGACGCTCATAGGTGAAGGAGAGCATCTTGTCATTCACGCGGGTGGGGTTGCCTATGCGCAGCACGTTCACCCCACGATCTACGAGCTTCTCTGAAATCCAGTCCACAGCCATATTGCTCTGTGCGCACACCAGCACCTGCGGCTCGCGGTGCAGGGTCTCATAGATGGCTTCTACGAGTGTGGTGGTCTTGCCCGTGCCTGGAGGGCCGTGTACGATGGCCACGTCGCGGGCGCAGAGCACCTTGTTCACGGCTGTCTCTTGCGTGGGGTTGAGCCAAGGGAAACGCACGGGATAGAGCTCGCGAAAGCCCGGCTTCACACTGCCAAGCAGTATCTCACGCAGCTCTGCCAGTCGGGTGCCTTTGGCTCGGAGCACATCGCCAAGTGCCTCGAACATGGTGCGATAGCTGGTCTCATCGAAGTAGAGCTGCACGCCCAGCCGCTCTTGCTGTTGGAGGTCCATCACGGCACCCATGCCCGGCACCGCCACCACCATGCGCGTGTCATCGGCATAGCTCACGGTGCCATTAAAAGAAAGGTAGTGGATATCACCATTACCGCTTTGATGGAAGAAACAGACGGGCTTGCCAAACTCGAAGCAATGCTCTATGTCTGTATCCTCGGTACGGGTGATTTCCACTACCAACTGATTCAGTGAATTATAATAGCTCCTTCCCACTGAGGCAGGAAACCAGCACAGCCCACGCTTCACCTTGCGTGCCACGCCCATGGTCTCTGTCTGCCGCTGAAACTCTGCCTTCTCAAAGTCGTACTCCATGCGGAGCAGAAGCAGCTGTTCTTGCAGGTGGAGGAGTGGACTCATCAGATAGACAGGGCCTTCAGAACATCTACCAGCTCGTGCTGGATAGGCTTGTCTTTCTTGATGGCGCGGGTGAATGGCACATAGACCACCTCATCGTTCTGAACGCCGATCATCACGTTGCGCTGGCCTTCGAGGATGGCATCTATGGCTGCTGCACCCAGACGGCTGGCCAAGATGCGGTCGTGGGCCGTAGGGCTGCCACCACGCTGCAAGTGGCCGAGGATGGTCACGCGCACGTCGTACTGCGGATACTCATTCTTCACGCGCTCGGCATAGTGCATGGCACCACCCGTGAGCTCACTCTCTGCCACGATGACGATGGAGCTGTTCTTGGACTTGCGGAATCCGTTCTTGATGAATTCTTCCAGCTGGTCCACCTCGGTGGAGAACTCTGGGATGATGGCTGCCTCGCAACCAGCGGCAATGGCGCTGTTGAGGGCCAAGAATCCAGCATCGCGGCCCATCACCTCGACGAAGAAGAGGCGCTCATGGCTGGTGGCCGTGTCGCGTATCTTATCCACGCAGTTGAGGATGGTGTTCAGGGCTGTGTCGTAGCCGATGGTGGTATCGGTGCCATAGAGGTCGTTGTCGATGGTGCCTGGCAGTCCGATGCAAGGTACGTCGAACTCCTGTGCAAAGAGGCGCGCACCCGTGAGCGAACCGTCACCGCCAATGACCACCAGTGCGTCGATACCTTCTTTCTTCATATTGTCATAAGCCTGCTGGCGCCCTTCTGGTGTCTTGAACTCCTTGCAACGGGTAGTCTTCAAGATGGTGCCTCCCAGCTGGATGATGTTACTCACATTCTGGCTCTTGAACTCCTTGATCTCACCTGTGACCAGTCCCTTGTAGCCTCTATAAATACCTTTCACTTGCAGGCCGTGATAGATTGCTGAACGTGTCACGGCGCGGATGGCTGCATTCATGCCCGGAGCATCACCTCCTGAGGTCAGAATTCCTATGCATTTTACCTCACTCATATAGCTTGTATTAAGTTTACTATTGATTTGATACCTATTTATGCTAATTTAATGTGCGAATATAAGAAAAAAGCAGATTGGTTGCTACATTTTTTCGTCTTTTTCTTCAATTTTCTTCTTGATGGCCTCTGAAACCTCTTCCATGAGCCACTTTGGGGTGGAGGTGGCGCCGCAGATGCCGATGCTGCTCACCCCTTCTAGCAGACGGTCTTCGATGGCCTCGGGCCGGTCTATGAAGTGGGAGTTGGGGTTCACCTGCAGACACTCGCCAAAGAGCACCTTGCCGTTGGAGCTTTTCTTGCCGCTGACGAAAAACACCAGCTCGTGTGAGGCGGCAAAACGGCGGATGTTGGGGATGCGGTTGGCCACCTGGCGGCAGATGGTGTCATAGTACTCGAAGGTGGCATCGGGCGAGATGTGCTGCTGGATATAGTCCACTATCTTGCGAAACTCATCGAGCGACTTGGTGGTCTGCGAGTAGAGGCGTATGCTCTTGCTGAAATCCAGCTGCTTGGCTTCCTCCATGTGTTCTATCACAATGGCTTGGCCCTGCGTCTGGCCCACCAGTCCGAGCACCTCGGCATGCCCGTTTTTGCCATAAATCACGATCTGCGTGTCGGGCTCCTGCTTGTCATACTCCTTCTTGATGCGGCGCTGGATGCTCAGCACCACGGGGCAGGTGGCGTCTATGATCTGGATGTGGTTCTTGGCCGCTATCTCATAGGTCTGAGGCGGCTCGCCATGGGCACGGAGCAGCACCTTGGCATCATGCAGCTGTGAGAGTTGTTCATGGTCGATGGTGATGAGGCCCAGCTCCGTGAGACGCTCCACCTCGCGGTTGTTGTGCACGATGTCGCCCAGGCAGTAGAGCGTGCCGCCCTGCCTCAGTTCCTCTTCCGCTTTCTGAATGGCCGTCACCACGCCATGGCAGAAGCCCGATGCGCTGTCTATCTCTACTTGAATCATGCGCTAGTTATCTCTTGGTATTTGGCCATGAGCCAGGCATTCTGCTCAGGGATGGTCATGTGGCTATTGTCCAGCACGATGGCATCTGCTGCCTGGCGCAGCGGACTCACCTCGCGGTGTGAGTCGATGTAGTCGCGCTGCTTCACATTCTCCAAGATCTCGTCGAAGTTCACCACCTCGCCCTTCTCTGTCAGCTCCTTATAGCGGCGCTCGGCGCGGATTTCGGGTGAGGCAATGAGGAAAATCTTCATCTCCGCATCTGGGAACACGGTGGTACCTATGTCACGGCCATCCATCACGATGCCCTTCTCGCGCCCCATGGCCTGCTGCTCTGCCACCATGGCCGTGCGCACGAAGTCTATGGCTGCCACGATGCTCACACGCGAAGACACTTCCATGGTGCGGATCTTGTCCTCCACATACACCTTATTTATATATGTATCTGGGCGGCCCGTCTCCTTATTCAGACGGAAACTCACGTGAATCTCTGGCATCAGAGAGCGCAGTCGCTCCACGTCGAGCTGGTCGCCCTCGAAGCAGTCGTTCTGAAGTGCAAAAAGCGTCACGGCCCGATACATGGCACCGCTGTCTATGTAGATGTAACCTATTTCACGTGCCAAGTCCTTGGCCATGGTGCTCTTGCCACAAGAAGAGAACCCATCGATAGCTATCGTAATCTTTTTCATGCGATTTTAAATTTTATTGTAATTTTTCATGCCAAAGATAATTGTTTTTCAAAATATATCCTTATATTTGTGGCGGAAATGTGCGTAAGGCACCAAAATTAGTTTAGTAACACCAATTTTTAATACATATTTTATGGAAGTTAAAAAATCACCCAAGGCCAACCTGGAAGATAAGAAAAGTACAGGTTTGCTGATTGGCTATGTGATGGTGCTGGCTGTTATCTTCGCCGCCTTCGAATGGACGCAGCGCGACAAGAAGATTGACACATCAGGCCAAGTTGCCGAAGTTGTATTTGAGGAAGAAATTGAGATTCCTATCACGGAACAACCAGAACAAGTGCAGGCTCCACCTCCACCAGAGGCTCCTTCTATCGCTGAGACTCTGACCATCGTGGACGATGATTCTGACGTTCAGCAGTCTGCCATCCTTTCTTCAGAGGAAACTGGCGAGCAGGTAGAGATTAAGTACACTCCAACCGTTGCCGTTCAGGAAGAGGAAGAGGACGTAGTAGATGAGCAGGAAATCTTCGAAATCGTAGAGGAGCCTACCACATTCCCTGGTGGCGATGCTGCTCTGATGCAGTGGCTGTCTAAGAATATCAAGTATCCTGCCATCGCTCAGGAGAACGGTACTCAGGGTCGTGTAACTGTACGTTTCGTGGTTGAGCGTGACGGTTCTGTAAGTAATGCAGAGGTGGTTCGCGGTGTGGACCCATATCTGGACAAAGAGGCTCTCCGCGTGGTGAACTCTATGCCTAAGTGGAATCCTGGTAAGCAGCGTGGTAAAGCAGTGCGTACTCGCTTCACCCTGCCTGTTACCTTCCGCCTGCAGTAATCTGAATGCAGAAAGAGTAAAAGAAGAGGCTGCTGTCATGGCAGCCTCTTTTGTTCTACCTAGTTATTAACCCAAACGATTCTTTATGATGTACGCTTCTACCCAGTTGCAACAATGCTTCAACTCTTGGCTCGAAACTATGGCTATGGAGAGAGCACCGCAGTCGCTCTACGAACCCGTGAAATATGTGCTCTCACTCGGCGGCAAACGCATCCGCCCCGTCTTGATGCTCATGGCATACAATCTCTTTAAAGAGGATATAGAGCGTGCCAAGCCTCAAGCGCTGGGCATAGAGCTTTATCACAACTTCACCTTGCTGCACGATGATGTGATGGATCGTGCCGACATGCGTCGTGGAAAGCCAACAGTGCATAAACGCTGGAACGACAATGTGGCTATACTCAGCGGTGATGCCATGACTATCTTAGCATATCAGCAGATGGCACAATGTGATGCCTCTCACCTCCCCGCCGTGATGGATGTCTTTAGCCAAACGGCACTTGAGATCTGTGAAGGACAGCAATACGACATGGACTTCGAGCAACGCATGGACGTGAAGGAGGCTGAGTACATCGAGATGATACGTCTCAAAACCTCGGTCTTGCTGGCTGGTAGCCTTAAGATAGGCGCCATTCTGGCAGATGCACCTGCGCATGATGCCGACCTGCTCTACGACTTTGGCATCTGCCTCGGACTGGCTTTCCAGCTGAAGGACGACCTGCTCGATGTGTATGGCGATCCAGCCGTGTTTGGGAAAAAGAATGGAGGCGACATACTGTGCAACAAAAAGACTTTCTTGCTCATCAAGGCTTTGGAGATGGCCAACCCCTCTCAACGTCAAGAACTCTATCGATGGATAGAGCTGCGCGACTTCTTCCCTCAAGAGAAAATAGAGGCCGTTACCTCCTTATATAATATAATAGGAGTAGACCGCATGGCTGAACGTCTGATAGACGATTATACGGCTAAGGCTGCCAGGCTGCTCGATGAGGTTTCTGCCTCCGACGAACGTAAGGCGGTGCTTCGCCAACTGATGGATGGACTCAAGACGAGGGAGGTCTGAATGTTGTCGTTCATAGATACCCATTCGCACCTCTTTTTGGAGGAATTTGATGAAGACAGGGCCGAGGTGGTGCGCCGTGCCAAGGAAGCTGGTGTGTCACACATCTTCATGCCCGACATTGATAGCACTACGCACCAGCGCCTCATGGACATGTGCCAGGCTTATCCCCACTATTGCTATCCCATGGTGGGCGTGCATCCAGAGTCGGTAAATGCGCATTATGAAGACGAACTGACTTTCGTGCGGCATGAACTTGACACCCATCTGGTCTCATACATCGGGGTGGGGGAGATCGGTATCGACCTCTATTGGGATACCACCTATGAGAAAGAACAGGAAGTGGTGTTCCAAGCACAAGTGGAATGGGCTTTGGAGTTCGACCTTCCCATTGTGATTCATTGTCGGAAAGGCTTCGAGGTCATCTATCGTGTGCTTCAGAAATTTGATGCGAAGAAGCTACGCGGCATTTTCCACAGCTTCACAGCTGGAGAGGGTGAGACGGAGCGAATGCTGGAGTTCCCCAATTTTCTTCTTGGCATCAACGGCATTGTCACGTTCAAGAAATCGCCCTTGCCCCCTGTGCTTGCCACCATCCCTGTGGAACGAGTAGTAGTGGAGACCGATGCCCCATACTTGGCACCAGTGCCACAGCGCGGAAAACGTAATGAGAGCGCTTTTGCTTACCACACTTTGCAAAAACTGGCCGATGTTTATGGCCTTACTTTAGAGCAAATGGCACAGAAAACGACAGAAAATGCACTTCGGGTATTTAATTTGCCTTAAAATGTATGGCAGTGAAATTATTTTTTACTAATTTTGACCGTTGAACTGAAATAAACTGCGAATTATTCTTTTAAACATAGAAAAAAAGAATATTTGTGGCGAAAAGTCATGGTAGGTTCGCAAATTTTTTGTAATTTGCGCCCGATTTCAGATGCAGTACCTCATTGGAGAGATGCTCGAGTGGTTGAAGAGGCACGCCTGGAAAGCGTGTATACCCCTAAAGGGTATCGGGGGTTCGAATCCCCCTCTCTCCGCAAGGAGTAGTACACTGGGAAATAGAGAGAATGAAATATTTAATGAGAAACAAATATTTTTTTTAACTAATTAATTAATCTTAAAATTTAAACACACAATGAAAAAGTTATTTGCAATTGTTGCTGTAATTGGTGCCATGACATTTGGCACATCTCAAGTGGCTCAGGCTCAAGAAGCTGAAAGCGGTGGTCTGCACAAGGAATTGAAGACCAAGTACATCGAAGGTTCTGCTTCCTTCATGTCATTGGTTGCTATCGCATTGGTAATCGGTCTTGCATTCTGCATCGAGCGTATTATCTATCTGGGACTTGCTGAAATCAACACTAAGAAGTTCGTTGGTCAGATTGAAGAGGCTCTCGAAAGAGGTGACGTTGAGGGTGCTAAGGACATCGCTCGTAACACTCGCGGTCCTATCGCTTCTATCTACTATCAGGGTCTGATGAGAATCGACCAGGGTCTGGATACTGTTGAGCGTTCAGTTGTTTCTTACGGTGGCGTTCAGGCTGGTTATCTGGAGAAGGGTTGCTCTTGGATCACATTGTTCATCGCCATGTCTCCTTCTCTGGGATTCTTGGGAACTGTGATCGGTATGGTGCAGGCATTCGATAAGATCCAGCAGGTTGGTGATATCAGCCCTACAGTTGTGGCTGGTGGTATGAAGGTGGCATTGATCACTACTATCTTCGGTATCGTTGTTGCATTGATTCTTCAGGTATTCTATAACTACATCCTGTCTAAGATTGAGTCAATCACTAGTGACATGGAGGATTCTTCAGTTACTCTGCTTGACCTCATCACAAAGTACAACCTGAAATATAAGAAGTAATTAGAATTCTTATTTTCTGTTTGTTAATTTCTAATATCTAAGAAAGGAAAAGTTATGGGTAAAATTAGAATTCAAAAGGTATCAGGCGCAGTATTCGCAGCTATTATCCTGCTGTCTATTGCAATCTTCTGCCTGTTCTTCTTCGGTGGTGACACCCCAGAGGCAGAGCGCTTGGTAGCCGATACATCTATGTGGGAGCCCGCTCAGACAGATGCAGTTCTCTTCTGGATGTACGCTTTGGCTGCTATTACAATTTTAGTTACATTGATCTCAGCTCTTTATCAGTTCTTCAGCCAGCTGAAGCATGATCCTAAGGGTGCATTGATGTCATTGGTAGGTATCGTTCTGATCGTGGTTCTCCTTGGTGTAACTTACACCATCGGTGATGGTACTCCACTGAACATGATTGGTTACGATGGTACTGAGAACGTTCCATTCTGGTTGAAGATTACGGATATGTTCTTGTACACCATCTACTTCATGATCGCCCTCATGCTGGTATTGATGCTTGTATTCTCAATTCGTAAAAAGTTCATCTAAAAATCTAAGAGGAAAGTAATATGGCAAAAAAAGGTAAAAGAGAAGTTCCCGAGCTTAATTCAAGCTCAACGGCGGATATTTCCTTCATTTTGCTGATCTTCTTCTTGATTACCACTTCTATGGATACTGACCAGGGTCTGGCACGTCGTTTGCCACCTCCTCCTGAGCAGAACCAGAAGAATGATGATATTAAGTTGAAAGAACGTAACGTTCTCACCGTCTTCCTCAACTTCCAAGACCAGTTGATGTGCGGTGGTGAATACATCTCAGTTGAGCAGTTGCGTGCTAGAGCAAAGGAATTTATCGCCAATCCAAACGATGATCCTAAGATGCCTGAGAAGACTCAGATTGATGTTCCATTGTTTGGACCTACTATGGTGACAACTAATCACGTGATTTCACTCCGATGCGACCGTGGTTCTTCTTACAACGCTTATATCCTTGTACAGAACGAACTCGTGGCTGCATACAATGAGCTCCGTGATGAAATTGGCAATTCAAAGTTTGGAAAGCCTTATGCTGAATGTGATGAAGTTCAGCAGGAGTCTATCCGTCAGATTTATCCTCAGAATATTTCAGAGGCTGAACCTAAAAAGTATGGAGATAAGTAAGTATGGGAAAATTTAATAAAACCGGTGGCCGTTCAATGCCAAAATTGAACACATCTTCACTGCCTGACTTGATCTTCTCTCTGTTGTTCTTCTTCATGATGGTAACCACCATGCGTGAGGTGACATTGAAGGTTCAGTTCAAGGCTCCTCAGGGAACTGAGTTGGAGAAGCTGGAGAAGAAGTCACTCGTGACTTTCATCTACGTAGGTGTTCCTACTCAGGAGTTCCAAAAGCAGTTGGGTAGTGAGTCTCGTATTCAGCTCAACGATAGCTTTGCTGAGGTTTCTGAGATTCAGGATTATATCATTGGTGAGCGTGCCAGCATGAAGGAGGAGGATCAGCCTCAGATGACTGTTTCTCTGAAGGTGGACCGTGATACCAAGATGGGTATCGTTACTGATATCAAGGAAGCACTTCGTAGGGCTTATGCTTTGAAGATTAACTATTCTGCTGCTAAGAAACAGTAATTAGTTGATTACATATATGAAAGAAGGTCATTGATTCGCTCAATGACCTTCTTTTTTGTTTCAGTTAATTTCAATTTCAGTTATTATTTTACTTCGTATAAAAGTCTATCATCTCTCTCAGCGCATGCTCACATACTGCGCAGAAAGTGGGGTAGTGGTTGGTGCGCATGCGGCAGTTGAATGCTCCGCGATAGATGCCCTTGCTGGAATAAGCGCCACCCTCATAGACACCGATAGTGCGCTCTCTGTCTTCTGCGCTTGTTGGGATTGGCGTGTCTTTAGGCAGCAACTTCTTCCATTTGGAGTCGAAGTCCACCAGCGTTGTCACGTTGGGCTCCCAGGGCTCTACACCCTTAGGATAGGTGTCTGTCATCACATCGTTGTCATAGAAATACTCATCGGCAAGACCTCCAAAGCTGTGCCCAAATTCATGCACCACTACAGGCCTGAAATCGGGGTGATGGGCCGCTGTGAGTGTGAGCGAGTTGTAGATGCCACCACCTCCATACTCCTCCGTATTTGCTAATATAATAATGTGTTCATACGGTATGCCAGCTAATGCATCGTGCACGTTTTTCAGTTGAGAGGTTGTGAGGTAGCGATCAGAATAGAACGTGCTGAAATGAGATCCGAAAGCCGTGCTTTTCCAATCGCCATACTTAGGGATGCTCACACCACTATCGGCCGATTCACTGGCCACTGCCACGAAGTTAAAGCGCTCTTGCATGCTTTTGAAAGGTTCGTGACTGAACATGCTCTCAACGGCTATTTCCGCATCCTTATAGAACGTCTCCATTTCTGACGCTGTATAACCTTCTGCCAGTATTGCCACATCGATGCATTTCTCTGGCGTTCCACTTTGATGGATGTACTTATGGGGTGTGATGTGCGTGCGTCCCTTCTGTTTTATTAGAATATCCTTCGGACCCACCATGTGCTTCATGCGCGCTTTTACTTGGCGGTCGAAGCCGAAGAGCACCACCTCCACTTCTGCCGCTTTTTTAGGATAAGGCACCAAGAAAGTGTTTTCGAACCCTTTCGTTACCTTAGACGGTTCATCCAATTCCATCCATTCCTGGAATAGCGTGGAGAAGGAGGTCTTGTAAATCACTTGTTGTGAGAGACTGTCTCGCACGATGATCTGGCCGTTGCCTTCAAGTGGAAGTTCTGCCAACCTCGATCGGCGCCCTGCCCATCCAGGCAGCGATACCAGCCCATCCAGACTGATCTCCTGCCTCTCAGCATTTCCGTTGAAGATATAGTCTATCCGCAGCGTCTTGTCCTCAAAATAGTCATCGAAGCGCTGTGCGTTCATAGGGAGATGGCAGCATAGAGCCATTGCAAAAATGATTACCTTTTTCATAAGATTATAGTTAATATCTATCGCCAAAGATATAACATAAAATTCAAAAATGTAGACTGAGCAAAAAAAATATTTGCAAAATGTTAGAAATAGACAAATTTTTCTTTAACTTTGTTGAATTAAATTTTTGGAAACTATTATATCACTAATAAAGCAATAAACTTAATTTTATGGGACATCATCAGTTAGATGCTCTTGACGAGCAAATTTTGAAGTTGATTGCGAACAATGCTCGCATTCCTTTTCTTGAGGTAGCCAGAACTTGCAATGTGTCAGGAGCCGCCATTCATCAGCGAATTCAGAAGCTTACCAACTTAGGTATCTTGAAGGGATCGCAGTTCATCATCGATCCTGAGAAGGTGGGCTATGAAACGTGTGCCTACATCGGTCTGTATTTGAAAGATCCATCCTCATTCGAAGAGGTTATTGAGAAGTTGTCGCTTATTCCAGAGGTAGTGGAGTGTCACTATACCACGGGTAAGTATGATATGTTTATCAAAATCTATGCACGCAATAACCACCATCTGCTCAGCATTATTCATGATAAGCTCCAGCCGCTCAACTTGGCTCGCACAGAGACTCTGATCTCTTTCCATGAAGCCTTGAAGCGCCAGATGCCTATCGAGCTGAGCCCAGCCCTCACGGATGAAGGTGCCGATGAAGTGCCAGAAATAGATATGGCTACAGAGTAGGAGCCACTTTCCGCTCGTAGTTCACGAATGCATAGTCGCAGGGATGTTTCTCGTCTGCTTGATGAGACTCCCTGCTTTTTTCTTCCCATACTTCTGCATCGATAGGGGGGAAGTAGGCATCGGCCTTAGGCGCAGCAGCGTCTATCAGCGTCATGCAAAGTTCGTCGGCCAGAGGCATGGCTTGCCTATACACACTGGCACCACCTATTATATAGATGTGCTCGTCTGCTTCGCAATGCGCCAAAGCGTCTTCGAGGGAGTGGTATATCTCTGCGCCTGGAAAAGAGAGGTCACGACGAGTGGAGATGACAATGTTCCTGCGATTAGGGAGCGCACCTTTAGGCAGCGATTCAAACGTCTTTCTGCCCATCACGATGGTGTGTCCTGTGGTCAGGGCCTTGAAATGCTTCAAGTCTGCAGGCAGGTAGAAGAGCAACTGGTTCTTATAGCCCAGCGCGCTGTTTTGGTCTATGGCGGCGATGATAGAGAGCATGGCGTTTACGATTTAGACAGCCACCACACCAGCGATGTGTGGCCAAGGGTTATAATCTGTCAGTTCGAAATCCTCAAACTTAAAGTCGAACAGGTCTTTCACCTCAGGATTGATGTGCATCTTTGGCAGCGGGCGAGGTTCGCGCGTCAGCTGCAGCTTCACCTGCTCCAAGTGGTTGGAATAGATGTGCGCATCGCCCAGTGTATGCACAAAGTCGCCTGCCTTGAGGCCAGTCACTTGAGCCACCATCATCAGCAGCAGGGCATAAGAGGCGATGTTGAAAGGCACACCCAGAAAGAGGTCTGCACTGCGCTGATATAGCTGCAAACTCAGTCGGCCATTGGCCACATAAAACTGGAAGATGGTGTGGCAAGGAGGCAGTGCCATCTTGTTCACCTCTGCTACGTTCCAAGCACTTACTATCAGACGACGAGAGTCGGGATTCTTCTTTATCATATCCACCACCTGCTTGATTTGGTCGATGGTGCCACCGTCATAGTCGGGCCAAGCGCGCCACTGATGGCCATAAACAGGTCCCAGTTCTCCGTTCTCATCGGCCCACTCGTTCCAGATGCGCACCCCATGCTCTTGCAGCCAGTGTACGTTGGTATCGCCTCTGAGGAGCCACAGCAGTTCGTAGATAATCGACTTCAAGTGTAGCTTCTTGGTAGTCAGACAGGGAAAACCGTCCTCCAGATTGAACCTCATCTGATGGCCGAAAACGCTTATTGTACCAGTACCTGTGCGGTCTTCCTTATGCACGCCCTCATCCAGTACGCGTTGCAGTATGTCTAAGTATTGTTTCATATATGCTTTCTTTTGCCTGTAAAGATAGTGATTTTTCAGATTATAAGAAAGGAGTGAGCAGATTTCCAAACCATCCGACGAATTTTTTCCCTCCCTTTTTCTGCTTCCAATAGTCAGCCGTCATCGTGGTGCAGTTCTTCAGGTCTCGTGCAAAGAGGTCTGTGAGCTGCTTAGTCACCTGCTTGTCGAAGATGAAGGCGTTGGTTTCATAGTCGTAGCGCAGGCTTCGGCTGTCCAGATTGGCTGTGCCCACAGTGCAGAACGCATCGTCTATCATCATCACCTTGGAGTGGTGGAAACCGCCGTTGAAAAGGTAAACCTTAGCCCCCTTCTTCATGAGCTTGTGCGCCACGTATTCTGCCACATCGGGCGTGAAGGGGATGTCCGACTTTGCAGGCAACATAATTTGTACATCGATACCACGTTTGATAGCGTTCTTCAACGCCTTGCGCACCAAGCGTGTAGGCACGAAGTACGGATTGATGATCTGTATTTTCTCTTGTGCCACATCGATGGCGTGGGCGTATGCCCTGCGTATGTGCTTAGGGGTCTTGCGAGGCGCACGATCCACGATGGCCATTGTGGTGTTCAGACTGTCGGGCCAGGTGGCAGGCTCATAGTAGAACTCCTCGCCTCCTACCTGCTGCTTCGTCTCCTTGTTCCACGTAGTGAGGAAGATGTCTTGCAGCTTCGCCACAGCCTCGCCCTCTATGCGCATGTGAATGTCGTGCCAGGCACCTATGCCCTCCAAGCCATTCACGTAGTAGTCGGCTATGTTCATGCCACCTGTGTAGCCTATCTTGCCATCTATCACCACGATTTTCCGATGGTCGCGTGGCACGATGTGGTTCACCCAGGGGAAGACGATGGGGTCGAACTTCACCAGCTCGATGCCCTTCTCGCGTATGGCCTTGATGTGAGTACGCTTCAGCGGCTGGTTGTTGCTGGAGTTTCCGAAAGCATCAAACATGGCGCGCACAGCCACACCCTCTTTCACCTTCTCACCCAGAATGTCGAAGGTCAGATTGGCAATGGAGTCGTTGCGGAAGTTGAAGTATTCCAGATTGATGTTGCTCTTCGCCTGACGGAAATAGTGGAACAAGTCTTCGAACTTGTCGTGCCCGTTGAAGAAGAGTTTCACATGATTATGCGTCGTGATATCCACCCCCATTTCTGTGAGGTATTGCTGCATCAGCGCACTGCTTTGGGTGTTCTGCGCCACAGTGTTCAGCCCCCAAAGTGTGAGAAATATGAGTAATAGAATCAGCCTTTTCACCTTATACTAATTTTTCGGATGCAAAAATACTATTTCTGCATCAAAAAAACAAAGCTGAGGTGAAAACTATTCGGGCATATTGGCCAGTTTCCCATAGCCCATGAACAGCAGCACCACGGCTACCACTGCCACCGTCCAAGGCTCTGTGCCGTTGAGGCTGGAGAAGTTGCCGCTGAAAGAGATGTTCTGGAACACCTCTCTGAGGGCACTGCCCACCAAGCCCACGCCTCCTTGTACGAAGAAGAGGACCACTACCAGCACTAAGCTCACAGCAGAGAGCAAGTAGCTCAGCAGCTGGGCTTTGCGCTCAGGCAGTCGGTTCATCACGCGGCGTGAAAACCCATTGTCTGCCACCTCCTGCTTGTTGGCCTGCAGGAAGTCTTTCAGCAATATGTCGTCATTATCTACCATATCCATTCTTCTTTAAGTATTGAGCCATTTTCTCCTTGCCACGGCTCAGGTGGCTTTTCACTGTCCCTGCGGGGCAGCCTGTGATGCCTGCTATCTTGTCTATGCTTAGTTCTTCCATATAGAAAAGAGTGATGCAGGTGCGTTCTATCTCTTTCAGGCGGCTCAGTGCCTGATAGACGTCTGCACGCTGACCGTAGTCGGCCTGTTCGGTGGTCAGTGAGGCATCTGCACTGGCTGCTTCCAGGTCTTCGGTCTGTTTCACGCTGCGAATATAATCATAAAAAACGTTATATGCAATACGATAGAGCCAAGTGGAGAAATTTGCCAGGTTTCTGAACGATGCCAGATTGGTGTACGCCTTCAGAAACGTATCTTGCGCCAAGTCGTCACTCAGTTCCTTATCGCCACAAGTCTGGTTGAGGAAAAACCGTCGTATGGGCGATTGGTATTTCCTCACCAGCTTGTCGAACGCACGCGTGTTGTGCGTCAGCAGTACCTGTGTGACCAGTGCTATGTCGCTCAGTTGCTCCATGCTCTATCTTCCTTCATTCTCAGAGATTTACTTCTTCAGTGTCAACGGTTTCTGTGTTGTCATGCTGCTGTTTCTTCAGCCTATCTACTTCTTCTTTCAGTTTGCGCATCTCCACGGTTTCTTCCGTCTCTTTGGTGCGACGGGCAATGATGTATTGCGACACACCGTTGGCCAAGACGATCAGTCCGATGCAAGCCAGTCCGAAGCTGTCTGTCAAAGCCCAGATGAAGATGGTAACGGCTGCGCCTATGCACATATTCTTGATGCCTCGGCTCTCCATATCGCTCAGTCCGCGTACAGATTCTTCCAGATCGGCAGGCAGTGGTTCTCCCTTCTCTATCATCTTGGCAGCCAGTTCATACTTCGCCTTGCGGTTCTTGTGGCGATAGTAGAAGATGAGGGCGATGATAAGAAGCGGTAGGACGAAGATGGCGAAGATGGATGCTAATGTTATCATGATAATGGCCCAACCACTCTTGTTCAGGAACTCGCTAACTTGTTCCAGTTCGCTGTCGTCATCGTCATAGTCGTAATGCACTGTTGAGCTGCTCTTGGCCGGATAGCGTGTGATGCTCAGCGTGTCCACCTCGGCATGTCCGTTGCGCATGGTGTCATACACCTCTATCACCAGTCTTTCGCCAGTGATGCTGTCGGTCTGATACACCAGTCTTTCCTTGGCATTGGCTGTGCAAATCATCGTCAGCACTGCCACCATCATTAAAATCACTCTTTTCATATTATACCTTATTTAAATTAATGTTCAATGTTCAATGTTCAATGTTTAATGTTTAATGTTTAATGTTTAATGTTTAATGTTCAACGTTCTATGCGTTAGACAAGGCTCGAAGCCATCTGGTTGCAAATCTCTGCATTTTTTTTGAGAAAAAGATGAAATTTTGTGGAGAAAAAACATTATTGCCTCCTGTGCATCCCTAAATATGGTAAAAAAGTGCGACCTGGAGTGGGATAATTTGGTATTATAACGCTACGCAAGCGGTAGTTGCGAAACTGGTACGCTTGCTTTTACCCTACACCCTACACCTTTTGTGTGTAAATGGCATATAGTCAGTTGATTAAGTGGGTGTAGGGATGGGGCGAACCCTACATTCACCCTACACCCACCCTACATGGTAGGTGGCTGAAAGATGTAGGGTCAGTGTAGGGTTGGTGTAGGGTCAGAGATAACCCTACACCCACTTAATAGATTGGTTTACAAAGAGATACGATGAAAAGGTGTAGAGGTGTAGAGTAAAATGCCCACAGGTGTGAGCATTTTTGCTCACAGCAGTGGAGATTTGTGAGCATAAGAAAAACAAGGCAGAAACCTAAAGAGGAAAAGATACTTTTTTGACTGAAATTTGCGAGATTCAACGTCAAAAACCGAGGGGTGTGCAAGAGCGCTTGCATGCCCCTCAAACTTTTATGCAGATAAATTGGTGGTTTCATCAAATTTATGCAAATTTGCAATTGCAATTAAAAAAGCATGGAAAATTGACACTACCTCAAGCATTCATAGCACAGATGGAAGGGCTGCTGGGCGTGGAACAGACGCGGCAGTTGGTGGAGGCTCTGCAGACAGAGCCACCTGTGAGCCTGCGCGTGAACTGGCAGAAGACTGAGGCGCTGGATTTTCAGAACTGTGAAATTGTGCCTTGGTGCAGCGATGGCCGCTATCTGCCAGAGCGACCCTCGTTTACGTCAGACCCGCTGTTTCATGCGGGGTGCTACTATGTGCAAGAGGCTTCGTCGATGTTTCTGGAGCAGGTGATGCGATGCTATGTGCAGCAGCCTGTATGCATGCTCGACCTTTGTGCGGCTCCTGGTGGTAAGAGCACCCATGCGCTGAGCCTGCTACCAGAAGGCAGCCTGCTGATAGCCAATGAGATAGTGCCACAGCGTGCGCAGGTATTGGCAGAGAACATCACGAAATGGGGGAGTGCCGATGTGGTGGTGACGGGCAATGATCCCTCAGCTTTCACAGCCCTCGAAAACCTCTTCGATGTGATACTTACCGATGTGCCTTGCTCTGGCGAGGGCATGTTCCGCAAGGATGAGACAGCCATCACGGAGTGGAGCCCAGAGAACGTGGCCCTCTGCTGGCAACGCCAACGCCGCATCCTCTCGGACATCTGGCCCTGCCTGAAGCCAGGCGGACTGCTGATTTACAGCACCTGTACATTCAATGCGCAGGAGGACGAAGAGAATGTGGCGTGGATAGCCTCAGAGTTGGGCGCAGAGGTGCTGCCAGTAGAAGTGCCAGAGGAGTGGGGCATCACGGGGTGCCTGACCAAGGATGCAATCCCCGTCTATCGCTTCCTCCCTCATCGCACTAAGGGGGAAGGCTTCTTCATGGCCGTATTGCGCAAAGCGGAGGCAGACTATCGACCTTTCAGTCCGCGCCCTTCTAAGAAGAAAGAGAAGCAGAAAGGCTCTGTGCTGCCAAAGGAAGCCCTGAAACAAGCTGCATCTTGGATAGACAGTGCTGCGCATGAGGTGCTGGCAGAAGGCGATATGCTCTATGCCTTCCCGCAAGCGTATGTAGCCTTACTCACAGCCTTGCGAGGCTCTCTGCGTATCCTGAAGGCAGGGGTGGCCTTGGCCCAAGTGAAAGGGCGCGACCTGATTCCTGCGCACGACTTGGTGCTTTCTACACTCTATAAGAAAGATGTATTCCCACACGTGGAACTGACAGAGAAGCAAGCCTTGGCCTACCTGCGCAGAGAGGTGCTCAGCCTGCCAGAGGCTCCACGCGGCTATGTGGTAGTCACAAAAAAGCACGTGCCCCTCGGTCTGGTGAAAAACCTTGGTTCACGTGCCAATAATCTGTATCCTGCAGAGTGGAGAATCCGTAGCAGTTACTTGAAGTCTTTCAAGTCTTCTTCGATGTCCCAGAACTCGTCGGAGTAGTCTTCGTAAGCCAGTGGCGCATCTGGTGGCAGGATGTCTTCAGCCTCGCCCTCGTCTTCCATTTCCTGTCGCATGTAGCTGATTTCCTTAGAGCGATGTGCCAGTTCCTCGCCATTGTCCAGCAGGCGGTTTTTCTCGCTGTTCAGCTCCTCCCAGAGGATGTCTTTCAGCACCTCGATGCCCAGTCCTGTGACGGCAGAGATGAATACATGCGGAATGCCTTCGGGCAGGGTAGGCTCTATCTCGTCCATCAGCTCCTGATCCAGCATGTCGCACTTGGTGATAGCCAGCACGCGAGTCTTGTCAGCCATGTCGGGATTGAACTTCACCACCTCATTGAGCAGGATGTCATACTCCTTGGCGATGTCATCAGCATCGGCAGGTACCATGAAGAGCAACAGCGAGTTGCGCTCTATGTGGCGCAAGAAGCGCAAGCCTAAGCCACGCCCCTCGGCCGCTCCCTCGATGATGCCTGGAATATCAGCCATCACAAACGACTTTCCGTCGCGATAGTTCACGATACCCAGATTAGGCTCCATCGTGGTGAAAGGATAGTTGGCTATCTTAGGCTTAGCCGCGGTGATAGACGCCAGTAGGGTGCTCTTTCCTGCATTGGGGAAGCCCACCAAGCCCACATCTGCCAGCAGCTTCAGCTCCAGAATCACCATCATCTCCTGCATCGGCTCACCAGGCTGCGCAAAGTCGGGTGCCTGACGTGTAGCGGTGGCAAAGTGCACATTGCCCCATCCGCCCTTGCCGCCTCGCAGCAGAATCACCTTCTGTCCGTCTTCTGTGACATCGCACACATACTCGCCCGTCTCAGCATTATAGACCACCGTGCCGCAGGGAACGTCGATGATTTGGTCTTTTCCCTTCTTGCCCGTGCTCTTGTTCTGCGAGCCGTTTTCGCCGTTGCCCGCCATGACGTGGCGGTTGAACTTCAGGTGCAGCAACGTCCAGTAGTTGCGGTTGCCACGCAGTATCACGTGTCCGCCTCTACCACCGTCACCACCATCGGGACCACCCTTTGGCATGTACTTTGCTCTGTGCATGTGTGTGGAGCCTTTGCCACCCTTTCCAGAGCGACAATAGATCTTCACATAATCAACGAAATTAGATTCTGCCACGTTTGCTTTGCTTTTAGGAACATTAAACATTAAACGTTAGACATTAAACATTACGGCTTCGCCGTTTCCATCCGGATGGTTTCACCCTGCATAGCTAATGTTTAATGTTTATTGTTTAATGTTCAATGTATAATGTTAGTCTTTCACCGCGTCTATTGCAGCGCAGATGTCACCAAAGATGCGATCGAGCGCACCTAAACCATTGATGTGCTGGTATTTGCCATCAGCCTTGTACCAGTCGATCAGTGGAGCCGTCTGGCTGTGGTACACCACGAGGCGCTTCTTGATAGTCTCCTCGTTGTCGTCTGCACGGCCGCTCTCCTGACCACGCTTGATGAGGCGAGTCATCAGCTCATCCTCAGGCACATCGAGGTCGAGCATCACGCTCACGTCCTGACCGCGGTCCTTCAGCATCTGCTTCAGAGCCTCTGCCTGAGCGATGGTGCGTGGGAAACCGTCGAAGATCACGCCCTTGCTATCCTTGAAGCTGTCGAATACACTGGCCAGAATGTCTATCATCAGACTGTCAGGAATCAGCTGACCCTGGTCGATGTAGCTCTTAGCCGTCTTACCCAGCTCTGTACCATTCTTAATCTCTGCGCGAAGCACATCACCCGTAGAAATGTGGTTGATACCATACTTCTCTACAATCTTTTCACTCTGTGTGCCCTTGCCTGAGCCTGGGGCACCAAAAATCACAATGTTTAGCATACTATTTTAATATTATAATGTTTTAATTTTTGCATCTTTGCATCTTTGCATCTTTGCATTTTTACACGACAGTGTAAATGTCCCTATAATTTCTACCAAAGCCGTCGTAGTCGAGTCCATAACCCACGATGAAGTCGTTAGGAATCTTCATGGCAGCATACTCTATGTCGAGGTCCACCTTCAGTTTCTCAGGTTTCACCAGCAGCGTAGCGATGTGTATCGACTCCGGCCCATAGGTCTTCAGTGTCTCCAGCATGTGCTTCATGGTGTAGCCCGTATCTACGATGTCCTCCACGATCACGACAGTACGTCCTGTGAGGTCCTCGTTGACGCCAATCATCTCGCGCACCTTGCCAGTGGTGTTCACTCCCTGATAGGAAGACATCTTCACAAACGAAATCTCACAGGGGATGGTGATGCGCTTCATCAAGTCAGATGCAAACATGAATGAGCCGTTCAGCACCGACAGGAAGAGCGGATTCTTACCAGCCAGGTCATGATTGATGGCAGCAGCCACTCTATCCACCTCTTTCAGAATGTCTTCTTCCTTGATAGACACCCTGAAATCTCTGTCTTTGATATGTATAGTTTCCATATTATGGTGTGGGTTAAAACTTATTTTATTCTTAACGCTACAAAGATAGGCATTTTTTTTGTCATAACCTCATTTTGTGCTATCTTTGCTCATTATGATGAAGATATTTCCTACACAGAGCGTGAAGAAGCTCGATGCTTACACCATAGAGCACGAGCCAGTGGCAGAGATCGACCTGATGGAGCGGGCATCTCTGGCTTTGGCAGAGGAGATCTGCAGCAGGTTCTCTGCGGAGGTGCCCTTTGTGGTCTTTGCTGGACCTGGCAACAATGGGGGTGATGCACTGGCTGTGGCGCGCCTGATGGCTGAGCGTGGCTATCGGCTCTCGGTCTATCTGTTCAATGTGAAAGGAGCACTCTCGCCTTGCTGCCAGACCAATCGCAACAGACTCTCGCAGCTCAGTGGAGTGGAATTTCATGAGGTGACCAGCCAGTTTGCCCCGCCTGCACTCACAGCTCAGCATGTGGTGATAGACGGACTCTTCGGCAGTGGACTGAACAAGCCCTTGGCAGGCGGTTTTGCCTCCGTGGTGCGCTATGTCAATGCCTCGCCCGCCTATGTGATAGCCATCGATGTGCCTTCTGGACTGATGGGGGAAGACAACACCTATAATACGATGGCACAGGTGATGAATGCCCACCTCACCCTCACGCTTCAGTTCCCGAAGTTGGCTTTCCTGCTGCCAGAAAATGCGCAGAAGGTAGGAGAGTGGAAGGTGCTGGATATAGGCTTGCATCCGCAAGGCATAGAGCAGACACCTACGCCTTATGCCCTTACTGAGCCTGCAGAAGTGCGTGGGCTACTCAAGCCCCGTGCCCGCTTTGCTCATAAGGGCGACTTTGGCAGGGCCTTGCTCATCGCTGGAAAACTGGGTATGGCTGGTGCTTCCATCTTGGCCGCCCGTGCCTGCTTGCGCAGTGGGGTAGGCTTGCTCACCGTGCATGTGCCACAATGCAACAACCCGATGCTGCAGACAGCGGTGCCTGAGGCCATGACGCAAATAGACATACATCCCGACCATTTTGCAGAAGCTCCGCTTACCGATGCCTATAATGCCGTGGGTGTGGGACCAGGACTTGGCAAGCATGAAGACACGCGTGCTGCCCTGCTGGAGCTCTTAGACCACTGCCAGATACCAATGGTGCTGGATGCCGATGCGCTCAATATTCTGGAAGCTGATCGGAAAGCCATGAAGCAGATAGGGAGCATCATCACTCCGCACCCAGGCGAGATGGATAGGTTGGTAGGGCGCAGTCAGAGCAGCTATCTGCGCTTGCAGAAAGCACGCGAACTGGCTCGCGAGGCACAAGTCTGCATCGTGCTTAAGGGAGCCTATACAGCTGTGATAGACACCATCGGACAGTGCTGGTTCAATCCTACGGGAAATCCAGGAATGGCCACTGGTGGCAGCGGCGATGTGCTCACAGGCATCCTCACAGCCCTCTTGGCACAAGGCATCAAGGCCATAGATGCTGCCCGTCTGGGCGTTTACATCCATGGCCTTGCTGCCGATTTGGCCGCAGCCGATTTGGGAGAAGTCTCCCTCACTGCTCACGATATCATTGATTATCTGCCTGCCGCTTTTCGTGGATAAAGAACACACAGACGGCACCAATTACCAACAGGATTCCTGCGATAATCATCATATTGCGCTGAGCACTGCCCACCATTGCCAGCACCACACCTCCTAAGGCTGCTGCAATAATCTGAGGCAGACAGATGGTGCCATTGAAAAGTCCTAAGTACACACCCATGTGCCCGTAGCCCTGCAGAGCATTAGTCACCAGTGCGAAAGGCATGGCCAGCATGGCTGCCCAAGCAAATCCTATGAGGATGAATGGCACGAAAAGCATATATTGGTCATGGATGAAAGGCATCATGGCAAAGCCGATGCCACCCAGCACCAAGCTCAGTGCATAGGCCATCTTCACGTTCTTGAACTGTGGGAGGATAGCAGCCCATACCACACTGCCTATGGCCTGTACGGCAAAGAGCACACCTACCCAGTTACCTGCCTCCTGATAGCCAGCTGAGGATACATCCGTAGTGCCCCATACTGTGTCGGCTATGGTACCATTAGTGTAGGTCCACATATACATGAAAGCCGCCCAGCAGAAGAACTGCACCAGTCCTACTTTCCAGAATGTAGCAGGCGCATTCTTCAGCAGCGTTATCCAGTTGGCACTCTCTTCCTTCACCTCAGACACGGGGTTATACTCCGCATACTCCTTCGGGTTCCACTCCTTCACCTTCATAGTGGTGTAGATCACACAGAGAATCAAGATCAGCGCACCGATGTAGAAGGAGTAAATCACCGAGTCGGGCACCACGCCAGTAGGTGCAGTGTTGGCTATGCCGATGGCTGTGAATACAAAGGGGAATACATAGCCCACCAGTGAGCCTGCATTGCAGAGGAAGCTCTGTATGGAGTATGCCTTCGCCTTTTGCTTCTCGTTCACCATGTCGCCTACCAGCATTTTAAACGGCTGCATCGCCATGTTGATGCTGGTGTCGAGGAACATCAGCGCAAAGAGACCGAAGATCATGGCCGTAGAAACAGCCATGCCGAAAGAGCCTGCATTAGGCAGCAGACACATCACCAGCACTGCGGCAGCTGCTCCTATAAATAAATAAGGTATGCGGCGTCCGAAGCGCGTCCAGGTCTTGTCACTCAGTGTTCCTACGATGGGTTGCACCAGAATACCCATCAGCGGAGGCAATATCCAGAAATAACTCAGATCGTGCGGGTCGGCCCCCAGTGTGGCGAATATACGCGAAATATTGGCACTCTGCAGAGCGTATGCTATCTGCACTCCGAAAAATCCGAAACTAAGGTTCCATAGTTTCCAGAAACTCAAATCAGGCTTCGTCTTCATCCTATATATCGTTTTATAATCTTTTAATTTTTTAATTTTTTAATCTTTTAATAATCTCTCGTTGTTCCCCTCAGCAGCAGCTTCGTGCGTACTATCATCTTGCCAGGGTGCTCTTGCCCTGTGAGCCTGTGCTGCAAAAGCTGGAAAGCACACTGGCCCACCTCTTGCCCGTTTTGCTCCACAGTGGTGAGCAGAGGGTCGGTGGTTTCAGAGATGGCATCGCCAGAAAAGCCACAGATAGACACCTCCTCAGGCACTTTCATACCCACATGCTTGCAAGCATAGAGAATACCCGCTGCCGTCATGTCGTTCACCGCAAAGAAACCATCGGGCTTCGGGTCCCGTTTCAGAATCTCCTGCGTCAGCTTGATGGCATCCTGACGGTTGTCGCACAGCGGCATCATGTCTGGTGTCACTTGGAACCCATGCTTATGCATCGCATCCAGATAGCCGTTGCGGCGGTTCTTCGTGATTTCCAAGTGGGGTGGTGAGCTGTAGAAATAGATGTGCTTACACCCCGTTTTTATCATGTGCTCCACCGCTGCATACGCCCCAGCATAGTCGTCCACCACCACACGGTCGGTCGGTAGGTCGGTACTGATGCGGTCATAAAATACCACAGGTATGCCCTGATCCATCAGCTCCTTGTAGTGCTGGTAGTTGGTGGTCTGTTTTCCCAGTGAGGTAATCACCCCACACACGCGCGCCTCCATGAAGGCAAGCGTTATCATCTCCTCGCGGTGATAGTCATCGTTGCTCTGTGCCACCATGATGCGATATCCAGCCTCTGAAGCTGCTTTCTCTATGCCACTCAGCACACAGGCAAAGAAGTAGTTGGTAAACTCTGGGATGATGATGCCAATGATGTTATTGCTCCGAGAGCGCAGCCCCACAGCCATCTGATTGGGCTTGAAGTGATGCTCGCGTGCATATTGCTGTACGCGTTCGCGCGTCTGTTTGCTGATGCCAGGGTGCCCTTGCAGCGCTCTCGACACCGTAGAAATAGACACGTTCAGCTCACGTGCAATGTCTTTTATGGTCAGTTGTGAGGTAGTCATGGTATTCATTCGGGATTATAAAACATCTTATTCTACGTGCAAATGTAGTAATTTTTGGGAATGAACGTATGCATCTGCGATAAAAATATTATCTTTACAAAAAATTTAAAAGCATACATACGATGAGGAAGTTTTTGTTGACGTTGCTTTGCTGCTGTGTAGCAGTGGGCATACAGGCTCAGCGCAGTGAATACACACTGGAGAAAGGTTGGAAATTCATGAAAGGCGAACAGGCTGGAGCCCAGCTGGTGAGCTACGACGATGCCGCTTGGCAGACTGTGACCGTGCCGCACGACTGGGCCATCTATGGCCCCTTCGATGGCAATAACGACCGTCAGGTGGTGGCCATAGAGCAAGATGGTGAGACGCAGGCTTCGGCAAAGTCGGGCCGCACGGGAGGCTTGCCTTTCGTGGGAGTGGGCTGGTATAGGCATACATTTGATGTGCCACAGGGTAAGCAGACCACCTTGGTATTCGATGGTGCCATGAGTGAAGCACGTGTCTATGTCAATGGCCATGAGGCTATCTTCTGGCCCTATGGGTATAACTCTTTCTATTGCGATGTCACCCCCTACGTGAATGCCGACGGAAAGAACAACCTTCTTGCCGTGCGTCTTGAAAACAGATCGGAGTCTTCGCGCTGGTATCCTGGAGCCGGACTCTACAGAAACGTGCATGTAGTGACCACAGACAAGATGCACATCCCCGTTTGGGGCACCTACATCACCACCCCTCATGTAGAAGAGGCTTATGCCTCCGTGAGTCTGCGCGTCTCTTTGGAAGGGGGCGATTTCCAGCAGCAGGTAGTGCTCCATACCGATATTTTCGATGCAGATGGACGCTTGGTGACTTCTAATGAAGAGCAGAAGATGATCACCCACGATATTCCATTGGGACAGAACTTCATCGTGGAGCGCCCACACCTCTGGTCGCCAGAGACCCCTTATCTCTACAAGGCAGTGACAAAGGTAGTGGCCGATGGTCGTCAGGTAGATGAATATACCACCCGCTTCGGCATCCGCTCCATCGAATACGTGCCAGAGAAAGGTTTCTTCCTGAACGGACAGCTACGTAAGTTTCAGGGTGTGTGCAACCATCATGACCTCGGCCCGCTGGGTAGCGCCATCAATGTGGCAGCCCTGCGCCGCCAGCTCACGCTGCTCAAAGACATGGGCTGCGATGCCGTGCGCACTACCCACAATATGCCTGCGCCAGAGCTGGTGGAGCTCTGCGACGAGATGGGCTTCATGGTGATGGTAGAGAGCTTCGACGAGTGGGACATCCCTAAGGTGAAGAATGGCTACAACCGCTTCTTCAAGGAGTGGGCAGAGCGCGATATGACCAATATGGTGATGCACTATCGCAATAACCCCAGCGTGGTGATGTGGAGCATCGGCAATGAGGTGCCCAATCAGCGTGATGACCAAGCCTTCCAGACGGTGGCCTTCCTGCAGGACATCTGCCATAGACTGGATCCTACACGTCCTGTGACGGTGGGCATAGACCAGGCAGCCAACTCCCTGCACAAGGGCTTTGCTGCTACCATAGACATACCAGGCTTCAACTACCGCCTGCCTTTCTACGAGGAGGCGCATCAGATTCTGCCTCAGGGACTGGTGCTCGGCTCAGAGACCGCTTCTACCGTCAGCTCTCGTGGGGTGTATAAGTTCCCTATGAGCCTGAAGAAGAATGCCGTGTATGATGATCTGCAGTCGTCTTCGTATGATACAGAAGCCTGCAGCTGGTCCAATATTCCCGATCTCGACTTCGAAATGGCCGATGATCATGAGTGGGAGATAGGGCAGTTTGTCTGGACGGGCTTCGACTATCTCGGTGAGCCTACACCTTATTATGACAACTGGCCTTCGCATAGCTCTTACTTCGGTATCATCGACCTCGCCAGCATTCCTAAAGACCGCTACTACCTCTACCGCAGCTTGTGGAATAAGAAGGAGCATACCCTGCATATCTTGCCTCACTGGACGTGGAAAAACCGCCGTGGGCAGGTCACCCCTGTCATGGTCTATACCGACTTCCCCAGTGCCGAATTGTTTGTGAACGGTAAGAGCCAGGGCGTGCAGCACAAGCTCACAGCTGCCCAGAGCAAGCAGAGCACCGACTCTCTGGCTACACTGCGCCGCTACCGCCTCATCTGGGATCAGGTGAAGTATGAGCCGGGCGAGCTGCGTGTGGTGGCCTACGATGCCAACGGACGTCCTGCTATGGAGCAGGTGGTGCGCACGGCTGGCAAGCCTCACCATCTGGAGTTAGTGGCCGATCGCACCACCCTCAGTGCTGATGGCAAGGATTTGGCTTATATCACCGTTCGCGTGGTGGATAAAGATGGCAACCTCTGCCCTGACGATGGCCGACTGGTGAAGTTCCAAGTCACAGGCGCAGGCACCTATCGTGCCGCAGCCAATGGAGATGCTTCTTGCCTCGACCTCTTCCATCTGCCTCAGATGCATGCCTTCAGCGGTCAGCTCACTGCCCTCGTGCAGAGTGGGGAGAGCGCAGGCACCGTCACCCTGAAAGCCACTGCCAGCGGCTTGAAAGCAGCAACGATTACGTTAAACGTTAAACATTAAACATTACGGCTTCGCCGTTCCCATCCGGATGGATTCACTCTGCATAGTTAATGCTCAATGTTCAATGTTTAACGTTCAATGTTTAACGTTCAATGTTTAATGTTTAATGTTTAATGTTTAACGTTCAATGTTTAATGTTCAATGTTTAATGTTTAACGTTTAATGTTCAAAATGATAAACTACGACCTTACCAAAATCAAGGCCCTTGCCTTCGACATCGACGGGGTACTGAGTGCCAATGTAGTCTCCATAGATGCCGACGGGCTGCCAGTGCGCACCGTGAGCATCAAGGATGGCTATGCCCTCCATATTGCCTGTGTGATGAAGATACCCATGGCCATCATCACCGGAGGCAATGCCCCTAATGTGCGCCGCCGCTACATCAATCTGGGCTTCGACCCCGAAGACATCTACCTGCCTTCCTCGGTGAAGATGGTAGATTATGTGAAGTTTCGCGACCGCCACGGACTGCGCGATGAGGAAATTCTCTTTGTCGGCGATGACATCCCCGACCTGCCCGTGCTGAAAGTCTGTGGCTTGCCCTGCTGCCCCAGCGATGCCGCTCCCGAGGTGAAGGCCGTAGCTAAGTACATCTCTCCAGCCCCAGGTGGCCATGGCGTGGCACGTGACATCGTGGAGCAGTTCCTCAAAGCCAATGGCCTCTGGATGAAAGACGAAGAGGTGTATAGCTGCTGGTAAATGAAGAATGAAGAACGAATAATGATGAATTTAGAAAAATATCATGTGATTTTGGCCAGCAACTCCCCCCGTCGTAAGGAGTTGCTCCGAGGTCTTGGCATCGACTTTGAAGTCCGTACCCTGCCCGATATCGACGAGTCGTACCCCGACACCTTGCAGTGCGGAGACATCCCCCTCTACATCTCACGGGAGAAAGCCGATGCCTACCGTGCCAGTATGGCCGATGACGAACTGCTCATCACAGCCGACACCATCGTCTGGCTGCATGGTGAGGTGCTGGGCAAGCCGCGCGACCGCGATGAAGCCATCCGGATGCTTCATAAGCTCTCTGGAAACACCCACCAAGTCTATACCGGTGTCACTCTCACCACCCGTGATTGGCAGCATAGCTTCAGTGTAGAGACTCACGTACACTTTGCACGCCTCACCGATGCCGAAATCACCTACTATGTAGATCACTACCGCCCCTTCGACAAGGCTGGTGCCTACGGCGTGCAGGAGTGGATAGGCTATGTTGGCGTAGAAGGCTTGGAAGGCAGCTATTACAATGTCATGGGCCTGCCCGTGCAGCGCCTATATCGGGAATTGCAAAAGCTTGAGGCAACAAAAACTAAATAAACAATGAACTACAAAAACAATGGCTCAACGCAATCAGGCGGTTGGAGATGTGAGATAAGCAGATTATGGCTATTATTCCTGATGCTATGGCTATCTCTGTCTGCCACAGCACAAGACGAGACCATCGTGTTCACACCGCAGTGGACGGCACAGGCGCAGTTCGCTGGCTACTACGTGGCAGAGGCAAAAGGCTTCTACCGCGAGGCAGGCGTGAATGTACGTATAGAACATCCTTCGGCCACGCATTCTGCCATGGCACGCCTACGCAATAATGAGTGTCAGGCCACCACGTTGCAACTCTGTCAGGCACTGGAGATTATCGATGAAGGTATTCCTCTGGTGAACATCCTGCAGACATCGATGAACAATGCCATGGTCATTGTCTCTGCAAGCGGACAAGATCCGCTGGAACAGAAAGGGGCGCGCGTTGGCATTTGGAGTGTTGGCTTCGGACAGCTGGCCATCTGCATGAGCATCAAAGAACATCTGGATTACGAGTGGGTGCGTTTTGCCCAGAATGTCAACCTATTCGTGGCAGGAGCCCTCGATGCTACGCTGGCAATGAGTTACAACGAGTATTACCAACTGGTGCAGGCTGGCATTAAGATGACCGATAAGAACGTCTATCGCTTCTGCGACCATGGCTACAACGTGCAGGAAGATGGTGTCTATATGACCCGCGAATACTATGATCAGCACAAGGAGCAGGCTACCCGTTTTGCCCAAGCCAGCAAGAAAGGGTGGGAGTGGGCCGCTGAGCATCCTCAAGAGGCGCTGGACATCGTGATGGAGTATGTCGATAGGAATCAGGTGGCCACCAACCGTGTGATACAGCAGCTGATGCTGCAGGAGGTGCTGCGCTTACAGGTGGACCGCGAGTCTAAGCAGCGTGAGTTCAGACTTCGCCCAGACATGGTGCAGTTTGCCAGTCGCCTAATGGTGGAGAACTATATGCTGAACCGCGAAGTGAAGTTTGAGGAATTGACAATTGATAAGGAGTGATTATGAAAGCAATCTTAGCATATATACGTAGAAAACTTTCGGTCAGGGTCAGCCTGTGGGTGGTTTTCTTTGCAGCCTTGATCTTCAATGCAGCGCTCGCTTTCCTGTTCTATCAGTCCCGTGAGGCCGTGCGTCAAGAGGCGGTAAACCATGCCACGCAGATACTCGACAAGACATCGCTTCGAGTGGAGGGCATCCTGAACCGTGTGGAAGTGGCTTCAAACATGACTAAGTGGATGGTAGAGCGCCATCCTGAAAGGGCCGATTCGATGTTTGTCTATAGCCGTGGCATACTTCAGAACAATCCCGACTTCTACAACTGTTCCATTGCATTCAGGCCCTACTACTTCAGAGGTTATGGTCGCTACTTCTCTGCCTATACGAAGCACGTGGGCGATAGTATCCGTACCATTCAGGGCGGCAGCGACAGCTACCAGTACTTCTACGAAGACTGGTATCTCATGCCGCAGCTTCTGGAAAAGCCATGCTGGACAGAGCCATACATGGATCTCGATGTGGCCACCAATACCAGCGAGATGGTGACCAGCTATTGCCAGACCATCACAGATAAACAGGGTGAAGTGATAGGTGTCATAAATACCAGTCTCTCCATCTCTTGGCTCTCGCAGACCATCTCAGCCGTCAAACCCTATCCCCATTCCTATAGTATCATGATAGGCCGCGGCGGCACCTACTTCGTACATCCAGATACGACGAAAATCACCCGCCAGAGCATTTTTACAGCGACGATGGAGCAACCAGATGCCGCTCTGACCGATCTGGGCTATGCCATGCAGCGAGGCGAAGAGGGCATGAAGCGCATGCGCATAAATGGCGAGGAAAGCTATGTCTTCTACAAGCCTCTCGGACAGACGGGTTGCTCCATGGCCATTGTCTGTCCCGAGCGCGATATCTTCAGCGGTTTCGACCGTCTGCGTCGTTCTGTGATGATCATCATTTCTGGTGGTTTATTGCTGATGCTCTACGTATTCATCCGCATCATTACCCACGAGCTGAAGCCCCTCAGACGACTGGCTCGTGGAGCCGAGACCATCGCTTCGGGGCAGTTTGATGCCCCACTGCCAGACCTTCAGCGCATCGATGAGATAGGACAGTTGAGCCAATCCTTCGGTAATATGCAGCAGTCACTGGTGAAATACATTGACAAACTGAAGAACACCACAGCCCAGAAAGCCTCCATAGAGAGCGATCTCCGCATTGCCAACGGCATACAGATGGGCATGCTGCCAGAGAAATTCCCTACCCGAGATGACCGCGATGACGTGCAGCTCTATGCGTCGTTGACCCCTGCCAAGGAGGTGGGCGGCGATCTGTTTGATTTCTATATCCGTGACGAGAAACTCTTCTTCTGCATAGGTGATGTGTCGGGCAAGGGTGTGCCAGCTTCACTGTACATGGCCGTCACCCGTTCCACCTTCCGCACCGTGTCGGCTCATGAGTCAATGCCCGATCATATTGTCATGACGATGAACCAGACCATCACCGACATGAATAAGACGCTTATGTTTGTGACCCTCTTTGTCGGCGTACTTGATTTGCCTACAGGCCGTTTGCGTTTCTGTAATGCCGGTCATGATGCTCCGTTGCTCATTGGGTCAGGTGTTGGTGAGTTGACCTGCGATTCCAACATACCCGTTGGCATTATGCCTACTTGGGATTATTCTCTGCAGGAGGCACAGCTATCAACAGGCACCACCATCTTCCTCTTTACCGATGGACTGACAGAAGCCATGAATGCTGATAATGTGGAGTTCCAGATGGGGCGTGTCAAAGAAGTGGCTTTGCGTGCCCTCTCCCATCAGCAGCATGAGCCTCGCCAGCTCATAGCCCAGATGACCGAGGCTGTCCATCAGTTCGTGGGCGATGCTGAGCAGAGTGACGATCTCACCATGATGGCTATACAGTATATTCGCCAGCAAAGTGACGTGATATAGGAGGGCTTGGGAGGCTGCCACTATACTGTCATGGGCTTGTCTGTGTCGTGACTACACAAGCAGTTTTGGAGGGAGTACCTGTCAGGCAGACAGACCTCCCTCCATTTCTGTTAGGTCTATGAGGAGCGGGAAGAGCTGAGGAATGACGCCCATAGACTCCAGCACAGCGGCGTCTTTCTGGAACATGGAGTCGAAGTTGCCATAGCGTTCTTCGTCTGCCTTAGCCAAGGCTGCGGCTTCTTTGTAGTAGGCCACGGCCTTGCGCAGACGGCCCTGCACCAGGTGGATGTGCCCCAGATTGAGCCAGTCGTGTGGCTGGGGGGCTTGCGCGGTGGCTTGCATGAAGTATTGAGCGGCTTGATCGAACTTTCTGAGCAGGAACGAGCACCATCCTATGGCACGCCATACCTTCGGGCTCTGGGTGTCCATGAGGTCGAGCTGGAAGAACTTCTGCAGAGCGTCTTCATAGCGCTTGAGCTCCAGCAGGCAGATGCCTGTCTGATAGAGTACGGTCTTATTGGTGGGCTGCATCTCAGCGGCCTTTCTGTAATAGCTGAGTGCCTGACTGTAGTCCCCCTTCAGGCGATGGCAGGTGGCCAGATGGCGCACGGTCCAGCTGTTGGGTTGCATGAGTCCGGCTGTCTGGTAGGCTTCTATGGCTGGGGGATAGGCTCCCAACTTCTGGTGGCAGTAGCCCAGCTTCTGGTAGTCGGATGCCTGCGACTGGTCTTTGCTGGTGAGCAGGGTGAATACACGCAGGGCTTCTTCGTAGCGCTCTGCCTTGAAGAGGAAGTTGCCCACCTCTCGCAGTTGCTCCTCGTCTTGCAGGAAGTCTTGGAGCAGGGGTTCGCTATAGAAGTCGAGCGGCTCACTGAAGATATCTGTAAACTCGTTGCGATAGGCATTGAGCTTAAAGAAGCGGTAGAGGCTGTGGATATAGTTGCCGGCTACCACGTCTAAACGCTGGGCGTATTTCTCGAGCTCGGGCATGTTCTGAGCGATGATCTCTTGACTTTCTTTGGAGGCGAACCTGCTGGTTATGAGCTGTCTCTGCTGCTCTGGAATGGCGGGAAAAACGCTGAGCATGGAGTACCTGTCGTTGTCGCAGATGCCTGAGCTGCGAAGGATGAGGTCGATGAATTCTTCTGTCTGCGGCTCACCATTGCTGGCAGAGGCCACCAAAGAGTGCTGGCGGTAGTAGGGCAGGAACCAGTGGGCTGTGACGTTGAAGAAAGGGTATTGCTTCATCAGTGAGAAGGTGCTCATATCATCTCGTTCATCTGCTTGATTTTCTCATCGAATTCTGGACTCAGACTGCCCCAGTCGGGGTTCATGTCGTTCTCTTCAGAGACATCGAGGCCGTGGTTGAGCTGTTGCATATTGCGCACCATCTCTGGGAGGATTTCTTCTCTGATCTTCTTCGTGATTTTCTGCGTGTCTTGTGCCTTGAGCAGCTGCAGGTAGATGGTATGTATGCCTATGCGGGCATCGGAGTCTTCTTGCAGGTCAAGGAAGTGGGTGTACTGGCTGGAATAGAAGTCCAGCCGGGTGTGGTAGAGGTGCAGCGTGAGGGTGAGGCAGGTCAGGGCACGCACGCGTACGCTGAGGTCGGTATGGCGGGCGGCCTCTATGGCAAAGTCTATCTTGCGCCTGTCGAAGCATTGCAGCAGACCGAGGGTGACGGCACTGAGCAGCAGGCAGAGGTCGGCTGGTATGAGCATCTCGGAATGCAGGGCATCAAGGGCGGTGGCATGTTCCTCGGCACTCCACTGGGGGCAAGTCCACACGCGGTCGAAGAGTTTGTCTTGCCACGCTTCATGGGCGAGGAGGGCTTGCTTCAGTGAGGCGGGCCTACTATCGGTGAGCTGTAGCACGGCAAGGTCGTCTGTGAAAGCTTCGAGCTGTGTGATGATCTGGCGTAGCGACTCTCCCTGCTGGCATTTCTTGTAGGTCTGGACATACAGCAGGGTGGTGTGCTGGCAGAGCAGGTAGTGGCGCAGGCGGTCGGCTATCTCCCAGGCATCGGCAATGAGCTGGGTGTAGAACTGATCGCGCTGTGGATCCTCGGTGCCCTGCATCAGATATTGGAGCAGGTAGTGGTAGGAGGTCTTCAGCTGTTCTAGCTGGCTGCTCAGTTCCCAGTTGGGGTGGGTGAGCAGCAGGTTCTCCATCTGGCGGATGGCCTCCAGCAGATGGTGACTGCCGAGGTTCCTGTCTATCTCCGCGTAGCTTTTCTCGATGTATTCCAGATTGACTTGCATAGTGGTGTGTGTTAGAAACTGACTTGGAAAGCGGCTTGTAGCAGGTTGTAATTGTCGGCGTGCTTCACATCACGGTTGGTGTACATGAAGCGTAGGCGGCAGCCCTGGTAGAACCACCACTGAAGGCCAGCTCCCAGGCCAGTCTGTGCCAAGTCGTATCGTTTGTTTTGATTAAAGTAATCGTAATTGAGCAGCAGGTCAACATTCTGTGCCACGGTGAAGACGCCCAGGGCATACCAGCCCTCGCTCTTGATGTGCCCGTCTTTACCACCCAGATACTCGGCACGAATCTTCACCTTAGGCAGTGTGAGCTTGCCGCCCAGTGCCCAGCGGTCGCGGTTGTAGTCCTCGCCTCTCTCGATGCCCATCATCTCGCTGGAAGCTATGGCATGACCACGGCCGTCGTAGTAAGAGCCGCTGAGAGCCACTTCTGGGGTGATGTTATAGATGAGGCGCAGGGCGATGTCCTTGGCCTTATTGCCGTCGCGTCGGTTGATGCCCTGCCCATTCATGAGTGAGAGGTCGTAGTGCAACACCTTATTAAATATATCGCCGCTCACCAGCAGACCGATGTCACGCCCGGCATGATTTCCTTGCAGCACATCGCCCGACCAGCCCACGTAGTAGCGGGTAGCCATGGAGGCATCGTCTATGATGTCGGCCACGGCGGGAGAAATCATGTTCTCCAGTCCGAACATGGTCTTGAATTGCCCCACACGCACGCTGAGCTCGTCGGCCAACTTATATTCCGTCCACAGCTCCTGTGAGGTGGAGTTGGAATACTCGAAGGCGAGAAAAGCCGTCCAGCGGTCGGTGATTCGTCCGCGAATGTTGAACGCTGCACGTTTATGGTAGAACGAGCTTTCTTCGGTCTGCGAGTTATAGTCGTAGCCTCCCTGCAGGAAGCCACCGATGCTGATGCGGTCGCTGATGCTGCTGATGGCATCACTCAAGGTCAGGTTCTTGCCTTGCTGTGCCAGTATGGTCAGAGGAAAACACAGTAACAGCAGAGTGAGGATTTTTTTCATAATGCAATGCCTTTATAAAATAATGCAGCGAAGATAATAAAAAAACATGGATTAATCGGCAGAGATATGAAATATCTTCTAAAACCGACTAATCCATGCAGAAATATACTCAGTCTTGAGCTCTAAGTTCTAAGCCCTAAACTCTAAACTCTAAACTCCAAACCCTAAGCTCTTACTTATTGATAGCCTCTACACCTGGGAGCACCTTACCCTCGATAGCCTCGAGCAGGGCACCACCACCAGTAGAGATGTAGCTCACCTTGTCGGCCAGACCGAACTTGTTCACGCAAGCCACAGAGTCGCCACCACCGATCAGAGAGAAAGCACCCTCTGCGGTAGCCTCTGCGATAGCCTCACCGATGGCACGGCTACCTGCAGTGAACTCATCGCACTCGAATACACCAGCAGGACCGTTCCAGAGGATGGTCTTAGCACCCTTGATAGCCTTGCGGAAGTCTTCTTGGCTCTCTGGACCAGCATCTACACCCTCGAAGCCAGCAGGTACGTTGTTGGCAGGGCAGTTGATGATCTTAGAACCTGGCTTCACGGTCATAGTGCCAAAGTCGAGACCGTCTGTAGCTGTGCAGTCGCTGCCCAGAACCAGCTCTACGCCGTTCTTCTTAGCCAGCTCCTCTACGCCCAGAGCTACATCCAGCTTGTCGAGCTCTACGATAGAATTACCAATCTCACCATTGTGAGCCTTAGCGAAGGTGTAAGTCATACCACCGCAGAGGATGAGCTTATCTACCTTGCCCAGCAGATTCTCGATGATACCAATCTTAGAAGACACCTTAGAGCCACCCATGATAGCTACGAATGGGCGCTTGATGTTACTCAGCACATTGTCCACAGCCTGAACTTCCTTCTCCATGAGGTAGCCCAGCATCTTGTGGTCTTTGTCGAAATACTCGTCGATAACGGCGGTAGAAGCATGCTTGCGGTGAGCGGTACCGAAGGCATCCATCACATAGCAGTCGGCATATGAAGCCAGCGTCTTGGCAAACTCCTTCTGGCTGGCCTTCATGGCCTTCTTAGCCTCGTCGTAAGCAGGATCGGTCTTCTCGATGCCTACTGGCTTGCCTTCCTCTTCAGGATAGAAGCGCAGGTTCTCCAGCAGCAGCACCTCACCTGGCTTCAGGGCATCGGCAGCATCCTTAGCCTTAGCGCAGTCGGGAGCAAACTTCACAGGAGTGCCCAGGGCAGCAGCTACGTCGTTTACAATCTGACCCAGAGAGAACTTAGCGTTTACCTTGCCTTTAGGCTTGCCCATGTGTGACATGATGATGAGGGCACCACCATCTGCCAAAATCTTCTTCAGGGTAGGCAGAGCACCGCGGATGCGGGTGTCGTCAGTCACTTTGCCATTCTCATCCAATGGCACATTGAAATCCACGCGAACAATTGCCTTCTTACCGGCAAAATTGAATTGATCGATAGTCATAGTTTTTTTAATTTTATATTAGTTGTTACACATTTGTATCTATAAACGAAGCAAAGTTAGATAAAAAATCCAATTATCCATGCGCTTGCCTCAGTTTTCTGTCCCTAAGGGATGCTGAGCGAAGTATTTGCAGTAGATTTGCAAACCACACTTGGCACATCTGGGCTTGCGTGCCATGCAGGTGTATCGCCCGTGCAGGATGAGCCAATGGTGTGCCGTGGGTATGTCGGCTGCAGGGATGTGCTTGGTGAGTTCCTTCTCCACACTGAGCGGAGTGGTACACTTGTCATCTACCAGCCCTATGCGGTGGCTCACCCGAAACACATGGGTATCAACGGCCATGGTAGGTTTCTTGAATATCACCGCCTGCACCACGTTGGCCGTCTTGCGCCCCACGCCTGGCAGTTTCACCAGATCGTCCAGATTGTCGGGCACCTCGCCCCCAAAGTCGCTCATCAGCATCTGCGCCATGCCCACCAGATGCTTCGCCTTGCTGTTGGGATATGACACGGTCTTGACATACTCATACACTTCATCGACCGATGAGGCTGCCATCACCTCTGGAGTGGGAAAGGCAGCAAAGAGGGCAGGAGAAATCATGTTCACCCGCTTGTCTGTGCATTGCGCGCTCAGAATCACGGCCATCAGCAGCTGGTACGGATTGTCATACTTCAGCTCCGTCTCTGCCACTGGTACGTTGGTCCTGAACCACTCCAGCACTGCCTTATATCGGTCAGACTTACGCATCAATACGCTGCTTCGAATTCACGGAGGAAGCGGACGTCGTTTTCAGAGAACAGACGGAGATCGCTCACCTGATACTTCAGGTTGGCAATGCGCTCTATACCCATGCCGAAAGCATAGCCAGAATACACCTTGCTGTCGATGCCACAAGCCTCCAGCACATTAGGATCTACCATGCCACAGCCTAAGATCTCTACCCAGCCAGTGTGTTTGCAGAACGAGCAGCCCACACCGCCACAGATGTTGCAACTGATGTCCATCTCTGCACTTGGCTCTGTGAAGGGGAAGTAGCTGGGGCGCAGACGAATCTTGGTCTCAGGACCGAACATCTCACGGGCGAAGGTCAGCAGCACCTGCTTCAGGTCGGTGAAGCTCACACCCTTGTCTATATAGAGTCCCTCTACCTGATGGAAGAAGCAGTGCGCACGGGCACTGATGGCCTCGTTGCGATAGACACGTCCAGGGCAGATCACGCGGATAGGCGGCTGCGTCTTCTCCATCACACGCGCCTGCACAGAGCTGGTGTGCGAGCGCAGGATGATGTTCTTCACCACATCCTCGGCATTCTGCTCCACGAAGAACGTGTCTTGCATATCGCGTGCAGGATGGTCGGCAGCGAAGTTCATCTTAGTATATACGTGCAGGTCGTCTTCCACCTCAGGACCGTCGGCCAGGGTGAATCCCATGCGTCCGAAGATGTCGATGATTTCATTCTTCACCAGTGTGAGCGGATGACGTGTGCCTAGCTTCACGGGGTAAGCCGTGCGGGTGAGGTCGGCATCGTTCTTGCACTCACTCAGTGCCTCAAACTGCTCTTTCAGGGCGTTGATGCGGTCTTGGGTTTGTTTCTTCAGCTCGTTGAGCTTCATGCCCACCTCGCGCTTTTGGTCGGCAGCCACGGTGCGGAAGTCGTTCATCAAGTCGTTGATGATACCTTTCTTGCTCAGATACTTCAGTCTCAGTGCCTCCAGCTCTTCAGCATTGGCGGCATGCAGGTCTTGTACTTCTTTCAGAAGTTCGTTGATTTTATCAGTCAGCATATTGTTAGTTTGTTATTTTCTTTATTTGACCTGCAAAGTTACGGATAAGCGATCGAAAAGCCAAATTTATTTGGACTTTTCCGAGTGAAAGTAACTTCAGCGCAGCTAAAGTTGGCTCCAAGCGAGCGAAAAGGAGTCTTCTAAAGGCCTCAATTGTTAAATCTTTCATTTCTCTGAAAAATGTCGGACGGGCTCTGACAAGTTCTCCGTCTCAGACCGGTCTGATCGTGCTCTACGGCGTTTTCACCACAGTCCTTCCCTATCTTCTCTATACCCGCGGACTGCAGAGTGTCGATAATGGCCGCGCTTCCATCATCGCCTCGATCGAACCCGTAGTGGCGACCGCCATCGGAGCGCTGGTCTACCACGAGATCCTGAATATTTACGAGATCATCGGGATCGCAATGGTACTTGGCGGAATCGTGATCAGCAACCTTCCTGCCGGACGTTTTTGTCAACTCTGTAACCGGTGAAGCATAGAATTCTACAGTAGTATCAGATAGCAGCAATTCTTTACACCAGAGAGGTGACATATATGAACGACAATAAAAACAGAAAGAAAGTAAGGATTCTGACAGCAGGCCTCCTCATGCTGTGCATGCTTACTGCCTGCGGTCTCGGGGGCGGCAAAAAACCCGCCTCATCAGAAGAAAACCAGACGGTTCAGGAGAATACATCCGGCAAGGCTGCCGACAGCAATCAGCCTGCCGGGAAAGAGCAGACGGAAATTCCGGAGGATTCCATTCTCAATTTCCAGAATGACAGCGGCTTTGCCAGACTCCGCGAAGACATGGAAAAAGGAGATGTCCCCATCGAGTGCAGCGCTCTCTACGATCAGGGAGGATCCCGTCCGGAAGTCAAAGTCACCGACCAGACTGTCATCAGGGAACTCTATGAAGAGCTGGCAAAGATGACGGTCGGAAATAAGAGCGACACGAGCGTTACCGACAGTTACCACCGCATTACCTTCCGTCTCAGAAATGATAAGTATGTCACTTTCAATTTCGAGGGAGAAGATCTTTTCTGCTGGCAGAATGACAATTACACTGTCACAAACGGCAGCAGTCTCTGGTATCATGTCCGCCAGCTGCAGCAGGCCCAAATGAACACGTCTCAGCAGCAGACGGCAAAGACTGCAGAAAAGAATAAGGGGCAGACTGCCGGGAACGGGGCACAGCAGAAATCCGATACCGACGCATCAAAGACAGGAACATCCTCTGCCGCAAAAAGCAGCAGCAACTCCGCTTCGAAGACAGAAGATACCAACGCACTTTCCGGAAAGAGACCGGAAGATACAAAGAATAACAGAGACCTGGATGACGGCGTCAACACATCCGGACTGGACAAAAGCGCCAGCATTCAGTCGGGAAATGAGCAGAATGATGTGGAAGGCGGTGCAGGCAGTCCGGATGAAAATCTGGTCTCGGATGCCGGCAGAGGTAAAAACGTAAATGCCGCAGAGCCCGGAGCGTTTTCCG
>CADALZ010000034.1 GCA_902788865.1 uncultured Bacteroidales bacterium | reverse complement strand
TGATGCCATCACGGCTGTGAAACGCTGTCAGGATGCGGGATTCAGCAACATCAGCATTGATCTGATTTACGGATTGCCAGGGGAGACGGATGCTATCTGGGAGCACGATTTGGAGCAAGCCATCGGCCTGGGTGTGCAGCATATCTCTGCTTACTCTCTGACCTACGAGGAAGGTACAGCGCTATGGCAACTGCGTGAGAAGCAGCAGATTAAGGAAGCTGACGAGGAGCAAAGCCTGCTCTTCTTCTCTACGCTGATGCAGAGGCTCAAAGAGGCAGGTTTTCTGCACTACGAGATTTCTAATTTCTGTCTGCCTGGCAGGCACTCTCGCCATAATTCTTCCTACTGGGAGGGCATTCCGTATCTGGGATGTGGCGCAGCAGCCCACTCCTTCGACGGCAGTTCTCGCCAATGGAATGTAGCAGACTTGACGAAATACATCGATGGCATTTTTGCTGGGCAACCGCTTTACGAACGCGAGGAGCTCAGCACCACGACACGCTATAACGAACTGATAATGACACGCCTACGCACCTCACAGGGCTTAGATTTGGAGGCTCTCAGAACGGCATTTGGCGAGCGCCTCTATCGCTACTGCTTGGAGATGGCTCGCCCCTGCATAGAGCGCAGCTTCTTGGCCATCGAGGGCAGTCACCTACACCTCACAGAGACAGGCATCTTCATCTCTGATGACATCATCAGCGACCTGATGGACGTTGAACATTAAACATTAAACATTAAACATTAAACATTACGGCTTCGCCGTTCCCATCTGGATGGACATACACCCTGCATAGTTAATGCTCAATGTTCAATGCTCAATGTTTAATGTCTAATGTTTAACGTTTAATGTTTAATGTTTAATGTTTAATGTTTAACGTTTAATGTACAATCACCATCGTAGCGCCAAAGCCATACTGCTGGAAGGAGGCATCTTGATGGCTACATGTGGGGTATTTCTGTCTCAACTCCTGAAGCACGGCCTTGCGCAGCACACCCTCTCCCTTGCCATGAATGAAGACAATGCGCTGACCTTTCTTGGTCTTGTATTGCTCCATCACCTCACGGAACTTGGATAGCTGATAGTTGAGTATGTCGCCATTGTCCATGCCTGCCGTGGTATCTAATAGCTCTGCTGCATGTAAATCTACCTCCACAATATCGGAGTTGATGCCTTTACGCACCTTGATATGCTTCTGATCAAAAGGCTTGCTTTCTGCACGCACCTTCTCCTTCAACGCCTGCTCTATCTCCTGCGCACTCACCATCATCTGGCGCACAGGCACGTCATCGCGCACAAGGTCGTAGATCAAGGCTGGCTCTTCAAAGAAGTCGGAATCCTTGAACGTATGCACCTTATAGAATTTCACCACATCGATGCGAAGCTCCACGCTGCAAGCTGGTTTCAGCGCAAAGGCCTTGCCATCTTTGAAAGCCACCAGCTGCACGCAGACACGCTGGAGGTCGTTCAGGCTCGCCTTGTCGAACTCCTCGATGAAGAACTTCGTATTAGGTTCCAGCATGCCATGAGAGCGTGTGCTCCAAGAGCCATTCTCACCAGCCAGATAGGTATAATAGAGGTAGTAGTTGCTATCGTTCACCAGATAGGTTTCAAAGTTGGTCGTGCTCATGGCTTTCATATCCACAGGCACAAAGGCCAGATAGACATTCAGCACATCGCCTCCCTTGATTTCCTGTGGCTTGCTATAGCCTTGAGAGGCTTCTGCCATAGGTTTCTGGGGCTGTGCAGAGCCTCTATAGGGGGCCGCTGGCTGACTCTGCTGCGCTTTCAGTTGCTCCTCGCGCTCTGCCTGCCTACGCTGTTTTTCAGCCGCATTCGGGATGTTATACTCATCGGTCTCAACCACCACCAGTTCACGTACTTGCATCGGAATGGCAAAGCCGTCGGCATCTTCCACCAAGGCAATCTCTTTGCCCTGAAAACCCACGACCACACCGCCGCCTACTTCACTCAAAAATCTGACTTTATCTCCAATTTTCATGATTGATTCTTTTTTAGTGCCACAAAGATAGTGAAGAATTTGAGAGAATAAAATAGTGTGTTAGTTTTTTCAAATCAAAAATAAAGCACTATCTTTGCAGACGATAACTAACAACAAATTTAATTCGCGAACAAAATGAAACACGAGTTTGGCAAATGGCTTATGGATATAGCCAAGTATCTGGTCACAGCAGTTCTTTTAGCTTCTGTGTTTAGTGATATACAAGAAAGATGGATAGTATATATTCTTGTTTCTTGTGCAATAGTTTTAACACTCGGATGGGGGCTTTGGCTTCTTCGAGATAAAAAAGAAAAGGAGGTACAGTAATGGGAGCTATTATTATGTCAATACTCGTTTCGGTCATTGCTATGGTCGGAGGTCTATATTTCTATTTTCAGGAGAAAAGAGAAATGAAAGCACACAAGGAATAACTATTGAAACGCGCCTCTAAGAGGGTGCGTTTCTTGTAAAATGACTATGAATCAAGATCCAAAACATATCAGAATCAGCGACTACAACTATCTGCTGCCTGACGAACGCATCGCTAAGTTTCCTCTGCCAGAGCGCGACCACTCTAAGTTGCTGCTCTACAAACATGGGGAAGTGAGCGAAGATGTGTTCACCTCCCTGCCTAAATACATAGAGGCAGGAGAGCTTATGATTTTCAACAATACCAAAGTGATACAGGCCCGCCTGCACTTCCGCAAAGCTACAGGTGCGCTGATAGAGGTGTTTTGCTTAGAGCCTATAGAGCCTGCTGACTATGCACAGAACTTCCAACAGACGGAGCATGCGGCTTGGCTCTGCTTGGTGGGCAACCTCAAGAAATGGAAAGGCGAGGTGCTGCAACGCCAGATGACAGTGAAAGGACATGCCATCACCCTCTGCGCAGAGCGTGGGAAGGCCGTGGGCACCAGCCACTGGATAGACTTCCGCTGGGATGATGCTTCTGTGACCTTCGCAGATATATTAGAGGTGTTTGGCGAACTCCCCATTCCACCTTATTTAAATAGGGAGACGCAGGAAAGCGACAAGGTGACGTATCAGACGGTGTATTCCAAGATCAAAGGTTCTGTAGCTGCACCTACTGCAGGACTGCACTTCACAACGCGTGTGCTGGATGCACTGAAGGAGAAAGGCGTAGAGCTGGAAGAGCTGACGCTACACGTTGGGGCTGGCACCTTCAAACCTGTGAAGAGCGAGGAGATAGAGGGGCACGAAATGCACACAGAGTGGATATCTGTAGCTCGAAGCACCCTTCAGAAACTCATCGAGCATGGAGGGCAGGCTATAGCTGTTGGCACCACTTCTGTACGTACTTTGGAATCACTCTATCACATTGGTGTGGCTCTACTGCTACATCCTGAGCAGGAAGATGAAGCACTGAAGGTGAAGCAATGGCAGCCCTATGAGTTGCCTGCGGAGGCAGCAAATATCTCGTCAGTAGAAGCATTGAAGGCAGTCATCGACTACCTGGACCGCCATGAGATGGAGACACTTCACACCAGTACGCAGATCATCATCGCTCCTGGCTATCAGTATCGAATCGTGAAACGGATGATTACCAATTTCCACCAGCCTCAGAGCACCTTACTACTGCTAGTATCGGCCTTTGTGCATGGTAATTGGCATACCATCTATGACTATGCTTTAAGCCACGATTTCCGTTTTCTGAGCTATGGAGACAGCTCATTGCTCATTCCTTGAATGAGCAGTATTAAAAAATTAAAATATTAAATCATTAAAAAAGATAATGATATAAAAACATGAATCTATACCCTTTTTTTTATCTTTTTATCTTTTAATCTTTTGAATTTTATGAAAGATAATTCAAATGAACTTTTCCCCCTCTGCGACGAAGAAGGCAACATCATAGGCAGTGCTACACGCGGAGAGTGCCACAGCGGCAGCAAACTGCTGCATCCTGTGGTGCACCTGCATGTATTCAATCCACAAGGAGAGTTATACTTACAGAAACGCCCTGCTTGGAAAGACATTCAGCCAGGTAAGTGGGATACGGCTTGTGGAGGGCATGTGGATTTAGGAGAGAATGTGGAAATGGCTCTGCGACGAGAGGTGCAGGAAGAGCTGGGCATCACAGACTACCTCCCCACCCCACTGCTGCACTATATCTTCGAGTCTGCTCGCGAACGTGAATTGGTCTTCGTTTTCCGCACTACCTATGAGGGAGAGATTCATCCCAGCGAAGAACTGGATGGCGGACGCTTCTGGTCATTGGAAGAGATTCGGGCCAAGATGGGGAAAGGCATCTTCACGCCCAATTTTGAGAGTGAGTTTGCCAAACTCAACTTTTAAGAGTGACTATTACTTGGAGAACATCTGCTCTATCTCCGATTCTGGAATGATGTGAAGCACAGGATGTCCCTCTGGCGTATAATTAGGTGTGGCACAAGAGAAGAGACGATCTACCAGCGAAGCCATCTCCTCGGCACTAAGCACCTGTCCATAGACGATGGCAGCTGCCTTAGCTAAAGTAAGTGCCAACAGGCTCTGCACTTCATGCTTCACACTACACCCCTTCTCTATCGCTGTATCCACCATGCTATGCACCAGTTCTACCGTATTCAGTCCCTCGATCCCTGCAGGCACGCCATTCACCGCATAGCTTCCTCCTCCCAGCGAGGTGAGCTCAAAGCCTACAGCCGTCATATCGTCCATGATAGACTCCAGCATGGTAGCCTCAGATGGCGAGAATTGCACCACCTCTGGGAAGAGCACTCCTTGCGAAGTACTAGTGTGACGAGCGATCTGCTCCATATACTGATCGTAAAGCACTCGTACATGTGCGCGATGCTGATCTATAAGCATCAAGCCCGATTTCACAGAGGTGAGTATGAAACGTCCCTTAAACTGCAACAGCTCTGCTTGATGCTCTGCATCTGAAGAAGATAGGAGCTCTGGCGTATCAGGTACCTGCTGCTCAGTAACAGTAATGTCATTGGCATCCACCTTAACGCCCTCGTAAAGTTTCTGCCAATCTATCACTTTATCACGCTGGTAATCACGCTGATATCCGCCTCCCTTTGTCGAAGCAAAGGGATTATAGTCTTCCTTGTAGTGCACCTGCGGAGGGGTGAAATGTCCATTGCGATCATTGAACACAGGAAGGTCGTCTGGCTTGCCCTCCGTATCAAAATCGATAGTAGGCACAGCGCTGAACTTCCCCAACCCTTCTTTGACTGCTGCAGAGAGAATCTGCCAGATGGAGTTCTCGTTTTCAAACTTGATTTCCGTCTTTGTGGGGTGAATGTTCACATCAATGTGCGAAGGCTCTACTTGCAAGTATATGAAATAGGACACCTGTTCGCCCACAGGAATCAGGTGCTCATAGGCTTCCATCACAGCCTTATGGAAATAAGGATGACGCATGTATCGCCCATTGACGAAGAAATACTGGTGTGAGCCTTTCTTACGTGCTGCCTCTGGTTTTCCGATAAAACCCTCGATGGAGATAAGGGAGGTATCTACAGAAATGGGGATAAGTTGCTCACCTGTCTTCTTGCCAAAAACACTAGAAATGCGCTGCAGAATAGTAGAATCTGGCAGGTGATAAAGCTCTGTCTCATTGCTATAGAGCTGGAACGACACGCTGGGATTCACTAATACGATGCGCTCAAACTCCGTAAGAATATTGCTGAGTTCTGTGGCGTTGCTTTTGAGGAATTTGCGACGGGCAGGGACATTGAAGAACAGATTGCGGACAAGGAAATTGCTGCCAACAGGACAGGACGTGAATTCTTGTGACACCAGCTTTGAACCTGACAACACGATATGTGTTCCCAGCTCCTCTGTGGCTAAGCGCGTCTTCAGTTCCACCTCTGCCACTGCTGCGATAGAAGCCAAAGCCTCACCACGGAAACCCATGGTTTGCAAAGAAAACAGATCAGCTGCTTCACGAATCTTGGAAGTGGCATGACGCTCGAAAGCCAAACGAGCATCTGTCTCTGACATACCTTTTCCATCATCTATCACCTGGATACTCGTACGACCAGCATCCATCACCAGCACTTGGATATGGGTGGCACCAGCATCGATAGAATTCTCTACCAGCTCCTTGATGACAGAAGCAGGACGCTGTATGACCTCACCAGCTGCGATTTGATTGGCTACCGCATCGGGCAACAGATGGATAATATCACTCATGGCTTATCCTCAATAAAAATCAAATAATACCAGAAGTAATGGCATAGTAGAGCCACAGAAGCACAGCAATAAGCATGAGCAAGATAGCCGGATGTGTAGGCTTCTTGCCACTCTCTTTGCGACGCTTCAGATGTGTGGTGGCCTCAACAAACTTGCCGCGAATGTCTTCAGGGTCAAACTCCTTTGGAGGGAGCATGCCCAACTCTCGCTTGGCATTCTCTTCAATCTTCTGCAATTTCTCCTTGCGCTCATCTACATAGATGTAGTGATGATGGAAGCCGCGGGGCTTACGTGGTTGACTGAACAAAAATCCCATGGTATTACCTCCTTCTATTTCGTCTGATATTCATTTGGCGTGGTGACACAGTAGGCTGACGCTGCACATTCTTCAGGCGTGCACTCTCATCCTTATCGACCCACGTAAATATTTCTTCTTTAGACTTCGGCCTGATATGGTCGAGCCATACGAAAGCTTCGAGCTTGTCTTTTCCTGCTGGTATCTGATCAAGCGGATAGCCTGTACCAGTAGTTTTTCCTATAAACGTGCCATCCTTCATCTTTTGGTTTTCCAGACGCAGACGTAAGAAACTACTCTCCGTATAGTCCATCAGCAAGATGGTGCTGTCTTTCTCATCGATGGGATAATAGATCACTCGCACATTGCCATCGGTATCTACCTCATAAAGCTCCCCTTCGCGGAAGAAAGCCTTCATCTCCCTGCCTGAGACTTGGTTGTATCGAACAGAATCACGTGCTTCTACGGCCAGCGCCTGGTTAATGATGTGTGCCCATCGGATGGTGCTGTCATTGACATACACCTTGATTTGTTCACCCAGAAGCTGCTCCGCACCATACCACATGATAGGGTCTCGATACATGGTAAGACAGGAATCTAACGATGTATAAACCAATGAATCGCACACGGCCTGCACATCACTGCGATAAGCGCGTACCTTATGATAAGCACGCATCTCTCTATAAGCAGAGTCTGTCTTCACATTGTAAGTAATCAGTCGCAAGGTGTCTGCATGTAGGAAAAGGCTGTCGCCTTGCGAGTAGTCCACCACAACGGCACTGTCTGTAGCATAGGCAGACTCTTCCAACTGATTGTAAAAACAATAGTTTCCAGTGAACATGTTCTTATTCACCGTATCATTCATGATGATGTCTCCAAAAGCCTCACCAATGCCCGTAACACGATCATAATAAAGGCTGTCACCTGTAAGCTCACGCGTCTGATAGTGAATCACAGAGCGATCAAGGAGTTCGCCTTGCTCGGTAACTGTGTTATAGAAGCCCAACCGAGAGAAGATATGCGTTTCTTCATTGTTGATGTCAGAAGGCCCCACGATGCTGGCGATGCGCGTCTCTGTGCTATATTCCAACGTATCGCTGGTAAGTACGAACTTTGGATTCTCCAACATTACATTCTGATTAAAGACAGCCATCTTAGTTTCAGGACTGTACTCTCCCCAATAAGATGTCAGCACATTCTCCTCGTCTGTCAATGTGCCACCCTCGAAATAATAGCCCAAATTCTCTATACGATCATAATTCAGACTATCTGTTGTGAGTTCTGTCTGTCGATTGATAAGTCGTACATTATCTCGCAACTGCGCCAACTGCGTCTGCCCATCGTAATAGAGGTAGTCGCCATAGATGAAAAGCGTATCTCCCTGCTCCATGCGCACATTTCCAAAGGCCTCAAAGGAGTTGAGCAGATCGTAGATGAGGGCACTGTCACAATACATATACATGCTGTCATGTCGAAGGCGCACATCTCCGATGAGGATGCGAACACCAGGACGAGATTGATGTCCCTCTGCACGATCAGCATAGAGCAAATCTACACGTGTCTTGCGCACTGGCTGCACAGGAGGACGGTCTTGTGCACCCAGCAAGCACATTACAAAGAGACCAAACACCGCTATGAATAGATAACGGTGTCTGCTCAAAAGACTATGTGACTTGCCTTGCTGCATCAGTTCTTTATCCAATTAGGGTATTTGAATGTACAACCATTGTTCCATTTGCTATTGATGCGCACATAGGTATGCTTCTGCTTTTCAAGAATCCACTTGTCGAGCAGTTCGTTCTGCCTGTGCATAAGCACGATATCCTTCAGGTTCTGATAGTCTTCTGCCACAGTAGCCTTATGCCCATTGATACGACTCTTGAGCTTAACTATCACGCATTGCTCTCTGCCCGTCTTTGGGGAAATCATAGTGAACGCCTTGGATATCTCACCTATCTGCATACCATCCACCACCTTGGCTATCTCTGAAGGGAGATCTTGCATCTCAAACTTAGAAGTAGTGGTATTGGGGTTGGCCAATAAGCCATTATTGTTGCGTGTATCCTTATCGTCAGACAATAAGCTGGCGCCTTCCTCGAACGTAAATTTCTGCATACGGATATCATCAGCAATAGAGTCCAACTGTGCCAATCCTGCATTCAATGCTTCTTCTGGCACATGAGGCTTAAGCAAGATATGGCGCGCCTGAACGCGATCGCCACGCTTCTCTACCAATTGTATGATATGATAGCCGAACTCCGTCTCAACAATACGAGACACCTGCCCAGGAGACTGGAGATTGAAAGCAGCTGTAGCAAAAGGCTGTACCCACTCTCCTCTGCCATGAAAACCGAGGTCGCCGCCTTGCGCTGCAGAGCCGTCTTCTGAATAAAGACGAGCCAGCATGGTAAAGCTCTCACCATTGTTTACTCGCTCTGTATATTCACGCAGGCGCTGCTTCACTTCATCAATCTCCTCTTGTGGGATTTTTGGTTCACGGGTGATAATCTCCACCTCTACCTGTGTAGGCACGTAAGGGATGCTGTCTTGAGGCAGTGTACTGAAGAAACGACGCACTTCTGCTGGGGTCACCTTGATATCTCCAACCAACTTCTGCTGCATCTTCTGCACGGTAAGTCCCTCTCGTGCACTGACACGCAAAGCTTCACGAATCTGACTGGAAGTCTTATTGAAATACTCTTCCATCTTCTCGCGAGAACCGATGTTCTGAATATACATATTGGTCATATACTCCACTCGCTGCAGCACTTCAGACTCTGAGACTTCCACACTGTCAAGTTCTGCTTGATGCAAGAACAATTTCTGCACAGCAATCTCTTCTGGCAATACGCAATAAGGATCGCCGTCGAACCTGCGACCTTCATAGAGCGCACTCATACGAGCATCTTCAATCTCTGATTTCCAGATAGCCTCATCGCCAACTACCCAAACCACCTCATCGATTACATTGTCTTGCGCATAGGAAAACTCCACGCACAGCAATGTCATGAGGCATAATGCAATCCATCTAATGTTCATATATCTTTCCATTCTTTTATTCAATTAGCCTACGAAGATAGTGTTTTAATCGTTTACATTCATCACGATTAACGGTTTTTAAAGCATGTTTCCAAAAATTCAATATTATTTCAGTGATTTCAGCCGTTTTTCCCACTGGTTTTCCAGATACTCCTGCAAGGCTTGTGCCAACTGTTCTCGCGGCACGCCCTCGTAGGTTTCAGGACCTTTTATCTTCTTTCCTTGCACAGATGCATAAGGATAGTTGGGATCTGGATCTGCATCTGGCCCCTTGAAAACCAGTTCGTCAATATAAGGATTATCCCCTCTGGCAAAGATACCTTTATGGAGGTGCAACGAACCTTGATCACCATAGCGCATAGAAATCAAAGATTCCCAAGTCTCATAAGGTTTCTTCTTAAGCAATTTAGCCGCTTTCTTGGCCAGTTTTTTTGAGGTGGCCTGAATCAGAATACCCTTGTAGCGTTCTTGAGGCCATCGGAACTCGTCTTGATGGGTATCAAAATAAGACTGCAGGGCTATTTCTTCCTGACTGGGAATGATCACTTCTCTCTGAGTTGCTTCTGCCACTAAGAGATCATTGATAAATGCCTCACGACCAGAAGAAAGGTCGGTCTGCCCTTGCATCTGATGCCATTTAGCATCAAGCAGACTCTTGGTGACAAACTGTTCAAGAACAGTTGATAAAGAACCTATATGAGCTGACTGGAATTTTGCAAAATCAGTTCCAGTATAGGCTTTGCCATCTATCGTAAAAAGCACCCTGTCAGACTCTCCCCTACGCATCAGATCTTTGCAGTTCTGGTCATCGATCTGAAAAGCGAATTCTTCTTTCAATGTCTCTGTGAGTGCAGGGAGCAACAAATGGTTTTGGCCGCTCGCCAACACGCTTTGCTGCGTTCTTCCACTTGGCTCTATCGGACCAGAAGTTCGATCCAACACTTGGATGATATGAATGCCTAAGGGCGACAAGAACGGAGTGGAGTATTGGCCAGCTCTCATGCTAAAGGCATGTGTTTCAAACTCCTCAGGCATCTGAAGTCGCTGTAGCAATAGGGTGTCTTGGCTGTCTGAACAAGTCTGCATCAGTTTTTGGAAAAGCGTACCTTGCTGCAACTGTCTGTACACAGAGTCCATTTGCTGCTGCAAAGCTGCAAGACGGGCTTTAGAAATGTTCTGAGGTGTCTTTTTGAATATCTGTCTCACCAGCAATGTCTCAGACGAGCTACTCGACTTGTTTGCTGTAGTTGGCAGGTAAGCCTCAGCCAAGGTGGTAAAAAACTGATTGCGCTGGTACAGTTGGGCTTGGTTTACAATATGCGACAGCGTATCAAGTCCCAAGGACTTGGCATACTGCACCTTGAGCTGATAGAGTTGTGCGTCCGCTTCCTGCGCCACACACACTTGGCTAAGCAATGCCAACAGCCAGAACAAACCTATAAAACGCAATAGTTTCACCTTATTTATTTTACGCATCAATGCCCGAAAAGCATCATACTCATCGGGCATTGATAGTTTATTTTCATTATGCTATTACTCTGGACGGCTATAGTTAGGAGCCTCACTAGTGATAGCCACATCGTGAGGATGGCTCTCCAAGACACCCGCATTGGTGATACGAGTAAACTTGGCATTATGCAATTCCTTAATATTATGTGCACCACAGTAACCCATACCTGAACGCAAGCCACCAGACAACTGATAAATTACCTCATACAGAGTACCCTTATAGGGCACTCGACCAGAGATGCCTTCAGGAACCAACTTCTTCACATCCTTGGTGTCACTCTGGAAATAACGATCCTTAGAACCATTCTCCATTGCTTCCAAAGAGCCCATGCCACGATAGGACTTAAACTTACGACCATTGAAAATGATGGTTTCACCTGGAGACTCTTCCGTTCCTGCCACCAGTGATCCAATCATAACGCTGTAGCCACCAGCTGCCAAAGCTTTCACCACATCGCCAGAATAGCGTAAGCCACCATCTGCAATCAAAGGTACACCAGTGCCTTCCAAAGCCTTGGCTACATCATAGACAGCAGAAAGCTGAGGAACACCCACACCTGCCACCACACGGGTAGTACAGATAGAACCAGGGCCTATGCCGACTTTCACGGCATCAGCACCAGCCTCTACCAGCATCTTGGCTGCTTCTCCTGTGGCAATGTTACCCACTACGATGTCGATATTAGGGAAACACTTCTTAGCTTCTTTCAGCTTCTCTACCACACCCTTAGAATGACCATGTGCAGTATCGATGACAATAGCATCCACGCCAGCGTCGATAAGTGCCTTCATACGATCAAGCGTATCATAAGTCACGCCCACACCAGCAGCTACACGCAGACGGCCTTTCTCGTCCTTGCAAGCCATAGGCTTGTCCTTAGCCTTCGTGATATCCTTATATGTGATAAGTCCTACCAACTTATTGTCCTTATCCACCACTGGAAGTTTCTCAATCTTGTTCTCCTGCAGAATCTGAGCAGCAGCCTCTAGGTCGGTTCCAGGATGGGTAGTAACGATATGCTCACTGGTCATCACCTCATCTATACGCTTATCCAGCTTTCTCTCGAAGCGCAGGTCTCTGTTGGTGACGATGCCCACCAAGCGGCCGTCATCATCTACCACAGGGATACCACCTATCTTATATTCAGCCATGATGTCAAGCGCATCTTTAACCAAAGAACCACGCTTGATAGTCACAGGATCATAGATCATGCCATTTTCAGCACGCTTGACGATAGCAACCTGACGAGCCTGCTCCTCAATAGACATGTTCTTATGAATCACGCCGATACCACCCTCACGTGCAATAGCAATAGCCATCTTAGCTTCTGTCACTGTGTCCATGGCAGCAGTAACAAAAGGAACCTTAAGTTCGATGTTTCGTGAAAACTTCGTTGAGAGATCAACAGATTTCGGTAAAACCTCAGAATAGGCAGGGATCAACAGTACGTCGTCGTAAGTCAATCCGTCCATAACAACCTTATCAGCAATAAATGACATAAATGTACCTTTTAAAATTTATTGCGTGCAAAATTACGCATTTTATTTGACAAAATAAACCTTTTCAGAAAAAAGTTAGCAACTTTTCCACTAAGGTCAGTTGGCCATCTCTGAGATGAACTTGATACGCACCAGGCGGATTTCCTCCTCCGTGTATTCATCGCCGAGTTCATCCATCGCCTCATCCAAGTCATCTGTCGTAGATTCCTTGAAATAGTCATAGATATCAAGCATGTGGTCTTGATCCATCACATCCGCCAGGAAATAATTGATGTTGAGCTTAGTGCCTGAATATACGATAGACTCCACCTCATCCAGCAGCTCGTCAAACTCTATTCCCTTTGAAGAGGCGATATCGTCGAGAGCCACCTTGCGGTCTATGGCTTGGATGATAGAGACCTTCATCTTCGACTTATTGGCCACGGTGCGCACGCGGAGGTCTTCTGGACGTTCTATCTCATTCTCTTCGCAATGGCGTTTGATAAGCTTGCAGAATTCCTCTCCATAGCGCTTTGCCTTACCAGCTCCCACGCCAGGAATATTCTGAAGCTCTTCCACCGTCACAGGATAGGTAGTGGCCATGGCTTCCAAGGATGGATCCTGGAAGATGACATAAGGCGGCACTGAGAGCTGCTTGGACAACTTCTTACGAAGGTCCTTCAGCATAGAGTACAATGCCGGATCCAGTGCCAGAGAGGCACCTCCATGCATTGGAGCATCTTCTTCCTCGTCGTCGAAGTCATTGTCTTCTGTTATCTTAAAGGAAACGGGCTTCTGAAGATACTTCTTACCAGCCTCCGTGACTTTCAGCAAGCCATAGTTTTCCACATCCTTACTGATATAGCCTGCTATCTGAGCTTGGTGTATCACGGTGTTGAGTGTCTTGTCCTCTTCATTCTCACAAATGCCGAACACCTCTAGCTCGTCATGTCTGTGATCTAAGACTTCCGACGTTTCCTTTCCTCTAAGAATATCTATTATATAGTTAGCTTTAAAATTTTCCTTAACTGCTAAAATCGCATCAAGTACATTGCATAAAAGATCTTGCGCTTCCACTTGTTTCTTTGGATTTAAACAATTGTCACAATTCCCGCAGTTGGCTTCCTTGTATTCCTCGCCGAAATAATGTAAGAGTGTCTTACGGCGACAGACGGAAGACTCTGCGTAGGCAGCCGTCTCTTGCAGAAGCTGCTTTCCAATTTCCTGTTCTGCCACAGGTTTCCCTTGCATGAACTTCTCGAGTTTCTGCAAATCCTTATAACTATAGTAAGTGATGCACATGCCTTCGCCACCGTCGCGTCCTGCACGCCCAGTCTCTTGATAATAGCCTTCAAGGCTCTTGGGAATGTCGTAGTGGATCACGAAACGCACATCTGGTTTGTCGATACCCATGCCAAAGGCAATGGTTGCCACGATGACATCTACCTTCTCCATCAAGAAATCGTCTTGATTCTGAGTGCGTAAGGCTGAATCCATGCCTGCATGATAGGGACGGGCGCTGATGCCGTTGGCTTGCAGTATCTCTGCCAGTTCCTCCACTTTCTTGCGACTGAGGCAATAGATGATGCCCGACTTACCTGGGTTATTTTTTATGAACTTGATTATGTCTTTATCAACATTGTTTGTCTTCTGTTTAACTTCATAATAAAGGTTAGGGCGATTGAAGGACGACTTAAAGACTTTGGCTTCCATCATGCCAAGATTCTTCTGGATATCATGCTGAACCTTAGGAGTAGCCGTGGCAGTAAGTGCTATCACAGGAGCCTCGCCTATTTCATTGATGATGGGTCGGATGCGACGATACTCAGGACGGAAGTCGTGTCCCCATTCGGAGATACAATGTGCCTCATCGACGGCATAGAATGATATCTTCACCGTCTTCAGGAAGTCCACGTTTTCCTGTTTGGTAAGTGATTCAGGAGCCACATAGAGCAGCTTTGTCTTCCCGCTGATGATGTCTTCCTTCACTTGCTCGATGGCGCTCTTGTTCAATGAAGAATTGATGAAGTGTGCCACACCGTCTTCTTCACTGTAGTTGCGCATGGCATCTACCTGATTCTTCATCAGAGCAATCAGTGGAGAGATGACGATGGCAGTTCCCTCCATCAACAATGAGGGCAACTGGTAGCACAGGGATTTTCCTCCACCTGTGGGCATCAGCACAAATGTGTCATTTCCCTCAAGCAGATTGTCAATGATGTCTTCTTGGTTTCCCTTGAAGGCATCAAAACCAAAGTACATCTTCAGTTGTTCTACCAACCATTCATGCCTGTCATCTTTCATAGTTACTCTCAATTAGTTTGTCTTTCCGGCATATTGCAGGATTCAACAAATATACTAATTAGTTCTGAATATACAAATAATATGCAACGATTATTTATACAAAAATGCTGTTTACCTGAGTTTTTATGCTGCAAAACACACTACATGTGCTGCAAACGGCCCAAATTGGCCTTCTCCAACTGCTTTTTAGCAAAGTCGAGCGTCACGGTAAAGCTGTCGGGATGTTCACTCGGAATATTGAACATGGCATCTATCATGATGGCTTCTACGATGGAACGCAGACCTCTGGCTCCTATCTTGAACTCGATAGCCTTGTCGACGATGTAGTCGAAGACCTCTTCCTCGAAGGTCAACTTCACCCCATCCATAGCAAACAGTTTCACGTATTGCTTGATCACGGAGTTCTTTGGTTCCGTCAGGATATTCCTCAGGGCCTGCTTGTCCAATGGATTCAAGTAGGTGAGGATAGGCAGACGACCAATGATTTCAGGAATGAGTCCGAAGGCCTTCAGATCCATAGGGGCAATGTATTGCAACAGATTGTCCTTGTCTATCTTAGCCACATTGCCTGCCGTAAGGAAGCCTACCACATGGGTGTTCAGTCGCTGAGCAATCTTCTTCTCTATGCCATCGAAAGCACCTCCGCAGATAAACAGGATATTCTTGGTATCTACAGCAATCATTTTCTGTTCTGGATGTTTACGACCGCCATAAGGAGGCACGTTGACCACAGAGCCTTCGAGCAGTTTCAGCAGTCCTTGCTGCACACCCTCACCACTCACATCGCGTGTGATGGAAGGATTGTCGCTCTTACGGGCTATCTTGTCTATCTCATCGATGAACACAATACCGCGCTCCGCCTCTTCCACGTTGTAGTCGCACTCCTGAAGCAGACGGCTGATGATACTCTCTATATCCTCTCCCACATAGCCGGCCTCTGTGAGCACAGTGGCATCTACGATAGTGAAGGGCACTTTCAGCATCTTGGCAATGGTGCGTGCCAGCAGGGTCTTACCTGTTCCTGTGCTTCCCACCATGATGATGTTCGACTTTTCTATCTCCACATCATCACCTTGGTCTTTCTGAAGCAAGCGTTTATAGTGGTTGTACACAGACACAGACAGGTAGCGCTTGGCATCGTCTTGTCCTATGACGTATTGGTCGAGGAATGCTTTTATCTCCTTGGGCTTAGGCAGATCATCCATCTCGAAGCCGATGCCTTGCGCTTTCCGCTTAGCATCCAGTGCTTCTTTCGTAATCTCATAGGCCTGACGCGCACAATTGTCGCAGATGAAGCCGTTCAAACCACTGATGAGCAGGCCGACTTCCTTCTCTGTACGTCCGCAGAAGCTACAACGATTCTTGCTGTTCTTTGAATCTGCCATAGCTTATTTCCTCTTCAGCACTTCGTCCACCATTCCATATTCCTTAGCCTCCTCTGCCGTCATCCAGTAGTTGCGGTCGGAGTCTGCCCACACCTTGTCGAATGGCGTATGTGAATGGTCGGAGATGATGGTATAAAGTTCCTTCTTGTATTTCTGAATCTCACGGGCCTCAATCTCTATGTCGGAAGCCTGTCCCTGCACACCACCCAGAGGCTGATGTATCATGACGCGTGAGTGTGGCAATGCGTAGCGCTTGCCTTCCTGCCCTGCCACGAGCAGCACTGCAGCCATGCTGGCAGCCATGCCTGTGCAGATGGTAGATACCTGACTGCTGATGAACTGCATGGTGTCATAGATGCCCAAACCTGCAGTCACAGATCCACCAGGAGAGTTGATGTAGATGGAGATGTCTTTCTCTGGGTCTGCCTGATCCAGATAAAGCAACTGAGCCTGCAGCGTGTTGGCTGTGTAATCATCGATCTGGGTTCCTAAGAAAATAACACGGTCCATCATCAAGCGAGAAAATACATCCAGCTGCGTCACGTTGAGCTGTCTCTCTTCCAAGATATAGGGATTTAAATAACCATTCTGATACCTTATTATATCATTGAGCGCCATACTATTGATGCCAAGGTGCCCGGTGGCAAATTTTCTAAAATCGTCTATCATAACTATACTTGTGTATATAGCAAGCCTTTCGGCCTGCGTGTTTATTGGTTTGCAAAGTAAACAAAAAATATAAATCCCACAAAAAAAACACAGAGCTTTCTGTGAAGAAACTCTGTGCTTTTATTCTATAAAGAGGTTTCTGGCAGGTTTGCCCTCCTCTTCTTAGTCTTATTTAGGCTTCGAAGAGCTTGTTGAAGTCCTCTGCAGAGATGCTCTTGTTCTCCAAGGTCACCTGTGGCTTCAGGGCTGCAACGAGCTTGTCTTCTACCACGCGGTTGAAGAGGCTCTCTACGCTCTCACGCTTCTTCAGCATCTCTTGAGCATAGTTGTTAAGCAGTTCTTCTGGGATATTCAGCATGCCATACTGGGCAAACTGGGCACGGGTCGCGTCCTTAGCTGCCTGAGTGATCTCTGCATTCTCCACCTTAATATTATTAGCGGCGATGAGACGATCACGAATCAACTGCCACTTCAGTTCCTCGATGCTCTGCTTGAAGTTGTCCTCAATGAACTTATCATCCTTGTCTGGATTATTGGTCTTCATGATGCGCTTCAAGAGTGCCTCAGAAAACTCCAGATTGCCCACCTTATTCATCAGGTAGGTGCGGAGGTCGAGCAGGAAGCGGAAGTCTGAGTTCTGTGCAAACTGTGCTACCACTGTATCTTTCACCTTAGCCTTGAACTCTTCTACAGTCTTCACTACACCAGGGCCAAAAACATTGTCGAAGATGTCTTGGTTCAGTTCACCTGGCATGTAGCGTGTGATTTCTTCTACCTGGAAGCTGAAGTCTGACTTCATATCGGCCACGGCAGTCTTCTCAATCTTGAGCAGAGAAGCCAGTTCTGCCTCATTGCCGTCCCAAGCCTTATAAGGATTGAACACCAGCACATCGTTCACCTTAGCATTCTGGAAGAGTGCTTTCTGCTCATCGTTCTTCATATAGATAGGCATCATCACGGCACCCTCTACCTGAATGCCACCTTCCTTAGTGCTGCCATTCTCGTCGAGCTCTGCCAGAAGGCCCTTGATGACGTCATTGTCCTGATAAGCATCTACTTTCTCGTACTTACCATTGCGGTCGGCGAACGACTTCACCTGCTGCTCTACCATCTCTTCGGTCACTTCTACATCGTAGTAGGTCACCTTGTCGTCCTTGCTTACGCTTACCTCGAACTCTGGAGCCAGTGCCAGGTCGAAAAGGAACACGAATGGTTCGTCAGTCTTCTCCAAGTCTATCTGCTGCTGATTCTCGTTTGGCAGAGGCTCGCCCAGAATCTGGACCTTATTGTCCTGTATATACTTGTTCACTGCCTCACCCAGTACCTTATTTACCTCATCGGCCAGTACAGACTTGCCTGCCATCTTCTTGATGAGGCCCATAGGTGCCATACCCTTGCGGAAACCGGGCAACTGGGCAGTCTTCCGGTAGTTCTTCAGCGTCTTTTCTACATTCTCTTCGTAATCTGCTTTCTCAAGCGTCACGGTAAGCAGTGCGCTCACCTTGTCATTGTTTTGTAATGAAACGTTCATTCCGACAAATATTTATTAATTTATTATTGGTCACAATCTTGGCTATCTTGCCATTTAGGGCGCAAAATTACTAAGTATCTTTCAATATTCAAAATATTACTCTCCCAAAAAAGTTAAATCGACGTTGATTTTTGGAGTCTGTTACTCTGCGGCTTCTGCCTGAGCCTCTTCTGAGACTTCTGGCTGAACCTCAGGAGCCTCTGTCTGCACCGCTTCGGGAGTTTCTGTCTGCACCACCTCGGCAGGGGCATGGGCATCTCCGCGCTCCAGCTGGAAATCCTTTCTGCGCAGCACGAAGCTGTTGCTCAGATATTTCTCACGCACCACTTGGTTGGCTGCCAATTCCTCTGGCGTGCCCTGAAAGAGGATGCGGCCTTCGAAGAGCAGATAGGCTCGGTCTGTGATGCTGAGGGTCTCCTGCACATTATGGTCGGTAATAAGGATGCCGATGTTCTTATACTTCAGCTTCCAAACTATCTGCTGAATGTCTTCCACAGCGATGGGGTCTACGCCTGCAAAAGGCTCATCGAGCATGATGAACTTGGGGTCTATGGCCAGGCAGCGGGCTATCTCCGTGCGTCGGCGCTCTCCACCTGAGAGCTGATTACCTTTGTTCTTACGCACTTTCTGCAGGCGGAACTCGGCAATGAGGCTTTCCAGCTTGTCTTTCTGGTAGTCGCGTGGCTTGTCTGTCATCTCCAGCACGGAAATGATGTTGTCTTCCACGCTCATCTGACGGAAGACGGAGGCTTCTTGCGGCAGGTAGCCTATGCCGGCACGGGCTCGCTTATACATGGGGAACTTGGTGATTTCTTCTTCGTTGAGGAAGATACGGCCTTCGTTGGGTTCTATCAGTCCCACGGTCATATAGAAAGAGGTGGTCTTACCAGCACCGTTAGGTCCCAGCAGTCCTACTATCTCCCCTTGCTTCACGTCGATGGATACATGGTTCACCACCGTGCGCTTGCCATATTTCTTCACCAAATCTTCGGTGCGCAGCACCATTCTGTTGTCTTCCATAATTCAGTCTTTGCAATTATTTGGTACAAAAGTAGCAAAATATGTCGAAAAGGACTAACTTTGCATCAAAATAGTTTATCAGATGATCGTAAAAGCACTAAATACCTTCGGACACTACCTAATGCTCATGGGGCGTGTGTTCACACGGCCCGAGCGTTGGCGTATGTTCTTCAACCAGTATATCCGTGAGATAGAGCAGCTTGGCGTAGATTCTATCTTCATCGTGCTGCTGATATCGTTTTTCATCGGAGCGGTGATCACCATCCAGTTTAAGCTCAACATCGAGAGTGTGTTCATGCCGCGCTGGACGGTGGGCTATGCCACGCGTGAAATCATGCTGCTGGAGTTTTCTTCTGCCATCATGTGTCTGATTCTGGCGGGCAAAGTGGGTTCCAACATCGCCTCAGAGCTGGGCACCATGCGCGTCACGCAACAGATAGATGCGCTGGAGATCATGGGGGTGAACTCGGCCAACTATCTGATACTGCCCAAGGTGATGGCTTTCATCACTGCCATACCTATCATGGTGACGTTCAGCATCTTCGCTGCTGTGGTGGGTGGCTTCTGCACCTGTTGGTTTGGTGGCATCATGAGTGCTGAGGACCTGCAGTATGGCTTGCAATACGACTTTGTGGAGTGGTTTGTCTGGAGTGGCTACATCAAGTCGTTCGTCTTTGCTTTCATCATCTCCAGCGTGTCGGCTTTCTTCGGATATACGGTGCGTGGAGGCTCCATCGAGGTGGGCAAGGCTTCTACAGATGCCGTGGTGTGCAGCAGTGTGCTGATACTCTTTGCCGACTTAATATTAACCCGACTAATGGCCTAAGCGATGATAGAACTGAGACATATCTATAAGTCTTTCGAAGATGGAAATGAGGTGCTGCACGACATCAGTGGTGTCTTCGAAAATGGCAAGACCAACCTCATCATTGGTCAGAGTGGCTCTGGAAAGACGGTGCTCATGAAGTGCATCGTAGGACTGCTGGAGCCTACCAGCGGAGAACTGCTCTACGACAATCGTGACTTCCTGCGCATGAACAAGGATGAGCGCAAGTTGCTGCGCAAGGAGATGGGCATGATTTTCCAGAGTGCTGCCCTCTTCGACTCTCTGACGGTGCTGGAAAACGTGATGTTCCCACTCGATATGTTCAGCAATGACACGCTGCGCGACCGTCAGCGTCGTGCCTTGTTCTGCCTGGATCGCGTGAATCTGAAGGATGCAGCCGACAAGTATCCAGGTGAGATCAGCGGTGGCATGCAGAAGCGTGTGGCCATAGCGCGTGCCATCGCCCTGAATCCGCAGTATCTCTTCTGCGACGAGCCTAACTCTGGCCTCGATCCTGTGACTTCACTGGTGATAGACGACTTGATACAGAGCATCACGCATGAGTTTAACATGACCACGCTCATCAATACGCACGATATGAACTCGGTGATGGGCATCGGGGAGAACATCCTCTTCATCCATGAGGGATACAACGAGTGGACAGGCTCTAAGGATGACATCATGACGGCCACCAACCAGAAGCTGAACGACTTCATCTTCGCCAGCGACCTGTTCAAGAAAATCAAGAAGTCGATCAGCGATTGACAATTAAGGCTGCGACATCTTTCCGATGCGCAGCCTTAATTGTCAATGGCCAATGCCCTTTCATCCTAAGCCACTGTCACCGCCGGTCTGCGTGCCTCCGGTCTCTGTGCCACTGGTATCAGTGTCGCCAGTCTCGGCTGCCCCGTCGGTGATGTCTTCGTCTTCTATCACGGCACCAGTGCGCTCATCTACCTTCTGCCACTGCACGCTCATGGCAAACTCACGGCTGAAGTTCACGCTCACCGTGGCACCCAGGCGGCTCTTGCCGTTGGCGGCAGAGAGCATCTTGGCGGTAGCAGGCTTGATGATGTTGCCGTCCTTGTCTTTCTGGTCTTTCACGGAGACGTTGAGATTTGGATACACGGTGATGAACTGCTCGCCCACGGGCGTGCGGAAGCCCTTCAAGACGTTGCGCTGCACCACTTTCATATACTCGGTGACGGCGGCCTTCATGAGGCTCACCTCTATGCTGGTGTTCTCGCAGGCCTCGCGGCACAGCTCGTCGAAGCTCAGCGTGCCGTTGGGGATGGGCACGGCATAGAAGCTGTGTGTGCCCACCTTGGTATTCTCCTTAGCGTAATATTTCACTTTTGCCATAATCTCTGTTGCATTTAGTTTGTTATCTGTATAATCATAGGAAAAACTCCCTGCAAGGGGCCACTTTGAGTTAGTGGGTAACTCGGAGTGAGTTAGTGGGTAACTGCAACCGAGTTAGTGGGTAACTCGAAGTGGCTCCGCGCAGGAAGTGAAATGTGTGATATCTTTACTCGAAAAGAGTTGCCTTCCAGTGGGTATTATCGGCAGCTACCTCATAGATCTTGCCTGGCACATAGGCATGGGTTGGCTGAGTCACTGCGGTACTTTTAGTAAATGTTCCATCAATCTTTTGATAAGCATAAGTATTCAGCTCAATAGCGTCACCACCCTCTTTGCCTACATTGATTGGCACAAAATAGTCATACGCCAATTTACCATTAGTGACTTCCACGTATCTTGTCTGAACTGGATCTGACTCTGTTTCCACACCTGTAGAAGAGAAAACTAATCTCGCTTCACCACCTATATATAGAAACATTTCGTCATCAGATGAGGTTACGGTCTTATTAGGATTGGTAACCAGTAACCCTTCTTTGAGCAGCAGGTAGGCATAGGCATGCTGGAGCTTCACATTAGGCAGAGTGCTGCCTGTCACCTCCACACCCTCTGCATAGAGAACGGTCCTAATAGCAAGATTTTTTACCAATGGATTGGAATCATCAATTTTAAACCCTGTAACTTCGACTTTATTCTCATTTGCTCCGACAAAATTGTTTGCAGTGCGATAGCCAATGGTCACAGTGCCATTGATATCAGTAGGAATGTCGCCAGTGAAGTCGGCCTTGCCGCCACTGATGGTAGTGGCATCCACGGTGAAGTCGGCATATTTCTCTTCATTGCTTGAGTTCTTATAGAACATGCGGAGCTTATCACCTTCAGCCCAAGCAAACTTATAGGTAGTTCCATCTTCAGTATATGCCACGCGTGTATCGGCAGGCTCTGCCACCTCCACGCTCAGGGTCACGGTGCGCATGGCTGGAGCCACGGCTGGTTCATCACTATTGGTGCAGGCAGTGAAAGCTGCTGCGCAGCCCAGTGCCAGTAAAAGGTTTCTTGTTTTCATATCGTCTTTCCTTTCTTTTCGTTAATCGTTAGTTACCAATCTTCCTTCTCTACATCTGGACCGCTGGCGGCTATCATGCCCTGCAGCTCCATGTCAATCACTTGCACCTCTGGTGCCTCATACATCTGTTTCATTTTTACCTCCTGTTTTTAGAAGTGAATAATTATAGTTATTTAATCTCATTGTCCACACAGACCTGCAGAAAAAACGTGCTTGTGGCACGGTGCCCCTCTACGTGAGGAGTCACCATGCCACAAGCACGTCACCTTAGCTCGCTGCTGCGCAGCTCGCCTTTTTTATTTTTAGAACTAACGTTCGTTCGTTCGTTCGTTCGTTCGTTCGTTCGTTCGTTCGTTCGTTCGTTCTAACAAAATCGGGGACTTCTCCAAACTTTCAGCCTGGAAAATCACACATTGATATGTTAAAACTTTCTGCATAAAAAAAACTATTCCGATGCGAAGATAAGACTTTGCATCGGAATAAGCAAGGGGTATCAGTGAAAATTTTCTATTTCTGCCTTATATATATATTAATAGGTGTACCCGTGAAGTTCCAGCGCTCACGGATTTTGTTCTCCAAGAAGCGCTTGTAGGGCTCCTTGACATACTGTGGCAGATTGGCAAAGAACACGAAACTGGGCACCTGTGTAGAGGGCAGCTGGGTGATATACTTTATCTTTATCATCTTGCCCTTGGTCATTGGAGGCGGTGTGGCCTCGATGATAGGCAGCAACTCCTCGTTGAGCTTACGGGTGGCTATGCGCGTAGTGCGATTCAGGTAGGTCTGCTTGGCCATCTCCAATATCTTGAGGATGCGCTGCTTAGTCAGTGCGGAGGCAAAGACGATGGGGAAGTCCACAAACGGAGCCAAGCGATTGCGTATGGCTTCTTCAAAGGTCTTGATGACTATCGTCGATTTGTCTTCCACCAGGTCCCACTTGTTCACCACTACTACCAGGCCCTTGGAGTTCTTCTGTATCAGTGAGAAGATGTTCAGGTCTTGGGCCTCGATGCCGCGTGTAGCATCGAGCATCAAGATGCAGACATCACTGCTCTCTATAGCGCGGATGGAACGTATCACGGAGTAGTATTCCAGATCTTCGTTCACCTTGTTCTTCTTGCGGATGCCTGCTGTATCTACCAGATAGAAGTCGAAGCCAAACTTATCGTAGCGGGTGTAGATGGAGTCGCGCGTGGTGCCGGCTATGTCTGTCACAATGTGGCGGTCTTCGCCTATGAAGGCATTCATCAGCGATGATTTGCCCACATT
>CADALZ010000033.1 GCA_902788865.1 uncultured Bacteroidales bacterium | reverse complement strand
TTCAGAGGCGCAAAGCGCTGTTCTTGCATTGCAATCTGAAGGCCCTGCTCTCTATTTTAGTCTTCACACTTCACAAATGGCTCTTAACTCGCTGACATATAGTGACTAACGAGTGTGAAGTGTTGCTCTGGACACTTCACAACACTTCACAGCAGAGTCAACGGAAATCAGGTATAAGACCAAAAGTGTGAAGAGTGGTGAAGTGTTAGTGAGCACACTTCACGCTGCTAAACGACTGAAACATAGTTATATAAATGCCTTCTGTGAAGTGTGAAGACTAAAATAGAGAGTAGGGGCTTATAAAAGGAGAAGGGGGACAGTGGACATCTTGCCGATATCGGCAAAAAATAGGCTCTTAAAATGGAAAACCATGAAATAACTTGCCGATAAAAACAAAAAAAGGCTGCGCCAGTCGGAAGACTGCGCAGCCTTAATGTTTAATGTTTAATGTTTACTGTTTTAAGCGATATCAATCACTCTCTTTGCCTTTTCTTTCTCTGCCTGAGTGAACTTAGGCAGGTCGATGTGCAGCACACCGTTCTCTACATGAGCACCAATCTTCTCACGATCTACATCGTCTGGCAAGATCATGGTTTGCTGGAACTTAGCGTATGAGAACTCACGACGCAGATAGCGACCGTTCTTCTTGTTCTCATCGTTCTCGTCCTTCTTCTCCATGCTGATGACCAAGTTGTTGTCCTCATCGATGTGAACGTTGAAGTTCTCCTTCTTCATGCCAGGAGCAGCGAGTTCCACTTCGTAGGCCTTCTCAGTTTCAAACACGTTGATGGCAGGAGCAGTAGCATTGGCTCTGGTCATCCAATCGTTATCAAAGAATCCGTTGAAGATACTTGGTAACCAATCTTGATTTCTTCTTACAGGTGTCATAATAAAATCTCCTATATTTAAATTGTTAAACTTCTTTTTCTTGGATGTCTTGCTCCTCAAGCCCTTGCTTTCAAAGCTGCATCCGCTATTAGTAGTGCAAATCTGGTGCCAAGGCGTTTTAGACGGATTTTGTTGACAAATTGACAATGTAGGCTGACGATTTTTCCTGTTTGTGACGTTTGGTCTGACAAAATGTTAGTTTTTGGGGGCATTGAATCGTTAAGAATAGGTATAGCTTACAGAGTGGGTTCACCATCTCATTATCTCCAAAAAAACTCAAAAAAAACGCCCAAAAGAAATATTTTTGATAATAAATTAAAAAAACAACGATTTTTGTATGTTGTATAACATATTTTTATTATCTTTGCAGCAGAAATACAATAGATAAGGTTTTCCCTTACCTTAAAAACATGATGTTTAACTAAAAAGTAAAAAGAAAATGTTGAAGGAAAAAGCTGGTGAAACCGCAGGCATGATTTGGAATGCACTGAACGGTACAGATGGTTTGACTACTAAGGAGCTGAAGAAAGTTCTGAAGATCAGAAGCGACAAGGACCTGTTCTTGGGTCTGGGTTGGCTGCTGAGAGAAGACAAACTCATTGTTGAAGAGCAGGAAGCTGACCTTTTGGTTAAGCTCGCTTAATGGATTAGAGACAAGTTTAAGACCCTTTTGTAAAGGTGTCGGATACATTGGGATGAGGCTTTTGGGCACATCTGGTGTTTCCAACGCCTTTTTTTATACCTTGTTATTTCCTTTTCTTAAAAAATTGTCTTACCTTAGCATGCTGTAAACCATAATGTAAATCTAATAACAGGAATGGCATGTATCTAATAGGTTATGACATAGGAAGTTCGTCTGTGAAGGCCAGCGTGGTTTGCGCAGAGACTGGACAATGTGTGGCTTCTGCTTTCTATCCCAAGCAAGAAGCTGAAATCATAGCACATAAGCCCGGATGGGCTGAACAAGACCCTGAGAGCTGGTGGACCTATCTGAAGCAATGCACACAGGAAGTGCTGCAAGGAGTGCCTGCCACAGAGGTAGGGGCTATAGGCATCAGTTATCAGATGCATGGACTGGTGTGTGTAGATAAGAATCTGAAGGCCCTCAGACACAGCATCATCTGGTGCGATTCTCGTGCCGTGCCCTATGGTCAGGAGGCGTTTGAGGCACTGGGCAGTGACTACTGTCTGACGCACTATCTGAACGCTCCAGGCAACTTTACCCTCGCTAAATTGGCTTGGGTGAAAGAGCATGAGCCAGCCCTCTTCGAACGTATATATAAGGTAATGCTCCCTGGCGACTATATAGGCATGCGCCTCACAGGTGAAGTATGTACCACAGTATCAGGTCTTTCGGAGGGTATCGCATGGGACTTCAAGGAGAACCATCCAGCCCACGCTCTGCTGAAGCATTTTGGCTTCCCAGAGGAGATATTGCCAGAAATTCGACCTACCTTCGGAGAACAGGGTAGGGTGACTGCCTCTGCTGCTGCCGAACTGGGACTGAAAGCTGGTATCCCTGTGACATATCGTGCTGGCGACCAGCCTAATAACGCCCTCTCGCTGGGAGTGCTGAATCCTGGGGAGATAGCTTCTACAGCTGGAACGTCAGGTGTGGTTTATGGTGTGAACGACCAGGTGAACTACGATCCGCTCTCACGTGTGAATATTTTTGCTCACGTGAATCATGAGGTGGCAAAACCTCGTCTGGGTGTATTGCTCTGCATCAATGGCACAGGCATCTTGAACTCTTGGATGCGCAGGAATCTGGCTTCGCCAGACATTAGCTACGCCAAGATGAACGTGCTGGCATCTATGGCACCTATAGGGGCTGATGGCGTGAGCATTCTGCCTTTTGGCAATGGAGCAGAGCGCATGCTGCAGAACAAAGAGATAGGGTGCAGCATCCATGGACTGAACTTCAATGTGCATGATCAACGCCATCTGTTGCGTGCTGCCCAAGAGGGTATAGTGTTCTCCTTCAAGTATGGCATAGAGATTATGGAGCAGATGGGCTTGAAGGTCAGCAAGATTCATGCTGGTCATGCCAACATGTTCCTCAGTCCGCTGTTCCGCGAGACTTTGGCAAGCATCACTGGAGCCACTGTGGAGCTGTTTGATACAGATGGCTCAGTGGGAGCAGCCCGTGGCGCAGGCATTGGAGTTGGTTGCTACCCTGCGATGCAAGATGCCTTCATCCATTTGAAGAAACTCGATGTGATAGAGCCAGATGTGAAGCACATAGAGGCTTATAATGAAGCCTACGCAAGGTGGAAGAATGTGTTAAGAAATAATTTATAAATCATAATTCTAAAACTATGGAGACAAAAGAGTATTTCCCACAGATAGGGAAGATAAAGTTTGAAGGAACAGAGAGTAAGAATCCATTGGCATACCGCTACTACGATGCAGAGCGCGTGGTGATGGGCAAGAAGATGAAAGACTGGCTGAAGTTTGCCATGGCTTGGTGGCACACACTGGGACAGGCCAGTGGTGATCAGTTTGGTGGTCAGACCCGCAGCTATGCATGGGATGAGGGCGCTTGTCCTGTATGCCGTGCTAAGGCCAAGGCTGATGCAGGCTTTGAAATCATGCAGAAGCTGGGTATCGAGTACTTCTGCTTCCATGATGTAGATCTCATCGAAGAGGCAGACACCATCGAAGAATATGAGGAGCGTATGCAGATCATCACCGACTATCTGCAGGAGAAGATGAAAGAGACTGGCATCAAGTTGCTCTGGGGCACGGCCAATGTCTTTGGACACAAGCGCTATATGAATGGTGCAGCTACCAATCCAGACTTTGATGTAGTGGCTCGTGCTGCTGTGCAGATAAAGAATGCCATCGATGCTACCATCAAGTTGGGTGGCACCAACTATGTGTTCTGGGGCGGTCGTGAGGGTTATATGAGCTTGCTGAACACTCAGATGCAGCGTGAGAAAGACCACCTGGCCAAGATGCTCACAGCAGCTCGTGACTATGCCCGTGCCAAGGGCTTCAAGGGAACCTTCCTCATTGAGCCAAAGCCTATGGAGCCTACCAAGCACCAGTATGACGTAGATACAGAGACTGTGATAGGCTTCCTGCGTGCCAACGGACTGGACAAGGACTTCAAGGTGAACATCGAGGTGAACCATGCTACACTGGCTGGCCACTCCTTCGAACATGAACTCACAGTGGCTGTAGATAATGGCATGCTGGGTTCTATCGACGCCAACCGTGGTGACTATCAGAATGGCTGGGATACCGACCAGTTCCCAATCGACAACTACGACCTTATCCAGGCCATGATGCAGATCATCCGCAATGGCGGTCTGGGCAATGGTGGCTCTAACTTCGATGCTAAGCTGCGCAGAAACTCTACAGATCCAGAAGACATCTTCATCGCCCATATCAGCGGTATGGATGCCATGGCTCGTGCTCTGCTGAATGCAGCAGACCTGATCGAGCATTCGCCAATCTGCCAGATGGTGAAAGACCGCTATGCCTCTTTCGACAGTGGTGAGGGTAAGCGCTTCGAGGAAGGCAAGATGACACTCGAAGAACTCGTGGACTATGCCAAGGCACATGGTGAGCCTGTTCAGCATAGTGGCAAGCAAGAACTGTATGAAGCTATCGTGAATATGTATATTAAATAAGGTATAAGTATATGGCAAACAATGAAAAAGGTAGCTCAGGCTACCTTTTCTCTATCGTCCTTGTGGCGGTATTGGGTGGCCTGCTTTTCGGATATGACACAGCCGTTATCTCTGGGGCAGAGAAAGGACTGCAGGCATTCTTCATGGGAGCTTCCGACTTCCAATATACAGATGCCCTGCATGGCATTACTTCATCGAGTGCGCTGATAGGATGTATCATCGGTAGTGCGCTGTCTGGCGTTTTCGCCTCTCGTCTGGGGCGTAAGCGTTCACTCTTTGTGGCAGGTGTGCTATTCTTCTTGTCAGCCTTGGGAAGTTATGATCCTGAGTTTCTCTTTTTCAGTCAGGGAGTGCCATCGTTTGCCCTGCTCGTGATGTTCAACGTTTATCGAGTACTGGGTGGTATAGGCGTGGGATTGGCCTCCGCCATCTGCCCAATGTATATCGCAGAGGTGGCTCCTTCAGGCATACGTGGAAAGTTGGTGTCTTGGAACCAGTTTGCCATTATCTTTGGTCAGTTGGTGGTCTATTTCGTCAACTTCCTGATTTTGGGAAGCCACGCCAATCCAGTGGTAGATCTGGTCAATGGGGTGAATCAGGTAATCAATCCTGATGCAGCTGCATGGACCACAGCCACAGGCTGGCGACTGATGTTTGTCAGTGAGGCTGTGCCAGCAGGTCTTTTTGCCCTGCTCATCTTGCTGGTGCCAGAGACGCCTCGTTACTTGGTGATGAGTGGGCAAGACGATCGTGCCCTCCAGGTACTTACGCGCATTAATGGTTCTTCAGAGGCACGTGTCATTCTGAATGAGATCCGTAGTACGGCAGAGCAGAAGACAGAGCGTCTTTTCGCCTATGGATGGATGGTGATTTTCATTGGCATCATGCTCAGTGTGTTCCAGCAAGCCATTGGCATCAATGCCGTGCTCTACTTTGCTCCGCGTATCTTCGAGAGCATGGGCATGGGCAATCCGATGGTACAGACTGTGCTGATGGGTGTGGTCAATATCACCTTTACACTCTTGGCTGTGTTTACTGTGGAGAAGTTGGGACGTAAGCCTTTGCTTATCAGTGGCTCTGTAGGCATGGCCATAGGAGCTTTTGGCGTAGCAGTGAGTAGTGTGGTAAGTGGCATCCCCAGCATCATTCCTGTGCTGAGCATCATGGTCTATAGTGCCTCATTTATGTTCAGTTTGGGACCTATCTGCTGGGTACTTATCTCAGAGATATTCCCAAACACTATCCGCAGTCAGGCTGTGGCCATAGCTGTGGCATTTCAGTGGATTTTCAATTTCATCGTGTCATCTACCTTCCTGCCTATGTATAACATGCGCTTGGGTAGTATGGGCGTGAACTTTGGTCATTTCTTCTCCTATGCGCTCTATGGTGTCATCTGTGTGGTGGCAGCCCTCTTCGTATGGAAGCTTGTGCCAGAAACCAAAGGCAAGACGCTGGAGGATATGACGAAACTTTGGAAAAAGAAATAGATTTGGTTTAGAGTTTAGGGTTTAGAGTTTAGAGTGTAAGCTGTAAACTCTAAGCAGTATTTGGAGTCAATAACAACTTATAATATATTAGCTGGGATTTTCCCCAAAACTCAAAAACACTCCCCTAAACTCTAAACACTAAACACTAAACTAATATGCTAAAAATAGGAATGGTGCAGCAAGCCTGCACAACGGATATTGAGCAGAATAAGCAGCGCATGGCTGCTGGGGTGCGTGAATGTGCAGCTAAAGGGGCACAGCTTGTGGTGCTACAAGAGCTGCACAATACGCTGTACTTCTGCCAAGTGGAGAATGTGGACAACTTTGACCTGGCAGAGCCTATTCCTGGTCCTTCCACAGTCTTCTATGGTGAGTTGGCAGCAGAGCTGGGTATCGTGTTGGTGACCTCTCTCTTTGAACGCAGGGCTGCAGGACTCTACCATAACACAGCTGTGGTGTTCGACACAGATGGCTCTGTGGCTGGCAAGTACCGCAAAATGCATATCCCTGATGATCCTGCTTACTATGAGAAGTTTTACTTCACCCCAGGCGATCTGGGATTCCAGCCTATCCAGACCTCACTTGGTAAGCTGGGGTTGATGGTTTGCTGGGATCAGTGGTATCCAGAAGGAGCTCGATTGATGGCCATGCGTGGGGCTGAGTTGTTGATCTATCCCACAGCCATAGGTTGGGAGAGCACGGATACTGACGAGGAAAAAGCACGCCAGCAAGGAGCTTGGCAGACTGTGATGCGTGGTCATGCGGTGGCCAATGGACTGCCTGTAATCGCTGTGAATAGAGTGGGGCATGAACCAGATCCATCAGGACAGACGGGTGGCATACAGTTCTGGGGGCATAGCTTCGTGGCAGGTCCGCAGGGAGAAATCATTGCTCAGGCAGGTGACGAGGCCCCTGAATGCTTAGTGGTGGAAGTGGACATGGCACGCTGTGAGCAGGTGCGACGTTGGTGGCCATTCCTCCGTGATCGAAGGATAGATGCCTACGGAAGCATTCTCCAGAGATTTGACGACTGACATAAAAAAGACGGCTGTTCTCACGAATAACCGTCTCTCCACATAAATAAACAATATTAACGTGTTTTTTGCATAGCCACTGAATAGGGATGACTATACAATCTTCTAAACCCGATGCAAATTTAATGGTTATTTATGAATTCTCAAACGTTATTTGATTTTTTATTATAAAAAGAAGATAAAAATGTTTTTTTAGAAAGTTTTTTATATATTTGTAGTCAAGTAAGCGTATGAATACTATTAACTCATTTAAATTATATTGGTTATGAAAAAGTATTTAGCAGAAATGGTGGGCACTATGGTGCTCGTTTTGATGGGTTGTGGCGTAGCCGTCAGCTTAGGTTGTGATCCTATAGCAAACATCCCTGCTGTGGTAGGTACGGCATTCGCTTTTGGTCTGGCTGTAGTAGCTATGGCTTACACAATCGGTGGTATCTCTGGTTGCCACATTAATCCAGCCATAACACTGGGTTGCTATCTCACTGGTCGTATGAACGCCAAGGATTGTGGCATGTACATGCTGTTCCAGGTGATTGGCGCTTTTATTGGCTCTATCCTGCTGTGGTTGCTGACCAGCAATGTAGAATCACTGTCTGGTACAGGTGCTAATGACCTGCAGGCTGGTGTAAGCGTTATCGGTGGTTTGCTGGCAGAGATTATCTTCACCTGCGTATTCGTGCTCGTTGTACTTGGTGCTACTTCTAAGACAAACGGTGCTACAAACAACTTCGCTGGTTTGGCCATTGGTCTGAGCCTTGTTCTGGTTCATTTGGTTTGCATCCGTTACACAGGTACTTCTGTGAACCCAGCACGTTCTATCGCTCCTGCAATCTTCCAGGGTGGTACGGCATTGACTAATCTTTGGATTTTCATCGTAGGTCCATTTGTGGGTGCTGCATGTGCTGCTGGTATCTGGAAAATGATTCATCCAACCAAGTAAATTATTCTTGAAAAACAAGCTAAGATGCTCCTCTCCCCAGGATGAGGAGCATTTTTTTGCTTTCAGATTTTATTTTTCTAAATAGATGCAGTATTTTTGCAGTCGTAGCATTTAAATTATAGAACAGGTGCAAAAAAAGTTATACACAGAAGAGGAACTGGTTCGTCGTTGTGCAGAAGGAGACCATACCGCGTTCAGGGTGCTCTATGAGCAGTATGCCCCCCGCTTGTATGCTTACCTTATGCGTTTTGTGAACGATCGTGAGACAGCCCACGATTTGCTGCAAGACGGCTTCATCAAGGTCTATACCTCTATCGCTCAGTTTGAGTCGCGTGGTGAGGGCTCTTTGCAGTCATGGCTCATGGTGCTGATGCGCAATGAGGCCTTACAATACCTGCGTAAGAGTGACTTGCTGCGTGAAAGCACAGATATAGACTCAACGCCTTTGGCCGATGAAGTGCCCGATGCTGAAGACGTGGAACAGATACCTTCTGAGGTGCTGATGCAGCTGCTTGGTGAATTGCCAGAAGGCTATCGCACCGTATTCAACCTCTACGTGTTGGAAGACAAGTCGCATCGTGAGATTGCAGAGATGCTGGGCATCAAAGAACGTTCTTCAGCTTCACAGCTGGTACGTGCCAAAGCTCTGCTGACAGAGAAAATAAAGAATTGGATAAAGGAGAATAGAGAATGAAAGCATTAGAGAATCAAGAACCCTGGTTGGAACGCTTCGGACAGAAGCTTAACGACTACGAAGAGCCACTGCCCACAGGAAGTTGGGAGCAGTTGGAGGCTCGTCTGCCCAAGGCTGTGCTCCGCACAGAGCAGAAGGGGAGGACACGGGCTGTAAAACGGTGGCTTAGCATTGCTGCAGCCCTTTTGGTAGCTGTGACTTCTCTCTATCTGCTGACTAAAAAGCAAGAGGCAGCAACTCCCCTCAATAGTTCGATGAATGCCTCAGTTATTACTTTATCTGACCAGAACACTCTTTCTCTCCCAATGAATGTCACAAATCTGTTTTGTGAGGGCAGTACTTGCTACTATCTGGATCGTAACTTGGTGGATCGTGCCCGTATCTATGCTGTGAACGATGGTGGCATTGCTCTCTTCTTGGCTAATCGTAATGGTTTTGAGCTAGAAGGACAAACAGGCATGGATACTGCTCTTCAGGCATCCTTGCTGAAGACGCTCAATGATCATAGACAAGTGTTCTTGCAGTCGCTCTCTGCCATTTTTCATAAGGGAGAGACAATGAATTAAGCTTAGTGGAGAAAAATTTTCCTGAAATAGTTGGCAGATTCAAATAGAAACCCTATCTTTGCATCGCTTTTCCGAAAGGGAGCGCATATGGTGCCCATAGTTCAGTTGGTTAGAGCGTCAGATTGTGGTTCTGAATGTCGTGGGTTCGAGTCCCACTGGGCACCCCAACTTAAAGAGAGAGTCTCGGAATCTTCCGAGGCTTTTTTATTTCCCTTTTCTTTCGTTCGCATAAAAAATATGTCCACATATTTTGTTCTGCACTCGGCTTGCATTATCTTTGCCTAAGCGAAGATAAGCTGCGCCTCAGCATAAAAAATATGCTCACATATTTTGTTCTGCTCTCGGCTTGCATTATCTTTGTAGTCAAATAGATATATGTTATGAACTACGGATATGTAAAAGTAGCTGCTGCCGTTCCTGGTGTGAAGGTGGCAGATTGTGCGTATAATGCAGATTGCATCATTGAGCAAATCAAGCAAGCAGAAGAGAAGGGGGTAGAGATAGTCTGCTTCCCAGAGCTAAGTATAACAGCCTATAGCTGTGGTGATCTTTTTGCCCAACAGTTACTGCTGGATCAGGCCGAGCTGGCACTGATGAAGTTGCTAGATGAGACACGCCAACTGAATGTGGCTTATATTGTGGGTATGCCTGTGGCTGTTCATGGCATGTTGCTTAATGCAGCTGTGGTTTGTCAGCATGGCAAAATACTGGGTGTAGTGCCAAAGACCTATCTTCCTAACTATAAGGAATTTTACGAGAAACGTTGGTTCACCAGTGCTACGGAGGTACTTGAGACTTCAATCCGGCTCTGTGGACAGAATGTACCTCTTGGAGCGGAAATTCTGTTTGAAACACCTACAGCTACCTTCGGTATTGAGCTTTGCGAGGATGTATGGGCTCCGATTCCGCCAAGCACCTATCACACTCTTCATGGAGCAGATATCATATTCAACCTTTCTGCTTCGGATGAAGTCATTGGGAAGAATGCTTATTTGCGTCAATTGTTAAGCCAGCAATCAGCCCGTTGTATCTCAGGCTATGTTTATAGTTCCTGTGGCTTCGGAGAGTCTAGTACAGATGTGGTGTATGCTGGCAATGGACTAATCTATGAGAATGGAAAGTTGTTGGCTGCCAATGAACGTTTCAGTCTGGAACCACAGATTGTGGTAAGTGAGATAGATGTGGAGTACCTTCGTACAGAGCGTCGTGTAAATACCACGTTCTCTACCTGTCATGCCTTTTATGCCTCTGATGTGCCTCTGCACGTTTCTGTGCCATTGAAGACAGGAACAGATATCGTATTGACTCGCCGCTATGAACCACATCCTTTCGTTCCACAGGGGCCTATGCTCGATGAGCGCTGTGAGGAAATCTTTGCCATTCAGGTTGCAGGACTCGCTAAGCGTCTGACGCATATCAATGCCCAGAACGTAGTGGTGGGTATTTCTGGTGGTCTGGACTCTACTTTGGCCTTGCTGGTCTGTGTGCGTACATTCGACAAGTTGGGCTGGTCACGCAAGGGCATCACGGGCATCACTATGCCAGGATTTGGCACTACAGACCGTACGCACGACAATGCCGTGAATCTGATGAATGAGCTTGGGGTCACTACCAGGGAGATAAGTATCAAGGCTGCCTGTGAGCAGCACTTTAAAGATATAGACCATGATCCGACCAACCATAATGTAGTGTATGAGAACACGCAGGCGCGTGAGCGTACACAGATATTAATGGATGTAGCCAACCAGATGAATGGGTTGGTAGTGGGTACAGGTGACCTTTCTGAGCTGGCTCTGGGATGGGCCACCTATAATGGTGACCACATGTCTATGTATGGTGTCAATGCTAGTGTGCCAAAGACGTTGGTACGTCATCTGGTGAAGTGGGTGGCATTGCATGATATGGATGAAGCAGCCCGCAACACCTTACTCGATATAGTGGATACACCAATCAGTCCGGAACTGATTCCTGCCGATGAGCAAGGGAATATCAAGCAAATCACCGAGGATTTGGTTGGCCCATATGAACTTCATGATTTCTTCATGTACTACTTCATGCGTTGTGGCTTCCGTCCTGCCAAGATCTATTTCATTGCCAAACAAACCTTTGAAGGTGTGTATGACGAGGACACTATTAAGAAATGGTTGCGTACCTTCTGTTGGCGCTTCTTTGCCCAGCAATACAAGCGTTCTTGTCTGCCTGATGGTCCGAAGGTAGGTAGTGTGGCCATCAGTCCTCGTGGAGACTGGCGAATGCCGAGCGATGCTTCTTCTGCAGGGTGGATTGAAGAAGTGAAGGCGTTATAGTTTAGAAATATTTTTTCCTCAGCGCCCTATATTCCCGGCTCTTGAGGTAGCTTTCCAACCAGAGGTTGATGCTATCAAGAAGGGCTGGGGATTTTTTGTTGAGCCCCCAGCAATAGAATTGAGTGAATCCGATAGGAAGGTGAATATCTATCTGTGGCAGACTGTCTGCTGCTAAATTGGCTATGAATTCTTCACAAACAGCATAGTCAATATCACCATGAGCCACCATGGAGATGAGCTGCTCGTTGCCATAACGTGTCTCTTCTGCTAAAAAAATGGTGTCACCAATCTCACTGCTGAGATGCTCCATGCGTGTGATAACAGAACGTCCGCTGGTGACATGTACAGTCTTTCCTGCCAGTTGTATCTGACTGGTGATATATTTTAAGGAATCTTCAGCATTGAGTGGCTTACGCTGAATTAAAATCAGTTTACTGAGCAGGATGGGAGAGGTGAGTAGCAATGTATCCTTCAAATCGCTGGTCGATGGGATCCCATGAGCCACGACATCAAACTCACCACTGTTGATTCCTTCAGTTCGCTTCTCCAAACTCATCTCCGGTTTGATAGATACCTGCAGTCCATGATCGCGTGCAAAACTGTGAATCATCTCATAGAAAAAGCCACCTATGCTATCGCCTTCAGCATGCATGTCGATGGCATTATATTCCATAGTAGCACGTAGTACTCCCTCTTTAGCAATCTCATCATAGTCGCGAGGATGATAATGTGGCGCTGACTCTTTAGTGGCTTTCCATACATAAAAAAGGCCGAAAGCCAGTAAGATAAAGAATAGTACTTGGGCAACTCTTCGCATGGCAGTATCAATCATAGAAATTCCAAGACAAGCCAAACTTCAAGATGTTCTGATTCATTGGGTAGTGAGGTGCCAAGAAGTAGTTCTTGTTGCCCATGCCAGCATTGACGTGGTGCATCATGACAAAGAAACGTGTGCGCTTAAGTTGGAAATTGGCATATACGTTCACTATAGGATAGGCACCAATAGATACTGAGTTCTCAGGATCTTGCAAGTGATATTGTTCTATGGCTGCTGTATAAGTTGGAGCATTATATTTACTGAAATAACGTACATCTGCACCAATCTGCAGAGTAAGCACTTTCTTGGCTACCTTTGTGAGCAGGTAGAGATTGTGGTAGAAGTTGAATGTAGGCAGTGGGAGCACGCTCTGGTTGCTACTCTTCTGCCAAGTGATTTCATTATCGAGATGTAGGATGCCCAACTTGAAGTTTTGTGTGAGAGTCACATCTGCTACCTTGATATTCTCCCCCCATTGTGTAGGGAGGGCAGAAGCATTGAAGTACGTATAATTTTTTATAGTCTCCAAACCAGCGCGTAGGTTGGTTCCAGTGCCAGGATTGTCAATTTCGCCTTCTACTCGAATACGGAATTCCTTATCCATATCATCATTATCCCACATAAAATGGTTGGAATGGTAGTGACGCATGTAGAAAGTCGGTAGATTGTTGGAGATACGAGCACGAGCCATTACACGTAGTGTATCATGCATGAATGGCAGGTTTAAGTCAGCATTACCATTGATGCGGAATTGGCCTGTAGCCTTTTCCATGATGCCTATTTCGCCATTCACGTTGTAGTGGAAGGTCTGTCCTGCTCGCTTGGCCAATTCTCCACCTACATATACCTCATGCTCATTGAATGTCTGGTTTTTAGGATTCAACAAGGTCGTATCTGCATTCATCAATGTATAATGACTTAGCTTGTGGGAGATATATGCCGTCAGTCCAGCCTTGGCATATTTATTGAAACCTTCCAACAAAGCAATGCCCAGCACATTTTTTACGCTGAATGCCACTGTAGAATCCATCGAAGCCGTCTCATCAAAATAGGAATTAGGATACTGCACAGTATTCTCATCACCCGAGTGGAAAGAGTGACGTGAACGCTCCACTTTTAAAGTGTGGATGAAACTGGTTACAGGCACATATTCATAGATGGTATCCATAGGCACGGCAGGCATGTTGGCTGTGCTGTCTGAAGCAATGCTGTCGTTTGGCTGTTTGGGAATTGGAATATTCCCGTCTGCATCTGCCTTTGGCTGGAATGTCCGACGCTCGAATCCTACTTTATAGCGATGAGTAAGAAAGATCGTGGCGTTATGGTTTCGATTGGCAGACGATTCCATTACTACGGGAATGTTGTTAGTTTCATATTCTTTCTTTCCTTCAGCCATGTTTTCTGGGTGTTTTATGTATTCATCGTCTTTGATCCCACCATTCTCGTTCTGCTTCAGGTAGAAATTGTTGTACATGGCATGAAGTTCATAGCGGTTTCCGCGATAGCTGGCAAAGATGCCACCATTGAAATAAGCTGTACCTTGATTGCTGTAGTAACCTCGCCCATACAGGTAGTCGAAGTTAAATCCGAAAGCCATGCGCTTATTTACATTGGCAGAGAAATACGTCTTGAAGCGATCTTCACCAGTGACCTTATTACCTGCTTTATTGTAAGTGATATTGGTATAAGGAATGTTGCTGTTGGTGAAATTCATCTCACTGGGACGCTTGAAGAAAAAGCCTGCATAAGGTTGGAGAAACAATGATGTTTCAGTGCCATAGTCGCGTTCACGGAAAAGGCGTGATAGTCTGGGAGAACCCAAGTTACCCAGATGGTTGTAGTGCCCAATGATACCTTCAGTCAGATGGTTAAGATTCTGATAGTTAAGCTCTACCGTATCTACTTGTATGCGTGAAGTATTACCCAGAGTCTCATCGATGCGCCACATGAAAAGCTTGGGAGCCAGACTTTCAATCTCCACGCTATCATTTCCCAAAGAATTGAGCTGACGGCTTGGGTCTATCTGGTTTCCATTCTGATCTATGTTAGTGCCTGTATTCAGACGGCGCTGCGCATAGAGCCCTGTGCTGGCAATGACCAGCAACAACATCACTGTGAGAAATCTCCTCATTATGCAGAAAGTACTTTCAGAAGGTAAATCGAATAATGAATTCCACCACCTTTATAAATATGGCCACTGCAGCCACATAGATAAATGTCTGAAAATCTGCAACGAAATAGATAATCACAGCAGCGATAGCCAGTATCATGAACACCGTGTTCAGGATGTTTCTTATCTTTATAGGATTCATAGGCAATACGTTTTAACGCTGCGAAGATACTACAATTATCTGTAAATATGTATCGCTGTTAATGTTTTTTATGGTTCTAATCGCATTTATCAGCTTATTTCCCCAAACGTGCTTCTACCACATTCACCACATAGTCACCCAGTTTCTCGCATTCATTGATGAGGTCTGTGAACATGGTGCCGACGGCATAGTCGTATTCATGATCATTGATGGAGTTGATGTTTTCCGCCTTCAGATGATCACGCAGCTCGTTAATATGACGTTCCAGACGATTGGTCTCTGTGATTGACAGATCTTCTCTGTGGCCAGTGAGCACCCGATTCATCTGAGTCAGAGAGTCGTCTGTCAAATTGATCATTTCTAGTAAGTCTTCTCTCTGTTTCTCAGTGAATACTTTATGCTGCTCCTGCTTGCGATGCAGTGTGCGAGCCAAATTGTAACATGCGTCTCCAATACTCTCTATCTCACTGATTTGACGCATCATAGAGCGAATCTTTGCTTTGGTTTCATCACTCAGGTGGGCGTCACTCACTTGTTCCAAATAACGAGCTATCTCTATTTCCATGTTGTCGGAGATATCCTCATACTTTTCTATGCGAATGAAAAGTTTCTGGAAATCTTCGTTCTTGGTGTTTGGATCTACAGACATATTGAAGAGTTCTCTCACCATGCCATACATGCGCTGGATGCGTGTTGCGAAGAGAGCAATTTCTTTCTGAGCTTGGAGCACAGAGATTTCAGGCGTCTTCATGATACCACTACTGATGTATCGTAGGCGTGTGTCTTCTTCTTCACTTGTTGCCTTTGGCTTGATGATGGCGCAGACCAACTTCTCTATTTGTGGTATAAACCAGATTAAGATGCCTGTGTTCACTAAGTTGAAGCAGGTATGGAAAGCTGCCAGTACGAAACTTAGTTTGGCAGCATTGGCAAGGAAAAGCTCAGTGCTCACTGACTCCTTGGTCATAGTCACATCATAGCCCACCAGAGAGCAGACAAAATCTACGAACGGTTGGAATACGCAGAGTATCCAGCATACACCGAAAACGTTGAAAAACATATGAGCTAAGGCTGCCCGTCGTGCTTGAGTACCTGCCGAAAGCGCCACAATATTTGACGTGACTGTAGTTCCGATATTTTCACCCATGACCAGCGCAATACCTTGATAAATAGGCAGAACACCGCTGGAACAGAGTATCATGGTGATAGCCATTACAGCTGCAGATGACTGAACGCACATGGTAAGGATACCACCAATGATCAGGAACGTGATTGTAGTAGTGAAACTCTGAGGGTCGAAGCTTGAGAAGAAATCCAGCACGGCCTGTTGCTCACCCAGATGCATATCCACACCCGTTTGGCGAAGTGTGCCCAAGCCAAGGAACATGAAAGCCACACCATAGAGGAAGTCACCTACCGTGCGGCGTTTCTTGTTGTAAATCAATATGATGGCGATGACGAAAGATGGCCAAACGAAATCTGTGATATTGAAGGAGAAACCTGCAGACATGATCCATGCCGTAAGTGTGGTACCTATATTGGCACCCATGATCACGCTGATGGCCTGTGCGAGGGTAAGTAGTCCTGCACTGACAAAAGAAACAGTCATCACAGTGGTAGCTGTAGATGACTGCACGGCAGCAGTGACTAGTATACCAGTCAGCATTCCTGTAAATCGGTTGGTTGTCATGGCACCAAGCACATGTCGTAACTGTGGTCCTGCCATCTTCTGTAAGGCATCACTCATGGTTTTCATACCATACATCAGCAGTGCCAGAGAGCCAAGCAGTCTCAGTACCAGCATAATAATTCCGTTTGTTTCCATAGATAAAGTATCTTCACATTGTAAATTGTTACAAAGATAATACAATTTTTTAAGTTATAGGGTTACTTCGCCTTTTTATTGTTAATAAACATTACACAAATGTGCTTATATGCTCTCTTTTTTGTATGTTTGAAAAGAAAAACTCTAAAGTGAGATACATGAAAAGATTCTCTTTCCTTTGGCTGCTCATAGTCTTGATGATTATGCCTCTCTATGCTCAGAAGACAGGGACAGTGGTGAGGCAGCGTGATATACAGGCTTTGCAAGATAGCCTGCAGAACGATTCTACCAATTGGCAGCTTATGCTTCGCTTGGCAGACATCTATCAAGACAAGAACCGAACTAAACGAGCTCAAGAGCTCTATGAACGAGCTCTTCAACTACATGCCAGTGATACGCTGCAACGCTCATTGGCTAAGTGCTACTATGCTCGTGGATACTACCGTAAGAGCATAGACCTCTGCAATGATTTGTTACGTAATGATACAGTAGATGAAGACTTAGTATTGGTGGCTCGCTGCTATGAGCGCATGGGCGATGTAGATTCTACTATCGCTTATCGGGAATTAATAGCAGAACGCGATATAGAGGACTATGGCAATGTACAGAGCTTGGCACGTATCTACAATCAGATAGGGATGAACGAGATGGCACTCTATTATCTAGACCTTTATTATAATGTGGATTCTACCAACTTGCCAGTGAACAATCTGCGAGCTTATATCCTTCATGAGTTGAGGCAGTTTGATGAAGAAATAGAGGAGTATAGAAAGCTTCGAGAGGCAGGCTTCCGAGATGCTTCTTCCCTCTATTATGCAGGGGTAGCCAATGCTCGTATAGGGCGTAGGAGGGAGGCTTTCGACTTGCTGGATGAAGCGCGAGAACGGAGCATTATTCCCAATGGTTATATTTATGCAGAGTTAAGTATGGTGTGCGATATAGTAGGCGAATATGAGGATGGAGTACGCCATGCAGAAACTGCCATAGATTTGCTTCTACCTGACAGTGCACTGATGTATTCCATCTATGACCAGAAAGCAATGAATGAGATTGCAAAATACAAGTATCGCGATGCCATAGATAGCTATAAGCGCTCGCTGGAGTATCAGAAAAACCTCACAAATATCTGCCAGTTGGCCTATCTCTATGGAGCTTTGAGGGATGAGCGTAACGAGCAATACTACTATGAGTTGTTTCTGAAAGAGTTGGAGACAGTCAGGCGACCAGAACGCTATGCGTCCTTGAAACAGCGTGCGGAGCGAAGACTACGCTATCTGCGTGAGGAACAATTCTTCAGAGATGGTGCTCCACAGGGCACGCCCAAAAGATAAACAAACAGAGAGACTAAGAATACTTAGCCTCTCTGATTGTAGGAACGATCGGGCTCGAACCGATGACCTCTTCAATGTGACTGAAGCGCTCTAAACCAACTGAGCTACGCTCCTAACTGCGTTTGCGGTTGCAAAAGTAATAAGTATTTTGCAAACTGCAAACTTTTTTCCCAAAAAATCACACAGGGATTTTTTTCACTCTACGTTCATGTCTTCCGCCTTCAAATTCAGCAGTGAAGAACACTTCCAGGATAGCATCTGCCTCTACATTGGTGAGGTGACGACCAGGAAGCACCAGAACGTTTGCATCATTGTGCTTACGGGCAAGTTCGCAAATCTCAGGTTTCCAGCAGAGTGCAGCACGAATGCCTTGATGCTTGTTGAGTGTCATGGCAATGCCGTTGCCTGTACCACAGATGGCAATACCTGGATAGACCTCACCTTTTTCAATGGCTTCTGCCATGGGATGTGCAAAATCTGGATAGTCGCAGCTCTGAGTGCTGAATGTTCCAAAGTCCACAAATCCCCAACCTTTGGCAGAGAGCCATGACTTAACATACTCTTTCAGGGCATAGCCTGCATGATCTGAACAAAGTCCGATAGTCTTTACTTCCATATTATTTCAACATTGCTTTAACTTGCTTATACACATTCTCGGCATTGAAACCCAGTTTCTCATCCAGTACCTTATACGGAGCAGAGAAGCCGAAATAATCCATACCCCAGATCTTTCCGTAAGGTCCTACTAAGCCACGCATAGCGAAAGAGAGGCCAGCTGTGAGCGCAAACTTCTTCTTGCGGAAGGGGAGTACCTTGATTTGATAGCCTGGTACCTGGGAGCGGAAAAGTCCCTCAGATGGTACGGAAACTATACGTACGCGTACACCATCTTCTCTGAGTAACTTGGCACCAGCCACCAGTGTAGAAACTTCGGAACCAGAAGCGATGAGGATAACGTCTGGATTATCGTCAGAACCAGCAACGATGTAGCCACCCTTAGCCACGAGGCTGTAGTCATTGCCCTCTGGAAGATTCTCTACATTCTGACGTGAGAGGATGATGCCAGTAGGACCATAGATATTCTCTACAGCCAACTTCCATGCTTCTGTGGTTTCATTGACATCTGCAGGGCGTAGCACCAGCATAGAGTTGCGTCCATGATGGTTTTTCAGCTTCTCCAGCAAGCGCAGCTGTGCTTCCTGCTCTACAGGTTGGTGCGTAGGTCCGTCTTCACCTACACGGAAGGCATCATGACTCCAGAAGAAGATGATATGGGTTTCCATGAGGGCGGCCATACGGAGCGCAGGCTTCATATAGTCGGAGAATACAAAGAAGGTAGCACATGCTGGCAACACGCCGCCATGAAGAGCCATACCTATCATCACACAAGCCATGGTGAGCTCACTCACACCAGCCTGGAAGAAAGCACCACTGAAGTCGCCTTTCTTGAAAGCGTGCGTCTGCTTCAAGAAACCTTCACTCTTGTCAGAATTACAGAGGTCTGCACTGGCTACTACCATGTTACCTACCTGCTTAGCCAATAGACTAAGCACGGTGGCAGAGGCATTACGTGTAGGTTGGTTAGGCTTTTGCTCTATGCTGCTCCAATCCACCTTAGGTGCCTTACCAGAGAAATACTCCTTCAGCAGGGCTGCTTTCTCAGGCTCTGCCTTTTCCCAGGCATCACGTGCAGCGTAGCGCTCTTTCATAATCTTCTTCAGCTCGGCTTTACGCTTATCGTAAAGTTTCTTCACTTCTGGCCATACCACGAAAGGATTCTCAGGGTCGCCACCTAAGTTCTTTACGGTATTGATATAGGCATCACCACCCAATGGAGCACCGTGGGTAGCTGTGCAATTTTCATAACTGGTGCCGTCTGCACGACGTGCTCCCTTGCCCATCACTGTATGTCCGATGATGAGTGTAGGGCGTTCCTTCTCAGCCTTTGCCTCGTTCAGGGCACTGCGTATCTGGTCGGGGTCGTTACCATCGATGGTGATAACCTTCCATCCCCAAGCCTCATACTTCTTGGCTGTGTCTTCACTTGTCACCTCTGCTACCGTAGTAGAGAGCTGAATCTCATTGGCATCATAGAACATGATGAGGTTGTCGAGTCCTAATGTACCAGCCACACGTCCGGCACCCTGTGAGATCTCTTCCTGAATGCCGCCATCAGAGATATAGGCATAGATGGTTTGATTCATCACATCGCCAAAACGAGCTTTGAGGAACTTGGCTGCCATCGCTGCACCTACAGCATAGGTATGTCCCTGTCCCAGAGGGCCAGAGGTGTTCTCTATACCACGCTCGATTTCACGTTCTGGGTGTCCTGTCGTAGGGCTGTACCACTGACGGAAGTTCTTCAACTCGTCCATTGTGTAGTAGCCGAAGAGGTGCAACTGTGCATAGAGCATAGGTGACATGTGACCAGGATCCAAGAAGAAGCGGTCACGACCATCCCACGTCGGATTCTCAGGGTCGAATACCATATATTCGGAGAAGAGCACATTGATGAAGTCTGCTCCGCCCATGGCTCCGCCTGGGTGTCCCGACTTTGCCTTTTCTACCATAGATACAGCCAACAGACGGATATTGTCGGCTGCTCTGTTCATCAGTTTGTTATCGTTCATGATGTCTTGTTTTGTTATTTCTGAGCACAAAGATAGTGCAATAAAACATTATTTCCTATCTTTCCTCAATATATTTCTGACGAGAGCGTCTTCTATTGCAATTCCAGCGTGACGATACTCTTGGCTGGCAATTCCACTGTGAGGATGCCTTTCTGGAGCTTTGCACCACTGAATGCCTGTGGATGAACTACCTCTGCTTTACCGAAGTCGTTATAATCTGTCAGGTGGGCTGAGGTAAGCATCTCTCCACTCACTCTACTGGCCTTGAGAGTACCTAAGTTGATCGTCACCGTCTGCTTCTGTTGTGGGTCGATGTTAGAGAGGGAGATGTGCGTCTTCCCATCCTTGGTAGAAGCTGTGGCGCTAAGCATAGGCACTGTGCGATTGTCGCGCACGTGCACTTGGTCGCATATCACTTGCATAGGCAGATAGGTGGCATCTTGGTGTACGTTGTACATCTTGAACACATAGTAGGTAGGTGTGAGCACCATCTGGTCATTCTTCGTAAGAATCATACTCTGCAGCACATTCACTATCTGGGCGATGTTGGCCATTTTCAGACGATCTGTGTATTTATGGAAGATGTCAAAGGTCAGGGAAGCCACAAAAGCATCACGCAAGGTATTCTGCTGGAAGAGATGACCAGGATTGGTACCTTCCTCTACATCCCACCAAGTGCCCCATTCATCGAGCATCAAGGCTACACGTTTCTGCCTGTCGTAGGTATCCATGATCTGACAATGGCGCTTGATGACATCTTCTATCTCACGACACTTGCCCAATGTCCAAAAATAATCTTCATCTGTGAAGCTGGTAGCCTTGCCCTTGCTGCCATTCCAGCCAGCTACTGTGTAGTAGTGCAGAGAGAGACCGTTCATGCGGGTGCCCACTTGCTTCATCAGCACATCTGTCCAGTTGTAGTCATAGTCGCTGGCACCACTCGCTACCTTGAAGAGCACGTTGCCATCATAGTTTCTACAATAGGTAGAGTAGCGACGGAAGAGGTCGCTATAGTATTCAGGGCGCATGTTTCCACCACAACCCCAGCTCTCATTTCCCACGCCTAAGTATTTCACTTTCCAAGCATGGTCGCGTCCATTCTGACGACGAAGGCGTGCCATCGGACTATCGCCCTCACTGGTCATGTATTCCACCCACTTGGCCAGTTCTTCCACCGTGCCGCTTCCCACATTGCCACTGATGTATGGCTCTGCTCCCAGCATCTCGCATAGGTTCAAGAACTCATGCGTACCAAAGCTGTTATCCTCGATGGTTCCACCCCAGTTGTTATTCACCATCTTGGGGCGATTCTCACGTGGACCTATGCCATCCATCCAGTGATACTCGTCGGCGAAGCAGCCACCTGGCCAGCGAAGCACGGGCACCTTCAGCTCCTTCAAGGCATTGAACACATCTGTGCGATAGCCCTGTATGTTGGGAATAGGGGAGTTCTCACCTACCCAGAGTCCGCCATAGATACAGCTGCCAAGATGTTCGGCAAACTGGCCATAGATTTCCTTGGGGATGATTTGCTTTCCTTCTGCCGACAGGCTGATGGTTGCAGTACGCTGAGCATAGAGTCCCTGTGTAGCTGCCAAGCAGAGAGTAGTGATGATCGCTTTAGTTTTCATAGTGATAGCTTTTTAAACGAATTATAATCTGTTTAATCCGTATAATCCGTTGTTATAAGTTAGACATTGGCTTCTGTAAATGCTCCGAGCTTCTGATACTCAGCATAGAGCTTTGCATAGGCAGCCGTATTCTCCAGATTTGGCTGATATTCAATGGCAAAACCAGAGTTCATGGCCTTCTGTGCATCTTCCACCTTATTATATATACCTGCAGCAGTGGCTGCAAACATCGCTGCACCCAAAGCACATGCCTGATATTCACGACACACCTTGATAGGCATACCCAAGACATCACTCAGTGTTTGCATCACAAACTTATCCTTCATAGCGATGCCGCCAATGCCGATGACATGGTCTATCTTCACGCCCTGATTGAGGAAGCAATCTACGATAGCCTTAGAGCCAAAGGCCGTGGCTTCTACCAGTGCACGATAGATGCGTGGAGCATCGCTACCCAGCGTGATGCCACTGATGGTGCCCGTGAGGCGTTGGTTGGCATTAGGTGTGCGGCGTCCATTCATCCAGTCGGTAGCTATGATGCCACTTGCACCAATAGGTATCTTTTCTGCTTCTGCGTTGAGGGTAGGGAAGATGCTGTCTATCGTCTCTTTGATAAGCATTTCCTTGGTCTCGGCATCTATAAGACCGGTGTTGGCTATGATTTCACGCAGAGGGAAAGCCAACAGACGTCTGAACCAAGCATAGATATCTCCGAAGCCTGATTGACCAGCTTCCAAGCCTACCATGCCAGGTATCACCGAACCATCTACTTGTCCGCAGATGCCTTGTATCTGCTTTCCGCCGATTTCCTCATAGCTGGAAACCATGATATCGCAGGTAGATGTGCCTATCACACGTACGAAGGTATGCGGAGTGATGTTGGCCCCCACGGCACCCATGTGGCAGTCGAATGCGCCTCCTGCCACCACTACCTTAGCAGATAGTCCCAGACGCTCTGCCCACTCTTCGGTGAGGTGTCCTACAGGCTTGTCTGCTGTCTCTGTATGCGTGAACAATCTGTCGCGGAATCCTTTCAGCAGCGGAGAGAGGGTCGTGAGGAACTCCTCTTCTGGCAGCCCTCCCCACTGCGGATGCCACATGGCCTTATGGCCGCAGGCACAGCGACTGCGCACTATGTCGCTGCTCTTCTTCACACCTGTGAGAATGGCGGGAAGCCATTCGCAATGCTCCACGATGCTATAGGCCTTAGCTCTTACGGCCTCGTCTTCACGGAGCACGTGTAGGGCTTTTGCCCAATACCATTCAGAACTATAGATGCCACCTTCATAAGCCGTATAGTCGGTGTGCCAACGCTTGCAAAGCTCATTGATTTCTGTAGCTTCCTTCACGGCTGTATGGTCTTTCCAAAGCACGAACATCGCATTGGGGTTCTCTGCAAACTCTGGGAGCAAGGCGAGGGGAGTGCCTGTCTCGTCTGTAAAGCAAGGGGTACTGCCGGTGGTATCGAAGGCGATGCCCACCACCTTCTGAGCAACATCAGGGGCACATTGAGCCAATGCTTCCTTGATGGTGGCTTCCAATACCTCCAGATAGTCCAGTGGGTGCTGGCGATATTGATTCTTAGAAGGATTGCAATACAGCCCTTTCGCCCAGCGCGGATAATATTTCACGCTGGTGGCCAGTGTTTCGCCCGTATAGGCGTTCACCACTAAGGCACGTGCAGAGTCGCTGCCATAGTCGAGTCCTATTACATATCTATCGTCTTGTGTCATAGTATTCAGTTATTATGTTTATTTCAGGGCTTTATTCAGCATATAGTACACCTCATTGTTCCGCAGCTGCTGCTTGAAGTCTATGAGGTTTGTCTGCTTGTTGATGCGTACATATTCTATGCCCAGCATCTCGGCAAAGTCGTCCCAGTACTCTTCTGTGATGTCGTAGGAGAACGCACTGTGATGCGTGCCTCCTGCCAAGATCCAAGCACCTGCACCTACCTCGAACGATGGCTGTGGTACCCACAGGGCCGATGCTACAGGCAGGTGTGGCATAGGCTTGGGCTCTATGCACTCCACCTCTTGTGAGATGAGGCGGAAGCGATTGCCCAGATCTACCACGGTGGCCTTGATGCCGTGTCCTACCTTAGACGTAAATACCAGGCGGGCAGTCTGCTGCTTGCGGATGCCTATGCCGAGGAAGTGTACCTCCAGCTTTGGCTTGTCTGTGGCGATAAGCGGACAGATCTCCAGCATGTGGCTCTGCAGGCAAGAAGAACGATCACCAGCAAAGTTGAGCGTATAGTCCTCAAGGAAAGAGCAGCCCTTCGGCAATCCCTGCTGCATGATCCAGAGGGTGCGATAGAGGCAAGCGGTCTTCCAGTCGCCCTCGGCACCGAAGCCTATGCCTTCTTGCATCAGGCGCTGAGAGGCAAGACCAGGAATCTGGTCGAATCCGCAGAAATCAGGCGCATCGATGTCGGCATCGCCCAGGTCGTCAAAGTTGGTTGTGAAAGCAGTCGCATGCTCGTCCTCCAGCACTCTGCGGAGGGCTATCTCAGCTTTGGCACTGTTGCGCACCTTCTCCCAGTACACCTGCTCGCCGCTTTCGTCTATCTTGATGGTGTAGAGCTTCTTATATTCCTCCACCAGTGCGTCTGCCTCAGCCTCCGTCACCTTCTTATAATACTCCATGAGTGAGCTCACGGGGTAGTAATCCACGTGGTAACCCAGACGCTGCTCGAACTCCACACGGTCGCCATCTGTCACAGCCACGTTGTTCATGTTCATGCCGAACATCAAGCAACGCACGTTCTTGGCATCTGCCACGCCTGCAGCCACACGTGCCCATACGGCTATCTTCTGCTGCACATCGGCATTCTTCCAGTAGCCGCATACCACCTTACGAGGCACACGCATGCGGGTGCAGATATGGCCGAACTCAATGTCGCCATGAGCGCTCTGGTTCAGGTTCATGAAGTCCATATCTATCTCTCCCCAAGGTATCTCTGCGTTATACTGCGTATGGAAATGGAGCAGAGGCTTCTGGAGTGCCTGCAGTCCCTTGATCCACATCTTGGCAGGAGAGAAGGTATGCATCCATGTGATGATACCCACGCAATGCTCATCGTTATTAGCAGCCTTCATCACGGCTTCCACCTCTTTAGAAGAGTTGGCCGTACCTTTATAAACTATCTTCACAGGGATGTTGCCAGAAGCGTTCAGACCTTCCACCATCTCCTTAGAGTGACCATCTACTGCCACCACTGCGTCACCTCCATACAGGAGCTGTGCGCCAGTTACCCACCAAACTTCACAATTATCAAAAATGTTTTTCATAGATATGATATTTTAATGTTTTAATATTTTAATTTTTTAATTTATTATGGCCTTGGCCATAATACGCTCCTGGTCCATGCTTACGGCTATAGTGCTTCTCTATCAGCAGCGGATTCATGGTGAGGGCAGGGTTCACGCACTTGGCGATGAAGGCCATCTTTGCCACTTGCTCCAGCACCACGGCATTGTGCACGGCTTCGGCAGCATCCTTGCCCCAAGTGAAAGGCCCGTGGTTCTTCACCAGCACGGCAACACTCTTGCGTCCCTCGATGGCATGGGCAATCTCTTGAGGCGTAGATCGCTAATGGTAGTTGCGAGCGGTACTGCTCCAGATGTGCCCCTCTATACGCTGACCAACGGAAGCCGAAAGGCATATAACAGTGGCACGGCGACTGGCAATAACGGGGATGTCAAGGTCACAAATGGAAACCATTTTTACTATCTCAAGCGATGGGGCAGTAATTCGGCATTGTATTTTGCACCGCTGAAACGCGTCAACCTCAAAGATACATTCTGTTTAGTTGCACTAATGGAATGTACGAACGCAAGAGAATCGAGGTGCCATCATGTCTGGGAAGTACGAGGAACGTTTCGACAGAATCATGGCTGCCGTGAGAATCGAGCCTGTTGACAGAATTCCCGTCATGCAAAGCGGTTCGGCATGCAATGCCGTTTTTTGCGGAAAGAAGCTCGTCGACTACTGCGATGATCCAGTCGTCAACACCGACTGCAATTTGACTGCATCAAGCCTATGGGGCGATGTCGACGGTACCCAGCTCACTTGCTTCCAGCCACGCAACATGGCACGTATGTGGTTCGGGCGTGTTTTGATGCCAGGCCATGAGCTGCCCGAAAACGAGTTGTGGCAGATGGCGGAGAAGGAACTGTT